>NZ_JAIUIU010000003.1:0-402478 GCF_020165775.1 Mesorhizobium sp. B263B2A
CATTGCCGGGGAGGAGGTCGGCTTTGACGAAATCTCTTTTGCTATCTTTTGAAAGGGGCAAAACCCTTTGGAGCAAATTCATTTGCTCCGGGGAAACAACGCCCGCCGCGGGAGGAGGTGCGGCGGGCGCCGTTTGTGTGGCCAACCCTCGGGAGGAGGTGAAGGTCGGGCCTATTCGTCATTGCCGGGGAGGAGGTCGGCTTTGACGAAATCTCTTTTGCTATCTTTTGAAAGGGGCAAAACCCTTTGGAGCAAAATTCATTTTGCTCCGGGGAAACAACGCCCGCCGCGGGAGGAGGTGCGGCGGGCGTCGTTTTGGTGGTCAACCCTCGGGAGGAGGATAAGGGCTGACCGTTCGCTGGAGGTCGGGGAGGAGGTCGACCCCAGCGAAATTCCTGTTAGATCGCCCGGCGGGCGACGATCTTGATTTCGTCGCGGACGATACCGAGATCATGCAGCTGGCGGTTCGAAAGGCGACCCAGCTCGGTAACCGTCTCGCGATAAACGCGCCAGTTACGATAGTTGCGGATCAGGTTCATTGTCGTTCTCTTTTTCAAAACTGGTTCGGACCATTCGCGGTCCGAAGAATTAGACCGCCTTGCGAGCGACGTAAGGAATGTCGCTACGGCTGATGCCGAGGTCGGTCAGTTCACGGTTGCTCAGGCGGCTCAGCTCGGACACGGTGTCCCTGTAGCGGCGCCAGTTGCGGTAATTGCGGATCAAGTTCATGGTAGTTCTCGTTTCGTCTTTCTTGCGGGTCATTCCGTTTGTGTACCAACCATAAATAGGGGGACCCATATCGATTTAAAAGCGCTATGGCTGCATGGCAGCAATGCAAATTGTGCAATGCAACATTAATGCGCCTTCACGGACCTGACACAAAGAAGCCAGAATCAGAAAGTGCCGCTGGGTCAAAGGTTTGACCGGGCCGGCTGAAAAAAAGACCAAGCTTGGGGAGAAGCGGGATGGCGGGCTATTCGTCACGAGTAAGGTCGGATATCGCGCGGTGGCGGCAGGCGGGCCTGATCGACGCGGCGACAGCCGATACGCTAACGCGTGATGTCGAGGCCAACGAGCGCAATTCGCTCAGTTTCGGTTCGATCCTGGCAATGATGGCCGCCTTGCTGTTCGGCGCCGCCATCCTGATCTTTGTCGCCGCCAACTGGGACGCGATCCCGCGGCTGGCGCGGGTTGTAGCCCTTTTCGCCATCATCCTTGGCGGTTATGTCGGCGGCGCCGTGCTGAAGACGCGCGACCATGCGGCAATCGGCGAGGCCCTGTGGATCGTGGCCGCCGCCGCTTTCGGCGGTTCGATCGCGCTGATCGGCCAAATGTATCATCTCTCGGGCGACGAGGCTTCCGCCCTGATCACGTGGGGCGCCGGCACGGCGCTCGCGGCGGTGGTACTGCGGTCGAACCCGCTAACGGTTGCCGCGGTCGGCATCGCCGATGCCTGGCTGTTCCTGAGAGGGTTCGACTATTTCTATCGCAATGAATTTCCGCACGCCTTCGTCATCATGGCGGCCGTGCTGTTTGCCGTCTCGTTCTGGACCCGCAGCCAGCCGGCACGCCATTTGATCGTCCTGTCTCTGCTCTTCTATCTCGTGCTGTTGGCGATGAACCACGCGACGCTGCCGGTGGCGATCCCCCTGGTCATTGTCTCTGCCGTGCTTTTCGCGGCTGCGGTGTTCGCACCGGAGCCGGTCGACAGGATCGTCCAGCTTGGCGGCCGCTTGCCTTTGCACGCACTGCTCGGCTTCCTCACCGGCCTCGCAATCATCCAGTTCGAACTGGCCGACGAGAGCACCTACAACAGCGGCTTTGCCATCGCTTCCGTCGTCGCGCTGGCCGGCATCGTCGCGGCGATCGTGCTGGCAGGACGGGAGAGCCGCGGCCTGCGCTGGCTTGCCTATCTCGGCTTCGCCTTCGAACTCGCCATCATCTATGTCGTGACCTTGCAGTCGATGCTCGACACCGCAGGCTTCTTCCTTGCCGCCGCCGTGCTGCTCGGCATCCTCGCGACCGTCATCATCCGCGTCGAAAAACGCATGAAGGGTCCAGTCACCAAGGGAGCGATGGCATGATGACCGGAAAGCGGCTGATCATTTCGGCGCTGGTGCTGGCGCTCGTCCAGATAGGGTTCCTGGGTTGGATCATCGCCGGCCGGGCGGCGATCCTGCGCAACGGCAAGGACGTGCTGTTGAAGATCGAACCCGTCGATCCGCGCGACCTGCTGCGCGGCGACTATATCATCCTCGGCTACGAGATTTCGCGCATCCCGGTGAAAATGATCGCCAACATCCCGGCTGGCAAATTCTCCAGCGACGAAACGCCGATCGTGGTCCGCCTGAGGAAGGGGGCCGACGGCTATTGGACGCCAACCACCGCCTGGTTCGGCAAGGCGCCGACGCCGGCTGCTGCCGATGAGGCGGATATATCAGGGCATGTCGCCGAGGGCTGGGATCTTCGCGGGGAGAGCGCGACGATCGCACCGGACTACGGCATCGAGCGCTTCTACCTGCCCGAAGGCGAGGGGATGGCGATCCAGAACGACATGCGGGTGCGCCCGTTCGGGATCAGGCTTGCCCTTGCCAGCGACGGCAAGGCGCAGATCAAGGCGCTGGTCGATGGCGACAAGACGCTGTTCGAGGAGCCGCTGTATTAGTGATAGAGCCTCTGGGTGGCCTGCCACCCGAAGCTCGCTGGAGCGAAGGGTGGTGCGGATGAAGGGACTCGAACCCCCACGCCTTTCGGCACTGGAACCTAAATCCAGGGCGTCTACCAGTTCCGCCACATCCGCATGATCCGGCAATCCCATGTAGCCATCATTCTGTCAATGTCAGGGCCGAAATGTTGGGTCAGGACCAAAAATGTTGGTTATCGGCCGAAATGCGAAGACTGTTGAAAATTAGCCTCGCGTGTGACAAAAGGCGTGTCAAATGTGACGGGACGCGACGATCCGCTTCTACAGAATGTGATAAGAAGTAGGAAAAACAAGAACTTATTCACATTTTGGAACGCAGTTTGGGAGAGTTTGAGCCGTATTTCCGGTCAAACCGCCAGGTTCCGTACCAAAAGCCATTCCCGGCAAGACTATACCGGCAGGCTGTGAACGGCAGGGAGCCGTTTGGCAGCCTCATTGGTGAAAACAAAGGTTTTACGATGCAGGTCACCGAAACACTCAACTCCGGTCTCAAGCGCGAGATCAAGATCACCGTGCCGGCCGGTGACATGGAAGCCAAGCTGATGGCGCGGCTGTCGGACGCCCGCAACAAGGTCCGCATCAACGGCTTCCGGCCGGGCAAGGTGCCGGTGCAGCACCTGCGCAAGGTCTATGGCAAGTCGTTCATGGCCGAAGTGGTCAACGAGATCCTCAACGATTCGACACGGTCGATCATCACGGGCCGCGGCGAGAAGGCAGCCATGCAGCCCGAGGTCATCATGACCGAGGACGAGAAGGAGGCCGAGAAGATCCTGGCCGGTGGCGCCGACTTCGAATTCCGCCTCAACTACGAGGTCATTCCGGCGATCGAGATCAAGGATTTCTCCGACATCAAGGTAACGCGTCAGGTGTACGACGTGCCTGAAACCGAGATCGACGAGCAGGTCAAGCGGGTCGCCGAATCGGCACGCAGCTACGAGCCGAAGACCGGCAAGGCCGCCGAGGGCGACTGTGTGAGCATCGACTATGTCGGCAAGATCGACGGCGAGGCCTTTGCCGGCGGCGCAGGCAACGATCAGCCGCTGGTGCTGGGCTCCAAGGAATTCATTCCCGGCTTCGAGGATCAGCTCATCGGCAGCAAGGCCGGCGACGAAAAGCAGGTCACCGTGACCTTCCCCGAAAACTACCAGGCGGCGCATCTGGCAGGCAAGGAAGCCACCTTCGACGTCACCGTCAAGGAAGTGTCGAAGCCCGGCGAACTCGAAATCAACGACGAGACCGCCAAGAACCTTGGCCTGGATTCGCTGGAGCGCCTGCGTGAGATCGTGCGCGGCCAGATCGAGAACCAGTTCGGTTCGATGACGCGCCAGAAGGTCAAGCGCCAGTTGCTCGACCAACTCGACGCGGCCTATTCGTTCGAGGCACCGTCGAAGCTCGTCGAGGCCGAGTTCAACAACATCTGGGCGCAGGTCAACCGCGATCTGGAAGCGGCCGGCCGCACCTTCGCCGACGAAGAGACGACCGAGGAAGAGGCTCGCGCCGAATATATGCGCCTTGCCGAGCGCCGCGTGCGCCTTGGCCTGGTGCTGGCCGAGATCGGCGAGAAGGCTGGCGTCACCGTGTCGGACGAAGAGCTGCAGCGCGGCCTGTTCGAGCAGGTTCGCCGCTTCCCGGCCAACCAGCAGCAGGAAGCCTTCGAGTTCTACCGCAACAATCCCGAGGCGCTGAATGCGCTGCGGGCGCCGATGTTCGAGGAGAAGGTCGTCGACCACCTGCTCGGCCAGATCTCGGTCACCGACGTCAAGGTCAGCAAGGAAGAGCTGATGGCCGACGACGAGGAAGCGGAAACCACGACCAAGGCCAAGCCGGCCAAGAAAGCCGCAGCCAAGAAGGCCGACGACAAGAAGGCCGATGCCAAGTCTGGCGATGAGGCCGAAGAGCCGAAGAAGAAGGCTGCGCCTAAGAAGAAGGCGGCCGCCAAGGACGCCGAATAAGTCTCGGCACTCGATGGAATTGACGAAGGCCGCCCCCGAGGCGGCCTTTTTCGTTGCGAAACTGCAACAGGCGGCCGGCTTCTCAGGCCGTGGCACTTGGCGATACCAAGCGTTGATCACTATCTGCGCTTCTGCTGCAAATTCCTGGAGGGGGCGTTGAGCCTATTCTTCGAAACGGGGCGTGCTGTCGCCCTGACGCTCGTCCTGGCCTTCGCCTGCAATCTTGCCCCCGCCGACGCGATTGCCGGCGACTGGCGCTTCGGCACGGCTGACGATGGGCTTGTCACGGCTTCGCTCCATGCCACCAACAAGCTGATCACCGGCGGTGGCGCCTTGAGCTACAGTCCGGTCCTGACCATTGCCTGCCGGGCAGGCGGCGAACCGCGCTGGACCGAATGGCTGCAATTGAACGACGCGGTTTCGGCCAGCCGCAAGATCACGATGTCGGTTGCCGTCGACGGCGACAAGTTCGACGAGAGTTGGTCGGTCGGATCGCGCGGCAGGATGCTGGTGCTTGACGGCGCCGATGCGATCAAGCGGCTCGTTTCCGCAAGCCGGCTGTCGCTTTCCTGGCGGTTCGGACTGTTGTCAGGGCGCGGCCAGGCGGATTTCGACCTTGCGGGGTTTGAAGAGGCGGTCGAGCAGATCGCCGGGAACTGCCATACCGATCCGCCGTAACTATCGTCCTCGACCCTGGGGCGAATCCCCGAGCAGGCTTCGCAGTCCTATTTCAGCAGGCCGACCAGGACGTCGAAGGCCGCGTCGATGTCGGCGCGGATCGCCTGGCGGACGGCTTCGACATCGCGGTTGCGCAATGCCGCGAACATCTCCTGGTGGTGCTCGTTGGCGGTCGAGTAGTTTCCGGAATCATGCAGCATGTTGAAATAGGGGCTGATCTGCAGCCACAGGTTCTCGATGATGTTGAGGATGTTCTCGGACCCCGCCGCCCGGTAGATGGAGAAATGAAAGGCATAGTTGGCGCGCAGATAGGATTTGACGTCTCCCGCCGCGTTGGCCTGTTCGAGCGCATTGAGGTGCAGGCCGAGCTGGGCGATGCCCCGGTCGTCCATGCGCTCGGCCGCCCACGCGGCGGCGATCGCTTCGATCTCGAAGCGGACATTCCTGAGATCGATGAGGCGTGCGCGGCTGAGTGCGGGAATTCCGATCGAGCGGCCTGAAACAACCATCAAGGCGTTGGCCGCCGTCAGCCGCCGCAAGGCCTCCCTGACCGGCATCGGACTGACCCCGAAGGCGTCGGCCAGGCTTTGCACGGTCACCATCTCGCCAGGCACGATGCTGCCGTCGAGGATCAATTCGGTGACATGGCGATAGACCCTGTCCTGCAGTGTTTCCCTGGACAGGGGCACGATCTCGACACCAGGCTTCCTGAACGCCGCTCCGGCCATCTCCCCATCAACCTTTCCGCGCAAGGCCGCGCCACAACCCGTTCCCGGAATGCAGGGTTCCGGCAGCGGCGTCAAGCGTCCGCGACTGTCGCCTAGCCGTCAAGGCATTTCATCATTGATCTTTGATCAAATCGTGGTACGGTTTCCAATATCGGATGGCGAGGGCTAGCTTTCGTGCCCTCGGGAGGCATTCGGTCATTCGGATCGGGAGGAATTTCACATGGGTATCGGATTGAAGGTCCGGCGGCTCACGCTGCTGGCAGGCATGGCTGTATGTGCTTTTGGCATGTCCGCGGCTGACGCGGCCCAGAAGCACAAGATCTTTCTCAGCATGAGTTACATCGGCAATGACTGGCAGGCGGAGGCAGCCAATATGGTCAAGGCCATCGCGGCCCACAAAAGCCTGGCCGACAAGGTCGACCTGCAGGTCCAGGTCGCAGGACCCAATGCGCAGCGCCAGATCCAGCAGATCAATGCCATGGTACAGAGCGGCGCCGAGGCGATCGTCGTGTATCCGATCTCGCCGACGGCGCTCAACCAGGTCGTCAAGAATGCCTGCGACAAGGGCGTGAAGGTCTTTGCCTATGACGCCGAGATCACCGAGCCTTGTGCCTACAATGTCCATATCGACCAGCTGGAAGCGGGCAGGGTGACCGCCGAATGGCTCGTCAAGAAGCTCAACGGCAAGGGCAACATCATCGCCATCACCGGTGTTCCCGGAACATCCGTGGACGACCAGCGGACCAAGGCCGCCAAGGAAGTCTTCGCCAAATATCCCGACATCAAGATCGTCGGCGAGGCTGTCGGCATGTGGAGCCAGGCGGTCGCTCGAACCGAACTGTCCAAGATCCTCGCCACGCGCAGTTGGGGCGACATCAACGGCCTGTGGATGCAGGTCGGCTGCTTCACCGCCAACTCCATGCAGCTCGAGGCCGGCAAGAAGGACAGCGAACTGCTGCCTTGCGCCGGCGAGGGCTCGAATGGCGGCCGCATCCAGATGCTGCCGGAGGGGACCGAGGTCGAAGGTGCCGCTCCTCCCTATGCACCGGCGGGCGCGCAACGCATTTCCTATGCCTCGCCGCCCTATTCCGGCGCGTTGGCGTTGAAGCTTGCCGTCGAGGCGATCGAGGGCAAGGACGTGCCGAAGACCACGATCCTGCCGTTGCCGGTCGTCACCAACGAGACGATCAAGCTGTGCAACGAGGGCACCTGGGCGGAGATGAAGGCCGGCTGCAACGTCTTCAAGCCGTCACTGGTTTCCAATCCCGGCTGGTTCGCTTCGATCTTTTCGGACCAGACGCCCGAGATCGGCCTCAACGCCGCCCTCGTCGGACAGCCCGAGAACTAGCCTCCCAGGAAAACCCTGACGATGCGCGGACATCTTGTCCGTGCATCGTCGATCCGCGCTAATGCGTGTCGCCCAGAAGTGCGCAGCCCGGCGATCGAGGACATGACAGAACACCCAGCGCTTCCCGCCATCGAGATCGACGGCATCGGCAAGGCCTTCGGGCCAACGGTGGCGCTGGACGGCGTGTCGTTCCGCATCGCGCCCGGCAGCGTCCACGCACTGCTGGGCGAGAACGGAGCCGGCAAGTCGACGCTGGTGAAACTGCTGTCCGGGCTGGTGCGGCCGAGTGCCGGCCATGTCCGTGTCTTCGGCAAGGAGATCGGCTACGGCGCACCACGCGCGGCACACGCGCTGGGCGTGCAGACGGCGTTCCAGGAAATGACGCTGGTGCGCGACCTCTCGGTCCTCGACAACATGCTGATGCCTTATGCTCCGATCGGCATCTCCGGCCTGATCCGGCGCGCGGCGGCGCGCAAGGCGGTCCGTCGCCATATCGACGAGCTCGGCTTTTCCGTCGATCTCGATGCCGAGGTGGGCGAGCTCGAGCTTTCCGTGCGCCAGAAGATCGAGATCGCGCGCGCCGTCTACCGCAAGCCACGCATCCTGCTGCTCGATGAGCCGACCTCGACGCTCGCCGGTCGCGATGTCGAGTGGCTGGGCGACATCATCGCCAGACTGAAGGCGGCAGGCACCACCATCGTCTTCATCACCCATCGCATGCGCGAGGTCCGCGCTTTTTGCGACACGCTGACGATCCTGAGGAATGGCCGCCACATCGTCACCGCGCCGGTTGCCGATGTCTCGGACGCCGACGTCATCGAAAAGATCATCGGCCGCAGCATCGAACAGACCTTTCCGCCCAAGCCCGATGGCGCCCAGGCTTTCGGTCCGCCGGTCCTGGGCGTGCGTGACTTGAAGGTCGGGCGCAAGCTCGACGGCGCGAGCTTCGATCTGCGCCGCGGCGAGATCCTGGGCATTGCCGGGCTGCAGGGCATGGGCCAGCAGGACCTCTTTCTAGCCTGCTTCGGCATGGCCGAAATCACCCGCGGCGACGTCCTTGTCGACGGCCGCAAGGTCTGGCTCGGCTCTCCGGCGGATGCCTTGCTGCCCAACATGGCCATCGGCCTGGTGCCGGAGGACCGCAAATCCGAGGGCCTGTTCCTGAAACTGCCGGGCAGCCAGAACGCCACACTGCCCGTGGTGTCGCGCTTCACACGCTTCGGCCTTGTCGATGCCGTGGCCGAGGCCCGCTCCGTCGAGGCGGCGTTCGCCACCGTCGAAGTCGACCGCCGCGCGCTGTGGACGCGGGCCGGAGCTTTTTCGGGTGGCAACCAGCAGAAGATCGCCATTGCCAAATGGCTGGTGGCGCAGAGCCGCATCCTGCTGTTGTTCGATCCGACGCGCGGCATCGACGTCGGCACCAAGCACGAGCTCTATGTGATGATGCGAAACTACGTCGCTGCCGGCGGCTCGATCCTGCTGCACTCGACCGAGATTCCCGAACTGGTCCACCAGTGCGACCGGGTCCTGGTTCTCTATGACGGGCGCATCGCGGCCGAGCTCGAAGGCGACGCCATCGCCGAGCCTGCCATCATGCGGCCGGCGCTTGGACATGGCGGGGATATAGCCGCATGAGCAGCGTTTCCCCCTCTGCTTCCGCCGGATTCGGCCTGCGCCGTGCGCTGATACGCAATCGCGGTGCACTGATCGCCGCGGGCGTCCTTGCGATCCTGCTTTTCATCGTCGACTGGATCAGCGCCGGGCCGCTGACCTATTTCGACGTGTCGTTCCTGTCGAGCGGCGGCGCGACCTCGGCGCTTGCGGCGATCGGCCAGACGATCGTGATCCTGTCGGGCGGCTTCGATCTGTCCGCCGGCGCGGTGATATCGCTGGTCAATGCCGTGCTGGCATCGAGCATGGATCCGATGGCGCCAGGCGCAAGCATCCTCTTGTGGACGGCCGTCGGCATCGGCGTCGGCATGGCGGTGGGCGCCTTCAACGGCTTCTTCATCGCGGTGCTGCGCATGCAGCCCATCGTGGTGACGCTGTCCACCATGTTCATCCTGCAAGGCGTGACGCTGCTGGTGATGGACAAGCCCGGCGGCTTCGTGTCGCCCGATCTCGGCACCTTCTATTTGGGCGACGCGATCACCGGCTGGCTGCCAATGCCGCTGGTGGTGATCGGCGTCGTCCTGCTCGCCTGGTTCTGGCTGAAGGGAACCCGTTTCGGCACGGCGCTCTATGCGGTCGGCAGCGACGCGGATTCGGCCGCCGCCGTCGGCATCAACGTCGTGCTGGTGCGCTTTGCCGTCTATGTGATCGCCGGCGGCTGCTACGGCCTTGCCGGCGTCTTCATCAGCGCCCAGACCGGCAGCGGCGACCCGCTGGTCGGCAATCCGCTGCTTCTGTCTATGTTCGCGGCGGTGGTTGTCGGCGGCACGCGCCTGGGCGGCGGGCAGGGTGGTCCGGTGGGTTCTGTGTTCGGCGCCTACATCCTGATGATGGTGGTGAACATCCTGCTGGTGCTCAATGTATCGGCCTATTATTCGACCATCGCCGAAGGCACCATCCTGGTGCTGGCGGCCCTTGCCGGATCCTTGTCTCACGCATCGGTGCTTGCCGTGCAACTGCGCGCGGCGCGAGCCCGGCTCGCCGCCTGGCGCGCGGGTATTCTGCCCTCGCAGCTTGAACCGATCGACCGGCGGCTCAAGATTGCCGGACCCTCGCATGGCAATCCCGACACAGCATCTCCGCGTCCCGCCTTCCATGTTCGCAACGCGGAGACGCTGCGCTACGCGCTGCCTGCCTATGTCTGCCTGCTCATCATCGTGGTCGTCACCCAGATCTGGCTCGGCCGCGCCATCCTCAACCCCGGTTACTGGAATTCACTGCTGGTGCTGTCGTCCTTTCTCGCCGTGCTGGCGCTGGGACAGGGAACGGTCATCCTGACCGGCGGCCTCGATCTCTCCGTGCCGTGGACGATCGGTATTTCCGGCATCATCCTGGCCGGCATGGTCAACGGCTCCGACGCGGCACTCCTCTACGCCTTGCCTGTCGTGCTGGTGATGGCCTGTGCCATCGGCTTCGCCAATGGCTTCGGCATCGTCTATCTCGGCATCTCGCCGATCGTCATGACGCTCGCCACCAACGGCATCCTGCAAGGCTTCGCACTGCTCTATTCGCAGGGCACACCGGCCGGTTTTTCCTCGCCGATGCTGCGCTGGTTCATGACCGCCAAGCTCGGTTTCGTGACTCCGGTGGTCCTGCTGATGGTCGTCTTCGTGGTGGTGGCGGTGCTGCTGCTTGGACGCACGCCGTTCGGGCGCCGGGTCTACGGCATCGGCAATGGGCTGCGCGCGGCGCGCCTGTCCGGCATCGGCGTCGAGCGCACGTTGATCCTGGTCTATATGCTGTCGGCAGTCTGCGCCGCTGTCGTTGGCATCATGCTGACCGGCTTCTCCGGCCAGGCGAGCCTCGGCATGGGCGACGACTATCTCTTGCCGTCGATCGCCGTCGTGGTGGTGGGCGGTGCGCTGATCACCGGCGGGCGCGGCCATTATCTCGGCATGCTCGGAGGCGTGCTGCTTTTGACGGCGCTGCAGATGCTGCTGGCCGGTACCACGCTGCCCTACGCCACGAGGGCAATTCTCTACGGACTGGTCGTTCTGGGCGCCGTCATGGCGTTGCGCGAGCGGCAGTTGCAATGAAAAGGACGGAACGATGAGCGCAAAGGCACCTCAAACGGCGGACGAATTCCTGGCCGGTCTGAAAGGACAGCGCGTGCTGGTGACGGCGGGCGCCGGCGGCATTGGCTTTGCCATCGCCGACACGCTCTCGCGGCTTGGCGCGCGTGTCGTCGTCTGCGACGTTTCCGACGAGGCACTTGCCGCCGCGCCTGGCAAGATCGACCTCGTCGCGGCGGTCAAGGCCGATGTCTCGCGCGACGATGACGTCGATCGGCTGTTCGAGGCGGTCGAGGAAAAACTCGGCGGGCTGGACGCACTGATCAACAATGCCGGCATTGCCGGGCCGACCGGTGGTGTCGACGAGATCGAACCGGACGACTGGCGGCGCTGCATCGACATCTGTCTTACCGGCCAGTTCCTGTGCGCGCGTCGCGCCGTGCCGCTGATCAAGGCGGCGGGCGGCGGCTCGATTGTGTCGATGTCATCGGCGGCCGGCCGCCACGGCTATGCCTTCCGCACGCCCTATTCGGCGGCCAAGTTCGGCGTCATCGGTTTCACCCAAAGCCTCGCCAAGGAGCTTGGGCCGCACGGCATCAGGGTCAACGCCATCCTGCCGGGCATCATCGAAGGGCCGCGCATCGAGGGCGTCATCTCGGCGCGCGCCAGGCAGGTCGGCATCAGCCACGAGGAGATGACCGCTCGCTACCTGCAGAACATCTCGCTGCGCCGCATGACCAGTCCCTATGACGTCGCCTCCATGGTCGCCTTCCTGCTGTCGGACGCCGGCATCAACATTTCCGGGCAGTCGCTCGGCGTCGACGGCAACGTCGAAACGCTCTAGGGAGGGCCGATCCATGGCAAAGGTTGCGATTGTCGGCAGCGGTTTCATCGGGCGGGCATGGGCGATCAGCTTCGCCCGCGCCGGCCATGACGTGCGGATGTGGGACCAGTCGCCCGCCGCGACGGGCGGCGCGCGCGACTACATAGAAGGCGTGCTTGGCGATCTTTCTTCGAACGACCTGCTGCGTGGGCAGTCCGTCGACACCGTGCTTGGCCGCATCGCAATCGCGGCGGAACTGGAGGAGGCGCTGGCCGGAGCAACCCATGTTCAGGAGAACACGCCTGAAAACCTCGATGTGAAGCGGGAAGTGTTCTCCCTGATCGACAGTCTGGCCGGCCCGCAAACGATGATCGCCAGTTCCACCTCGGCGCTGTTGCCGTCGAAGTTCACCGACCATCTAAAGGGACGGCACCGCTGCCTGGTCGTGCATCCGATCAATCCGCCCTACCTCATTCCGGCGGCGGAGGTGGTGCCGGCGCCATGGACCTCCGCCGAGACGCTTGAAAGAACACGCGCCTTCCTCATCGATGCCGGCCATGCGCCGCTGGTGATGAAGCGCGAGCTCGACGGTTTCATCATGAACCGGCTACAGGGCGCCTTGCTTGAGGAAGCCTTCCGGCTCGTCGCCGACGGCTATGCCAGCGTCGAGGATGTCGACATCGGCATCCGCGACGGGTTGGCGCTGCGCTGGTCGTTCATGGGGCCGTTCGAGACCATCGACCTCAATGCGCCCGGCGGCGTGCGCGATTATGTCGATCGCTACCAGGGCATCTACTCCAACATCTTCCCGCAGATGCTGCGCCGGGTCGACTGGGCGGGTGAGGTCATGGCAACCGTCGAGGCCGAGCGCAGCAAGCGCCTGCCGAGGGAAAATCTGGGCGGGCGGCAGGTCTGGCGAGATCGCCGGCTGATGGCGCTGGCGGCACACAAGAAGAAATCGGATCAGGAGTTCGGACAATGAAAGAAACCAGCCGCAAGCCCGGCGCGACGGCGACCAGGGGCAAGGTCATCATCACCTGTGCGGTGACCGGGGCGATCCACACGCCGACCATGTCGCCCTACCTGCCGATCACGCCGGACCAGATCGCGTCGGAAGCGATCGCCGCGGCGGAGGCCGGTGCCGCGATCCTGCATCTGCACGCCCGCGACCCGGAGACGGGCAAGCCTGACCAGACGCCGGAGGCCTTTGCCCGCTTCCTGCCACGCGTCAAGCAAGGCACCAATGCCGCCATCAACATCACCACCGGCGGCAGTCCGTACATGAAGGTAGAAGAGCGCGTGCGCCCAGCCGCCCAGTTCAAACCGGAAGTCGCTTCGCTCAACATGGGCTCGATCAATTTCGGGCTTTATCACCTCGCCGATAAATACGAGACCTTCAAGTTCGACTGGGAAAAGCCGCATCTGGAGGCGACGCGCGACCTGGTCTTCCGCAACTCGTTCAAGGACATCGAGTACATTCTGGCGACCTGCTACGACAACGGCACGCGGTTCGAGTTCGAGTGCTACGACATTGCCCACCTCTACAACCTCGCCCATTTCGCCGATCGCGGGTTGGTGAAGCCGCCGTTCTTCGTGCAGTCGGTGTTCGGCCTGCTCGGTGGCATCGGCACCCATCCGGAAGACGTCGCCCATATGAAGCGCACCGCCGACCGGCTGTTCGGCGACCAGTTCCGCTGGTCGGTGCTCGGCGCGGGCGCCAGCCAACTGCGCATCGCCGCGCAATCGGCCGCGCTCGGCGGCAACATCCGGGTCGGGCTGGAGGACAGCCTGTGGGCCGGCAAGGGCAAGCTCGCCAAGTCGAACGCCGAACAGGTCGTGCTGGCGCGCAAGATCATCGAGGGGCTCGGCATGGAGGTGGCGACGCCGGACGAGGCGCGCGAAATCCTGTCCCTGAAGGGTGGCGACAAGGTTGCCTTCTGACGCGGCCCGACCAATCGCCGCGCGGGCGTCAAAGAGAGGAGGACAGCATGAAGATCGAAGTCGTGGTGGATGTGAAGACCACCTTGGGAGAGGGGCCGCTTTGGGACGTCGAACAGGAGCGCCTTTACTGGATCGACAGTTTCGACGGGCGGGTGTTCCGGGCGACCGCCGACGGGCGCGAAATCCGCTCCTGGGACGTGCCGATGAAGATAGGCTCGATGGCGCTGCGCAAGGACGGCGGCGGCGCGGTGGTTTCGCTGCAGCGCGGCTTCCATCTGCTCGATTTCGCCACCGGCGAGGTGACGCTGATCCATGATCCGGAGCCGGACAAGCCGATGAACCGGCTGAACGACGGGAAGGTCGACCGGCACGGCCGTTTCTTCGCCGGCTCGATGGATACGATGGAGGAGGGGCCTTCAGGCGGGCTCTACCGGCTCGATCCGGATTTCTCCGTCACCCGGATCGATTCCGGCATCATCTGCTCCAACGGCCCGTGTTGGAGCCCCGACGACCGCACCTTCTACTTCGCCGACACCTGGACCGGCGAGATCTGGGCCTACGACTACGACATCGCCACCGGTACGGCCACCAACCGCCGCACCTATACCCGCGTCGACACAAGCCGGGGCGGTGCGGCCGATGGCTCGACCGTCGACGCCGAGGGCTATCTGTGGAATGCGCTGGTCTATGACGGCAGGCTGGTGCGTTATGCGCCGGACGGCAGCATAGATCGCATTATCGACATGCCGGTGAAGAAGATCACCAGCGTCATGTTCGGCGGGCCGAAGCTCGACACGCTCTACGTCACCTCGATGGCCAAGCCGCCACTGCCGCGCTTTCCCGGCGACGGTGTCCTGCGCGGCAGCCTGTTCGCCATCACCGGCCTCGGCGTTACCGGCGTGCCGGAGCCACGATTTGGCGGGTGACCGGCCACCCGGTTCTGTGGCCTGTTAGCGGCACCATTTCTCGACGGCAATCGCAATCGCCTTTGTGCAATCGACGAGATCGCGGACCGAAACGCGCTCGTTGGGCTGATGCGCTTGCGCCGGGTCGCCCGGGCCGAAGTTGACGGTTGGTGTGTTGCCAAGGCCGGTCGGCAGGCCGATGTCGCTATGCGCGCCAAAGCCGCTGAGGACCGGTGACAGATTGGCTTCCTCGACCGCCTGCTGGAAGGCGCCGACGAACGGGTTGTCCGACGGGATCTCGGCGCAGTCCGCGTCGAGAATCCATTCGACGCGGGCCGGGTGCTTTCGCAGATAGGGGTCTGCCTGGCAGACGTTGGCGATATGCTCTTCGATTTCGCGTTTGACGTTGCCACCCAGCCTGAACTCGTCATGTTCGCTCGGCAGATACTGCGCGTCGATGATGATTTCGCCGCGACCCGCCATTGAAGAAGGGTGCTCGCCGGCATTGATCTGGGTGACGATGACCTGGTTGGGCAGGTCCATCAGGGGATGGTTTTTCCTGGGATCGAACATCCAGCGCCGGTTGAGAATGTCTATGCCGTCGAGAATTTGCCGGCAAAGCTGGACGGCATCGACCGGGCCGCTCGAATACCAGGCATTCGGCGTGAGCTCCGCGTGGCCGCCTATGCCGTCGATGATGATCCTGCCCCACAGGATGCCGTGGCAGAGTGGTGCGATCTTGTTCGCCGTCGGTTCGGTCATGATGCCGGCGTCGGCGTGAAAGCCGCGATCGACCATGGCAAGCGAGCCCATGCCGCCGATCTCCTCATCGACCACGGTCGTGAAGACGACGTCGCCGGACAGGGGAATCTCGAGGTCCCTCAGGATCTCGACAGCCATCAGCATGCAGGCGACGCCGCCTTTCATGTCGACCGTGCCGCGGCCGTGCAGGAAGCCGTCCTTGAGGACGGGCTGGAACGGGTCGGTCGTCCAATGGCTCGCGGCGCCCGGCGGGACGACGTCGATATGGCCGGTGAGCATGATGGAGCGTCCTCCACCCGTACCCTTCAGGACGCCGCCGAGATTGGGCCGGCCCTCGAATGTCCGGCCCTTGTTGGCGCCGGCGCGTCCCTTGTATTTCTCGTAGAGCGCCGGGCCGTCCGGATCCCAGAGGTCGGTCGAGAAGCCAAGCGCTTCGATGCGTTTTTGCAGATAGAGCTGGCAATCACGCTCGCCGGGGCCGGCTTCCTTAGGGTTGGATTTCACGATCGAGGGGAAGGCGACGAGATCGCTCAGCGTTGCGACAATACGGTCGGCACTCGCCTCGACGCGCGCGGCGATGATCTCTTCTTTGGACGGCATCATGATCTCCAACGTTGGGACAGTCGGTCGGCGAGAAGGACGAAAACCAGAAGGGCGCCGACAATCCCCACCTGCCAAACCGTGTTAATGTTCAATTGCAGAAGGCCGGTCTTCAGCGTGACCAGCAGCAGGACGGCCGCAAACACGCCGCCGACGCCGCCGCGTCCGCCGGTGATGACGATGCCTCCCAACATGGCGGCGGTCAGCGATTCGAGTTCGAGGTTCTGGCCGATATTGGGCCTGCCGCTGCCGAGCCAGGCGAGCGAAACCAGACCGGCAGCGCCGGCGAGCGCGCCGCTCAGCACATAAAGAATGAAGCGCACGCGGTCGACCGGAATGCCGACCAGTTTGGCCGAGCGTTCGTTGAAGCCCATGGCGTAGATCCAACGCCCCCAGGCCGTCGAGATCAGCACCAGGCCGGCAAGGGCAAAGCACGGAATGGCAAGCGTGAGGAAGGGCATTGGAATGCCCATGACGACGCCGCGCCCCCACACAAGCAGCCACGAGGGCACGCCTGCCTGGGCGGCACCCCCGGTAACGGCAAGTGCCGCGCCGGAATAGACGAAAAATGTGCCAAGCGTCGCAATGAAGGGGAGAAGGGCGAGCCCGTTTACCAGCCATCCGTTCAATGCGCCGAGCATTGCGCCGGCGAGGATGCAGATCGCCGGCAGCAGGGTTGGTGGCAGGCCCAGCTTGAGGCAGAGCATTGCGACGATGGCCGAAAGCGAGACCGCGCCGCCGACCGAAAGGTCGATGCCGGCGCCGCCGGCCATGATGACCAGCCCTTGACCCAGGCCAACCAGCGCCAGGATCGTCGAAAACTGAAGAACGGTGGTGACGGTGCCGAGATTGAAAACCGAGGGCCTCAGCGCCAGCAGGCCGACAATCACGACCAGCCAAAGCCCACAGAGCAAGGCCAGGGTGAGGGCGGGGCCTTGCAAGTTGCGGAGTGTTTTCATGCGCGGGCTCGCTGTATCAGGCTAAGTGGCAATCGGCCGGAGATGGCCTCGAAACCGAGCACGCCGATGATGAGAACACCGGTGACCACGGGCTGCCAGAGCGAGGGGACGCCAATCAGCAGCAGTCCGTTCTGGAGGATTCGCAGGAGGAGCACGCCGAGCACGGTGCCGATCAGGCTGCATTTGCCACCCAATATGCTTGTGCCGCCGAGAATGACCGCGGCAATGGCATCCAGCGCCAGCGTGCTGCCGATGGTCATTTCCACATTACGGTAGGTGGCGACGTAGAAAGTCGCGGCAATGCCAGTCAGGACCCCGCTGATGACGAAGGTCATGAAGCGGGTCTTTATGACCGGTATTCCCGACAGCCGCGCCTTTTCCTCCGAATTGCCGATTGCCAGCAGATAGAGTCCATAGGGCGTTCGACGCAACGCCATCCAGACGATCAGATAGGCCACCGCGATCACCAAGGCAGGAACGGGGACACCAAGTATAGTGGCTGCAAGAAGATTGGTGAGGCTCGAGGGCAGGCCGGAAAGCCATTGCCCGCCGAGAAGGGCGAAGACGGCGGTGCGGTAGACGCCGAGCAGGCCGAGCGTTCCGACAATCGCCGGAACGCGGCCGAGGACGACGACGGTGGCCGTCACGCATCCCAGCAATGCCCCGACCAACGGGCCGACAACGATCGCCAGCACCGGATTGCCGTTCGCGCCGAGCACGCGGCCGATGGCAATCGCCGCGAGACCCATGACGATGCCGATCGACACATCGATGCCGCCCATGGCCAGAAGCAGGGTCATGCCAAGGCCGATCAACAGAAGTTCGACGCTGTTGCGCAGGACTGTCGCCGCATTGCCTGATGTGGCGTAGTGGGGTGATGCGACAGAAAAGATGACGATCGCCAGCAAACAGGCGACAAGCAGAGACCACTCTCGTCCGTTCATGGAGAAGACACCATTTGCAGCCTGTCGCATCGCGCTCATGTCAGGCTCAGAAGTTGAACTTGTCGACATTGTCCTTGGTGAAGACAGCCGGCGGCCCGAGCAGCAGGATGCCCTTGGCGGCATCGTAGGTGACAGGCTTTTCCAGGCCGGCGATCTTGTTTTCCGCCTCGAAGGCCTTGCCGTCGATGAGCTGCTTGCCGGCCCAGACCGTGAGATAGCCGAGCTGCTCGGGATCCCACAGCACGGTGAAGCCGAAGGCCCCGCTCTTCAGGTAGGCCCGCGCCGTGTTCGGGCTGCAGTAGCCGGCGCCGATGACGGAGCCGATCTTGCCGGCGGTCTCTATGGCCTGGGCAACGCCCGGGCATGTCGAGGATGCGACGGCAATGATGGCCTTGATATCGGGATTGGCGGCCATGAGATCGCCGGAGATCTGCGCGGCGCGCTCGGCTGTGCCGCCGGCAAATTGCGGCGCGAGCAGCTTGAGCTTCGGATATTTGGCGGCGGCTTCCTTCTGCATGAAGCCGATCCAGGCATTGAGATTGGACGCCGTCGCTTCGCCGGAGACGATGCCGATCGTTGCGTCCTCGCCGACGCGCTTGACCAACTCGTCGACGATCGTGGTGCCGAGGCCTTCGTCGGTTGCCTGGGCCACGTAGACCGCACGGCCGCTATCGGGTGCATCGCTGTCGCTGGTGAACAGTTTGATGCCCTTCGCCTTGGCGCTCTCGACCACGGGCGCGATGCTGGAGGCATCAAGAACGCTGACCGAGATCGCCTCGACGCCCTGGTCGATCAGGTTCTGCACGATTTGCAACTGGTCGACCGGATTGGTGTCGACCGGGCCGGAGTAGATGAAATCGACGCCGAGATCCTTGGCGGCGCGATTGCCGCCGGCTTCCATGGCGTTGAAATAGGGAATGCCGATCAACTGGGGTACGAAAGCGACTTTGTGCTTGTCGGCGGCGTGCGCTGCGGTTGCGACAGCGAGTGACAGAGCTGAGGCTGCGAGCACTTTCTTGAAATGTGAAAGCATTGTGGTTTGATCCTCTCTGGAAATGACGTGCGTTTCAGTTTGTTTTTTCGAGCGCCCGCACGTCGGGATGAGCGCCTGTTATGAGCGAAACGACTTCCTCGTGATTGGTTTCGGCCGCCAGCCGTTCGGCCACCTTGCGGCCACGCCGGAACACCACGATCCGGTCGGCAACTTCGAAGACTTCGGAAATGTTGTGGCTGATGAGGACGACGGCACAGCCGCGCGCGGCAAGCCGCCGCGTCAATGCCAGCACCTTGCGGGTCTCGGCGACGGCCAGGGCTGCGGTTGGCTCGTCCATGATGACCAGTTTGGCGTTCAAATTGAGTGCCCTGCAGATCGCGACGGCCTGACGTTGGCCGCCCGACAGGCTTCCGACGGGCGCTTCCGGGTCGGAAATATGAGCGTCGAGCTCCCTCAGCAGACCGTCGACGCGCTGGCGCATTTCCTGGCGCTTCAGAAACGGAATGCCCAAAATGGAGCGTTTCAATTCTCGGCCGAGGAAGACGTTTTCGGCGATCGATAGGTTCTCGGAAAGCGCCAGTTCCTGGAAGATTGTAGCGATTCCCGATGAGGCCGCGTCCTTGGGGGAGGAAAAGGCAACTGGATTGCCCTCGATGACGAGTTCGCCATCGCTGGGCGCATGGGCGCCTGCCAGGATCTTGATGAAGGTCGATTTGCCCGCGCCATTGTCGCCAAGCAGCGCCAGCACCTCGCCGGAGCGAATCTCCAGGTCGACATTTGCCAGCGCGGTCAGTGCGCCAAAGCGCTTGGCGATGTTTCTGGCGACAAGAAAAGGTGCTGTCATGACGGTTCCTCCGGCGACTGCCGATTGGCTAGGCGGCGTTGCTCACCCAGCGCAGCACATTCTTCCAAAGGCGCGCGTAGCCCGGCCATTCGACGAAACTGTTGGGCAGCCAGTGCGGGCCGATATCCGATGTCCAGACCAGGGTGCGGCCTTTACCATGGCGCCCGGTAACCAGCAGGGGGTGACCGCCCTGGTCCTGCGGCAGCCGTGCCAGCACTTCGACATCGTCCCGGTCGCGGGCAACGACCTCGTTGGCACCGAGAAGAACGGGCCATTGCCCGTCAATGCCGGCAAAGAGCGGATGATCACTGGGGCCGGTGATCTCGGGCCGGAAGCCTTCTGGGATTTCAAGCCGGTCGTCATTGGGAAGGCAGGTCACCGGCAGCGCTTCCTCGACAGCCGTGCGATGCCAGCGGGCTTTGCCATCGATGCCCTGGAAGGAGAAGTAGCCGCCAATCATGATCAGACCGCCGCCGGCCAGCGTCCAGTCGCGCAGCAGCTTGAGCCGGTTGGGGACCGTCTTGCCGTGTAGCCAGACATCGGGGTGGAGCAGAAGCGAATTCGCGCCAATGTCTGAGAGGATGATCGCCTTGTATTGCGAAAGACCCTCCATGGTGAAGGGCAGCTTTTCGACGGCTTCATGGGCCGGCATGTACTCAAGATCGAATTCGCTGTCCTTCAGGGCGGCAACGAGGGGCGCTGCGCCGAGATGAAAGGTGACGCTGCCGAACTGGTCGAACCCCTTGTAGTGGGTCGCCGAACTCATCCAACTTTCGCCAACCAGAAGGACTTTTGCTTTCGCCATGATCATGCTCTCCTGATGTCGCCAGATGGCGGATGTCCAGAACCGATAAGTCTTTGATTTAGCTTGCCATCACAGCGTCGTGCGCCAAGGCGGTGGCCTTGAGGGTCGCGAAATCCGCTATATAGCCCTGCGCGCCCTCGACCGTTGTCGTCAGGCTCGCGCCGATCGCGGCGTAGCGGGCCGCGGCGTCCAGCGATGCGCCATGCAGCCACAGGCTGAGGAAGATGCCGGCGAAGCTGTCACCGGCGCCGGTGGCATCGACGCGGTTGACCGGCAGTGCCGGCACCTCGATCTGCCGGCCGCCGCCCGACGGGAAGACGACGGCGCCGAATTCGCCGAGGGTGATCACGACCGTTCCGCGCTGCTTGATACGCGAGAGGATCAGCCGCGCCTCTTCGATCATGGTCGCCATCCCGGTACGAAAGCCGAAAATCTCCCGCATCATCACGTCGTTGATGAAGGTCAGATCGATCTGTTTGACCATGTTCGCGAAGGTTTCGGGTGTGCGCGCGCTTCTGGGTAAGCCGGCCGAATGCAGGCTCACCTTCCAGCCGGCCTGATGGAAGCGTTCGATTGATGCCGTCATCGTCTCATAATGAAAACCTTCGATATGAAGACAGGCCGGACGCTGCTCGGGCTGGATGTCCAGATTGGCGGTCAGGTCGACCTCGCCCAGTTCGAACGGTTCGCTGATGATGGTGCGGCTGCCGTTGCGCTCGATGATGACGATCGCCTGTGAGAGCCGGCTATTGGGCGTGCTGCGGATGGGGAGGGCGTGGACACCCAGTTTGGAGAGCTCGCCCAGCGCCCAGTCGCTCTCGGCGTCCCTGCCGACTGCCGTTGCCAGTTCCACGTCAAGGGCGTAGGGCGACCCAACGCCGGCGGCGGCAACCGCGAGATTGGCAGCTGGTCCGCCCAGCGCCTTTTCGATATGGCTTGCGGTGATCCGGTCGTCACGATGAGGCAGCACGTCGACTCGACACAGGAAGTCGACACTCACGCGGCCGGCGACCAGAAGCCTTGGCAGGTGATCGAGATTTTTCGGCCTGCGGGGCCCGCGGCCGGGCAGCGAACGCGCGAAGGAACTGGGCCGGTACATCAATGCGGCAACCGCCTTCTCGATGCGTTCGCGTGTGTCGTCCCTGAGGCCGGCGGTTCCATTGATGAAGTTCGAAACCGTGCCGATGGAGACACCGGCGGCTCGTGCGACATCCGCTATGGTAGGGCGCTTGCGTTGCAAGTGCATGGTTCCAATTGAAGCGTTTCAAACGGTAGCAGTGGATGTGCCACGCCTCAACGAAATGATTTTCTAAAGAATTGAAGTTTTCTCATGTTAACTGGAAGGCTGATCCCGGAAGATGGGGATGGTTGGATTGCTCTTTCCAGGATTGAACGATTTTCAAATTTCCTGCATTTCGTTCGAGCGTGACGCTTGACCGGCGCTTGTCGCAGCACCTCCAGCAACTCGGCCGACATCTGCCGCGCCGAATGGCCTTGGGCGTTCCGCTACGACCAGAAACAACAATGCCGCCGGGCGAACCCGACGGCATCATCTTTGACCAATAAGGGTAATGTCGTTTTGGTGAACGCCTACGGCGTCGTTTCCGCTTCGATCTTGGCGGCCGTCTGGTCGATCTTGTCGGCAAGGACGCCTTGGGCCCAAGTCGTGACCTCGGCGTCTATGGGCTTGTTGGCCATGTTTGCCAGCGCCGCGTCGAGTGATGCCTGATCGGTGCCGACGGTGGCCGTGGCAGCTGCTGCCTCAGCTTCGGCGGCGGCCGCGTTGGCGTCGGCGACAACGGCCGTCTGAGCCGTGATCTGCTTATTCAAGGCCTGGATCTGTGTGGCGTTGGCGACAGGGTCCAGGCCGGCCAGCTGCGTGTTCAGGTCATCCAGTTTGGCCTGGGCCGCTGCCGCTGTGGCTGCCGCCGTCTCAGCCGCGGCTTGCGCGACCTTGGCTTTCGCGGATTGGGTCACGAATGCCTGAACCCCGGCGAACTTCTTGCTCTTGGAGTTCATATAGGCGTTTATGTTGCGCTGCAGAGAATTCAACCGGCCAAGCTTGGCGTGGATGTTCTTTTCCTTGGGCACGGACGAGACTTGTGTGCTCGTGTCTACCGTCGTGTCCTTTTGCGCCTTTGCTACCTGCCCCGGGGCCGACGAGGACTTGCCATGCGAAGCGCCGCTGTTGCCGTGCGTGGCGCCTGCATTGCCACCGCCGTTGCCGTTGCCACCGCCATTGCCACCGCCGTTACCGCCGCCATTGCCACCGCCGTGCCCGTTGCCACCAGCGAGCGCCGGAGATGCCAGGAGCGCCAATGCGGCAAGGGACGCAAACAGAGTTTTTCGGGTTGTCATGGTAACCTCCTCGAGGAATCGCCATCCGCCCGACAGCTAAGAAAGGGTCGTATGAGAAATCGCTAATTCTACAGAGTAAACTTTAGACAAATGCCGTATCAATACGCGAGCCCGCAGCCAGAAGACGCGGTAACGGTTTGATAATACAAAGAAATCAGCGCCATAAAGCTGATGCAGTACTGAAGTCCCATGTCGGCGGGACCTTGGTCCTAGTGCCAACCCGCGGCACTGCTACGCCAAGCTCGAACGCTTGGTTTCGTCTTGGCGAAGACGACTTCACGACGTGTGTTTTGTTGCCCTAGATCAGCAGCAGACCTTTCATCGAGGCGTGGCCTTTGCGCCCGATGATGATGTGATCGTGGACGGCGATGCCGAGGGGCTTGGCCGTATCGATGATCTGCTTGGTCATCTCGATGTCCGCGCGCGATGGCGTCGGGTCGCCTGACGGATGGTTGTGCACCAGGATAATCGCGGTCGCAGACAGTTCGAGCGCCCGCTTGACCACTTCCCTGGGGTAGACGGGCGTATGATCGACCGTGCCCGTCTGCTGTACCTCGTCGACGATCAGCGTGTTCTTCTTGTCGAGGAACAGGATGCGGAACTGCTCGCGCGCCTCGAAAGCCATGGCCGAACGGCAATAATCGAGAAGCTGCTGCCATGAGGAGAGGATCTCGCGGCCGTGGATCTCGCTGCGCGCCATGCGCTGCGCGGTCGCCGCGACGATCTTCAGGTCGAGCGCCACCGTGGGGCCAATGCCCTTGACCTCCTGCAGCAGCCCGACGGGCGCGCCAAGCACTTCGGCCAGCGTGCCGAAGCGCGCCAGCAGCGCCTTGGCGGCCGGCTTGGTGTCGGCGCGCGGGATCAGCCGGAAGAGCAAAAGTTCCAGGAGCTCGTAGTCGGGCAGGGCGTCGGGACCGGCCGAGGCAAAGCGCTCGCGCAATCGGTCGCGATGGCCGAGATAGTGGGGCTTCTCCTCGATCGCCGGCCTGGCCTTCGCGGCCGGCCGGGCTGGCACCTCGGAGAAGAAACTCCGCTCGTCGTCGTCGCTTGCCTTGCCCATCCGCCCCCGCATCCGGCAATCAATCGGGCAAAGCAGTCGCCCGAAATGTCAAGAATATCAGGCCGGCAGGCCGGGGCGGTCGAGTTTGTTCGGCGAGAGCGTGAAAATCTCGCAGCCCGTGTCGGTCACCCCGATCGTGTGCTCGTACTGCGCCGAAAGCGAGCGGTCGCGCGTCACGGCGGTCCAGCCATCCGACAGGACCTTCACATGCGGGCGGCCGAGATTGATCATCGGCTCGATGGTGAAGATCATGCCGGGCCGCATTTCCACGCCTTCATTGGCGTTGCCGTAGTGCAGGATGTTCGGGGCGTCGTGGAAGAGTTGGCCGACGCCATGGCCGCAGAAATCACGCACCACCGAGCAGCGCTCCGCCTCGGCATAGGTCTGGATGGCGGCGCCGATGGCGCCGGTGCGTGCGCCCGGCCTGACTGCCGCGATGCCGCGCATCAGGCATTCATGGGTGACCTCGAGCAGACGTTCCGCCGCTCGCTTGATGGTGCCGACCGGATACATGCGCGAGGAATCGCCGTGCCAGCCGTCGAGGATGTAGGTGACGTCGATGTTGACGATGTCGCCATCCTTCAACGGCTTGCTGTCGGGAATGCCATGGCAGACAACGTGGTTGATCGAGGTGCACGACGACTTGGTGTAGCCGCGATAGTTGAGTGTCGCCGGCAGTGCGCCGTGATCCATGCCGAACTCGAAGACGAAGCGGTCGATCGTGTCCGTGGTGACGCCGGGAGCGACCATCGGCACCAATTCGTCCAGACAGCGCGCGGTGAGGTCGCATGCCCTGCGCATGCCGGCAAAACCTTCCTCGCCATAGAGGCGGATCTGGCCGGTGTTTCTGAGTGGTGCCGTGGCGGCGTCGAGATAGGTGACCATTTTGTCCGTATAGAGCTGGGGCGCTGCAAGAGTGCTGGCGTGAAGATGCCACCAGATTTGGCACTTGGGGGCGAAAGGTTCAAGGAAGAACTGCCTGATACGGCCGGCGCCGCCGGGATATTCGTCTGGTTGGTGCGATCTCTCGCCGGTTTTGCACGGCTGCTTTGCTTCTGGCCGTCATGCGCTTGGGTCGCCCGAGCGGGTCAGATCGCGCGAAGCGTCGCTGATGGCAGCCTGCTCATGGGCCACTTCCGCAGTGACGACACATTTGCATGGCACAAAACCGTCACGGCAACTTTTGACGACGAACGGCGTTGCTTGGGCGACGCCGGTTCGGGAGATGACGGATGGACAGATTGCAGTTCGAGGTGCCGGTGCGCATTGCGCAAGGCCCCGGCTTGCCCGTCGAGGAGATCTACAGCGTCGAGCAGGCGCTCGACTTTCTCCAGGACTGGCCAGCACGCCGGCAAGGACCGGTGTATCAGAAAGCCTTCAATGCCTGTTTTGGCGCCACGGTGGACGTGGTCAAGACCGAGGATGCCTGCCGAGCATTCATGGCGTTCTGCCGTGTCACCGGATTGATGGCTGGCGACATGCTGGCTCCGCGCAAGCGCGGCGGCGAGGCGAGGGCACTGCAGGCCTGAGGGCCATAGCGGTTGTCACAGGCGAACGGCAATAACCGCTTAAACACGCGGCCATGCGGTGGCCAGGGCGCTGCACACTTATCATCCTGCCGCAAACCCACGAAGACGCGCACGGCGTCGTTAAGCTTCCGTTTCCACCTTAACGGCTACGCCATTGCTGTTCAGCGATGGTTGATTCGTTGCGTCAGTTCAGGGTTCGGAAGATGTCCTCAGAAAAAGTTCGTGCGTTCCCGATCGACCGTCAGGTATTCCTGGTCCGGGAAGTTGCCGCCAGGCTCGATAGCCTGCAAGGCGAAACTGCCGCCTCGTTCTGGAGGGCAAAAGCGGCGGAGTTGCTCGATCTCGTTGTCGGATCGGGAAGGGATAAAGCCGCAGCCACCGATGAAGTACGCAGGTTTTTCCTGGCCGTGCAAAGAGAACTGTTGGCCGGAGTGACGGCTCAGCCGGCGCCAGTTCTTTCCGCCTGAAGCAAGGTTTTTCCTGGCGGGGATGAACCAGCGGGGGATGCCCGCACGCCATTGCTATCTGATTGACGTATCCCGCGCCGCGCCTTTTCCATCGTATGGATCAGTGAAATTTTTACCAAAGACGTCAACAACCTTTAAACTTCTTACCGCTACTACCAGTTGCATGGCCTCGTGGCGGAGCGGCTACGCTAGAGACGGCAAATCTCGGAAGCCTCGGTTCGATTCCGAGGCGAGGCCTCCAATCTCCCCAAGCAAGTAACTGGACGGCGGGATTCGGCTGCAAGCTTGAAACGCGCACGGCTTGATCGAGGCGGTCTAGGATCGTTAGCGACGTCCAAGCGCCGAATCCTATCCCTACTCCGAAGTTCGATATTCACGGCCGCTGTTGAGGTAGCGGGGCCGTCATGGCGATGGTGAACTGCCTTGCATATACCCGCTCTTTTGCCGCCGCGGATTGATCGGGCTGCTGCGCGTTGGCGGCCTGAGAGGCCGTCGAGGCGAAGAAGACCGTCTGGGTTAGAAGGGCCGAAAAGACGGCGACCTGGACCAGCACAGCAGTCAAAGCGATCTTTTTGAGCATGCCAGAGAACGCGGCAGCCTGTCTCGGGTTCCCGGCTCTCGCATTCGCCCGCTGCCTCACGGTGGCGGGTTTTTCAATGGCTGGAGTTCGATTTGCCTTTGGCCAATTGGACAGATGATGAGAAGAGTTTTCAGGCACATGCTTGAAATCTCTGGTACGCCCAAGGGGAATCGAACCCCTGTTACCGCCGTGAAAGGGCGGTGTCCTGACCGCTAGACGATGGGCGCGCTCAGATGAAAGCGGCTTATACTGGCGTTGCGCGCAACCGGCAACCCGTCAGGTGCCGCCTTGGACAACTTTTTTCCGGCCCGCCAAATCAGCGATTTCATCAGCATCGGCAAGGTGTTGCTATCTGTCCGGCCGCCCGCCATGCCAGGTCTCCGCGAAAGAACTTCGCCTGAGTGACGACTTTGCCGCTAGCCGTCGCCACCGCCGCTGCGCCGGCGGCAGCGCCAGTTCCAGTCGCGCTCGGGGCCGACGTCGACGTGGACCGATTCGGTGTGGCAGTAGGTGCCGACGCCGCCGCGGCCGGGCATCGTCCTGATGTAGCTCGCCAGCTCCCATTTGGAGACGCCGGGCACCTGGATGTCGGCGGCGGCGCAGTACATGTGCAGTGAATTCTTGGCGCCGTTGGCGCGACGGTTGCGGGCCGGGTCGCGATAGCCCGAGGTCACCATCATCTTGCGGCCGTAATGGCCCTCGATCGTCTTCAGCACGCGAACCAGCGACGGCTTCAGGCAAGCGACGTCGACGCTTTCGTTCTGCTTGAGCAACCCGTTGGGCGCGAGACGGGCCATGCCAGCGGCGGACGCGACCTGGTAGGAGCCGCCCGAGCCTTCGTCCTCGTTGAGATCGACGTCGCTTTCGTCGTCGATGCCGGATTTTCGCTTGATCTCGAACAGGGCGGTCTGGCGCACGCCGGGCAAGGCATCGCTGCCGGTGATGTGGCCGGCTTCATCCCCCGTGGAAGCCAATTGTATCGGTTTTGCCGTGGAATCGGCCGAGGCCAGCGTGATGATCGGCTTTGCCGCCGCCGGCGCGGGCTTGGCCTGTATGGCCGGCTGTTCGCCCGATCGCGTGTTGATCAGCGGAGCAGGCGCCGCCGAAGCGGGCGTGGCGCCGAACATCGAGGCCAGGAAGCCTTTTTTCTTGGGCGCCTCGGCTTGCGGCATTTCCCCGGCGGTCACATAGACGGGATTGTTCATCGCCGGTGCCGCGGCCGGCTTCGTCACGCCGGCATCGGCGGCGGCGATCTTCTGGGCAACCGCATCGGTCTGCTGCGCCGTCTGGGCGGGCTGCTGAAGGGCCTGCGGCGTTTGTCCCGCGATGGTTTCAGCGCCGGCCGGCGTCGTCAGCGGAAACGCGGCTTGGGGCTTGGCCTCCGGCACGTAGGCGACCTTTTCGGGCAGCGCCGTATCGCTTTCGCTCATCACGGTCGTCTGCGTGGTAGCCATCTGAGACGACGAATCGGCGCCGGCGGCCGGCTTGCCGGAAGCGGCGTTGATGTCCGATGCGGAGGCATTGTAGCCGGGCATTCCGACCGACATCGTCTGGTCGCCGGCCGATGTGCAGGAGGCCAGGAGCACGGAGCAGAGCGCTGCCACAATGGCGCGGCGTTCTCCCTTTGCGAGGCTCCATCCTGCTGATTTCAAAGTCAAATTCCCCCTCGATGCCCGGTCGGTGTGTCCTTGGCGCGGAACCACGATATCCGCGTCGAGGTGACTTTGTCTCCGATCCGGAAACGAGACCTGTGTCAAATCCGCAAGCCTGGAGGTATTTTTGCAGGGATCGCCGAATTACGGCCGCTTGAAGGTTGACGACACCATTTCGCCCGCTTTTACCGGGCCGTCAACTCACCAGACATTACAGTCCGTTACACACGCACCTTCACATAGGTGCCGGGAGCATCGCCCAAGGTTTTCATATGCTTGCCGGGTTTGCGGGCAGGCACGCGGGTGTTGTCCTTGGCCTCTATCCAGCTTTGCCAATGCGGCCACCAGGAGCCTGGATGGTCGGTGGCGGCGGCAATCCATTGGTTGAAATCGCCCGCCGGCGCGCCGCCGGTCCAGTACTGATACTTGTTGGACGCAGGTGGATTGACGACGCCGGCGATATGGCCGGAGCCCGCCATCACATACTCGACCTTGCCACCGAAATATTTCGAGCCGAGGAAGACGGACAGTGCCGGCGCGATGTGATCTTCCCTCGAGGCGAGGTTGTAGATCGGAATGGTGACATCGCCGAGCGAGACTGTGTGGCCCGCCAGTTCCATCGTGCCGCGCGAGAGGTTGTTCTCGAGATAGCAGTTGCGCAGGTAGAAAGAGTGGTTGGCGGCCGCCATGCGGGTGGAGTCGGCATTCCAGTAGAGCAGGTCGAAGGGCAGGGGATCCTTGCCGCGCATGTAGTTGTTGACGACATAGGGCCAGATCAGGTCGCCGGAGCGCAGCATGTTGAAGGCGGTCGCCATCTTGGTGCCGTCGAGATAGCCCTTTTCGTTCATCGACTTTTCCACCGCCGCGACCTGTTCCTCGTCGACGAACACTTTCAGGTCGCCGGCATAGGTGAAATCGACCTGCGTGGTGAAGAAGGTCGCCGACTTGATGCGGTCGTCACCTTCCTTGGCCATCAGTGCCAGGGCGGCCGCCAGCAGCGTGCCGCCGACGCAATAGCCGATCGCGTTGACGTCGCGCTCGCCGGTCGCCTTCTCGATCGTGTCGAGGCCGTATTGCAGGCCTTCCCGGATATAGGCTTCCCAACTCTTGGCGCCGTGGCGTTCGTCCGGATTGATCCAGGAGATGACGAAGACGGTGTGACCTTGCTCGATCGCCCAACGGATGAAGGATTTCTGCGGGTTGAGGTCGAGAATGTAGAACTTGTTGATCCAGGGCGGGCAGATCAGCAGCGGTCGTTTCAGCACCGTCTCGGTCGCCGGATCATACTGGATGATCTCGGCCACATCGCTGCGGCCGACCACCTTGCCGGGCGTGGTGGCGATGTTCCTGCCGATCTCGAAGGGCGAATAGTCGGCCTGGCGCAGCTTCAGGTCGCCCTTGCCGGCGGCGATGTCCTCGGCCAGCATCTTCATGCCGCGCACCAGGTTCTCGCCGTTAGAGGCGACGGTTTCGCGAAACAGTTCCGGGTTGGTCAGGATGAAATTCGACGGCGAGATGGCGTTGGATACCTGCTTGACGTAGAAGCTGGCCTTGTGGCGGGTGTGCTCGTCCAGACCTTCGGCGTGCTCGACCAGTTCGGACGCCCAGCGCGAGGTGACGAGATAGGCCTGCTTGAGAAAATCGAAGAAGGCGTTGCGGCCCCATTCCGGATCCTGGAAGCGCTTGTCGCCGCGCTCCGGCTTGACGGCATCGTCGGCGCCCTCGGCGCTGGGGCTGACGCGCTGGATGGCGTTCGCCCAAACGGTCATGTAGCCGGCGAACAGCCGCGTCTGCGCTTCGAGCGCGCGCTGCGGGTCGGCAAGCCAGTATTCGCTGAGCTTGGAGAAGGTCTTGACCATGTCGACGACGGGTTCGGCGACGTGGTCGCGCACTTCGCCCCTTTCGCGCGGTTCGGCCCAGGCGGAGGCCGCCTTGCCGGCCTGCTCGATCATGCGCGCCATATTCAACGCGAAGCGTTCCGGATCCTTCACCAGATATTGCTCGACGGTCGAAGGCTCGTCATCTTCCGCTTTGCCCGAATCGGGTGTTTTGGACATGGTTCGCGGGGTTCCTCCCGAAGCGTTTTCTTGACATATTAACATGGGACATCCGGCAGGGTCCAATCTCGCTCTACCCCGGCTGCCAAGGAAACAATATGACGATTAAGATTGGCGAGACTGTTTTTTTTGACGCCGGACGCTTTTGCCGCATCGGCGCGGCGATCGTGCTGCTGGGCATTGCCGGGTGCTCGAGCACCAATACCGGTGGACCGGTGCCCATCGCGACGGACGCAGGCCCGAAGGATACTGGCTCCTTTCCGAACCTGAACATCAAACCGCAAGTGGCGGCCAAGCAGTTCACCGAAGCGGAGAGGAATGCCAAGCTCGCCGAATTGAAGGGAGACGAGAATGCGCAGGCAGCCAAAGGCGGCGCCGCCAACGTCTCCAACCAGGCGGCGCTGTCGGATCTGGCCAAGAAACATGGCCCCCAGACGCTGAAGCAGATCGAAGGCAAATGCGACCCCGCCCTCGACCCTACCTGCAAATGAGTATATAGCGCGCGCCCAACGCCTCGGATGTCCGGGGCCCTTCGATGTCTGGAACTGCCATGGAAGAATTTCACAAGGTCCGCCGGCTTCCGCCCTATGTCTTCGAGCAGGTCAACCGGCTCAAGGCCAGCGCCCGTTCGCGCGGTGCCGACATCATCGACCTCGGCATGGGCAATCCGGATCTGCCGACGCCAAAAGCCATCGTCGACAAATTGTGCGAGGTGGTGCGCGATCCGCGCACGCATCGCTATTCCTCCTCGCGCGGCATTCCGGGCCTGCGCCGCGCCCAGGCCGCCTACTATCAGCGCCGCTTCGGCGTGAAGCTCAACCCCGACACGCAAGTGGTGGCCACGCTCGGCTCGAAGGAAGGCTTCGCCAACATGGCGCAGGCGATCACCGCGCCCGGCGACGTGATCCTGTGTCCCAATCCGACCTATCCGATCCACGCCTTCGGCTTCATCATGTCGGGCGGCGTCATCCGCTCGCTGCAGGTCGAGCCCGATGACGGCTTCATCCCGGCGCTGGAACGCGGTGTCCGGCACTCGATCCCGAAGCCGCTGGCGCTGATTCTCAATTATCCGTCGAACCCAACGGCGCTGGTCGCTTCGCTCGATTTCTACAAGGACGTGGTAGCCTTCGCCAAGAAGAACGACATCATCATCCTGTCCGACCTTGCCTATTCGGAGATTTATTTCGACGGCAACCCGCCGCCTTCGGTGCTGCAGGTCCCCGGTGCCATCGATATCTGCGTCGAGTTCACCTCGATGTCGAAGACCTTCTCCATGCCCGGCTGGCGCATGGGCTTTGCCGTCGGCAACGAGCGGCTGATCTCGGCGCTGACGCGGGTGAAATCCTATCTCGACTACGGCGCCTTCACGCCGATCCAGGTGGCGGCGGCGCACGCGCTCAACGGCGACGGCGCCGATATCGCCGAAGTCCGCGACATTTACCACAAGCGCCGCGACGTGATGGTCGATGCCTTCGGGCGCGCCGGCTGGACCATTCCGGCCCCGGCCGCCTCGATGTTCGCCTGGGCGCCGATCCCGGAGCCGTTCCGCCATCTCGGCTCGCTCGAATTCTCCAAGCTGCTGATCGAGCACGCCGACGTGGCGGTGGCGCCCGGTGTCGGCTTTGGCGAACATGGCGACGATTTCGTGCGTGTCGCGCTGGTCGAGAACGAGCACCGGATCCGGCAGGCGGCGCGCAACATCAAGCGCTTCCTATCGACCAGCGCCAAGCAGCCCAACAATGTGGTGCCGCTTTCCGCCCACCGGTAAATACAATTCCGATCTGATTTGAGGGACGTCGCCTTCCATGGCTGAAGCATTGCGTGTTGGAATTGCCGGACTTGGCACGGTCGGCGCGTCCGTGGCGCGCGTGCTGCGCGACAAGGCGGCGGAACTGACCCGGCAATGCGGGCGCGACATCATTGTGTCGGCGGTTTCGGCGCGCGACCAGAAACGCGACCGCGGCGTCGATCTCGGTTCGGCAAAATGGTTCGACGATCCGGTCATGATGGCGCAGACGGCCGACATCGACGTGTTCGTCGAACTGATCGGCGGCGACGAAGGTCCGGCGCGGTCATCGGTGAAGGCGGCGCTCGAAGCGGGTCGCCATGTCGTCACCGCCAACAAGGCGCTGCTCGCCAAGCATGGTGTGGCACTTGCCGAGATCGCCGAGAAGAAGGGCGTGCTGCTCAACTACGAGGCAGCGGTGGCCGGCGGCATTCCCGTCATCAAGACGATGCGCGAAGCGATGGCCGGCAATTCGGTCACCCGCGTGTTCGGCATCCTCAACGGCACCTGCAACTATATCCTGACCCGCATGGAGGCCGAGGGCATCTCGTTCGACGCCTGCCTGAAGGATGCGCAGCGGCTGGGCTATGCCGAGGCCGACCCGACCTTCGACATCGAGGGCCACGACACCGCACACAAGCTGTCGATCCTGACCAGCCTTGCCTTCGGCACGAAGATCGCTGCCAACGACATCTACATGGAAGGCATTTCCAACATCACCCAGGCCGACATCCGCGCGGCCGGCGATCTCGGCTACCGGATCAAGCTGCTTGGCGTCGCCCAGCGCACCGAAAGCGGCATCGAGCAGCGCGTGCATCCGACCATGGTGCCGACCGCCTCGGTCATCGCGCAGGTGCATGGCGTCACCAATGCGGTGGCGATCGAGACCGACATCCTCGGCGAGCTGCTGCTTTCAGGCCCCGGCGCCGGCGGCAATGCCACCGCCTCGGCCGTCATCGGCGACATCGCCGACATCGCCAAGAGCCGGCCGGGCTTCCAGCATGGGCCCGTCTTCGGCCGGCCGGCGAAGGAGTTGAGGCCCTACAAGAAGGCGCAGATGCGCAGCCATGCCGGCGGCTACTTCATCCGGCTGACGGTGCATGACCGCATCGGCGTGTTCGCCGCGATCGCCAAGCGCATGGCCGACAACGACATTTCGCTGGAATCGATCGTCCAGCAGGCGATCGGCAGCGAGGCGGTGGCACAGAAGACGGTGATCCTCGTCACCCACGAGACGACAGAGGCGGCCGTGCGCAAGGCCGTCGACGGCATCACCAAGGACGGCCACCTGACCGACAAGCCGCAGGTCATCCGCATCGAGCGGGCTGGATAGCGCCGCGCCATCGCGCCTTGGTTTGGTTCGGGTCGGTGCCGGGGGCGGGATTGCCGGAACCAATCCTTGCCGGCGTCGTTCTCCTGAGGTCCCCAAACCGAAGGAACCGCAATGGCCGAAGCATCGAAATCCGATAGCCCTCAAATCGACGATGTCCAGAAGACGCTGGAAAAGCAGATCGCCGAACTGCGCAAGGAGATCACCAAGATCAACAAGAGCATCTCGGCGCGCGGTGCCGAAATGCTCGACGATGCCAGCGAGCAGGCTTCCGATTTCTACGAGACGGCGGCATCCCGCGCATCACGGACGGCACAGCAGTTGCGCAGCCAGGCCCAGTCGGTTTCGGAAGTCGCGCGCGAAAATCCCGGCACGACGACCGCCGTGGTTGGCGTGATCGGCCTGCTCGGCTTTCTCGCCGGCCTGGCCGTCGGCCAGTCGATGAACGATACGTCGCGCCGCTGGTATTGACGGTGCCGGTACTCAGCCGGCGTTGCCGGCTCGTTTCCCTGCTTCAGGAAATCATTTCAGGAGGGTACCATGGCTTCGTCCGCGCTGATCGGCATCCTGATCACGTTCCTCGTCATCATTCTCGTCCTCTATTTGGTGCAACGCCTGCCGCTCGACGCCAGGATGAGACAGATCGTCCAGATCATCGTCATCATCATAGGCATCGTTTCGCTGCTCAAATATCTCGCGGTTTTCTAGGCTGCGAAGGGCAGGGATTTTCCCGTTTCATGCCGGCTTGGTCCCTGTCGACCCAGCCGGCATCTGTTTCAAAAATTCTGTTTAATCGATTGATATTGCTGGCTTTTCGATAAAATCGCCCGGCTGGTCTTGCCGTTGTCATGCTCGTTTGACAAAACAGGCGTGCCTCCGGCGGGAGGCGGTCTATAAACGAGGATTTGCCGAAATGAACGTGGCCCAGAACATCGTCGCCGGCCTTGACCGGATACTCACCATGGAACTGGTGCGCGTCACCGAACGGGCCGCCGTCGCGGCCGCCAGGCTGCGCGGCCGTGGCGACGAGAAGGCGGCCGACCAGGTTGCCGTGGACGCCATGCGCCAGGAACTGAACCGGCTTGCGATCAAGGGCACGGTGGTGATCGGCGAGGGCGAGCGGGACGAGGCGCCGATGCTTTACATCGGCGAGGAGGTCGGCACCGGCAAAGGTCCGGCGGTCGACATCGCGCTCGATCCGCTCGAGGGCACGACGATCTGCGCCAAGAACCTGCCGAACGCGCTCGCCGTCATCGCGATCGCCGAGAAGGGCAGCCTTTTGTTCGCGCCCGACGTCTATATGGACAAGATCGCCATCGGCCCGGGTTATGCCGAAGGCGTCATCGACATCGATGCCTCGCCGGCCGACAACATCGCCAGCCTCGCCAGGGCCAAGGGCGTCGCTGTCTCCGACATCACGGCCTGCATCCTCGACAGGCCGCGCCACGGCAGGCTGATCGACGCCGTGCGCGCCACCGGAGCCGCGATCCGGCTGATCGGCGACGGCGACGTCGCCGGCGTCATCCACACCACCGACGCGGAAGAAACCGGCATCGATATCTATCTCGGCATCGGGGGTGCGCCGGAAGGTGTTCTGGCTGCGGCGGCGCTGCGTTGCACCGGCGGCCAGATGCAGGGCCGGCTGATCCTCGACACGCCCGAAAAGATCGCACGCGCGGCGAAGATGGGCATTTCCGATCCGAAGCGCGTCTATCGGGCTGAAGACATGGCGCGCGGCGATGTGCTGTTCGCGGCCACCGGCGTCACCGACGGCAACATGCTGGCGGGGGTCAAGTTCGGCCGCACCACCATCACCACCCATACGATCGTGCTGCGCTCGTCGTCGCGAACCGTGCGCGAGATCAAGGCCCGGCACCAGGATCTGGATAAGTTCTAGACCAGCTTGCGAAGCCACGTCACAGTTGCTAGCCATTCAGGGGCGAGCCTGAAGCTGGCCGCAAGGATTTGACGATGAAGGCGTTCGACTGGCACGCGGATCCGATTTCGCGTGCCACTCTCATTACGAAATCCTATCGCAACACCCAGAATGTGCGCCGCTTTCTCACCCGCGAATGCGGCGATGCGTTCAGGTTCGATCGGCCTTTCATGGCCTGGCTCAAGGACGGTCGGGAAAAGACGATGGGGGACGCCGCCGACGAATGGATCCGGCGCCAGGCTGAAAAGCGGAAAGCGTAGTTTTTCTTGAATTGTCCCGCGACGTCTGCCGCCGTGAAGCTTGGTTTTGCCCGCCTTCGGCCTATCCTGCACCGACTATGAGTCGGCAAAGCGCATGATGGGCGAAAGGCGCCTCTTCCTCGATGTCAGGCAGTCGGCCACCGGTCTCGCCTGGGAGCATCGGCTGACCGAACGGCAGGACATGATCGCGCTCGCGATTGCGCAAGGCCATGGGGTGCCCGACATCGTCGCGCGCGTGTTGGCCGGACGCGGCGTTACCGCCGATGAGACCGAGCGGTTTCTCGACCCGACAATCCGCGACCTGTTGCCGGATCCGGCATCGCTGACCGACATGGACAGGGCAGCGGCCCGCATCGCGACGGCGGTGATGGCCAAGGAAAAGGTGGCGATCTTCGGCGACTACGATGTCGACGGCGCCGCCTCGTCCGCCTTGCTGAAGCGGTTCCTGACGCATTTCTCGGTGCCGTCGGAAATCTACATCCCGGATCGGATCTTCGAGGGCTATGGCCCCAATCCCGATGCCATGCGCGAACTCGTCTCGCGTGGCGCGACGCTGATCGTCACCGTCGATTGCGGCACCAACAGTGCCATTTCCATCGACGCGGCCAATGCGGCCGGCGCCGACGTGGTTGTGCTCGATCACCATCAGGTTGGCGGCGCCTTGCCGGCGGCGATTGCCGTCGTCAATCCCAACCGCGACGATGACCTTTCCGGGCAGGGCCATCTCTGCGCCGCCGGTGTCGTCTTCCTTGCCCTGGTGCAGACTGCAAGGGTCCTGCGCGGCCTGACCGACGCGCCGCCGCCGGACCTGCTTTCGCTGCTCGATCTCGCGGCACTTGCCACCGTGTGCGACGTGGTGCCGCTTACCGGCGTCAACCGCGCCTTCGTGGTCAAGGGGCTGCAGGTTGCGCGCCAGCAGAAGAATGAGGGGCTGGCGGCACTGGCGCGGGTCTCGCGCATCGGCGAACCAATCAGCACCTTTCATCTCGCCTATCTGATCGGTCCCCGCATCAATGCCGGCGGACGCATCGGCGATGCGGCACTCGGCAGCCGGCTGCTTGCGACCGACGATCCGGTCGAGGCCCGCACCATCGCCGAGACGCTCGACCGGCTCAACCAGGAGCGGCAGCTGATGGAGCAGGAGATGCTGGCGGCGGCCCGCGCCGAGGCCGATGCCGAGCTTGCCGGCGGCAGCGGTCCGGCGATCGTCGTTACCGCCAGCAACAACTGGCATCCCGGCATTGTCGGCCTGCTCGCCTCGCGGCTGAAGGATCACGCGCGCCGACCGGCTTTCGCCATCGCCTTCAATGCCGTGGGCATAGGTACCGGTTCGGGCCGTTCAGTGTCGGGCTTCGACCTCGGCCGGCTTGTGCGCGAAGCCGCCACTGCCGGGCTGATCGTCAAGGGCGGCGGCCATGGCATGGCGGCCGGCATCACCGTGGAGCGCGCCAGGCTCGGCGAGCTCAGGGCGTTTTTCGAGGAACGGGCGGCCGCCGACGTGTTTCGGCTGCAGGACGAGGAAAGCCTCGCGATCGACGGCGTGCTTGCCGCCGAAGGCGCGACGCTCGGGCTGCTCGATGCGCTGGAAAAGGCGGGGCCATTCGGCGCCGGCCATGTGGCGCCGGTTTTCGTGCTGCCGCGGCATCGGCTGGCCGACGCCCGGTCGGTCGGCACCAACCACATCCGCTGCGAATTACAATCCGACAGCGGCGGCCGCATCCAGGCGATCGCCTTTCGCGCGGTCGACACGGTGCTGGGCGAATTCCTGTTCAAGAACCGCGGCAAGACGGTGCACGTCGCCGGCTCGCTGTCGGGCAATCACTGGAACGGCAACCGCACGGTGCAGTTCCGCATCATCGACGCTGCGCGGGCGTAACAGCACCGGAGGCCGCGGAATTCAGCTGGCCGGCGCATAACGCAGCAGCGTCACGCCCTGGCTCAGGCTTTCCGTGCCAAGCGGTCTCAGCGTCAGCGATTGGCCGGACTGGAAGTATGGCTTGCCGCCGCCAAGCACGACGGGATGCATGTAAAGCCTGAATTCGTCGACGAGACCGGCACGTGACAAGGAGGCGGCGAGATCGGCGCCACCGAGGATCACGAGGCCGCCCGTCTCGGCCTTGAGCGACCTTACGGTGGTCCCGGCATCGCCATTCACTAACCGGGCGTTCGGTCCGACCTCTCGGAGCGTGGTCGAGAATACGATTTTTGGCGTCTCTCGCCACGCGCAGGCAAAATCCCGCTCGACCTCGGTGTCGCCGGTCTCGCGGTCAGGGCTGTCCCAGAAGCGCATCATCTCGTACATGCGTCGTCCGGCTAGGACGACCGAGGCCCGTCGCATCATGTCGTTGAAATGCTGGTGCAGCTCTGCCTCGGGAACGGGCAGAGCGATGTCCCCGTCCGGTCCGGCTATGTAGCCATCCAAGGACGTCAGCATGGAATAGACGATTTTGGCCATCCGCGTGCCTCCGTTCCATCTCTTGTACACGAGCATAACCAATTGCGTTTTGCAATCGGTTTGTCTCGTAGAGGCAAAATGGAATCGACGTAAAGCCGGTCGGACGAAGCATCTCCCTGGACATGAGATGGCAGCGGCAGATGGCAGCGGCGCCTTCAGGCGATTGACGTATTCTAAGCCAGAACCGTCTGAAGCCGGGCCAGTTCGCCGATCTGCGCCATGGTCGCCTGGTAGCCGAGCTGGATCGCCTCGTCGGCGCGGTGGAACTCGGTCAGGCCGATATGGCTAAGCTTGGGCTGCAGCGACATGTCGGGCGGATCGCCGGCGAGCCTGGCGCGCGAAATGCGGTCCTGGATGATGTTGAAGGCCTCGACCATGACGCCGGTGATGCCGAGGCGGCTTTGATGCGACTGGTGCTCCGGGTCCGAGTGGCCGAGACGCGGCGCGTCCTTTTCGACAACCAGCTCGCCGGCGCTATGTTTGATCACGGCGGCACGGCCGAACAGGTCGTAGTGAAGATTGACAGCCACGACCAGCGGCTGCTCGTAGGCGCGGCAGACCGACACCGGGACCGGATTGACCAGCGCGCCGTCGACCAGCACGCGGCCATTGCAATTCACCGGCTCGAACACGCCAGGCAGCGCATAGGAAGCGCGCATGGCTGTGATCAGCGAGCCGCTCGACAGCCAGATTTCGTGGCCAGTGCGGATTTCGGAAGTGACGGCGACGAACGGCTTGGGCAGGTCCTCGAAGCGAACGCCCGCCACATGTTCGCGCAGGCGCGCATCGAGTTTCATGCCGCCGAACAGGCCGCTGCCGCGCAAATTGAGATCGAGCAGGCCGAAGATGCGCCGCCTGGTGAGGCTGCGGGCGAACTCTTCCAGCTCATCCAGTTTGCCGGCGAGATAACAGCCGCCGACCAGTGCGCCGATCGAGGTGCCGGCGATCATCGACACTTCGATGCCGGCCTCATCGAGCGCGCGCAGCACGCCGATATGGGCCCAGCCTCTGGCGCAACCACCGCCAAGGGCGAGCGAAATGCCTGTTTTCCTGGGAGATTTGGTTTCGGATGCGCCACCGGGCGAGGACAGGCCGTTGGCCTCCCTGACATCTGGTCTGTTACGCAATGACGCCCACTCGAGCATCATGATCTCCCTTGTCCCATGTCCTTTGTAGCGGAAGGACGTTTGAGAATAGTGAACATGGGTGGTTTGTGAATATTGAATGGTTCACAGAGGCTTCCGATACGTCTCTTCCGCATCGAACAGCGGCTTGCTGCCATCGTCGGCAAGGGTCCCCTTGCCATCGACCAGCCCCACCGTCCGATAAAAGCAAGAACGCCGGCCCGTGTGACAGGTTGCGTCGTGGCCCAACACTTTGACGCGCAACCATATGGCGTCCTGGTCACAATCCGTGAGCATCTCGACGACATGCTGGAGATTGCCCGAGGTTTCGCCCTTTTTCCAAAGTGCGTTGCGCGACCGCGACCAGTAGTGCGCGATGCCTGTTTCCAGCGTCAGCGCCAGCGCTTGCGCGTTCATGTGCGCGACCATCAAAAGCATACCGTCGGCGGCATCGGTGACGACGACGGTCACAAGGCCCGAGGCATCGAAGCGCGGTGAAAACACCGCGCCTTCTTCCAAGGCCTTCTTGTCTGACGGAGCTTTTGGAAATTCCAGTGCCGACATCGCCGATGTATTTTCCTGTTTGACCATGACTTATCCCGAAAACCGGTTTCCACTTTTCGGGATCATGGTCGGGCGATGCCGGTGACGGGGCTTATATCCCGCCGCCGCGCACCATGGTGACAAAACGAACCTGCTCCTCGGGCGTGTCCTTGAAGACGCCGGTGAAGGTAGAGGTCAGCGTGGTGGAGCCTTGCTTGCGGATGCCGCGCATGGCCATGCACATGTGCTCGGCCTCGATCATGACGGCGACGCCGCGAGGATTGAGCACGTCCTGGATGACGCCGGCGATCTGCGCGGTCAGGGCTTCCTGCGTCTGCAGGCGATGGGCAAAGATATCGACGACGCGCGCGATCTTGGACAGGCCGACGACCTTGCCGTCCGGCAGATAGCCGACATGCGCCTTGCCGATGATCGGCACCATGTGGTGCTCGCAATGCGAATGGAACTGGATATCCTTGACGATGACGAGATCATCATAGCCAGCGACTTCCTCGAAGGTGCGGCCGAGTTCCTCCGCGGGGCACATGTCGTAGCCGCCGAACATTTCGCGATAGGCCTTGGCCACGCGCTTGGGCGTGTCGACCAGTCCCTCGCGATCCGGATTGTCGCCGGTCCAGCGCAGCAATGTGCGCACGGCGGCCTCGACTTCGGCTTCGCTCGGCCGGTCGGTGACCGGCTTTTCCATGTAGGCGGACTGGGGCATGAGTTTCTTGATGACGGCATCCATAAAAAGGCGTCTCCCGTAGTTCCTCTCACAGGAGGAACGAGTTGAACGGACCACGACCTTTCGGTGTCGGAAACTCGCCCCGTTTCCAGCCCCGTAAGCGGCGTGAACTTCCCGGCAAGGACATTGGCTTGCGCAGCCTTGTCGATACCGATCTGCCACCATTATATAAGGTCATGGCGAGCGAAAGGAAGACACGGCAGCGGCAATCGCTGTTCGCTTGGCGGCGACGGATTGGAAAATAATGATCAACGATGTCTACAATGCGAAAATTCTCGGTTTTGCCGGAAATATCGCGCGCATCGGCCGGCTCGATCACCCCGACGCGACCGCAAAAGCCCATTCCAAGCTGTGTGGGTCGACCGTCACCGTCGACCTCAAGATGCAGGACGGCGTGGTCACCGACTTCGCCCATGACGTGAAGGCGTGCGCGCTCGGCCAGGCCTCGTCCTCGATCATGGCGCAGCATGTCGTCGGGGCGAATGCCGAGGAATTGCGCGCGGTGCGCGAGACCATGCTGAAGATGTTGAAGGAAAATGGCGAGCCTCCCGAGGGGCGCTTCGCCGACCTGAAGTATCTGGAACCGGTGCGCGACTACAAGGCACGCCATGCCTCGACCATGCTGACCTTCGACGCCGTGGTCGACGCCATCGGCCAGATCGAGAAGAAGCGCGCCGAAGAAGCGGCTTAGGTCTCGCTGGAAGCGCGCCTGCTTTCGGCGAATTCGCTTCTAACCCAGTCGGCGAAGGCCAAGGCCGGCTCCGAGAGATCACGCAGACTTCTGGCCACCAGCCAATAGGCGCCTGACGCGACGTCGATGTCGAATGGCTTGATCAGTGCGCCGGATGCGACTTCTCCACCGATCTGCAAGAGATCGCCGAGCGCTACGCCATGTCCAAGCAAGGCGGCCTGCTTTGAAAGCGATGCGTCCGCCAGCATGGGGCCTCGCGCGGGTACGGCATCGGGCGGCACGCCGGCTGTCTCGAACCAGCGTGTCCATCCCTGGCGATTTTCCTCATGCAAAAGTGTGTAGTTGGCAAGGTCGATCGGCTTCTCAAGAGGAGGGCCTGAGGCAAGCAGAGCCGGCGACAGGACCGGGGAGTCAACCGTCGAGGCAAGCCGCTCGGCCTGGCTGCGGGGCCACGAGGAAGCGTGGGCGCTGAAGCGAAGGGCAAGTTCAGGCTGACCGCCGCGGAATTCGATCAGTCTGGGATCGACTTCGAGGGACACGTCGATATCGGGCCGCATCTGGCGAAACCGGTTGAGCCGGGGGACCAGCCACACCGATGCCAGCGACGGCTCGACGCTGACACGAACCACGGACTGCGCCGGAATCGCGGCCAATTCCGAAAGCAATTTGTCGATGTCGTCGAAACTCCTGACCAATTGGGAAAGCAGCCGCCGGCCTGCATCCGTCAGTTCGACGCGGCGGTGATGGCGTTCGAACAGGGGCTGGTGCAGGAAGGTTTCGAGCTCGCGGATCTGTCGGCTGATCGCCGCCTGCGAAACGAAAAGTTCTTCGGCCGCGCGGCTGAAGCTCAGAAGACGGCCGGCAGCCTCGAAACTCCTCAGTGCCGTCAGGGGAAGTCGTCCACGCTTCATTCGTATAATCTCAAGTTATCCGACGTGGAAATTATACTCGTTTGAAGGCGAAGGCCAGCGGCGGTCTAATCCGTGTCGAAGGAGACACGGGTCATGATCCAGTTCCTGAGCATCTTCGGCGATGTCATGCGGATCGCAACGTTTCAGTGGCGCGACGAGAGGCAGCACGCAAAGCGATGTGAAGAGCCGGCCAGCCTTGACCGGTGGACACATGCGGCCGACCGGCAGCCATTTCGCCGTTTCCGTTCGTGACAGCAAGGCGGTGGGATTGCGTTCTCCCGCACATGCCCACATCTATCGCGTGGAAACGCGATACGGAGACAGCAGTGGGCGACCGGCACGGGCATGTGCATCCAGCGGAACCGCCGAGTCGCGGCCGCAACTGGCCCGGCCCGTGGCGCAAGACGCCTGGCCGTCTCCTCGGCACGTCGTTCGTACGCCTCTACCAGCTGACGCTGTCCGGCTTTGTCGGCAATTCCTGCCGTCATCTGCCGACCTGTTCGGAATACGCGCATGAGGCGATCGCCAGGCATGGCCTGTGGGCCGGCGGCTGGATGGGATTTTTCCGGGTGCTGCGCTGTGGGCCATTCGGCACGCATGGCGTCGACCTTGTGCCGGAAGCGCTGGCGGATCGTTATGTCTGGTTCATGCCCTGGCGGTACTGGCGGATCGGCAAGAAACGCCGGCAGGGGTGATTGTGCCGATGCGCTAATGGGCCGTTTTTACGATCCGGTAGGGTTAACGCAAGCCTGCACAAAGACTGCGCATTTGAGACAAAATCGAGACAAGAGACCTCGCTAAGCCGCTCGCGAACATCCTTCTGGAGCGAGCAGCACATGCGCAATTTCGACCGTCTTCCCTTCATCTTCGCCGGCATCCTTTTCCTGCTTGCCTGGCTGCTGGGATTTCCGATGCGCGCGCAATCGGCGCCACTTGGCGATGTGCAGTGCACGCTGATCGCCGATGCGGCAAGCGGCAAGACGCTTTACCAGGATGGGACCTGCGACCAGCGGTTCAGCCCGGCCTCGACATTCAAAGTGCCGCTCTCGCTGATCGGCTACGATGCCGGGATCCTGAGCGACGAGCACACGCCGGCCTGGGATTACAAGCCCGAATTCAAAGCGGTGAAACGGGATCAAAAGACCGTCGATCCGGTGATCTGGGAGCGGGACTCGATCATCTGGTACTCGCGGGAGATCACCCGCCGGCTCGGCAACGAGAAATTTGCCGGCTATGTCTCGAAACTCGGTTACGGCAACAGCGACGTGTCCGGCAATCCCGGCAAGGACGATAGCTTGACCCATTCCTGGGTGAACTCCTCGCTCAAGATCACGCCGGTCGAGCAGGTCGATTTCCTGCGCAAGCTGCTTGCCCGCCAACTGCCGGTGTCGGCCAAGGCATATGACATGACATCGGCCATCATCCCGACGTTCCAGGCCGGGGGCTGGACCGTGCAGGGCAAGACCGGCAGCACCAGGCTTGGCGGTGACGCGGACAAGGACAAGCGCTCGCTGGGCTGGTTCGTCGGCTGGGCGAAAAAGGACGGCCGCCAGATTGTCTTCGCGCGGCTGGTCGTCGATGCCACCCGCACCGACATGCCCAAGGGACTGAAGACCCGGGCCGCGTTCCTGAAGGATCTGCCGCTGCTGGTGAAATAGATCGGTCGGGTGCTCCGGCGCGCACGGATGATGTGGCCGCCGGAGTTGGCTGTCCTTTCCATCGGAGTTCTGGAAAGGCGAGCGGCGATATCGCTGCTCTCGAGATCCTCGGTCTCGTCGAAGCCGAGGCCGCGGAGAGATTGTGCCAACTCACCGGGAACGAAGAAGCTGATCCATGGCTCCCCGACAGCGGCAACGCGTGCCGCGTGAAAAGCCAGGGCAGCCTGGCCCGCCGCATCGCGGTTCTCGGCCGGTTCGCTGTAGTCGAACACCACCTCCGAGCCAGGAATACCGGCTATCCAGGACAGCGTCTTGAAGATCGCTTCCTTCGTCAGGTAGGGGACGACCCCCAGCCAGATGAAGAAGCTCGGTTCGGTCGACTGCAAACCGGCCGCGGCCAATTCCGCTGACAGGCTCTGCCGCTCGAAATCGACCGGCACGAATGTTGTGGCGGATGGTTCGGCAAGACCAGCATTGGCAATGCATTTGCGTTTCCAGGCCTGCGTCGCCGGGTGGTCGACTTCGAACACGCTGAGATCCGGATACGGATTGCGCAGCGAAAACGTGTCGAGGCCGGCGCCAAGCACGACGAGTTGCCGAACGCCGCGACGAACCGCCGCCGCCAGCCAGTCCTCGGCGAACCGGGCGCGCGCTCACGAACAGGCGCATGCGCCGGCGGCGCTCGTCTTCCTGCTCAAGCTCCTGTGCCGTGGGAGCCGCTTCACCCAGTATCGCGATCGCGTAAGAATCGCGAAACAGCCCCGCCTGCGGTGAAAACTGATGCAGGGCCCTCATGCGTGCGACGCCAAGGGCGGTTCGGCTGGGTGTAGCGTCTTCCATGCTGATGATTCCAGTTGGTGTCGTGCCTTTTCGCAAGGCTCTGCGACATCTGTAGCGACGTTTCCTGACGGTTGCGCCAATTGCCGCTCTTTACCTGACGCGGCACTGCCTCTAAAACCCGCCCGCTGCCGGTTGTCCATGTGATTTGGCGCATCCGGCTTTACCCACGACCACCCGCGCTCGTTTGCGGGACTGGATAGGAGATACCCATGCTGAATTCCGTTTCCCTGACATTTCCCGATGGCTCCGTCCGCGACTACGACGCGGCGATGACCGGTGCGGGCCTTGCCGAATCGATCTCGAAGTCGCTGGCCAAGAAGGCCGTCGCCTACGCCATCGACGGCACCGTGCGCGATCTCTCCGACCCGCTCGGCAAGTCCGGCAAGGTCGAGATCATCACCCGCGACGATGCGCGCGCCCTTGAGCTCATCCGCCACGACACCGCGCATGTGCTGGCGGAAGCCGTGCAGGAATTGTGGCCGGGGACGCAGGTGACGATCGGGCCGGTGATCGAGAACGGATTCTATTACGACTTCGCCCGCAACGAGCCGTTCACCCCCGACGATTTCCCGGTGATCGAGAAGAAGATGCGCGAGATCATTGCGCGCAACAAGCCGTTCACCAAGGAAGTCTGGTCGCGCGAGCAGGCGAAAAAAGTGTTTGCCGACAAGGGCGAACGCTACAAGCTCGAGCTGATCGACGCCATTCCCGAAGACCAGGATCTCAAGATCTACGCGCAGGGCGACTGGTTCGATCTATGCCGCGGTCCGCACATGGCCTCGACCGGCCAGATCGGCAACGCCTTCAAACTGATGAAGGTGGCCGGTGCCTATTGGCGCGGCGACTCGAACAACCCGATGCTGACCCGCATCTACGGCACGGCCTGGGCCGACCAGGCGCAGCTCGATGCCTACCAGACGATGCTGGAGGAAGCCGAGAAGCGCGACCACCGCAAGCTCGGCCGTGAGATGGACCTGTTCCATTTCCAGGAAGAGGGGCCAGGCGTCGTCTTCTGGCACGCCAAGGGCTGGAAGATGTTCCAGAACCTGGTCAACTACATGCGCCGCCGCCTCGACGAGCAGGGCTACCAGGAGGTCAACGCACCACAGGTGCTCGACAAGAGCCTGTGGGAGACGTCGGGCCACTGGGGCTGGTATCGCGACGCGATGTTCAAGGTGACGGTCGCCGGCGACGACACCGACGACGACCGCGTCTTCGCGCTGAAGCCGATGAACTGCCCGGGCCACGTGCAGATTTTCAAGCATGGGTTGAAGTCATACCGCGATCTGCCCGTAAAACTTGCGGAATTCGGCAATGTGCATCGCTACGAACCGTCAGGTGCGCTGCACGGGCTGATGCGCGTGCGCGGCTTCACGCAGGACGATGCGCATATCTTCTGCACCGAGGAACAGCTCGCGGCGGAATGCCTGCGCATCAACGACCTGATCCTCTCGACCTATGCCGATTTCGGTTTTGAAGAGGTCAGCGTGAAGCTGTCGACGCGGCCAGACAAGCGCGTCGGCACGGATGAGGCTTGGGATCATGCCGAGGCGATCATGGGCAATGTTCTGGAGACGATCAGGACGCGCTCGGGCAACCGCATCAAGACCTCGATCAATCCGGGCGAGGGCGCCTTCTACGGGCCGAAGTTCGAATATGTGCTCAAGGATGCCATCGGCCGCGAATGGCAGTGCGGCACCACGCAGGTCGACTTCAACCTGCCGGAGCGTTTCGGCGCCTTCTACATCGGCTCGGATTCGGAGAAGAAGCAGCCCGTCATGGTGCACCGCGCCATCTGCGGTTCGATGGAGCGTTTTCTCGGCATCCTGATCGAGAACTACTCCGGTCATTTCCCGCTGTGGTTCGCACCGCTGCAGGTGGTGGTGGCGACGATCACGTCGGAGGCGGACGGCTATGCGACCGAAGTGGTGGCAAAGCTGAAGGCGGCCGGACTTCTGGCGGAGGCCGACCTGCGCAACGAGAAGATCAACTACAAGGTCCGCGAACATTCGCTGGCCAAGGTTCCGGTCATTCTCGTCTGCGGCAAGCGCGAGGCGGAGGAACAGACGGTCAATATCCGCCGGCTCGGCTCACGCGACCAGCAATCGCTTGGCCTTGCCGAGGCGATCGCACAGCTGGCCGAGGAAGCGATTACACCCGATCGCCGGCGCAAGCGCGCTGCCTGACTTGAACAGCCCCTTCCGGTCATGGCGGTGGAGCGATCCACCGCCATTTTCATATCCCTGTCACGGCGACCCTGTAACGAGCCCCCATGCTCAAGCTGAAATTGCGCGAACGGCCCTTTCCCGAGCTTTCCTACGCCAACCCGCGCCAGCCGGCGCTGGCGCGCTGGTTCATTCATTCGGTCGAGGGCCTGTCGGGCCGCGATCGTTTCGCGGCACTCTATGATTTCTGGCGCCGCCAGGTGGTGCCGAGCGGCGAGCGGGTGTTCAGCCGCATGCTGGAACTGATCGACGTCGGTGTACGGACCGCCGATCAATGGCCGCCGGCGCAATTGCCAGACACGCCGCTTGTGATCGTCGCCAACCATCCATTCGGCATCGGCGACGGCATTGCCGTGCTGTCGCTGGCCGAACAGTTGGGGCGGCCGTTCCGGGTGATGATCCACAAGGATCTGCTGAAGATCCGCGAGATGGAACCCTATTCGCTGCCGATCGACTTTTCCGAGACCAAGGACGCGCTGAAGAACAACCTGGCCGTGCGCCATGAGGCGGTGCGGCTGCTCAGGGAAGGCGTCACCATCGTGGTGTTTCCGGCCGGCGGCGTCGCCACGGCGCCAAAAGGGTTTGGCCGGGCGCGCGACCTGCCGTGGAAGATGTTTCCGGCCCGTCTCGTCCAGGAGGCGAAAGCATCGGTCATTCCAATGCATTTTTCCGGGCAGAACGGCAGGCTGTTCCATCTGGTCAGCGGCCCGATGAACATGGCCGAGCGCGATGGCCGTGTGGCCAAATTCGTCGGCAAGGCGTCGCTGACCCTGCGCACGTCGCTGCTGATCCGCGAGTTCGCACGGCTGTCGGGCAAGGCGATCGACGTGCGCGTTGGCGATGTGCTGCGCTGGAGCGAGTTGGAGCCTTTGCGCGACCGCAAGCTGCTGCTCGAGCGCCTCTATCGCGGCGTCTTCGACCTGGCGCCGACACAGCCACGCCGCCGGATTCCGTTCCTGCCGGCCCGGACCAAGCTGGCTGCTTAAGGCTAGTCCGCGCCTTCTTCAGGATCCATTGCTGCAGCCTCGGTGGCAAGAACCTCGATTTCCTGGTTCTGTCCGCCGACGACCGTGAAGTCCTTCTGGTAGATGCGGTCGCGGTTCTTGGCGATGATGGTGTAATCGCCTTCGGCAAGCACCATCGAGGCGAAGGCGCCGACGGTCTCCTTGATCGGATCGCCGGATTCGTTGAGCAGCGACCACGAGGTGTCGGCGATTGCCTCGCCGCCCGATTCGCGCACCAGCTTCATCGTGATCTCGGCAGCATGGTGCTCGACGGTGGCCTCGGTCAGCTTGCCGGCCTCGACGCGGATGTCGGAGCGGATGACCGCGTTGACCGCGCCGTAGGTCGATACGACATGGTAGATGCCGGCGTTGAGCCGCACGACGCTGTTGGGCTCGACGTCGGGGATGATCAGCGCGCGGTCGCCATTGGCCTCCGCCGTGCCCTCGTAGATCGAGAAGCGCAGCTTTTTCGGCGGAATGCGCACGCCGCCGGACAGCACCGCGTCAAGCTTCAAGCCGCCGGCGTCGAGCACCAGGCTTTCGCGCTTGGCTTCCTTGCCGACCGTGATGCGCTTGGTGGCGCCGGCCCGGCCGTAGGACGCATGGACCAGATAGCTGCCCGGTTCGAGCTGGAAGACGGCGTTGCCGCCATGCGCGGAGGCGACCATCGGCAATTTGCCGTTGACGGCCTCAGGCTTGAAGACACGCCAGACCAGGCCACGGGTGATATCGGCGCCTTTGTCGGTCAACTGGGCCGACAGAGTGATGGCGCCACCGCCGCCAAGCGCCAGCGGGGTTTCGCTCTTGGGCGTCGCATAGCTCGAAATTCCGGGAAGTTTCAGGTCGCCGACGCCGTCCTTTTCCTGCGCGGCAGCCATGGTGACCGGCAGCAGGAACAGCGCGGCGCAGAGCCGGACCAGGAAAAGACGCAGTCGCCCCTCAAACATGCCTTGCGTTGAAGCCCATGGCGGTGGCAATTTCAAGGCTTAAGAGTCCGATCAACGACTCTTCAGTCCGGCGCTTGCGCGCCTTTGCCCGAGCCGCCCGACTTCCCGATGGTGCGCTTCAGCTCAAAACCGAGTGTTCAGGAGACTTGCGCCCATGGCGTCGCCGATCATCGACTTCCTGCTGACCCGAAATTCAGCACCGATTCCGGACCTCAAGGAGCCAGCGCCTGGTGACGCCGATATCGCAACGATGATCGCTGCCGCCACGCGCGTGCCCGACCATGGCCGGCTCGAACCCTGGCGCTTCATCCTCTATCGCGGCGATGTCCGCATCGAAATCGGCAAGAAGTTGGCCGACCTTGCCGAGCAGCGGGAAGGGCCGTTGCCCGAAGGCCGCCGCAACCAGGAACTGGCGCGATTCTCGCGGGCGCCGCTGGTGATCGGCGTGGTATCGGCGCCGAAGGAGAATCCGAAAATCCCGCAATGGGAGATGTTCCTGTCGGGCGGCATGGCGGCGATGAACCTGATGATTGCGGCCAATGCGCTGGGCTATGGCACCAACATGATCAGCAACTGGTATTCCGATGTCGCGGAGGGCAGGGCGATCCTGGGACTGTCGCCGCAGGAGCGTGTCGTCGGCTTCGTCCACATCGGCTCTTATGCCGGCCCGGCGCCGGAGCGGCCCCGGCCCGATCCCGCAAAGCTCTATGCCGATTACTCAGGGCCTTGGGCCGGCTGAATGTTCTACGAGCCATCGAAGGGGCACGGACTGCCGCACAATCCCTCCAAGGCGATCGTGGCGCCGCGCCCGATCGGCTGGATATCGACGCTGAACAAAGCGGGCGAGATCAATCTCGCGCCATACTCTTTCTTCAATGCGGTTTCGACGCGGCCGTTCATCGTCTGGTTTTCCTCGGAGGGAGAGAAGGACAGCGCCTCCTTCGCCCAGGAAACCAGCGAGTTCGTTGCCAATCTCGTCGGCCGCGATCTCGCGGAGAAGATGAATTACACCTCCGTCAACGCGCCGCGCGGCGTCAACGAGTTCGTCTATGCCGACCTTGCAATGGCGCCTTGCCGTCTAGTCGCGCCGCCGCGCGTGGCAGCAGCACCCGCCGCGCTGGAATGCAGGGTGACGGAAGTCTTTCGGCCGCGGGCGCTGGATGGATCGCCGACGAGCGCTGTCGTCGTCGCCGGCGAAGTGGTCGGCGTGCACATCGACGATGCCTTTCTGAAGGACGGCCTGTTCGACATCACCAAGGCCGGCAATGTCGCTCGTCTCGGCTACATGGACTATGCCAGCGTCGACGAAGTCTTTTCGATGCGCCGGCCGCGCTGGGGCCAGGAATAAGGGCCTTCTTCGTTCGCCGCGCCGTCATAACGGCCCGCACATAACCGGGCTCTCCGATGCGAATGCTTCCGTCGGGGAGGCCGAGTATGCGGTCCAGGGCGATCTCGTAGAGCCTGACGCGTTTCTCCAGGGTTTCGATCGCGATATCCATGTCGGCGTCGCTGCCGCCGGCGAATGCCTTGGCGACCACGTCATGCGTGGCCATGCCGAACTGCATGACGATGTCGGCGACCCCCTCCGGATCGAAGGTCCTGAAGGTGCCGTCTTCGACACCTTGCCGGATGATCCTGACCAGGAGGGGCGAAAACGATGCGCTGGCGGCCAGATTGATGCGGTCGTAGCGTACAGGCGAAAACGCCTACCACTCGCGGTCCGCCATCGCGGCGGCTTCTTGGTCGCGAGCGCGCGAAAAGCGATTTCCCTTCATTTGAACACAGGCTAAGAGAACGGCTTCGGCGATGCGTTGGGGTTGGCGCATCGACCTTGGGGATAGTGCGGGGCACCGGCATCATGAAGAAGCGAGACACGCTGGGAACCCGGCTGCGCTACGGGTTCGACAAGAGCATGGCCGCAGGCCCGATCGCGCTGATCGGTTGGCTCGCGGTCGTTTCCCTGCTGATCATCATCGCCGCCGCGGCGTTGCTTGCGGTGACCCGCATCGCACCGGAGGGCGGCGAGCCGCTGAACTTTTTCGAAGCGTTCTGGGAATCGCTGATGCGCACACTCGATTCCGGCACGATGGGCGGTGATACCGGCTGGGCTTTCCGTCTCGTCATGCTGGTCGTCACGCTAGCCGGCATCTTTGTCGTGTCGGCCCTCATCGGCGTGCTCAGCGCCGGCGTCGACGGCAAGCTCGATGAATTGCGCAAGGGCCGTTCGCGCGTGCTGGAGGCCGATCACACCATTATCCTCAACTGGTCGCCGTCCATCTTCGACGTCATCTCCGAACTGGTCATTGCCAATGCCAGCCGGCGCCGTCCACGCATCGTCGTCATGGCCAATATGGACAAGGTCGCGATGGAGGACGAAATCGCGGCCAAGGTCGGCAAACTGGGCAACACGCGCATCATCTGCCGTAGCGGCGATCCGACCGATCTATACGACCTGGCCATCGTCAACCCGCAGACCTCGCGGTCGGTCATCGTGCTGTCGCCGGAAGGCGACGATCCGGATTCGCAGGTCATCAAGACAGTGCTGGCGCTGGTCAACGACCCAAACCGCCGCGCCGACCCCTACAACATCGCCGCCGAGATCCGCGATGGCAAGAACGCCGAGGTCGCCCGCGTCGTCGGCGGAACCGAGGTGCAACTCGTGCTGGCCGATCAGCTGATCTCGCGTATCGTCGTGCATTCAAGCCGGCAGTCGGGTCTCAGCGGCGTCTATTCGGAGCTGCTCGATTTCGACGGCTGCGAAATCTACACGACCGGGCAGCCGGAGCTTACCGGCAAGACCTTCGGCGAAGCGGTGATGGCGTATGAGCACTGTGCGCTGATCGGCCTTTGCGACCCGCAGGGGCGCGTCGATCTCAATCCGCCGTCGGATCTGGTGATCGGCCAGGACATGCGCGCCATCATCATCGCCGAGGACGATGCCGCGATAAAGCTGGGAGGCACCGGGATCAAGATCGACGCGGCGGCGATCCACGGTCCTCGGCCCATCGAGACGAAGTCGGAGCGGATGCTGATCCTCGGCTGGAACCGGCGCGGTCCGATCATCACCTATGAACTGTCGCGCTACGTCGCGCCTGGTTCGATCCTGACCATCGCCGCCGATACGCCCGGGCTCGAGCAGGAAGTTGCCGGACTGACGGTCGCCAGCGACAATCTGTCGGTTGAGTGCCGCATCACCGACACCTCGAGCAGCGCAGCACTCGCGAGCCTGGATGTGCCTTCCTACGATCACGTGCTCGTCCTCGGCTACAGCGAAACCATGGCGGCGCAGCCAGCCGACACGCGAACGCTGGTGACGCTGCTGCATTTGCGCAAGATCGCCGATGATGCCGGCCTGCACATCTCCATCGTCAGCGAAATGATCGACGTGCGCAATCGGGAGCTCGCTGCGGTGACCAAGGCCGATGATTTCGTCGTCAGCAACCGGCTGGTCAGCCTGATGCTGGCGCAGGCGTCCGAGAACCAACACCTCGCCGCGATCTTCGATGATCTGCTCGACGAGAAGGGCTCCGAAATCTACATGCGCCCGGTCGCGGATTATGTCGCAATCGACCAGCCGCTGACCTTCTGGACGATCGCGGAATCGGCGCGGTTACGCGGCGAGATCGCCATCGGCTACCGGCGCATCCGCACTGGAGATGCCGACCAGCGGGCGCTGGGGGGCGTCATCGTCAACCCGCTGAAGTCGGAAGCGCTGACGTATCTGCCGGAGGACCGGATCATCGTGCTGGCGCGGGACTGAGAGCAATTCCAGGAAGAGTGTGAAACGGATTTAAGCGGAAATCCCCGCCGCCCTCGCGCGTGCCAGAAGCCGTTCGGCCAGCCGCAGGTGTGGGCGGTCGAACATCTTGCCGTCGATGCCGACGACGCCGGGATTTCCCGCCGCCGCGAATGCGTCGACGATTGCCCGGGAGTGTTTCACAGCCTCCGTCGACGGCGTGAAGGCAGCGTTGATGACGGGCACCTGGTCGGGGTGGATCGCCATCTTGCCGGTGAAACCGTCGCGCTCGGCCTCGGCGCATTCCTCGGCGAAGGCCGCCATGTCGCGAAAATTCGGGAAAACCGTGTCTATAGCTGCGACTTCCGCCGCACTGGCGGCGAGAATGGTCATGGTGCGGGCAAGGCGGAACACATCGGTGTAGCGGCCGCTCTCGTCGCGCGCCGATCGCGCGCCGATCGCCGCCGACAGGTCTTCCGCGCCCCAGGTGAGGCCGGCCAGCCGTGCACTTGCGCCGGCATAGGTCGCGGCGGCGAGCACACCGGCCGGGGTTTCGGTGATGATCGGCAGGATTTTGATCGCCCCGTCGGCCAGGCCGTTTTCGGCCTCGCGAACCCTGAGCTTTGCCGAGAGCTGCTGGACGTCCTGGCCGCTGTTGGACTTGGGCAGCATGATGCCATCCGGCTTCGCCGGCACGAGCGCGGCAAGATCGTCATCCGTCAGCCCGGTCGACAGATCGTTGACCCTGACATAGATCGCCGAACTGGGTTGGCTCCGATGCCCGGCGATGAAGAGTGCCGCGATCGCGCGCGCCGTTGCCTTGTTCTGCGGCGCCACGGAGTCCTCGAGGTCGACGATGACCACATCGGCACCGGCTCCCAGGCCTTTTTCCAGCTTCCGTTCGGAATCGCCGGGGACGAACAGCAGCGAACGCATCAGGCAGCCTTCTTCAGCATCATCGCTTGCCTCGTGCATTTGGCGACGAGGTCACCATGCTGGTTATAGGCGCGGTGCTCGAACTCGACGATGCCGCGATCGGGCTTCGATTTCGATTCCCGCACCGAGACGACCGTGGTCTCGACGCGGATGGTGTCGCCATGGAACACCGGGTGCGGAAACACGGTTTCCTTCATGCCGAGATTGGCGACCGTCGTGCCGACCGTGATGTCGTTGACCGAGATGCCGATCATAAGCCCGAGCGTGAACAGCGAGTTGACCAGCGGCTTGCCCCATTCGCTCTTGGCGGCGAAATCGAAGTCGATATGCAGCGGCTGAGGGTTCAGCGTCATCACCGAAAACAGCATGTTGTCGCTTTCGGTGACGGTCTTACGCAGCGTGTGCTGGAAGACGTGGCCGACGACGAACTCCTGGAGATAAAGCCCGGCCATTTTCTGTCTCCTTCGCTGCCTGACGGTTGATAAGCGCTGCAAATCGGCCCCGCAAGCCAGTTAATGAACATGGTGAACCGTTCGTAAACCATTTCTGCCTACCGTCCTGACCGGGGCCAGAAACCTTCTGGCAAGGGGCGTAAGCAGACGGGCATGGTTGTTGTTTCGCATTTCCTGAAGTGGATCTACACGGCCAGGGTGTCCGAGCGCGCCGCCGCGGCAAGTGCGCTTGCTCGTGCCTATATCAATTCCGAACTGGCGTTCGAGGACCGCTGCGCCGCCGAGGCCGCGCTGACGCTGCTGCTCGACGATGCCTCATCGAAGGTGCGGCTGGCGATGGCGGAGGCGCTGTCGATGAGCCATCACGCGCCGCTGCAGATCATCAGCGCGCTGGCCTCCGACCAGCCGGAGGTTGCCGGCGTGGTGCTGGCACGCTCGCCGCTGCTCACCGACGCCGACCTGATCAACCGCGTGGCGGCAAGCCAGAAGGCAACGCAGACGCTGATCGCCGATCGTCCGCTGGTCTCGATGGCGCTGTCGGCGGCCATCGCCGAGATCGGTGAGGCGGAAGCCTGCGCGGTGCTGCTGGCCAACAGCGGCGCCGACATCGCGTCGCTCAGTTTCCGCCGCATGGCCGAGCGCCATGGGCATCTGCCCCTGGTGCGCGAGGCGCTGATATCGGATATCCGCCTGCCTGCCGACTGCCGACACATGCTGCTCATCAAGCTCGGCGAGACATTGAAGACATCGCCTCTGGTCATGGCCCTGATGGGCGCCGCGCGTGCCGAACGCGTCATGCGCGACGCTTGCACCAAGGCCTCGGTGACGCTGATAGAAGGTACGCGCCAGGAAGAACATGCAGCACTCATCGAGCATTTGCGCCTGCGCGGCGATCTCACCGCAAGCTTCCTCATCCGCACCATCGCGCACGGCAAGGTGGATTTCTTCGGCTCCACGCTGGTCGCGCTCAGCCAACAGTCCGAACAGAGGGTGAGGGCGCTGCTTGCCGGCGGGCACGATGTCGCCCTGCAGGCGTTGTTCCGCAGCGCCGGCCTCGCCGCCGCCACGCACGCGATCATCCTGCGGGCGCTGAAAATCTGGCGGGAGGTCGCCAATGGCAAGCGTGTCGCCGGCGTCCAGGAGGTCAGCTGGCTGATGCTCAAGGAATTGGGCGGACAATCCGCGGATGGCGATCTCGCCATCCTGGTCAAGTCGATCCATCTCGAGGCGCTGCGCGAGAACGCACGCGGCCACGCGCTGGCGATCGCCGCGGCCTGAAGTCGGCGCATTCGGCCACTTAGCTTCGATCCCTGGCAAAGAATTCCGGGAAATCCTCCATCGCCGCCGCGATGATGCGCAGTGACGCCGCGATCTGCAGCATGTCGCCGGTGGCGTTTTTCTGGGCGATGCCCGCCGCATATTGGCGGGCGACGGCGATGGTCGCCGTCTGCGGATCGCCCGGAGCGCGGAAGAGCAGTTCGCGCGCCAGGCCCCTCAGGAAGTTGGCGATCGAAAGCGCGGTTTCGGGCGCAATGGCATGGTTTTGGCTCGTAGCGCGCAGCCGCAGGATCTCCAGGCCGACCGTGACGGCGACGACGCCGCCACCCAGAACCGCCTCGCCCTTCCTGCCCGAATTCTGCACCAGCGGCATCAACTGGTTGATCCGGTCATAGGCGAGGCTTTCGAAGGCCGAACGCCTCGGCACACGTTCGTGCAGGCAAAGCCGTGCCAGATCCTCGCGCATGGCGCGCACGATACGGTTGGCCGCGAGCCACGGATCGGCGGGCAGCACGATGAGGAAGACGCCGATCGCCAGCAGGATGCCGACCAGCACCGACGCCGAGCCGGCGAAGAACGGGCCGGGATCATAGGTCATCGCCTGATGCGGACTGAGGAAGGCGAGGAAGTTGATGGCGAAGGCCGTGGCTACGCCGACATAGCGCGGATTGGCCATGCCCAGCGCCGTCGGCACCAGGATTGGCACGACAAACAGCACGAACCAGCCGAAGCCGGGCAGGGCAGGCAATGCGATCTGGCCGACGAGAAAGGCAAAAGGCAAAGCCAGCAGCGTTCCCTTGAAGAAACCCCAGGACACCTGCACGGGATCGGGGCGGGCAGCAAACAGGCTCGATACGACGGCAACGAGAATGACCGTGCCGGCGGCTTCCGACCATTTCGTCGTCAGCCAGAAGGCCGCGACCAGCAGCGTCGCAAAGGCTGCGCGCACGGCGTTGCGCGCCGCGCCGGGATAGTCGCGGTGTACCACAAGGGCCGGCTGCTGGCTGGCGGGACCTGGGCGCCGCGTGACCGGCGCGCGCAAGGCATCGAGCCCGCGCAGCACCTGCTTCAGCGCCTCGGCGAAATCGGCGGCGATGGTGAGGCGGGTGATGGTGCCGACCTTGTCGTCCTCCTGATCGACCGGGGCATCGGGCATCTGCCGGGCCTTGGCCGAGATCGCATCGAGCCGGGCCACCCAAGGCGCGGTGTCGTCCAGCGCGCCGGGTTTGGTCGCCAGTTCGCCGACAAGCAGCTGCAACTCCGAGCGCACCGGAATGAGCGCTGCGTTCTTCGGCGCGGCGTGCGAATGCAGCGCACGCGCGGCCGAGAGTGCCGACAGCAATTGCCCGATGGTGCGCCGCACGGGATGGGCGCGCGGCGCGAAGCTCGGCGCCTCGAGCCTGGCATAGGCGCGCATCTCGCCAAGTGTCTGGGTGTCGGCGACCAGCTTCCTGTGCAGGCCGGAAAGCGTTGCCGGATCGCCGCCGGAGAACGCACCGCCGGCATAGGTCGCAAGATCGATGATGCAGCGCTTCAGCCGCGAGATGATGGCGTCACTGGCCAGCTTGGGCAGGATCAGCCGGCTTGTCAGGCCGGCGCAGACAATGCCGATCACGATCTCGGCACAACGCGCGACCGCGAGGTCCACGACCAGATGCGGCTGCCCGAAGGCGGGCAGGCCGATGATCATGGCGGTGTAGCCGGCAAGTGCCGCACCATAGGCTTCGGGATTGCGCAGCAGCGACGAGACGAAGGTGCAGATGCCGATCCAGACCGCGAGCACCGTCACCAGCACCCAGGGGCCGGTGCCGAACGCGGTGGTGATGCCGATTGCCGCGACGCCGCCCACAAGCGTGCCGAGCAGCCGGTAAAAGCCCTTTGCCAGCACCATGCCGGCGACCGGCTGGGCAACGATGAAAACCGTCATCATCGCCCATTGCGGGTGGTCGAGCTTCAGTGCATAGGCGGCCAGAAGCGCGATCAGGCCGGCCGAAACAGTTCTAAGGGCGAAAATCCAGTCCGAACGCGTCGGCTGCGTCAGCCCGGCCAGATTGGTGTCGAAATAGTCCTTCAGCCGCACCCAGATCACATGCTGGTCTCCGTCTCGGAAGCGCGAGCAAGAGTAATTCCAGGAAAAGTGTGAAACGGTTTCCGTCCGGAATTACGTCAAACAAGAAATAGACCGGCGGGCGGCTAGATATCCAGCACTTCCGCCTCGGCGAATTCGGCACGTTCCTGGATGAAGCGGAAGCGGGCTTCCGGCTTGGTGCCCATCAGCTCATCGACCCTGTCCTTGGTGGCCGAATCGATTTCGTTCACATCGACCCTGAGAAGTGTGCGCTTCCTCGGGTCCATCGTCGTCTCCTTGAGCTGTGCGGCCATCATCTCGCCCAGGCCCTTGAAGCGGCCAAGCTCGACCTTGCCGCGCCCGGTGAATTCGGTGCGCAGCAGCTCGTCCTTGTGCGCGTCGTCGCGGGCATAGGCGACCTTGCCGCCCTGCCTGATCGAGTACAGCGGCGGGACCGCGAGATAGAGGTGTCCACCACGCACCAGCGCCGGCATCTCCTGGTAGAAGAAGGTGATCAGCAGCGAGGCAATGTGGGCGCCGTCGACGTCGGCGTCCGTCATGATGATGACGCGGTCATAGCGCAAATCCTCATCGCGGTACTTCGATCGCGTGCCGCAGCCGAGCGCCTGGATCAGGTCCGATATCTGCTGGTTGGCGGCCAGCTTGTCGTTGCCGGCGCTGGCGACGTTGAGGATTTTGCCGCGCAGCGGCAGCACCGCCTGGCTGGCGCGGTCGCGTGCCTGCTTGGCCGAGCCGCCGGCCGAGTCACCTTCGACGATGAAGAGTTCGGCACCGGCGGCGGCGTTCTGGGTGCAGTCGGCCAGCTTGCCCGGCAGGCGCAGCTTGCGCACCGCGCTCTTGCGCGACACTTCCTTTTCCTGGCGCCGGCGCACCCGTTCATCGGCGCGCGCGATCACCCATTCGAGCAGCTTGGAGGCTTCCTGCGGATTGTCGGCCAGCCAATGATCGAACGGATCGCGGATCGCGGTCTCGACAATGCGGATGGCCTCGATCGTCGCCAGCCTGTCCTTGGTCTGGCCGACGAATTCCGGCTCGCGGATGAACACCGACAGCATGCCCGCCGCCGAGATCATGACGTCTTCCGAGGTGACGATCGAGGCGCGCTTGTTGCCGACGAGCTCGGCATAGGCGCGCAGGCCCCGCGTCAGCACATTGCGGAAACCGGCCTCGTGCGTGCCGCCTTCACCGGTCGGGATGGTGTTGCAGTAGGAATTGACGAAGCCGTCGCCGCCGAACCAGGTCACCGCCCATTCGAGCGAGCCATGGCCGCCTTGCTTGTCGCTCTTGCCGGCGAAGATTTCGCGCGTCACCTGGAAATCGTCGCCCAGCGATGCCTTGAGATAGTCCTTCAAGCCACCGGGAAAATGAAATTCCGCCTTGGCCGGCGTCTGGTCCTTTTCCTTGATCAGCGACGGATCGCAGGTCCAGCGGATCTCGACACCACCGAACAGATAGGCCTTCGAGCGCGTCATGCGGTAAAGCCGCGCCGGCTCGAACGCGGCACCCTTGCCGAATATCTGCTCGTCGGGGTGGAAGCGGATCTTGGTACCGCGCCGGTTGTGGACTTCGCCAAGGTGCTCGAGGCCGCTGACCGGAACGCCGCGCGAGAATCTCTGCCGGTAAAGCTGGCGGCCACGCGCGACTTCGACCTCGAGATGATCCGATAGCGCGTTGACCACGGACACGCCGACGCCGTGCAGGCCGCCTGAAGTCTCGTAGACCTTGGAATCGAACTTGCCGCCCGAATGCAGCGTCGTCATGATCACTTCGAGCGCAGGTTTCTTGAATTTCGGGTGCGGATCGACCGGAATGCCGCGGCCATTGTCGGTGACGGAGAGATAGCCGTCGGCCGAAAGCTCGACATCGATGAAGGTGGCGTGGCCGGCAACCGCCTCGTCCATCGAATTGTCGATGACCTCGGCGAACAGATGGTGCATCGCCTTGTCGTCGGTGCCGCCGATATACATGCCCGGCCGGCGCCGCACCGGCTCCAAGCCTTCGAGCACCTCGATGTCGGCGGCGCTGTAGCCTTCCGAACCGTCGCGGCTTGCCGCCGGCCGCTTGGCCGCCGCCTGCACCAGCGGATCCACCGGGCGCGCGGGTGTGCGGACCGGCTGCGGTTGCTTGTCCAGGTCGCCGAAAAGGTCGTTGTTGTCGTCCATGCCTGCCATAGGTCCGGTGCTGCGAATCACCCGCCGATACTGCCACGCTTTTCAGCGCCAAGCGACGGAGGTTCCTGTTACGTTCGGGGATCCGGCCCGTCTTATCCTAAAACCATTCGATAACCAAGCGGGCGGAAATAGGTCGAATGCCGTCGTTCTCCATTCCTGATTCTTTAACAATGCCGCCTAGCGTGAGCCCAACATAACAAGAAACTACGGGCATCAGGGGTTTGGGCGTGAGGGGCAAGGCCATAAGTATGATCGGTATCGCCGCCGTTTTCGGCGCGATCTCGATCTTTGCCGCGGATTTCTGGGTCAAAAGCCAGGCCGATGCCCAGGAGAAGACGGCCTCGATCGTCGCTCCGGCCGCGCCCAAGGTCGAATTCAAGACCATCGTGGTGGCCAACGCTCCGTTGCGCTACGGCATGGAACTCGATCGCACGAAGCTCATCGAAATTCCCTGGCCGCAGGATTCGCTGCCGCAAGGCGCCTTTGCCACGATCGATGGGCTGCTCGGCGAAGGCGGCCGCGTCGTACTGTCGCCGATCGAGGTCAACGAGCCGGTGCTGCTGACCAAGCTATCGGGGCCGAACGGCCGTGCGACGCTTTCCAACATGCTGACGCCCGGAATGCGGGCGGTCACCATCCGCACCGATGAGATCGCCGGTGTCGGCGGCTTCGTCACGCCGGGCGACCGGGTCGATGTCGTGCTGACGCGCGATGCCGGTGAAATCCAGGAAGTCGCCAAGAATGCGCAGGGGGCGGCCGGTTCGACCATCACTTCCGAAATCGTCGTCGCCGACGCCAAGGTGCTGAGCGTCGGCCAAGGCGCCGACGAGCGCCAGACGGCGCCGCAGATCGCGAATTCCGTGACCCTCGAGGTGACGACCGATGGCGCGCAGAAAGTGGCGCTTGCCCGCACCGTCGGCACGCTGTCGCTGTCGCTTCGCTCGGCCAGCGAAGGCGGCGACGGCAAGAACGGCGTCACCACCATCTCCTCTTTTGGCGGATCGGTGGCGTCCAAGGCGCAGGCCACGGCCGGCTCGTTATTCGATGCCATGACCAAGGAGCCGGAGAAGCCGAAATTCAAGACGGTCATCGTGACGCGTGGCACGAAGGCCGAGGAATACCAGGTTCCGGCGCGGGACCAGAAGTAAAAGGCCGGTGGGGACCGGGTGGGACGGGACAATGCTGATGCGTATCCTATATCGAATGACGGGCCGGTCGTGCTTCGTGCGCGCCCTGGCGATGGCGGTTTCGCTGGCCGCGGGCGCGATGCTCGCTTTTGCCGGCGCGGCCAGGGCGGACAATGACATCGTCTATGTCTCGGCGACCAAGAATGCGTCGATAAAAGTCGCCAAGGGCAAGCCCAAGACGATCATCACGAGCGCGGCTTTCTACCAGATCGTCATCGGCGATCCCGAGATCGCCAACGTCAATCCGCTGACCGATAAATCCTTCTATGTGCTGGGCAACAATCTCGGCACCACCGGCATCGCGCTGTTCGACGACAAAAAGCAGCTTGTCGGCACCGTCGACATCGAGGTGACGCTCGACACCGACGAACTGGCGAACACCATCCGCGCCAGCGTGCCGGACGCCAAGATCAAGGTCGGCTCGGCCAATGGCCGCGTGGTGCTGTCGGGCGAGGCGGACGACGCCGTCGCCGCCGAGAAGGCAAACAAGATCGCCACCCGCTTTTCAGGCAATGAGGAGGTGATCAACTCGGTCAACATCTCGTCGTCGCAGCAGGTCCAGCTCAATGTCCGCTTCGTCGAGATCAACCGCCAGGCGGGTCAGGATCTGGGTGCAAAATACAGCGCCAATTTCGCCTACGGCTTCGGCGGACGCGATGTTTCGCTGGAGCCCGGCACGGTGCCGGCGGCGGGAACCGGTGAAATCATCGGCCGGCTGCTATCCAATGGCGTCTCCATCGATATCGCCATCAAGGCGCTGGAAGAGCGCGGCCTTGCCCGGCGGCTGGCGGAACCGAACCTTATCGCCCGTTCCGGCGAGACGGCGAGCTTCCTGGCCGGTGGCGAATTCCCGATCCCGGTTTCGGAAGAGAACGGCAAGATCTCGGTCAGCTACAAGAAATACGGCGTCAGCCTGGATTTCAAGCCGACCGTGCTCAAGGACGGATTGGTCAGCCTGGACATCGCGCCGGAAGTCTCTTCGATCGACGCGTCGGCGTCCTACAACATTGGCAACATTTCGGTGCCGGGTTTCATCGTGCGCCGTGCCAGGACGTCGGTCGACCTGAAGAACGGCCAGAGCTTCATGATCGCGGGGCTGCTGCAGTCGCAGAACGACATCACCACCTCGCGCATTCCCGGCCTCGGCAAGATGCCGGTGCTTGGAGCGCTGTTCTCGTCGAAATCCTACCAGCGGCGCGAGACCGATCTGGTCATCATCGTCACGCCCTATCTGGTCAAACCGGTCGATCCGTCGAAGAAAATGGCCGAGCCGACCAACGGCACGCAACCGGCCAGCAACGCCGACTACTTCCTCAACAACACGGAGGAAGTGAAAGGGTCGGATACCAACCGCGCCCTGGCTATGGCCGACGGCGGCGCCGCACGGGCCGCTCCCGCCACCACGGTCGGACATTTCCTCGACCTGCCGAAGGACTGAAGCCATGCGTCTGATCCTGAGATCGAGCGTCGCCTTGCTGCTTGCCGGTTTCGCCGGCGGCTGCACCAGCGACGACTATGTACGCAGCGAAGGCGTGACGTCGGGCGCCGGCGACGCCCAGGCCGCCAACACCGTCATGCAGATGGTCGACCCGTGGAAGTACGGTGTCCAGAACACCAGGCTTCTGGTGCCTGCGAAGCGCGGCGATGCCGGACCCGTCACGCCCGATCAGGCGGCGGGCGCGAAGGCAGCGCAAACAAGCACAAGCGACTGAATCGAAAAGGCAATCGATCAAGGCGATCGACCTACAGGCGGCAAGAATGGCAAACGGCATCAAGACCAAGAAGATCCTGCTCGTATCGACGGACAGGACCTTCGTGCAGGACACGCGGACCGCGTTCGCCGCTTCCGAGATCATCCAGCTCTCGACTGTGGACAAGAGTGTCACCGAACTGCGCGGCGAGGTCCAGGAGACCGACTTCGGCGTCATCATCGTCGACATGGACGCGGCAAGGCTGGAGGAAGTCGAGTCGCTGCAGCGCATCATGCGCCGGCTGGAAGGCAAGGCGCCGGTGGTCGTGGTCACCCAGGAGTTCAACGCCGCTGCCGTGCGCATCCTGGTGCAGCTCAAGGTCGCCGACTTCCTGGTCAAGCCGATCACCACCGCCGACCTGGTGCGCTCGGTCGTGCGGGCACTGCAAGGGCCGGGGCGCGAGGAGAATACCGAATCGCAGATTTACACTTTCATGCCGGCCGCGGGCGGCGTCGGCACCACGACGCTGGCGCTGCAGACGGCTTTCCAGCTGCATCACTCGGTGACGCGCGGTGCCTCGACCTGCGTGGTCGACCTCAATTTCCAGCAGGGCGCCTGCGCCGAATATCTCGACCTCGAGCCGCGTTTCGACATCACCGAGATCGAGAACCAGCCCGAACGCCTCGACCGGCAACTGCTCGACGTGATGCTGTCCAAGCATGCGAGCGGGCTTTGCGTGCTGGCGGCGCCGACGCATCCCTCGGAAATGCGCTCATTCAAGACCGATGTCGTGGTGCGCATGCTCGATCTCGTGTCGGCCTACTTCGACAATGTCGTCATCGACATGCCGCGGACATGGTTCCCCTGGACGGAGACGGTGCTGCTTGGCTCCAACAAGCTCTACATCGTCGCCGAGATGACGGTGCCGTGCCTGCGCCACACGCAAAGGCTGATCCAGGCCGTCTACGAGACGGTGGGCAAGGAAGTGAAGCCGAACGTCATCGTCAACCGTTTCGAGCAGAAGATGTTCGACAATGGCATCAAGCAGGCGGACGTCCAGGAAATCCTGGGCGAGCATTTCGTCGGCGGCATCGCCAACAACTACCGGCTGGTGCGCGAGGCGGTCGACCGCGGCGTACCGCTGCACGAGATCGATCCCAACGCCAATGTCGTCAACGACCTCAAGCGGATCATCCTTCCGGAAGAGGCGGTCGCGATCGGAGCCAAGTCGAAATCGCTGTTCGGCCTCGGCAGGAACCTGTTGAAGAGGAAGGCCGGATGACCAGCCGTTTTTCCACCCTGCAGAACCGCGATGCGCGCCCACAGCGCCCGGCGGAATCAGCCCCGGTCGCGCACCATGCGGTCGTCATCCCGACCAGTCGAAAAGTTTTGCCGGCAAAGCCGGAGACGGCACCTGCAAAGAATGCCAACAAGGTGCTCGATGCCCGTGTGCGCATCCACAGGATGCTGCTGGAGGAGATCAACCTTGTCGCGCTGGAGCGTTTGCCCCGCGAGGAGATGCGCCGGCAGGTGCATGATTTCGTTTCGGAAAAAACCAGGCAGGAGCGGATGGCGATCAACACCGCCGAACTCGACGCACTGGTCGACGACATCGTCGACGAGATGGTCGGCCTTGGTCCGCTGGAGCCGCTGCTTAAGGATCCCGACATCAACGATATCCTGATCAACGGCCACCAGAACTGCTTCGTCGAAAAGAAGGGCAAGCTGCAGCAGGTCCACATCCCGTTCAAGGATGAGGCGCATCTTCTGCGCATCATCAACAAGATCGTCGCGGCCGTTGGCCGGCGCGTCGATGAATCGCAGCCGATGGTCGATGCGCGCATGCTGGACGGCTCGCGCTTCAACGCGGCCATCCGCCCGGTTGGTGTCGACGGGCCGCTGGTGTCGATCCGCAAATTCTCCAAGAACAAGCTCGGCCTGCACAAGCTGGTTGAATTCGGCGCCATCACCCAGAACATGGCCGAGGTGCTGGCTGCGGCGGTTCACGCCCGCAAGACGACGATCATTTCGGGCGGCACCGGCACCGGCAAGACGACGATGCTCAATGCGCTGTCAGCCTTCATCCCGGAAGACGAGCGGCTGATCACCATCGAGGACGCGGCCGAACTCCAGCTGCAGCAGCCGCACGTCGCGCGCATGGAGACGCGCCCCGCCAACATCGAGGGCCATGGCGAGCTGAAGCAACGCGATCTCGTCAAGAATGCGCTGCGCATGCGTCCCGATCGCGTCATTCTCGGCGAGTGCCGCGGCGAGGAGGCCTTCGACATGCTGCAGGCGATGAACACCGGCCATGAAGGGTCGATGGCGACCATCCATGCCAACACGCCGCGCGATGCCATTTCGCGTCTCGAACAGATGCTGGGCATGACCGGCATGCCGATGACGGTGCAGTCGATCCGCAGCCAGATCGCCAGCGCCATCGACCTCATCGTCCAGCTGACCCGGCTTTCCGACGGCAAGCGCAAGGTGACGAGCGTTGCCGAAGTGACCGGCATGGAAGGCGACGTCATCCAGATGCAGGAGATCTTCCGCTTCGTGCGCACCGGCATGGACGCCGACGGCAGCATTCTCGGCTATTTCGAGGCGACCGGCATTCGGCCGCGCTTCCTCGAGGATCTGCGTGCGATGGGCATCGAGTTTCCCGGACGATATTTCGAACCCGGCCGGCCGCAGGAGTAGACGGGGTGTTCGACGGACTGAGCGCGATCTATGTCGTCTATGCCGGGGCCGCGCTGACCGGCATCATGATCGCCGAGGCCTGTTATCTTCTCTACGCCGGCCGCAGCGACAAGCGCACCGCCATCAACCGGCGCATGAAGCTGCAGGAAAACAAGATCAGCCAGGAACAGGTGCTGATCCAGCTGCGCAAGGAGCGCGGCCTCGATGCGGGCACCTCGCTGTTCTCGCCGGACCGGTTCCGGGCGTTGCGCACGCAGTCAGGCATGATCATGCCGCTGTCGAAATTCCTGATGATTACCTCCGCCGTGGCCATGGCCATGGCGCTGTTCGCCATCTGGCATGGATTGCCGCTCCTGATGGGGCTTGTCCTGTTCGTCGTTCTGCTGCCGCTGGTGCCGGTTATGGTGATGCGCTTCATGCGCAAGCGCCGGCTCAAGCGTTTCGGCATGCAACTGCCGGAGGCCCTGGAACTGATCACCCGCGGCCTCAAGGCCGGTCATCCGGTGCCGGTGGCCATTGCCATGGTGTCGCGCGAAATGCCCGACCCGATCGGCACCGAATTCGGTGTCATCGCCGATGAGGTGACCTATGGTTCCGATCTGGTCTCGGCATTGAATTCGCTGTTCGACAGGGTCGGCCACGAAGACCTGCCGCTGTTCATGACCGCGGTCTCGATCCAGTCCAGTTCGGGCGGCAATCTGCGCGAGATTCTCGATGGCCTGGCGTTGACGATCCGCGAGCGGGGCAAGCTGCGCCGCAAGGTGCGTGCCATCTCGACCGAGGGCCGCCTGTCGGCCTACATCCTGACGGCGATCCCGGCGCTGCTGTTCGCCGGCATCATGGCCATGATGCCGGGCTTCTACCGCGATGTCTGGGACGAGCCGAAAACCTGGTATTTGATCGGCGGGTCGGTCACCTGGCTGATGCTGGGCAATCTGATGATGTTCAAGATGTCGAATTTCAGGTTCTGACATGCAGGGCTTCATCGAATTCCTCGCCTCGCTTGCACCGACCTCATTGATGCCGGTGGCCATCCTGCTCCTGGCGCTGGGCACCGTGGCGGTCGGTTGGCCGATGGTTGCGGCGAAGGGCGACCGCAACGATGTGAAGCGCCGGCTCAAGGTCGACCATGGTCCCGTGGCCGCAACACCCGAGCCGGTGCAGAAGAAGAACGCCAACGTCGTGCGCGAGAAGGCGGTGAAGCGGGCGCAGGAATTCTATGCCAAGAGCGATCCGGAAAATGTCGCCCGGCTGCGCATGAAGCTGATCCAGGCGGGCTATATGGAGCCGCGCGCCGTCGGCATGTTCTTCATCATCCGCTTCTCGGCGCTGATCGGCGGCGCGATTGCCGCCTTCGTCCTCAACCGGTGGCTGGCCAGTGCCGACGCGACGATGACCAGCCGCTGGGCGTTCATCATCCTGTCGGGCGTGGCCGGCTACTTCCTGCCCGGTCTGGTGCTGAGCCAGAAGACGCGGGAGAAGATGCGCGAATACCGCAATGGGTTTCCCGATTTCATGGATCTGATGATCGTCTGTTCGGATGCCGGCATGAGCATGGAGGCCGGCATCGAGCGCGTCTCGAAGGAACTCGCCAGGACCTATCCGGCGCTCAGCCAGAACCTGCAGCTGGTGTCGCTGGAACTGAGGGCGGGGCGCAGCCTCGACGATGCGCTGAAGGCACTCGCCGACCGCCTCAGCCTGGACGAGGTCCGTTCCTTCGCCACGCTGCTGCAGCAGTCGAAGGAACTCGGCACCAGCCTGTCGGGAGCGCTGCGCGTCTTCTCCGACGAGATGCGCCACAAGCGCATGTCGCTGGCCGAGGAAAAGGCGCATGCACTGCCGGCCAAGATGTCGATACCGGTGACCGTGTGCATCCTGCCGGTGGTGCTGATGATCGCGATCATTCCGATCATCGTCAAAATGACGGGCACGCATTAGGACCTGTCCTATTCCGAAGGAGCAGGATTTCGAACAGTACTGCATCGGGATCTGCAAAGTCAGCAAATGAGAGTCGACAAATGCAGAGCCGGGGCTGACAACCCATCATCCTGCCCGAACGCGGCCCTGCGATGCGAGGACTCATGCGAATTCTTCTGTGTACTCTCTCTGTCTCTGTCGCTCTCGCCGCCGCCAGCTTTTCGACCGCCCAGGCCGCGGCCGACGATTGCGGCGATGCCGCAGCCCTGGTGCAGCAGGCCTATCCCAAGGCTCGAAAGAGCGCCGACGGCGCCTCGTTCACGCTCGACCCCCATACCAGCATTGTCCTGCTCCCGCAGGATGATACACCGGGCGTGGTCTGCAAGGTCTGGCCCGCTCATGACGATCTGCTGCTGGCCTCCGTGCCGCTGATCGATAGCGCCAAATCCAGCGACGACGAGCATTATGGCGATATCGAGCTTCTGGTCGTCGACAGGAAGACCCTACAGGTGCGCCAGCGCCTGCTTCAGCCCAGGCTGATGAACGATGATGCTATTGCGATCCGCAAGATCGAATTCGATACTGGTCGCTATGTCCTGGCGCCCGGTGTCACCGCCTTTGGGCTGCGTATCGACATGGCAAATCACTCGCAGCCCAATCCGTTCAGCGAGACCGATCTGCGGCTCTACGCCATTGCCGGTGGCGCCCTTCATGCGGTGCTCGACGGCCTTGTGGTGGGCAACTATGGCGGTGAAGGCGACACCAATTGCGCTGGATCCTTTCATTCGAGCCAGGTCAGCCTGACGATGAGCCCGGCGAGCCACCATGGCTATCACGATATTGTCGTGGTCGAGCGGTCGGATACGGACGACCCATCTGTCGACAAGAATGGCGAGTGCCAGTCCCATCCCGGCAAGCCTGTGAGCCGCACTTACCGGCTGCGCTATGACGGCGGCCGCTATCCGGTTCCAGACGAGCTCAAGGCCCTGGCGCCGTGAGAATGCACTTGCGTCTGCCGGATGGAGGTGTTGCCGCCCAGTGGTTAACAGCTGGTATCCCCGAAACCAAATCTTGTATGCATTTCGGCACCGAAGCTTAACCGCCGTGCTGTAGTGTCCTTGCTGAAGAACGACCCGGCAAATCGGGCGACGGGGCAGGGCATGCGTCAGACAAAATTTGCGGTGGTCGCCACGATGGCGGCCGTCCTGATGATCACCGGGTGCACGACGAACAACAACGTCGATACGACCAAGACCACGGCTATCCAGCCGGCGGCAAAGGCCGTCGACACCTCCGACCTGGCGGAAGGCAAGGCGCAGTTTCGCGACGCCAATTATGGTCTCGCCGAACAGCATTTCCGCAAGGCCGTCGAGCTGAAGGCCGACAATGCCGAGGCCTGGATGGGGCTCGCCGCTTCCTATGACGAACTCGGCCGCTTCGATTTCGCCGACCGTGCCTATGGCCAGTTGCTGAAGGTCGCCGGCCGCAAGCCGCAGATCGTCAACAATATGGGCTATTCGCAACTGTTGCGCGGCAACAAGAAGAAGGCCAGGGCACTGCTGCTCGAAGCCAAAGCCGGCATGGCCGACCCCACGGTCGTCGACGCCAATCTCGCTTTGCTGAACAAGGGCTGATGTTTCCTGCTCCGCGCCCGGCGTGGTGCGGTTTCGGGACAGATCGCATCGACGGTTTGTAAACCCTATCCGCAGGTTGGATCGAGAGATCGGCTGAAAACCATGTCCGAGGGCTGCCGCTGACCTAGAATGCGGCACAACCGCCGACGCTCGAGAGGCCTCCACCCGACATGTTGGACTTCAGTTCGCTCCTGCTCGCAGCCGCGCTGTCGGGCACTTGCCTCAGCGTCACCATGTTCGCGATCTGGTTTACCGCGCCGCGGGCCAGCTTCGTCCTGACGGTGGCGTGCGGCATTCTCGTGCTCGTCGCGCATGTGATCCTGTTCTGGCAGTACACCAGGGATCCCGACCCGGTGCTGTGCCAGACCGCACTGGCGCTGCTCAGCCTGGGGTTCCTGATCATCTGCCTGTCGGCCATGCAATATCTCGGCGTGTCCGACTACGGACGTGCCGTCGTGCCGACGCTCTGCGCCATGGCCGTCTGTGCGGCGGTGACCTTCCTCGGTCTTGACGGCATCGGCTTCGTCATCACCTACGCGACGGTAACCGTGCTGCTCTCGGCGATCGGGGCCATGTTCTGGATCAACGGCAGCCACGACCGACGGATCCTGCTGGTGGTCTCGTTCCTGGGCGGCACCTGTGCGGTGTCGTTTGCCCTTTGCGGCATGGTCTTGTTGGGCAAGGGGCAGTGGACGCTGAGGGCGGCGCCCGACAACTGGGCCGAACGTCTCAATTCCGTCGTCGCAGTGGCCTGCATGACCGGCCTCGGCGCCTTGACGCTTTCCCTTCACCATCTGCAGGCGCAGATCGAGCTGAAGGCCGAGACTATGACCGATCCGCTGACCGGGCTGATGAACCGCCGCGGGTTGACGTCACTCTATGGCGGGCGGACTTTCGGTCCGTTCATGGCGATCGTCATGTTCGACCTCGATCACTTCAAGAGGACGAACGATGTCTATGGGCACCCGGTCGGCGACCAGGTACTGTGCCGGTTCGCCGCCGTCATAAACAAGTACGCCAGGACTGGCGTCGATGCCTTTCGCCTGGGTGGCGAGGAGTTCGTAATCGTCATGTCGCGGATGACGGAAGAGCGGGCCTATGACCTCGCCAGCAGGATCGGCGTCGCCTTCGGCACCGAGGTCGTTCCCACTCCGCTCGGTCCGTTGCGCAGCACGGTCAGCGGGGGCATCGGCTTTGGCGGGGCTGACGGCAGGTCGCTCGATGACGTGCTGGCCGAGGCGGACGCCGCGCTTTACGCCGCCAAGCGCGCCGGCCGCAATTGTGTCGTCAGCCGCAAAGGGATGGGCAAGGCCGAGCCGGTCGAGCCGGCCTTGCGCTCCGCGTAATTATTCAGCCGCTCCCAAATAGTCCGACAGCGGCGGGCAGGAACAGACCAGGTTGCGGTCGCCGGCGACATTGTCGATGCGCGACACCGGTGGCCAGTACTTTGCCGCGGTGTCGGCGTCGCCCGCGGGATAGGCCGCTTCGAGCCGCGAATAGGGATGGGTCCACTGACCGACCAGCGCCTCGGCCGCGGTGTGCGGTGCGTTGACCAGCGGATTGTCGTTGAGCGGCCATTCGCCCTTCGCCACTTTCGCTGCCTCGCCGGCGATGGCGATCATCGCCTCGCAGAAGCGGTCGAGTTCGCGCTTGGGCTCGGACTCCGTCGGCTCGACCATCAGCGTGCCCGCGACCGGGAACGACATGGTCGGCGCATGGAAACCATAGTCGATCAGCCGTTTGGCGACATCGTCGACACTGATGCCGGCGCTGTCCTTGAGCACGCGCGTGTCGAGGATGCATTCATGCGCGATGCGATCGTGCCGGCCCTTGTAGAGCAGCGGGTAATACGGCGCGAGCCGTGTCGCCACATAGTTGGCCGAGATGATGGCGGTCTCCGTCGCCTGCTTGAGGCCAGCGGCGCCCATCATGCGGATATACATCCAGGTGATCGGCAGGATGGAAGCGCTGCCGAACGGCGCGGCCGACACGGCATGTGCCGAGCCTTCGGTGACATGGCCCGGCAGATAGGGCTGCAAATGCGCCTTGACGCCGATCGGGCCGATGCCGGGACCGCCGCCGCCATGCGGGATGCAGAAGGTCTTGTGCAGGTTCATGTGGCAGACGTCGGCGCCGATGTCGGCGGGGCGGGCCAGCGCGACCAGCGCGTTGAGGTTGGCGCCGTCGAAATAGACCTGGCCGCCATGTTCGTGGATGAGGGCGCAGAGATGGCGCGCGCCTTCTTCATAGACGCCATGCGTCGAAGGATAGGTGAACATCAGCGCGGCGAGATTTTTGGAATGCTCGTTGGCCTTGGCCCGCATATCGTCCATGTCGATATTGCCGTCCTCCAGGCAGCGCACGACGACAACGCTCATGCCGGCCATCGCCGCGCTGGCAGGATTGGTGCCATGCGCGGAGGAAGGGATCAGGCAGACGGTGCGATGGCCTTCGCCGCGCGCACGGTGATAGGCGCGGATGGCGAGCAGGCCGGCATATTCGCCCTGGCTGCCGGCATTGGGCTGCAGGCTGACGGCGTCGAAGCCGGTGATCTCGGAGAGCCACCCTTCCAGCTCGCCGATCATGGCGCGATAGCCGGCCGAATGGCTGGCCGGCGCGAAGGGATGCAGATTGGCGATTTCAGGCCAGCTCACCGGCATCATTTCGGCCGCCGCGTTGAGCTTCATGGTGCAGGATCCGAGCGGGATCATGCTGCGGTCGAGCGCCAGATCCTTGTCGGCCAACCGGCGCAGCAAGCGCATCATGTCGGTCTCGGAGCGGTTCTCCTGGAAAACCGGCTGGGTGAGGAACTCCTTGCCGCGCGGCTTGCCGGGCATCGAGCCGGCTTGGGCAGCGCCTGGCTTGGCGCCGAACAGGGCGGCGATCGCCTCGAGATCCGCCTCGGTCGAGGTTTCGTCGAAGGCGATGCCGATGTGGTCGGCATCGACGACACGCAGCAACCGGCCACCCTTTTCAGCGGCGGCCGCGATCGAGCCTGCCTTGCCCTTCACTTCTGCCGTCACCGTGTCGAAGCGGCTGGAGCCGAGCACGGAGATGTTTGCTGCCTTGAGCCCCGCTGCGAGGCGGTTGGCGAACCCATGGATGCGTTCCGCGATCGCCTGCAGCCCGGCGGGGCCGTGCCAGATCGCATAGGCCGTCGCCATATTGGCGAGCAGCGCCTGCGCGGTGCAGATGTTGGAGGTCGCCTTGTCGCGGCGGATATGTTGTTCGCGGGTTTGCAGGGCAAGGCGGTAGCCGGGACGCCCCTTGCTGTCGGTCGACTGGCCGACCAGGCGGCCGGGCATCAAGCGGGTCAGCTTGTCGGAGACTGCGCAATAGGCGGCGTGCGGCCCGCCAAAGCCCATCGGCACGCCAAAGCGCTGCATCGGACCAACGGCAATGTCGGCGCCAAGCTTGGCCGGCGCGTCGGTCAGCGTCAGGCCGAGCGGGTCGGCGATGAAGACGACGATGGTGCCCATGGCGCGGGCCTTTTCGATCGCAGCCTTGTGGTCGCCATAGACGCCGAATGTGTCCGGCCAGGAGACGAGCAAGGCGGCTGTGTTGTCGTCGATCGTCTCGCCGTCGATCTCGATGCCGAGCGGTTCGGCGCGGGTGCGCACGACATCCAGCGTCTGTGGGTGCGGGACGCCGGCAAGCGCCACCTTGGTGCGCTTGTCGCGGTGGTGGCGCAGTGCGATGCCGACCGCTTCGGCTACGGCCGTCGCCTCATCGAGCAGCGAGGCCGATGCCACCGGCAGGCCGGTCAATTCGGTGACCAGGGTCTGGAAATTGAACAGCATTTCCAGCCGGCCCTGGCTGATCTCGGCCTGGTAGGGCGTATACGCGGTGTACCAGGCCGGATTCTCGAACAAATTGCGCTGGATGACCGGCGGCACGTGCACGCCGTGATAACCGGTGCCGATGAAGCTCTTCAGCACCGTATTCTTGGCCATGATCGCCGACAATTCGTCCAGCGCTTCGGCCTCGCTGGCCGGTGCGGGCAGGGTCAGCGGCAGGTCGAGGCGGATCGACTGCGGCACGGCCTGGCTGATCAGCGTCTCGACGGAGGGAACGCCGATCACGGCAAGCATGGCTCTGACATCGTTGACATCAGGACCGATATGGCGGGCCGAGAACGGGGTGAGTGCTGTGGTCATGGCAATACGTCCTGATATCAACCGATATGAGCTTTGTAGGCGGCCTCATCCATGAGGCTCGCGAGTTGGCCTTCGTCGGCGAGTTTCATCTTCCACAGCCAGCCGGCACCGGTCGCCGCCGAGTTGACCAGCGACGGGTCCGACGACAGCGTGCCGTTGGCCTCGATGATCTCGCCATCGACCGGCGCGTAGACGTCCGAGGCCGCCTTGACGGATTCGACAACGACGGCGGTGTCACCCTTGGCGAGCTTGCGGCCGGCCTCGGGCAGTTCGACGAAAACGAGATCGCCGAGTTGCTCCTGCGCATAGTCGGTGATGCCGACTGTGGCGACGCCGCCCTCGACGCGGAGCCATTCGTGATCGGTGGTGAAATAGGTCGTTGCCATCGGGATCATCCTTTGCGGTAGCGATGAGGGGTGAAGGGCAGGGAGCTGATATCGACAGGGATTTTCGTGCCGCGCACGTCGGCGAAAAGCCGTGTCCCAGGCTTTGCCAGCGGTGTCGCGACATAGCCCATGGCGACGGGATGACCGGCCGAGGGGCCGAAACCACCCGATGTGACATGCCCGGCCGGATTGCCGTCGGCGTCAAAGAGTGCGGCGCCGGCGCGCACCGGCTGGCGGCCTTCCGGCTTCAGGCCGACGCGCTTTTGCGTGGGGCCTCGCTCCACGGCGGCGCGCAAGGCGTCGGCGCCGATGAAGGCGCCGGTCGCGCGGATCTCCTTGGGGATTGCCCACATCAGTGCGGCGGCGGCCGGGTCGGTTTCCGGCGTGATATCCTGGCCATGCAGGCAAAGACCGGCTTCCAGCCGCAGGCTGTCGCGGGCGGCGAGACCGATCCACAGCACGCGCTCATCTTCGAGAAGCTTCGTGACCAAATCCCGCGCGTCTGTCACCGGCAGGCCGATCTCGAAACCGTCCTCGCCGGTATAGCCCGACCGGCTCATGAACCAGCTTTTACGCGGTTCGACGCCGTGCATGAACAGCAGCGAGCCGGTCTCGATGCCGGCGCGGGACAGCACGGCCCAGGCCTCGGGTCCCTGAATAGCCAGGAAGACACGGTCGAGCGGCTCGACCGTCGCATCGAAATCCTTGGCAAGGTCACGCAGGTGCTTTTCATCGGCGACGGCATTGCCGGCATTGGCGACCACCATGAACCTGGCATCGCCGAGCCTGGTGATGATCAGATCGTCGAGAATGCCGCCGGCCTCGTTGAGGAAAAAGGACAGTTTGGACTGCGAGATCTCTAGCGCGCCCGCATCCAGCGGGCAGGCGCGGTCGAGCAGCGCCACCGCCTGCGGTCCGCTGACCTCGAACAGCTTCATGTGCGAGATGTCGAAGAGGCCGGCATGCTCGCGGGTGTGAAGATGCTCCTTCATGACGCCGGCCGGATAGGTCAGCGGCATGGACCAGCCGGCAAAGGCGCCAAAGCGCGCACCGGCCGCTGCATGGATGTCTTCGAGGGGAAGGTGTCTGCTGTCGTCGCCCGTCATGTCATCTCCAGAGTCGCACGCAATCGGCCGCGAATGGCGACCAGTCCGTGCCCCTCTGTCTGAAGCCTGAGAGACTCGCGCAGCCGGAACTCTGTCAGCGGCGCTTACACCTTCGGCGCGGGGGCAAGCCCCGACTTTCCAGAGTGTCTTTCCCGTCTACGGTTCTTTTGCCTGAGAGATTTCGGGCGATTTCCCCTTCGGCGGCAGCTCTCGCTGCTCTCTCCCGCAAACAGGTAGGACTCAAACCCTGAGCCCTCGACGCGCCATCCATAGCCCGTCGGCGACACCTTGTCACCTCCCGGCGACATGGTTCTGACAAGTCTTCGCTAACCACGCCGTTTGCCGGTTTCTCAAGACACTCCTGATATAGCAGGCGGATGGGACGCTTTGGGGCGGATGGGGACGACAGATGGGCGAATTGATCATGAGCGCGCCGGTGGCGGGGCTGACGTCGAAAAGTCGCATCACCGCGGAGGACGTAGCCATGCTGCGCCACGAAGTGTTCGGCGACGGTGTGGTGACCCGGGGCGAGGCAGAGGCACTCTTCGCGCTCGACGCGACGGCGAAGGACAAATGCCGGGACTGGCCTGAATTCTTCGTCGAGGCCGTCACCGACTACATCGTTCATCAGGAAAAGCCGTCCGGTTACATCTCGCAGGACAATGCCGACTGGCTGGTCTGCACGATCTCGCGTGACGGCATGGTCGACAGCCGGACCGAGCTCGAATTGCTGGTCCATGTGCTGGAAGAGGCGAAATCGTCGCCGAGCCGGCTTTGCGTCTATGCGCTGGAACAGGTTGCGCATGCCGTCATCGATGGCAAGGGACCACTGATGCTGGGCGGCGCGCTGGTGCCCGGACTGATCGCCAAAGCGGAAGTCGAGCTGTTGCGCCGTATCCTTCATGCCCATGGCGGCGACGGCAACATCGCCATCACCCGTGCCGAGGCCGAGGTGCTGTTCCGCATCAATGAGCGGACTGCCCAGGCCAACAACGCTCCCTCCTGGAACGATTTGTTCGTCAAGGCGATCGCCAATTTCGTCATGTGCTCGGCCGGCTACGAAGCCCCGACCCGTGACGTGGCGCTACGCCAGGAAACCTTCCTCGATCATGCCGACCTGCAAATCGGCGGGTTCTTCAGCCGCATGGTCTCCGGCGGCCTTGCCGGCATCATCGAGGCCTATCGCTCGCCGGATGACGTCGAGACCGAGTGGGAAGCCAGGAACAGGGCAGCCGAAGCACTCGCCCGCCGTGCCGAAACGATCGATGCCGGCGAAGCCAAATGGCTGGTCGAGCATATCGGCACCAACAGGCCTCTATACGAGAATGAACGCGCGCTGCTGACGCTGATCAAGCACGCCTCGCCGGAGATCCATCCGGCGTTGAAGCCGCTGCTCGACAAGGTGGCTTAGGCTGAGCCGTTCGCTGCGATCGTTTTGCAGAGGATGATGTTGGAATGGCCTTCAGGCCATCCTGCAAACTCGGCCATGCGCTCGAAGCCGGCCTTTTCGTATAGGCCCGGCGCCTGGAAGTCGTGGCTCGATACCCATATCCGTCGGGCGCCGCGAGCGGCGGCCTCCGTGACAAAAGCATTGATCAACTGCGTGGCGTAGCCGCGGCCTCGATGGGCCTCATCGATCCACATCAGCTCGAGTTCCGACGTGCCTGCCCAGGAATAGCCGGCCGCGACACCGATTGTTCGTCCGGCATCCTCGCGAATGACAAAGGCCAGTCCTCGGTCATCGTCACGGCCTGTGAGGCGTCGGTTCTCATTGTGCAGATGGTGTTCCAGTGCACTCCATTCGGAGGACGACAGGTCGTGCTCCGCCTCCATCCGAATGGCCATCAAATCCCGCCATACCAGTCATAGCCATTGTCTTCCCAATAGCCGCCGCGCCCGCCGCCGATATTGGCGAAGCCGTCGACCAGTTCGATCTTGTAGAGATATTTCGGCATCTTGTAGCCGAGCTGGCGCTCGACGCGGACGCGCAGCGGTGCGCCGTTCTCGACCGGCAGCGGCTTGCCGTTGAGGCCATAGGCGAGGATCGTCTGCGGGTGGCGGGCATCGATGAGATCGATCGTGCCGTAATATTTGATGTCGCCGGACAGGCTGCGGTCGATCGTGTCGAGGCAATGGAACATGACGTAGCGCGCCTGCGGCTTGACCACGGCTTGGTCCAGCACCAGCGAAAGCGGCGTGCCTGTCCATTTGGCGATGCAGCTCCAGCCCTCGACGCAGTCATGGCGGGTGATCTGGGTGCGGCTCGGCATGTTTTGAAGTTGCTCGCGGCTGAGCGACAGCGGTTTCTCGACGAGACCCGTCACTTCCAGGCGCCAGTCGGCGAAATTGTTGGCGAGCAGGCCCTTGTAGGTGTCGTCGTCCGGCGCCGTGACACCGTTCGGCCGCTGCGGCTGGCGGATGTCGGCTTCGGCGAATTCCGGCGCCAGCGCGTCGCGGCCGGCGAGCAGGCGCTGTGCGCGGTATGTTAGGCCATTGGCGTTTTCGAGGAAGCTGCGCAGGCCGCTGCCGATGCTCAGCTGGCTGTCGAAGGCATCGCAACCGGACAGCAGGATGCCGGAGGCGGCAAGACTGCCCGCGGTCAGGAACTTACGGCGGCTGATTTCGAATTTCGGCATGTCACGCGCTCCTCTCGGTGGTTTTGTCGTCATGCGCCGGAGGGTCGGTGCGGTACCAGCCGGTGATGATCGAGCGCAATTCGTTGATCGGGCCAGCGGCCAGGATCATCAGGATATGGACGACGAAGAAGCCAACCAGCAGCACCATGACGGTGAAGTGGATGGTGCGCGCCGTCTGCCGGCCACCGAGCAGATCGTTGAGGAACGGCAGCACCGAATTCATGCTGGGCGACATCGCCAGGCCGGTGATGATCATCAGCGGCAAGAGCACGAACAGCACGCCGCCATAGGCCATTTTCTGCAAGGTGTTGTATTCGCGGGTGTGATGGAATTTGAGCTTGGCGTGGTCGATGATGTCCCGCGGCAGGCGCTTCAAATCATCGAGGCGCGGCGCGAGATCGCGGCGGATGTGGCCGTTGACGATGCTGGCGACCAGCCACACGATCAACGTCGTGGTCAGTATCCAGGCAAAGAAGAAATGGACGACGCGGGCGGTGCCGAGATCATAGTAGGACGGGATGGTCGCCCAGGATGGAAAGCCGCGTGCCGTCTCGTTGCCTGCTGGACCCGACCAGCCGAGCACGCCGGTCGTGTCGAAGCGATGCCCGAAGATTTCGGTGTAGCCTCGCGGGCCGGTGTTCGTGTTCTCTGCGCCGATTTCAAAGATGGTGTTGTCGTAGCCAAAGCCCGACTGCTTGCCGATATAGAGCTGCGGGCGGGCATTGAAGATCTGCAGGCCGGAAAGCAGCATGAAAAACAGGGAGATGGCCCAGATCCAGTGCGTCAGCCGCGTCCAGCGCGACTGACGATAGATCAGTGTCTCTTCGCTGGACACGGGAGCGTCCGGCCCGGTGGCGGATTGGCTTCTGGCAACCGATTCCATCTTCGTCTCGTCTCCCGGCCTCGCGGCTTGGCGCGCGTGTCATTGTCCTCCTGATACGTCGCGATCCAAACCAATGTTTCATCCGATCACGGATTTATTACGGGCCGCCCAGGCTGACGGCGAGGTTGACGGCGGCTGCGACGATAACGGTGTTGAAGAAGAACGACAGGATCGAATGGACAAGCACGACACGGCGCATATGCGTCGTCGAAATGTTGGTGTCGGCGGTCTGTGCCGTCATGCCGATAACCGTTGAGAAGTAGAGGAAGTCCCAGCCTTCGGGTCGCTTGTCGCCTGGAAACAGCAGACCGCCAACCGGGATCTTCTTCTTGGTGCCGGCATCGACCTCGTCGCCGTCCATCCAGTAGACATGGGCATAGTGGAGCGCTGCCATGGCGTGGATGGTGAACCAGCCCAATGGGATCGACAGCAGCGCGAAAGCGAGCTCGATCGAGTGGCCTCTGTCCTTCTGATTGATCAACAGGAACAATGAGATAATGGCTACAATGACGACGACGAGCGTTACAGCGAAGATGACTAGTACAGGCTGGTCGGTATCGCGTGCATTCTTGCTCAGATACCTGCCGGTGAACTTTGGCATCTGGGAAACGACGAGAATGACGTAAGCGGCAAAGAATGCGTTGGCGCCGATCGAATAGGCGAGCTGGGCATGGAGCAGCAACGCCACGAGGAGCGCGAAGACACCGAAACACGCCGACGCCGCGAACAGCATGTGACGGTGGATGGGTTTCTCGACCGGGGTTTCGGCGGCCATGGCGGTCTCCACCTGGATGGCGCTTTGTTGCTAGCCCGGTGTGGCGGATTTCAGCGCGCGCCGCAAGATGCGGTCGAGTTCGCCGAGGAAGCGCGAACGGTCCTGCGGCGCGAAGGAGGCATTGTAGCCCTTGCTTTCGCCGGTCTCGCGCAGATGCTGCTTGAGGTCGCGCATCGCCACCGCCATCCCGATGGTTTCGGGCGTGAACGGGCGCCCGGTGGGCCCCAACACATGGGCACCGAGTGCCACGGCGCGGGCGGCGAGCGGAATGTCGGCTGTCACCACGATGTCGTTTGATTTCGCGTTTTCGACGATCCAGTCATCGGCGGCATCCGCCCCCTTGGAGACCACGACGTTGCGGATCATCGGATCCCGAGAGGGCCGCAAACCGCCATTGGAGACGTAAGTGACCACAACCCCAAGGCGTTCGGCGACCTTCTCCACCTCGGCCTTGACCGGGCAGGCGTCTGCGTCGACGTAGATAGCGGGCGCTGGCATTGTCTCTCCGAAATGAACAGGGGCCGGAAACATGTCCGGCCCCTGCCTCGAATCTTATGGCAATCAGGCCGGCAGAGCGCCGGATTTCTTGGCGGTCCAGGTGGCCATATAGTCCATCAGGCCGGGGTTGAGGCAATCATAGGGCTCAAGGCCGATCGACTTCAGCTGGCCGCGAATGCCGTCCATGCGGCTCGGATCGACGCCGGATTCGATGATCGAGGACACAAAGGCGGTGAAGCCCGGAGGCGACCAGCCATCCTCCTGGAAACGCTCGGGATGGATGAAGGACAGGCCCTTGAACGGATGATCGCGCTCGACCGGGCCATGCATGTGGACGCCGCAGCCGGTGCAGGCATGGCGCTGGATGAGCGCCGAGGGATCGACCACCTTCAGCTTGTCGCCGTTCTCGGTGACGGTGACATCGCCGGTGCCGGCAACCGCCACCACCGAGAACACCGCGCCTTCCGGCTTCCAGCATTTGGTGCAGCCACAGGCATGGTTGTGGGCGATCTGCCCCTTGACCTTCACCTTGACCGGATTGCTGGTGCAGGCGCAGACCAGCGTGCCGCCGGCAAAGCCAGCGCTTTCCTTCGGCAGGCCATTGTCGATTTTCGGATGCAGTTTTTCAGGCATTTTTTCTCCTCCCATGTTTCACCACCGAGGTCGCTTGCCGGCTGGCAGGCGACATGTGGCGTTGCTTCAGTAAACGACGACGCTGCGGATCGACTTGCCCTCATGCATGAGGTCGAAACCCTTGTTGATGTCTTCCAGCTTCAGCGTGTGGGTGATCATCGGGTCGATCTGGATCTTGCCGTCCATGTACCAGTCGACGATCTTTGGCACATCGGTGCGGCCGCGTGCGCCGCCGAAGGCGGTGCCCATCCAGCTGCGGCCGGTGACCAACTGGAATGGCCGTGTCGAGATCTCCTGGCCGGCACCGGCGACGCCGATGACCACCGATTTGCCCCAGCCGCGGTGCGAGGCTTCCAGCGCCTGGCGCATCACCTTGGTGTTGCCGGTGCAGTCGAAGGTGTAGTCGGCGCCGCCGATCTGGTCGGCGCCGCGCTTGGTCAGGTTGACGAGGTAAGGCACGATGTCGCCGTCGATCTCCTTCGGATTGACGAAATGCGTCATGCCGAATTTTTCGCCCCATTCCTTCTTGTCGTTGTTCAGGTCGACGCCGATGATCATGTCGGCGCCAGCCAGTTTCAGGCCCTGGATGACGTTCAAGCCGATGCCGCCGAGGCCGAAGACCACCGCGGTGGCGCCGATCTCGACCTTGGCCGTGTTGATGACGGCACCGATGCCGGTGGTCACCCCGCAGCCGATGTAGCAGATCTTGTCGAAGGGCGCGTCCGGATTGACCTTTGCGACGGCGATCTCGGGCAAGACCGTGAAATTGGAGAAGGTCGAGCAGCCCATATAGTGAAAGAGCTTGTCCTTGCCGATCGAGAAGCGCGACGAGCCGTCCGGCATCAAGCCTTGCCCCTGCGTGGCGCGGATCGCCGTGCACAAATTGGTTTTCCTCGACAGGCAGGACGGGCACTGCCGGCATTCGGGCGTGTAAAGCGGAATGACGTGGTCGCCCTTCTTGACCGAAGTGACGCCCTTGCCGACATCGACCACCACGCCGGCACCCTCATGGCCGAGGATGGCCGGAAACAGGCCTTCGGGATCGGCGCCCGACAGGGTGAACTCGTCGGTGTGGCAGATGCCGGTCGCCTTGATCTCGACCAGCACCTCGCCCTCGCGCGGACCGTCGAGGTCGACCTCCATGATCTCCAGCGGCTTTCCGGCGGCAACAGCGACTGCGGCGCGCGTTTTCATCAGGCATTTCCTCCCAAGGCGATTTTTGCACCCAAGCTTTCAGGTTTTGGCCTGCTCATCAACCGTCAGATGAGACGAAATGTTGGCTTTCATGACGCAGACAGCACATCCCTGAGCGCCCCCGACGCAACGCTGGAGGGCTTCGAGAGCGCGACCGGCGTGTCGCCCACCCCGGCACTTGAGAGATGGCCACATAATCCATAGAACTGAACCTTCCGCCGGAGGGGAATGTCGTCCGCATGTTCACGAAGATCCTGATCGCCAACCGTGGCGAGATCGCCTGCCGCGTCATCAAGACGGCGCGCAAAATGGGCATTGCCACGGTCGCGGTTTATTCCGATGCCGATCGCGACGCCGTGCATGTCGAGATGGCAGACGAGGCGGTGCATATCGGGCCGTCACCCGCCGCGCAAAGCTATCTCATGCCTGAAAAGATCATCGCCGCCTGCAAGGAAACGGGCGCCCAGGCCGTGCATCCCGGCTACGGATTCCTCTCGGAACGCGCTGCCTTCTGCGAAGCGTTGGAAGCGGAAGGCATCGTCTTCATCGGCCCGAAACCCAAAGCCATCAAAGCGATGGGCGACAAGATCGAATCAAAGAAGTTCGCCAACGCCGCCAAGGTTTCGACCGTGCCCGGCTGGCTCGGCGTCATCGAGAATGCCGACCATGCGGAAAAAATCGCCGGCGAGATCGGCTATCCCGTGATGATCAAGGCCTCGGCCGGCGGCGGCGGCAAGGGCATGCGCATCGCCTGGGACCGGACGGAAGTGCGCGATGGTTTTGACCGGGCACGTTCGGAGGCCAAGAGTTCGTTCGGCGACGACCGGGTGTTCATCGAAAAATTCGTCGTCGATCCGCGCCATATCGAGATCCAGGTGCTGGCCGACGCGCATGGCAACGCACTCTATCTCGGCGAGCGCGAATGTTCGATCCAGCGCCGCAACCAGAAGGTCGCCGAGGAGGCGCCGTCGCCGTTCCTCGACGCCAAGACCAGAAAGGCGATGGGCGAGCAGTCGGTGGCATTGGCCAAGGCGGTCGACTACCAGAGCGCCGGTACAGTCGAGTTCATCGTCGACAAGGACAAGAACTTCTATTTCCTTGAAATGAATACGCGATTGCAGGTCGAGCATCCGGTGACGGAACTTGTCACCGGCATCGACCTGGTCGAGCAGATGATCCGCGTCGCCGCCGGCGAGAAGCTCGCCTTGAGGCAAGGTGACATCAAGCTGAATGGCTGGGCGATCGAAAGCCGGCTCTACACCGAGGATCCCTATCGCAACTTCCTGCCCTCGATCGGCCGGCTGACGCGCTATCGGCCGCCGGAGGAGGGGCAATTCGGCGACATCGTCATCCGCAACGACACCGGCGTCACCGAAGGCTCGGAGATTTCGATGTTCTACGATCCGATGCTCGCCAAGCTGTGCACCTGGGCGCCGACGCGGCTCGCGGCGATCGATGCCATGTCGGAAGCACTCGACAGCTTCGTGGTCGACGGCATCGAGCATAACATTCCGTTCCTTGCCGCGCTGATGCAGCATCCGCGCTGGCGGGAAGGGGCAATATCGACTGGCTTCATCGCCGAGGAATATCCCGACGGCTTTGCACCCGTGGTGCCGAACGGCGAAGAAAAGGCGGTGCTGGCCTCGATCGTCACCGCGGTGGAGTTGTTGCGCCGCGACCGTCTCGATCGGCTGGGCGGGCGGCTGGCGCCGCATTCGGGGGCGCTCAAGCGCGACTGGGTGGTGAAGATCGGCGAGGAGTATCTCCAAGCATCCATCCTCGAAGGCATGATTTCGATCCCGATGGAAATCGACCTGTCGATCGACGGCGGCAAAGCGCTGACGGTGTCTTCCGACTGGCGGCCGGGCGACCTGATCTGGCGCGGCACGGTTGGCAAACAGAAAGTCGCAGCCCAGATCCGAGCCGTCGCCAACGGCCATCGCGTCGCCTGGAAGGGCATGTCGGTGACGGCGCGCGCCATGCTGCCACGCACGGCCGAACTCGAAAGACTGATGCCGGAGAAAGTGGCGCCGGACACATCGAAACTGCTGCTCTGCCCAATGCCCGGCCTTGTCGTGTCGATCGCCGTTGCCGAAGGCCAGGAGGTCAAGACCGGCGAGACTTTGGCGGTGGTCGAGGCGATGAAGATGGAAAACGTGCTGCGCGCCGAGCGCGATCTCGTCGTGTCGAAGCTCAACGCCAAGCCGGGCGATAGCCTGGCGGTGGACGCCGTGATCATGGAGTTCGCCTGAGCGAGTTGGAAGCCTGTGGCCGGCGGTCGTTTGTGCTGGACTGGTATCGCGCTGTCCCGGACAATACATCTCCATCGACTCAAAATCTTAGGCAGCACGAGAAACCATGGCGGATGAGAGACTTCCACGCGACCCCCTGAAGCGCGAAGCCGCGATTGCGGCCGCGCGGCCGGAGGTGCCGGCGCGGCCGTTCGTCCATCTGCGCGTGCATTCGGCCTATTCCCTGCTTGAAGGCGCGCTTCAGATCGGCAAGATCGTCGGTCACGCCGTGAAGGACGAAGCGCCGGCTATCGCCGTCACCGACACCAACAATCTGTTCGGCGCGCTCGAATTTGCGCAGAAAGCGGTCAAGGACGGTATCCAGCCGATCATCGGCTGTCAGGTCGCGCTCGCCTTTTCCGGAGAGAACAGCGACGGCCAGCGCGACCGCCGGCGGCAGGGTCCGGAGATGCGGCCGGTCGTGCTGCTCGCCGCGACCGAAGCCGGCTATTCCAATCTGGTCCGGCTTGTCAGCGGCGTCTACCTGGAAACACCGCCCGGCGAGGCTGTACACCTGACCACCGAGACGCTGGCCGGGCAGACCGACGGGCTGATCTGCCTCAGCGGCGGGCCGCGCGGCCCGATCGGGAATGCGTTGAAAGAGGATCGCCGCGACCTGGCCGAGACGCGGCTAGTGACCTTGAAAACGCTGTTCGGCGACCGTCTCTATGTCGAGCTGGACCGGGTTGCCGGCTATGACAGGGTCATCGAGCACTCGACGATCGAGCTCGCCTACGCGCACGAACTTCCGCTTGTCGCCACCAACGAGGCCTTTTTCTCCTCGCGCGACGATTATGAGGCGCACGACGCGCTGATTGCGATCGCCGAGGGCTCGGTGGTCGCCGTCGACACCCGCCGCCGGCTGTCGCCGGACAATTTCCTGCGCAGCCAGGCCGACATGGCAAAGCTGTTCGCCGACCTTCCGGAAGCGATAGATAATACGGTCGAGATCGCGCTGCGCTGCTCCTATTATCCAAAAACCCGCAGCCCGATCCTGCCGCGCTTCACCGGCGGCGATACCACCGACAAGGACGCCGCCGAAAAGGCCGAGGCCGAGGAATTGGCCCGCCAGGCGCGCGAGGGGCTGGATGCGCGGCTCGCCCTGCACGGACCGACGCCGGGCTACACGGTCGAGCAATATCGCGAGCGGCTCGAATTCGAGCTTGGCATCATCGAGAAGATGAAATTCCCGGGCTATTTCCTGATCGTTGCCGACTTCATCAAATGGGCCAAGGCGCAAGGCATTCCGGTCGGGCCGGGCCGTGGGTCGGGCGCCGGCTCGCTTGTCGCCTATTCGACGACCATCACCGACATCGATCCGCTGCGCTTCTCGCTGCTGTTCGAGCGCTTCCTCAATCCGGATCGCGTGTCGATGCCCGACTTCGACATCGACTTCTGCCAGGATCGCCGCGAGGAGGTGATCCGCTACGTCCAGCAGAAATACGGCCGCGACCAGGTCGGCCAGATCATCACCTTCGGTACGCTGCAGGCCCGCGCGGTGCTGCGCGACGTCGGCCGCGTGCTGCAGATGCCTTATGGCCAGGTCGACAAGCTGTCCAAGATGGTGCCGCAGAACCCGGCCAATCCGGTGAAGCTCGCTGATGCCATAGCCAACGAACCTCGCTTCGCCGAAGAGGCCGAGAAGGAGCCGATCGTCCAGACGCTGCTCGACATGGCGCAGAAGCTGGAGGGTCTCTATCGCCACGCCTCGACCCACGCCGCCGGCATCGTCATCGGCGACAGGCCTTTGTCGGAGCTGGTGCCGATGTACCGCGATCCGCGCTCGGACATGCCGGTCACCCAGTTCAATATGAAATATGTCGAGCAGGCCGGGCTGGTGAAGTTCGACTTCCTCGGCCTGAAGACGCTGACGGTGCTGGAGACGGCGGTGAAACTGATCCGCCGCCGCGGCATCGACATCGACCTGGCGACAATCCCGCTCGACGATCCCGACACCTACTCCATGCTGTCGCGCGGCGAGGTGGTCGGCGTGTTCCAGGTGGAAAGTGCCGGCATGCGCAAGGCGTTGATCGGCATGCGGCCCGACTGCATCGAGGACATCATCGCCCTGGTCGCGCTCTACCGTCCGGGCCCGATGGAGAACATCCCGACCTACAACGCCAGAAAGCATGGCGAGGAGGAGATGGCCTCGATCCATCCCAAGATCGACCATCTGGTGAAGGAGACGCAAGGCGTCATCGTCTACCAGGAACAGGTCATGCAGATCGCGCAGGAGCTGTCCGGCTATTCGCTCGGCGAAGCCGACCTTCTGCGCCGCGCCATGGGCAAGAAGATCCGCGCCGAGATGGACAAGCAGCGCGAGCGCTTCGTCTCCGGCGCGGTCGAGCGCGGCGTGGCAAAACCGCAAGCCGACTTCATTTTCGACCTGCTGGCCAAGTTCGCCGACTATGGTTTCAACAAGTCGCACGCCGCCGCCTACGCCGTCGTGTCGTACCAGACCGCCTATCTGAAGGCGCATTATCCGGTCGAGTTCCTGGCGGCATCGATGACGCTTGACATGGGCAACACCGACAAGCTCGCCGACTTCCGCCAGGATGCGCTGCGCCTGGGCATCGAGGTTCTGGCGCCGTCGGTGATGACCAGCTTCCGCGCTTTCGAGGTCGGCGAGAACCGCATCTATTATTCGATGGCCGCGCTCAAGGGCGTCGGCGACGCGGCGGTCGAACACATCGTTGCCGTGCGCGGCGAAAAACCGTTCAAGAACCTTGCCGATTTCTGCGAGCGGGTCGATCCCAAGATCGTCGGCAAGCGGGTCTTCGAAAGCCTGATCATGGCCGGCGCGCTCGATTGTTTCGGCCACGACCGTGCAGCGATGCTGGCCGGCGTCGAACGGATGATGGGGCTGGCCTCGCTTGCCCAGCAGAACGCCGTTTCAGGCCAGGCCGATATTTTCGGCGCCTCGCTCGGCGCGCAGTCGCAGGCGCTCAACCTGCCGGCGACGGATCCGTGGCTCGCCGCCGACCGCCTGCACCGCGAATTCCAGGTTGTCGGCTTCTATCTTTCGGCCCATCCGCTCGACGAATACAAGGCTGCCTTGCAGAAGATGCGGGTGCAGAACTGGGCCGAGTTTTCGGCGGCCGTCAAGCGTGGCGCCACCGCCGGCCGGCTTGCCGGCACGGTGACCAGCAAGCAGGAGCGCAAGACGCGCACCGGCAACAAGATGGGCGTGGTGGCCTTCTCTGATACGTCAGGCCAATACGAGGCCGTGCTGTTTTCGGAAGGGCTGGCGCAATATCGCGACCTCCTGGAAGCCGGCCGCTCCGTCGTCATCACGGTCGCGGCGGAGGACAGGCCCGAAGGCGTCAATTTGCGCATCAATTCCGTGCAATCCCTGGAGGACGAGGCAAGCCGCATCCAGAAGGCGCTGCGCATTTTCGTCAGGAACGATGGGCCGGCCTCGATGATCCAGTCCCAGCTCACCCAGCGCGGCGAAAGCCAGGTGAGCATCATCGTCATCAAGGACGAGGCGCAGGGCGAGGTCGAGATTGCCTTGCAGGGCGGCTACCGCGTCTCGCCGCAGATCGCCTCGGCGATGCGCGCCGTCCCCGGCGTGGTCGAAGTGGAGCTGGTGTGATCGCCGCCTTTGCAAGGCGGCCACGCGCCAGGCAGCATTGGCTGCCCCCATTACCGCGATCGGCATGAAGACCGCTGACAGGGGCACATCGCGAGACCTTCCCGCGCTCGCGCGGCTGCGCAACACGCTGCGCAAGCTCTATCATGGGCGCACGCCGGCCGCTTTCCGGTTCCAGCTGGCGGCCGTCATCATCGACCTCGCCATCATCGCCTTCTTCATCGCCACGCCGGTCATCCAGCAGACGGCCTCGTTTCTGTGGCTGGACTATGCCGTGGCGGCCCTCGTTGCCGCCGATCTGACCGCCAGGCTGCTGGCTTCCAATGACGTGCTGCGCCTGATGAAGCAGCCGACCTTCTGGGTGGATGTCTTCATCCTTCTGACTCTGCTGATGCCGACGGCGCTCGCCAGTCTCGGCTTTCTGCGCATCCTGCGGCTATGGTCACTGTCGCGCAGCGGCTCGATCTGGCGGCATTTCGAGATGCGTGGTTTGCGCCCGTGGCGCGAGGCGAGCCACGCGGTCATCAACCTCTTGACGTTTCTTTTCGTCATCACCGGCTTCGTCTACACGTTCTTTTTCCGCAACGGAGCCGGGCTGGAGAACTACATCGACGCGCTTTATTTCACCGTCGCGACGGTGACGACGACCGGTTTCGGCGACATCGTGCTGCCTGGTATAGCCGGCAAGCTGACGGCGATCGTCACCATGATCATCGGCATATCGCTGTTCGTCCGGCTGGCACAGGCGATTTTTCGACCCGCAAAAGTGTTCTTTCCCTGTCCGCAATGCGGATTGCAGCGGCATGAACCGGATGCGGTGCACTGCAAGGCCTGCGGTCATGTCCTCAACATCCCGAACGAAGGCGACTAGGTGTATATTGGCCGGCGTTACGATGCCGCCACTTCAGCCGGTTTTACCGGCCTGCGCTGCAGATTGAGCAGGTTGCCCATCAGGATCAGCAGCGCGCCGCCCGCGGTGAAGGCGTCGATCTGCTCCTGGTAGAGCAGCCAGCCGACCAGCGCCGACAACGGTACGCGCAGAAAATCCATCGGCGAAATGACAGTCGCGTCGGCATAGGTGAGCGCGCGGGCCATGCAGAAATGCGACGACATGCCGGTGAAGGCGATCAGCACGATCCATGGCCAAAGCTCCAGCGGTGGGTTGCGCCATTCATAAAGGGCTGGAACGAGGCCAACCACCGATTGGATGATCAGCATCCAGAAAATGATACGCACGACGCTGTCGGTTCGCGTCAGAGATTTGACCAGGACCACCGAAATGCCGAAGCAGACCGCGGCGCCCAGCACGACCAGATGTCCCGGATCAACCGAGCCTACGCCCGGGCGGACGATGACCACCACGCCGATCAGCCCGAGAACGACAGCCGCGAGTTTCGGACGGCTCAGTCTTTCGCCGAGAAATGTCACCGCCAGGATCGCCGTCCAGATCGGTGTCGTGAATTCGATCGAAATCAGCACCGCCAGCGGAATCAAGGTCAAGGCGTAGAGCCATGCAGCCTGCCCGGTATAGTGGATGACGTTGCGCGCGATATGGGCGAGGGGGCGCTGCGTGCGCATCGCCGTAAAGCCGCCGCTGGTCAGTACCAGCGGCAGGAGGATGAAGAAGCCGATCACCGAGCGCAGTTCCAGCACCTGGAAGACATTGAGTTCGGCCGTCGTGGCGCGGCCGGCCACCGACATCGCCAGGAACGAGGCGATCGACAGCGCCATCCAGAAAGCGGCCTTGGAAATGGAGGGGGCAGGTGACATGCCCGCTATGTCGCAGGCCGTGGCTTTTGGAGCAATCGCTAGTTGCTCCATTCTTCTGGGCCAGTTGCAATGGGCAGCGTTGCAAAACGGTCATGCCGCGGGTGGAACCTGATACGGCAAGGGGCGTTGAGTTCCGATATCCAGCCGTGCTTCGCAAGACGTTTTGCCCTCCAATTTCGACAAGGAGAGTTCCGATGAGACCATTCGCGCAATTTGCGCTTGCCGGATGTCTTCTGGCCGCGACCGGTACGGCACATGCCGACGAGGCCAAGTTCCTGCAGTCATTCAAGGGCAATTTCGCCGGCAAAGGTATCGTCAAGGTCACCACCGACGCGCCGACGGTGAACGTGTCCTGCACATTCAAATCGAACGCGACATCGACGTCACTGGCGCTCGACGGCAATTGCCGCGGGCTCATTGTGGTGACGCGTGCCATCAGCGCCGACCTGAAGGCCGCCGGCGCGAAATACAGCGGGACCTATGTCGGGTCGCGGACGGGGCCGGCACAGCTCAACGGCAGCCGTTCGGGCAATGCGATCAATCTCGGCATTCGCTGGGCAAAGGAAGTCAACGGTGATCGGAAGGCGCAGATGAAGGTCGAAAGGACGGGCGAGAACAGCATCCGGCTGACGGTTGTCGACACCGACCCAAAGACCGGCAAGAGCATCGTGACGAGCCGGATCGATCTGAGGCGTACCTGATTCTCGATGCACAGAGGGGGTAGTGGACGCACCCCTAGGCAGCGTCATTCCTCGAGCGGCTCCGGTGGGTGGGCATCTCGCCCTTTGCCGAATGTATAACCGGTTTCCACCGCCTTGCGGCCGAACTTGTCGCGCAAGGCATCGATGGCGCCCTCGGCCATGGCGCGTTTGCGTGACTGGAGGTCGACCAGATCCGGCGGGTCGGCCTTGTCGTCGTCGGAGAGGTCGCTGACGCCGATGCCGAGCAATCGGAATTTCGTTCCGTCGGTTTCCTTGCGCAGAAGCTCTACGCCGGTCGAAAAGATGCGATCCGCCAGCCTGGTCGGATCGCCGAGCTGGCGGTTGCGCGTGCGTAGCTTGAAATCCTGGGTCTTCAGCTTCAGCACCACGGTGCGTCCGGCGATGCCTGACTTTTTCAGCCGCGCCGAGACCTTCTCCGAAAGGCCTCTCAGCACCGAGACGAGCTCCTCCAGCGACGCGATGTCGGTGTCGAAGGTGGTTTCGGCCGAGACGCTCTTGGCGTCCTGGTCGGGGTCGACGCGGCGCACGTCCTCGCCGCGCGAAAGCCGGTAGAGTCGGTCGCCCATCGTGCCGTAGCGGCGCATCAGGTCGGCGCGTTCCATCTTCTGAAGCTGGCCGATGGTGCGGATGCCGTCGCGCTCCAGCGTGGCGTTGAACGCCTTGCCGACGCCCCAGATCATGGTCACCGGCTGCACCGCCAGGAAGCCGACCGCCTCGGCCTCGCCGATGATCGAAAAGCCGCGCGGCTTGCGGAAGTCCGACGCGATCTTGGCTAGGAACTTGCAGTAGGAGAGGCCGGCCGAGACGGTGATGCCGATCTCCTTCTCGACGGCCAGCGCAAAGCGCGCCAGCACCACCGCTGGCGGCAGGCCGTGCAGCCGCTCGGTGCCGGAGAGATCGAGGAATGCCTCATCGATCGACAGCGGCTCGACCAGTGGCGTCAGCGCCTGCATCATGGCGCGCACCTCGCGGCCGACACGAACGTATTTCTCCATGTCGGGCGGGATCACAACCGCTTCCGGGCAGGCCTCGAGCGCCTTGAACATCGGCATCGCCGAGCGCACGCCCCGGATGCGGGCGATGTAGCATGCGGTGGAGACCACCCCGCGCTTGCCGCCGCCGATGATCAGCGGTTTGTCCTTGAGCGTCGGGTTGTCGCGCTTCTCGATCGCCGCATAGAAGGCATCGCAATCGATATGGGCGAGGTGCAGCCGGTAAAGTTCTGGATGGCGGGCAAGGCGAGGGCTGCCGCAGCGTTCGCAGCGGCGCGTTTCACTGCGCTGATACGTCAGGCAGTCACGGCAAAAACCGTGATCGGGATTGTTGACAGGAGCCGCCATCACTGCGAACATAAAGAGAACAAAAGCAATGGTACGACAGTGCAAGGCCAGCGACAAGCTTGGCCTGGGGAGAACCGTATGAGCACGACCATAGTGCCGCTGGTGCCTGAGCTCTGGCCCGATTTCGAGGACCTTTTCGGCAAGCAAGGCGCCTGCTACGGTTGCTGGTGCACGCATTTCCGGCTGGCGCCGGCAGCGCGGCGCGAGAGCAGCCGTGAACGCAACAAGGACCACATCAAGGCACGCATCGAAGCCGGTCCGCCGCCGGGCCTGCTGGCCTTCGAGGACGGCAAGGCGGTTGGCTGGATGCAGATCGGGCCGCGCGCCGACGTGCCCGAATGGAACAACAAGGGCAGGGGCTCGGCGCCGATCGATCCCGCCGACGCTGCCGATCCGGCCGTCTGGGCGATCTCGTGTTTTTTCATCCGCTCCAAGGCGCGCGGCAGGGGCATCACGCACCGGCTCGTCGAAGGTGGCGTCGAGTTTGCCCGCGGGAATGGCGCACGGCTTGTCGAGGCGTGTCCAATAGACCTGTCCCGCGATTCGCGTTCGCTCGGGCTGTTCGTCGGCTCGTCGCGGGTCTTCGAGAAGGCTGGCTTCGAGAGGCTCGTCGAGCGCAAGGCCGGCCGGCCATTGATGCGGCTGGTGCTGGAGCCCCGCGCCTGACCATCGTCGTCTTGCAGTTGCGATGGTATTTCCCTACCAGAAGTACGAAGCGATTTTGCCTTTTGACCAGAGGGGAATTCCCGTGAACCGTATGTTGCCAGTTGCCTTTACCGCGCTCCTGCTCAGCGCGCCCGCTTTCGGCCAGACCGTCGACAGCCAGGGCGCGAAGCAATTGTCCGATGACCTGTCCCGCTATGTTGGCAAACAGGCGCTCGACAAGGGAATCCTGAAGGTTTCGGCCGAAGGCGATGCCTACAAGATCGTGTTCGATTTCAAGGCGCTTGCCGGGAGTTTTCCCGACCAGAGGCTGGTGAAGTTCGACTTCGCGCCCTACGCGCTGCTGGTCAAGCCGCGCAGCGACGGGACCTGGGATGTGTCGATGGATTTTTCGCAAAGCGCGTCCTTCGAATTCAAGGGGCCCGAAGGGCTGCAAAGCACGCAGTTGTCGATCAAGGACGGCAAGGGCTCCGGCGTCTATGACCCGGGCCTGGCGGCCTTCATCAGCGGCGTCAGTTCGATAGCAGGCATGACGATGACATCGAAGGATGCCAAGCAGCAGATGGACGTCAGCGCCGGTGCCGGCACCGCGACCCTGGCGGCCACCAAGGCTGCCAATGGCGGCGTCGATTTCACGACCTCACAGAAAATGTCGAACTTCGTCGAGGCGATAAAATTCAATGATCCCGAGAGTGGGCTGAATTTTCCGGTCACCGTGAAATCGCCAGAATTGTCCGTGGAGGCCAGCGGCAAGGGCGTGCAGACCAAGCCGCTGCTCGATCTCCTGGCGTTTGCCGTGGCCAATGAGGACGAGAAGACGCTCAAGGCAAACCAGGCGCAACTCAAGTCGCTTCTGCTCGCCGCGCTTCCGGTGTGGGAGCGCATCGACGGCACCTATGGCTTCAAGGATTTCGTGGTCGACAGCCCGATCGGCACGTTCGGGGCGACCCAGCTCAGCACCGCGTTCGGCAGTGACGGCGTTTCCCCGAACGGCGCGATCAGCTACGGCATCAAGGCGTCGGGGCTGACGGTGCCTCAGCAGCTTTTGCCGAGCTGGAGCGTGGCACTGTTGCCCACCGATATCGACCTGAATTTCGGCGGCGCCAACATCGACCTCGACAGCATGGCGAAGAAGGCGATCGAAACCTTTGATCTCAATCAGGATCCGCCGCTGCCGGCCGAGTTCGGCGACCAGCTCAAAGCCGACTTCCTGGCCAAAACGCCGAAGGTGGTCATTGGCCACAGCGTCGTGAAGAACAAGGACATGGAGATCGCGCTCGAAGGCGAGATGACGAGCTTCGGCCAGAAACCCGACGCAAATCTCACGGTCGATGTCGCCGGCTTCGACAAGATCGTGGCCGGCCTGCAGGAGGCGGCAAAGTCCGAACCCGAAGTGGCGCAGTACGTGCCTATGGCTCTCGTCGTGAAAGGGTTTGCCAAGACGCTGCCGGACGGCAAGTTGGAATGGGTTGTCAGCACCAAGGCCGACGGCTCGGTCACCGTCAATGGTGTGATGTTGAAGCCCGCCGATCCGGCGGTGGACGACAGCGTCGACGATGGTGATGGCGAGGACGACGACAGCGGCGGCGACAATGGCGGATCAGGGGCGAAGCTGAATCCTTGAAGGTTCGGCCCTCGAGTAATTCCGGGAAAAGTTTTCCGTCTGGAATTGCCTCAGAGCCTCAGCGCGCCCGCGATCTTGGGCGCGGCTTCGCGCCAGTCCTGCACGACGATGACGTCGTTCGCGACCGGCGGCAGGAACGCGCGCAGCGAATTGTCGGCCATCAAGTGGAAAAGATCTGCGTCGGCCACCGCTTCCCGCACCGACGCCAGATTGTGCGGCTGATCGTCGACGAAGACCACCGGCCGGCCGCTCTTGCCGCGCAGCCTGGCCACTGCCGGCCCTTTGGCCATCTCGGTGGTCAACAGCGGATAGCGTAGCCCCAGGGCATCGAGATGGGCACGGCGCACGGCGCGATGCCTGTGCGGCATGGCGGTCAAGAGGATGATTTCCGCGCGGCCGCCAAGCCCCGCCAGCGCTTCCGTGGCACCATCGGTGATGCTCTGCCAATCGGCCTGCGCGTCGAAGAAATCGCCCAGGAGCGCCGTTACCTCGGGCTGTTCGATCAGCCGGCCGCTGGCCGTTTCGGCAATGTTGCCGGTCAGGCGGAAGGAGGCCAGCGTCAGGCCGTAACCGCGCGACTTGAGGAAGTCCGGGAAGGGCCGGATGAATTCGAGCACAACATCGTCGACATCGAGCACCAGCAATGGCCTGTCGTCGGCCGCCAGTTCCTCGATCTGGCGCGCGGTCTCCGGATCGTCGCTCATATGGAATGCTCGTGATTGTCGTCGCCGAGCGGCAGCGCCCGCAATGCCTTGCCGACGGCTGCTGGCGGCGTACCGGTTTCCTCGGCAAAGCGCATCAGGGTCGGCTCGTGGGCGAGAATGAACTGCAGGACGCCGGCTAGGAAACCCGGCTCGCCGGCGGCCCGGCGGATGGAATGCGCCTCTATCCCGGTGATCGCCAGGAAACGGGGCAACAGCTCCGGATCGGAGGCGACGAAGCCCAGTGCCTTGACGGCAATGGTTTCAGCCTCTTCGCGCATTGACGCCGCGTTTGCCATCACTACCTTCGGTGTGTGGAATGAGTCTCTCCCGCAGTAATGGCAAGATCTGCTTGCGGCAAGCCTTTACAGCGCGGCGCGCCTTTTGGACGCGCGGGAGGCGAGGTGGAATTCGCGACGCTTTGCAGCCCGAGGGTTTCCGTTTCGTCAATCATATTGCCGTATAGTGAAGCAGGGTTTGGTGCGTTCAAGGGAAGTTCGCATGACGGCCGCCTTCGAGCGGAGGGACGGCCGAGACGGGATGTCGATGCCTAAGAAGGTCATGATCGTCGAGGACAATGAGCTCAACATGAAGCTCTTTCGGGACCTCATAGAAGCCAGCGGCTACGAGACAGTGCGCACCCGCAACGGTCTGGAGGCCCTCGACCTCGCGCGCCAGCATCGGCCGGATCTCATCCTGATGGACATCCAATTGCCCGAAGTGTCGGGACTGGAAGTGACCAAATGGCTGAAGGAAGACGACGATTTGCATGTCATCCCGGTCATCGCCGTGACCGCCTTCGCCATGAAGGGCGACGAAGAGCGCATCCGCCAGGGCGGCTGCGAGGCTTATATTTCGAAGCCGATCTCGGTGCCGCGTTTCATCGAAACCATCAAATCCTACCTGGGCGATGCCTGATGCGCCCTTCCAGCCGAGCCGGAGCCTTATGAAATGACCGCGCGGATCCTCGTCGTCGACGACATCCCTGCCAATGTGAGGCTGCTGGAGGTCCGGCTGCTGGCCGAGTATTTCGAGGTGCTGACCGCCACCAACGGGCCCGATGCGATCGAGACCTGCGAGAACGGCAAGGTCGACGTCGTGCTGCTCGACGTGATGATGCCCGAGATGGACGGGTTCGAGGTCTGTCGCCGGTTGAAGAGCGATCCGGCGACGTCGCACATCCCGGTGGTGATGATCACCGCACTCGACCAGGTTTCCGACCGCGTGCGCGGGCTCGAGGCCGGCGCCGACGATTTCCTGACCAAGCCGGTCAACGACCTGCAGCTGATGACGCGCGTCAAAAGCCTGGTCCGGCTGAAATCGCTGACCGACGAACTCAGGCTGCGCGCCTCGACGACGCGCAACATCGGCATCGAGGAACTGCTCAGCCGCAATTTCGCGTCCGAGGACACGGTGCCGAAAGTGCTTTTGATCGACGAACGTAAATCGTCGGTCGAGCGCATCCAGAAGATGCTGCGCGACCGCGCCGACCTCGACGTCACCAGCGATCCGCATGCCGGTTTCTTCCAGGCTGCCGAGACACCCTATGAATGCGTGATGATCTCGACGGCGTTCGCCGATTTCGACCCGCTCAGGCTCTGCTCGCAGCTGCGTTCGCTCGACCGCACCCGTTTCGTGCCGATCATCCTTTTGGCGGATGAGGGCGAGGAGGAGCGCATCATCCGTGGCCTCGAGCTCGGCATCAATGACTATCTGATGCGCCCGATCGACCAGCAGGAGCTGACGGCGCGGCTGCGCACCCAGGTGCGCCGCAAGCGCTACAACGACCAATTGCGCGCCAGCGTCACCCAGACCATCGAAATGGCGGTGACCGACGGCCTTACCGGGCTGCACAACCGCCGCTATCTCGACAGCCACCTGCAGACGCTGTTCGACCGCGCCGTGGCGCGGCGCAGGCCGCTTTCGGTGATGATCACCGATCTCGACCGCTTCAAGGCGATCAATGACACGCATGGCCATGACGGCGGCGACGAGGTGCTGCGGGAGTTCGCGCGGCGGCTGCGCAAGAACGTTCGCGGCATCGACCTTGCCTGCCGGTTCGGCGGTGAGGAGTTCGTGGTGGTGATGCCGGATACCGATGGCGCCGTGGCTGAGAAGGTGGCCGAACGCATCCGCGCTGAAATCGCCCAACAGCCGTTTTCCATCGGCGCCGACGGCAAGACGATCGAGGTCACCGTCAGCGTTGGCGTGTCGTCGGTTCTGAAGGGGGTGGATACGGTGGCGGCGCTGATGAAGCGCGCCGATCTCGCGCTCTATGAAGCCAAGAGCGGTGGTCGCAACCGCGTCGTTGCCAAGGCGGCGTAGCGCCCAGGCCCGATTATCCAGTCAACCCGACAGGGTTACCCGTTTACCTTAATCCAAGCGATTTCCGAGCATTGGTTAAGAAAGTGTTGATTTTCATAAGCTCTTGCGCAAATGTGCTGGTCAAGACGAAGCCGGCACGAGGATAGATAGCCGGCTCGATCCCCAGAATACCCCATGATGCTCAGGTCCGCCGCATCTCCTGGGTCCGTGGGGTCGGCCGGCCGGCGCTGGCAAATAGTGGCCTCCTCGTACCGCTGCCAAACGCCGACCGGCCCCCTTTCCTGAAAATGACATCAGGACTCTGCGCCAAGCCCCGGTAATTTCGGGGCTTTTTTTGCACATGAAAAATCTCGACGCTCCCTGGACCGTGACGGCTCAATCGCGTGTGACGCACTGCCACGCCGCAATGCGAGGGTCTTACGCCGTTCATCAGGGGAGGGAGAGTCCATGCCCCTCCATTTCATAAATATGGCGCACAAGGGGCTTGCTTCAAGGCCCGGTTCCTCCCGTAAAACCCTGGCCCGAGCCAACGGAAATGGGAGTGACGAGAATGCGTATTGTACCGCGGGCAGACGGATCGCCACGGGATCATGCGGTGGTGATCGCCGGCGGCGGTCCGACCGGGTTGATGCTGGCGGGCGAACTCGCATTGGCCGGCGTCGATGCCGCCATTGTCGAGCGGCGCCCGACCCAGCATCTGATCGGTTTGCGCGCGGGTGGTCTGCACGCACGCACGATCGAGGTTCTCGATCAGCGCGGAATTGCCGATCGGTTCCTCTCGCAGGGGCAGTGCTTCCCGACCGTCGGCTTCCACATGATCCGCTTGGACATCAGCGACTTTCCCAGCCGGCACAACCATCTGCTGGCGCTGCGGCAAAACCATATCGAGCGGATATTGGCCGACTGGGTCGGCGAGTTAGAGGTGCCGATCTATCGCGGACAGGAAGTCACGGGTTTTGCGCAGGATGATGACGGTGTCGACCTGGAGCTGTCCGGTGGCCGACGGGTGAGGGCGCAATACCTCGTCGGATGCGACGGAGGACGCAGCACGATCCGCAAGGCGGCGGGCATCGAGTTCGCCGGATGGGATCCAACGATGAGCTGGATGATCGCCGAGGTCGAGATGTCCAGGGAACCGCCATTGGGCTTTCGCAGCGACGCTTGCGGAATTCATGCGATAGGCAAGATCGAGGATGGCGAGCGAGTTGGTGTCGTGCTGACCGAGCGGCAATTGAACGCCGGCGGCGAGCCGACACTGCGCGATCTCAGCGAGGCGCTCACAGCCATCTACGGCACCGACTACGGCGCCCACAGCCCGACCTGGATATCCAGGTTCACCGACATGACGCGTCAGGCCGCGGCTTACCGCGACAGGCGCGTGCTGCTGGCCGGCGACGCCGCGCATATCCATCCCCCGATGGGCGGGCAGGGGCTCAATATCGGCGTGCAGGACGCGGTCAATCTGGGATGGAAGCTGGCCCAGGTGGTCAAGGGAACCTCACCGGAAAGCCTGCTCGACAGCTACCACGCGGAGCGCCACCCGATTGCCGCCCGCGTCCTGCGCAACACAATGGCGCAGGTCGCGCTTCGTCGCAGGGATGACCGCACCGAGGCTTTGGGCGACATCGTCACCGAGCTTCTCGCCATGGACGAGCCCCGCAGGCGGATCGCCGCGGAAATGTCCGGTCTGGGTGTCCATTACGATCTCGGCGAGGGGCATCCGCTGCTTGGCCGGCGCATGCCCGACCTCGATCTGGCTACAGCCAATGGGCCGTTGCGGCTCTTCACGCTGCTGCATGATGCACGGCCGATGCTCCTCAACCTTGGGGAAGCGGGCAGGCTGGACATTGCGCCCTGGGAGGACCGGGTTCGGCAGATCGACGCCGAATATGCCGGTGCTTGGGAGCTTCCGGCCCTTGGGGCGGTCGCCGCGCCAGATGCTGTTTTGATCCGGCCCGATGGCTATCTGGCCTGGGTCGGCGTTGGAACCCGACACGGTTTGGCCGACGCGCTGACCACCTGGTTCGGACCCCCCGCCGCCAAGGGTTAGGTGACACGGTCGGAAGATCGGCCGGGCGTAACCTTCTGAAAACGCAGCTGCTTCGCTACCTTCAACAGCTTGATGGTGGGTGGTCTCCTGACAAGTGATTGACAGGAGTTTCCATCCATGCAGAAATTGGTTGGACCATTGGACCACTTGTGTGCGCTTCGGGAGGATATGTGGACCAGAACAGCCTGCCACCCATTCAGACGACGGCGCGCGATGACGCCGTGCTGAAGGCGTTGGTGGGCTTTGTTCGTGCCGAGGCCCTGCAGCCGGGCGAGCGGCTTCCGACCGAGCGTATCTTGGCCGAACGGCTCAAGGTCAGCCGCAACACGGTGCGCGAGGCGCTGACACGCTGGGAAGGGCTCGGCCTCGTCGAGCGCCGGCAAGGCAGCGGCACCTATCTCAAGGCGGCGGTGTCACCCGACATGCTGCACATGCCGCTGACGCTCGCGGGCGGCAACGACTTCACCAGCCTGATGCAGACGCTGGAGATCCGTCGCGCGCTGGAGGCCGAGGCTGCCGCATTGTGCGCCGAGCGCGCAAGTCCGGCCGACATCGCCGAGATCGAGCGCAAGCTCGACATTATGGAGCAGGCGTTTCGCACCCGCGACGGCATGTCCTCGGAAGAAGACTGGGAGTTCCACCAGGCGGTCTACCGGGTCTCTGGCAACCCGCTGTTCGAACAGATCATCGCCGCCATGCACGAGCTGTTCCATCGCTTCTGGGAGCACCCGCTCGGCGTGCGCGACTTCGGCCATGCCAGCTTCCCCTATCATCGCACCATCTACGAATGCATCGCCGCGCGCGACCCCCAGGGCGCTCGCGCAGAGGCGCTCAAGCTGATCGCCACCGTCGAGGACGATCTCAAGCGCGGTGCCGCCAAACTCAAACTTTCGAGCCAGACATGAACGAGCACCTGACCGCTTTCGAGTACGACTATCTCGCCGAGGCGGCGACGCTCCTGGCGCACGACGAACCGTTCCCCGGTGGCGCGGTGGTGCCGCCGATCTACCAGACCTCATTGTTCACCTTCGCCAACTATGCCGAAATGGCCGACACCTTTGCCGGCAAACGAAAGCAGCCGATCTATTCGCGCGGCGACAATCCGACGGTGATGGAGTTCGAGGCCCGCGTCGCCGCACTCGAGGGCGCCGAGGCCGCGCGCGGCTTTTCCAGCGGCATGGCCGCGATCAGCGCCACGGTGCTTGCCTTCGTCGGGGCGGGTGAGCGTATCGTCGCGGTGCGCAACTGCTACGGCGATGCCTACCGGCTGTTCGAGCGTCTTCTGCCGCGGCTCAACATCAAGGTCGACTATGTCGACGGCTCCGATCCGGACGCGGTCGCCGCAGCTCTTCCCGGGGCCAAGCTGCTTTATCTGGAGAGCCCGACCTCGATGCTGTTCGAGCTGCAGGATTTGCCACACCTGACCCGGCTGGCCAGGGAGCAGGGCATCATCACAACCATCGACAATTCCTGGGCAACGCCGGTGTTTCAGAAGCCGATCTCGCACGGCGTCGATCTGGTGCTGCATTCGGCCTCGAAATATCTTGGCGGCCATAGCGACACCGTCGCCGGCGTGGTGGCGGGTTCGGCCGCGCACATCAAGCACATCAACGAGCAGACCTATTCCTATCTCGGCGGCAAGCTGTCGCCGTTCGAGGCCTGGCTGCTGCTGCGCGGCTTGCGCACGCTGCCGCTGCGCTTGCCGCATCATATGAAGAGCGGCCTGACCATCGCCGACCGGCTGAAGGCGCATGCCAATGTCGAACGCGTCAACCATCCGGCCTATTCCAACCATCCGGGCAAGGCGACGCTGGCCGGCTATGCCGGCCTGTTCTCCTTCGAGGTGACGGAGGATATCGACATCCCGATCTTCGTCGATGCGCTGAAGTTTTTCCGCATCGGCGTCAGCTGGGGCGGCCATGAGAGCCTGGTCGTGCCGGCCAAGGCGTCGCTGGAACAGACGCCGGGACTGAATTCGATGGCGCGCTTCGGCGTCAGCCCCCGAACCATCCGCTTCAATGTCGGATTGGAAAGTGTCGAAGACCTGTGGGCCGACGTGGCCCAGGCCTTCGAAAAAGCCAGAAAATAACAAGCGGGTTCAAAATGGGAGTCTTGAACATGAAAAAACTGACCGTCATGCTTGCCACCGTTGCGGGGCTGGCGATTTCCGCCGGCGGCGCGCTGGCCGATTCGACCCTGAAGATGGTCGAAGTCATCACCAGCCCGCCGCGCACCGAATTCCTGAAGAAGCAGATCGCCGAGTTCGAAGCAGCCAATCCCGGCGTCAAGGTCGAGCTGATCTCGCTGCCCTGGGGGCAGGCCTTCGAAAAATTCCTGACCATGGTACAGGCCGGCGACACGCCCGACGTGGTCGAGATGCCGGAACGCTGGATGGGCCTCTATGCAAACAATGCCCAGCTCGAGGATCTCGGCCCCTACATGGCCAAATGGGACGACGCCAAGACGCTGGGCGACCGCGCCAAGCAGTTCGGCTCGACCGTCAACAACACCCAGTTCATGATCCCCTACGGCTACTATGTGAACGCGCTGTTCTGGAACAAGAAGCTGTTCAAGGAGGCAGGTCTGGACGGCCCGCCGGCGACGCTCGACGAATTCGTCGCCGACTCCAAGAAGATTTCGGCCATTCCGGGCAAATACGGCTACTGCCTGCGCGGCGGGCCGGGCGCTTTCAATGGCATGCACATGTTCATGAACATCGCTCAGGGCAAGGGCGGCTACTTCAACGAGGACGGCACCTCGACCATCAACGAAGAGGGATCGGTCAAGGGCCTGCAGATGCTGGCTGACATGTACAAGGACGGCCTGGCGCCGAAAGACGCGGTGAGCTGGGGCTTCAACGAAACCGTCACCGGCTTCTATTCCGGCACCTGCGCCATGCTCAACCAGGACCCCGACGCGCTGCTCGGCATCGCCGACAAGATGAGCGCCGACGATTTCGCGGTGGCGCCGCTTCCCGTCGGGCCGAGTGGCAAATCGTATCCGACGCTTGGCTATGCCGGCTGGGCGATGTTCGCCAATTCCCAGCACAAGGACGATGCCTGGAAGCTGATGTCGACGCTGCTGTCGCCGAAGGACAATCTGGAATGGGCCAAGGAAGTCGGTGTCGTCCCGATCCACAACGGTGCCGACCAGGATCCCCATTTCAAGACCGAGCAGTTCAAGGGCTGGTTCACGGAGCTCAGCGACAGCTCCAAATATGAGATGGTGACGCCGCCGACGCATCTGGAGAACCTCGGCAACTTCGTCGACCAGGTGGCGATCAAGAACTTCCAGGAAGTGCTGCTCGGCCAGAAGACCGCCAAGGACGTCGCCGACCAGTGGGCTGCCTTCCTGACCAAGGAACAGCAGGACTGGATGGCGAAGAACAAGAAATAAGCGCGTTCTTTCCTTCTCCCGTTCACGGGGAGAAGGTGTCACGAAGTGACGGATGAGGGGCGGCGGTAGTTTTGCCTACTTTGCGCTGCCCCTCATCTGCCTGCCCATCCTTCGCAGCCGCTGCGCTGCAGCTTCGGAGAGTGAACCGGCACTTCTCCCCGCTCATTGTCCATCCGCTGCTCCAGGGAGCCGATCCTCACCCAATGACCTATGCCGTGTCCGAAATACGATCCGCCGGCAAACCGCGCCGAAAGCGGCTATCGCGCGCCGCTATCGAGCCTTGGCTCTATCTCAGCCCGGCGATCATCCTGCTGGTCGTGGTCCTGCTCGTGCCGCTGGTCATTGGCATCAGCTATTCGTTCCGCAAATTCTCGGCCTTCAAGTCGGAATATGTCGGCTTCGGCCAGTACCAGGCGATGCTCTCGGACCAGGTGCTGGGGCAGGCGCTGGTCAACACGCTGTGGTGGACGGTCGCCAGCCTGTTCTTCCAGTTCTTCCTTGGCCTTGGCCTGGCGCTGCTGCTCGACAAGCCGTTCCGGGGCCGCAAGGCGGTGCAGGCGCTGGTCTTCCTGCCCTGGGCGGTGCCGTCCTTCCTGTCGGGCCTGACATGGGCCTGGCTATTCAACCCGATCGTCGGGCCACTGCCGCACTGGCTGTTCGCCTTGGGGCTGAAGGCCGAGCCGACCAATGTGCTCTCCGATCCCTCGACCGCGATGTGGGGGCCGATCGTCGCCAATATCTGGTTCGGCATTCCGTTCTTCGCCATCACGCTGCTGGCGGCGCTGAAATCGATCCCGTCGGAACTGCATGAGGCGGCGGCGATCGACGGCGCCTCGCCCTGGCAGCGCTTCACCAAGGTGACATTGCCGTTTCTGGCGCCGACCATTGCCATCACCGTGATGCTGCGCACCATCTGGATCGCCACCTTCGCCGACCTGATCTTCGTCATGACCGAGGGCGGTCCGGCCGGCTCGACCAACACGGTACCGGTCTACATCTATGTCAGCGCCTTCAAGTCGCTGGACAAGGGCTATGCCTCGGCGGTGGCCGTGCTGCTGCTCGTGCTATTGATTGCCTATGCGATCGCGCTGATCGCCATCCGCCGCTCGCTGGTGAGGCACGTCTGATGATTGCAGGACGCTCAGCCTCGCAACGCTTCTTCGGCGGCATCGGCCTCTACGCAGCCATCGCCGCTTACGTGATCTTCGCCCTGTTCCCGATCTACTGGACGCTGAAGATATCGGTCACGCCGGAGCGGCTCCTCTATTCCGAAGGCATCACCTTCTGGCCTTCGCAAATGACGTTGCAGAATTTCGTCACCGTGCTCGAGGCCACCGATTTCCCGCGCTATTTCCTCAACAGCGTCATCGTCTCGGTATCGACGGCAGCCCTGGTGACGGTCATTGCGACGCTCGCCGGCTACGCCATGTCGCGCTTCACCTTTCGCGGCAAGGCGGCACTGGCGCTGATGCTGCTCTTGACCCAGACCTTTCCCCTGGTGATGGTCATTCCGCCGATCTACCGCGTCATGGGTCAGATCGGCCTGATCAACAGCCTGACCGGGCTGATCATCATCTACACCGCTTTCAACACCGCGTTCGCGACCTTCCTGATGCAGTCCTTCTTCGACGGCATCCCCAAGGATCTGGAGGAAGCGGCGATGATCGACGGCTGTACCCGTGCCCAGGCAATGCGCAAGGTGATCGTGCCGCTGACGCTGCCCGGCATGGGTGCGACGCTGGGCTTCGTCTTCACCGCCGCCTGGAGCGAGCTTCTGTTCGCCCTGATGCTGATTTCCAGCGACGACCAGAAGACTTTCGCAGTCGGCCTGCTGACCTTCATCGGCAAGTTCGCAGTCGACTGGGGGCAGATGATGGCGGCGTCGATCCTGGCGCTGATCCCGGTCTGCATCTTCTTCGCCTTCCTGCAACGCTATCTCGTCACCGGTCTGACCGCCGGTGCCGTCAAAGGATAGATCGATGGCCTCTGTCACACTCGAAAAAGTCCGCAAGGATTATGGCGCCGTCCGCGTCCTGCATGCGGTCGATCTTGAAATCGCCGACGGCGAATTCGTCGTGCTGGTCGGGCCGTCAGGCTGCGGCAAGTCGACTTTGCTGCGGATGATCGCCGGGCTGGAGGAGGCTTCCGGCGGCGAGATTCGCATCGGCGAGCGGCTGGTCAACGACGTGGCCCCCAAGGACCGCGACATCGCCATGGTGTTCCAGTCCTACGCGCTCTATCCGCATATGGATGTGTCCAAGAACATGGGCTTCAGCCTGATGCTGCGCAAAGCCGAGAAGCCGGCGATCGATGCGCGGGTGGATGGAGCGGCCAAACGGCTGGGCCTGGACACCTTCTTGCAGCGCCTGCCGCGGCAATTGTCTGGCGGCCAGCGCCAGCGCGTCGCCATGGGCCGCGCCATCGTGCGCGATCCCAAGGTTTTCCTGTTCGACGAGCCGCTGTCGAACCTCGACGCCAAGCTACGCGTCCATATGCGGGCCGAGATCAAGGCACTGCACCAGCAGTTGAAGACGACCTCGGTCTACGTCACCCACGACCAGATCGAGGCCATGACCATGGCCGACCGCATCGTCGTGATGCATGACGGGCTGATCCAGCAGGTCGGCGCGCCGCTCGATCTCTACGATCGCCCGGCCAACATGTTCGTTGCGGGCTTCATCGGCTCGCCCGGCATGAATTTCTTGCCGGCGACGGTCCGCAAGGGCGGGAAGTCGGACGCCGTGCTAGCCGACGGCCAGGCACTGCGACTGCCGGACGGACTGCCGCTCGGGGATGGCGATGCGGTCACCGTCGGTCTGCGGCCCGAGCACATCAGGCTGGCCGATGAAGGCGCTTTGCGAGGCGAGGTGGGGGTGGTGGAACCGCTCGGCCTGTCGACGCAGTTTTACGTCAAGCTGGCCAACCAGCAGCTTTGCGTCTTTGCCATGGGCCGTGCCGGCGTCAAGCCCGGCGACATCGTGCGGCTGTCGGCCGACCCGGCGTCGCTGCATCTGTTCGACCCGAAAAGCGGCGACCGCGTAGGTTGAAGCAATCGGCAGGGGCTGGGGTACTTCGGTCTGCTGCCCCTGCCTTGCAAACAAAAAAGCCGCCCATCGGGCGGCGTTCCTGTTTGCAAAGGGAAAACCCAGATTACTTGATCTTGGTTTCCTTGAATTCGACGTGCTTCTTGGCGACCGGGTCGTACTTGCGGAACGACAGCTTGTCGGTCTTGGTGCGGCTGTTCTTGCTGGTCACGTAGAAGAAACCGGTGTCGGCGGTCGACAGAAGCTTGATCTTGATGTTTGCGGCTTTGGCCATGATATCAGTCCGTTATGTTCGTGGGGTTTTGGCCGCTGGAGCACGGGAAAACACCCGGACGCGGGAAACTTGGCGCGACACATAAAGAACGTGCCCGGAAAGTCAAGCCCGGCGATACCCTCTCTTCCTTCTCCCCCTGTGGGAGAAGGTGGATCGGCGCGCAGCGCCGAGACGGTTGAGGGGTGGGTAACGGGGTGCCGTCGGCGCCAAGCTGGAACACCCCTCATCCGACCTCGCTTCGCGAGGCCACCTTCTCCCACAAGGGGAGAAGGGAAGGCCGCTTTATGCTTCTTCCTTAACCGCCGCAACTTTCTTCCAGTCTCCGGTCGTGTTCCACCAGCGATTCGGGTTGGCGCGGTCGTCCAGCCCCTTGGACCTGCTGGCAAGGATCGGCTGGATGCGGATCACCGGCTCCTGATAGGAGTGCGCCTGGAAAATCGCCTCGACGACGCGGGCAGCCAGCGCCTGGTCATCGGGCAATTCGAATGAAACCTCGACCGTGCCCGGGCGGCGGCGCAATTCGGTTTCAGCGCCGGCCGCTGCCCCGTCAAGCGGCCTGTAGCGCTCGATGCCGTGCGCGGACTGATAGGCGTTACGATCGTACTTGCCCATGGCCAGCGGGGCGAGCGCCACCACCGCGTCCATGATGCGGTCGACATCGGCGGCCGGAGCCTGGAAGCTCACAAGCAGCAGAAGCGTCATGCGCAGAGATGTGGTTTCAAAGCCGCTGTCGATCATGGGAGTGTCCTCAACTTCGGATGTTTTGGGGACACTCTTTTAACCGGGTGCTCCTGACAAGGTTCTGTCAGCATCGTGCCTCCGGGGGCGGACAAGGGCTTCGACCGGTGCGAGACTACAAGAGGATCTTGCGGATCAGCCTGAAGCAGACCAGGGCGATGTAGGCGCCGAAGAACAGGCCGAGCGACCAGCCGAAGCCGGACGGGCCGAATGCATCCATGCCGATGCCGATCGCCTGTGGACCGAGCACCATGCCGACGCCGTAACAAAGCACGAAGGCGGCGTTGGCGGATGCCAGTTCATGGCCGGAAAGCTGAGAGCCGAGATGGGCAAGGCCGATCGTGTACATGGCCGCGACAACACCGCCCCAGACAAACAGAAGGGCGGCCATCAGGTGCCAATTCTGAGCAAAGAAGGGCATGAAGACGGTGCCGACGAGGCCGACGGTGGCGCAGGCGAGCAACAGGTAGCGGCGGTCGCTGACGCGATCGCTGATCATGCCGATCGGGATCTGCAGCAAAACGTTGCCGAGACCGATCATGGTCAGCAGCAGTGCCGCGTCGGCTTCGGAATAGCCGATGCGGTTGCCGTAGACCGGAAACAGCGCGAAGCCGCCGGTCTCGACGGCGCCGAAGACCAGGACCGCGGCGGTCGCCGACGGCACCAGCCAGATATAGCGCAGGAAATTGCTGGTTTCGCCATCGGCTACAATGCTCGGGCTCTCGTTGCGCGCGGCCAGCACCGGTATCGCGGCCAGCGTCACCAGCGCGATGATGACGCCGAACGGCCTGAAGCCGGAACTGCCGAGATGGGCGAACAGCCACGGCCCGGCGGCAAAGCCGAGCGACAGGACGGTGGCGTAGATGCCAAGGACCAGACCGCGCCGGTGCGGCGGCGCCGAGGTGCTGATCCAGAACTCCGACAGGATGAACAGCACCGTCAGCGCGATGTGCAGCACGATGCGCAGCGGAAACCACATCCAGAAATCAGGCGCGAAGTGAAAGCCGACGAAGGCCAGCGCGCCGGCGGCGATCATCGCGATCATGGTCCAGGCGACACCAAAGCGCATGGCGAGCGGCGTGGCCAGCGGGGCGCCCGCGATCGAAGCCAGGCCGGCGACGGCCGTGTTGAGGCCGATCATCGAAGCCGAATGGCCGCGCGTTTCCAGGATGACGCTGAGCAACGGCATGCCGAGGCCGATGGCGATGCCGACGACGCTGATCGACGAGATCGCCGCCACCATCGGCAGCCAATGTACGCGTTCGTCGCCCTGTTGTTGGGTATCGACCGTCATGAGATGCTGAATACTCTGTCTTTTTGATCTTAGGCAATTCCGGACGAAAACCGCGTCACGCTTTTCCTGGAAGTGCTCTAGAGAAGTTCGCGGGTGAAGCGGTTGCCGACAAGCCGGTAGAAGGGGACGGAACCGCCCGGACGCAGCAGCGGATCATGGGCGAGGCGCTTTTCCAGCTCGTCCAGGATCATTCGCGTGATGTCGGGGATGTCGGCTTCCCTTGCCTTGGCAAGCGGCAGCCAGACCAGTTCCTCGAGTTCGTTGGTCGGGCCGCCGCCAGCCAATTCGACGGCGACATCGTCGCGCCAGGCGCTGAAGAAGCGCGTATCGAAGCGGCGCACCCGGTTGGGCGGGGTGATGGCCCGCGCGATAAAGCGCAGCATGTCCAGGGAGGGCTGCACGCCATGTTCGGCAAAGCCTTGCCAATCGCGCCTGGCGGTGGCGAAGACGCCTTTACGGCCGATCAGCAGCCCGGCTTCCTCATAGGTCTCGCGGATCGCCGACAGGGCGATGGCGCGGGCGCGCGCCGCGCTCGTGCGACCGGGACCGGCAAGCAGCTTTGCTTCCTGCTCAGCGTGCAACGCGGCGGCGACCGGGATGCGGCTGTCGGCAGGGTCGGTGCGGCCACCGGGAAAAACGAATTTTCCGGGCATGAAGGCATGGCCGGCGTGGCGGCGGCCCATCAGGACCAGCACTTCATCGCCCTTGCGGTCGAGAAGGATCAGGGTCGCGGCATCGCGCGGGCGCATCGGCCGATCGCTATGAGCGACCATGCTCCGCTCGATCCCGTCGACTTGCGCCTTGGTCATACCATCCATGCGCACGACCTAGCGGAAACTTCTTGCATGCGAAAGTGGCCTTGACCATTGGCGTATTGCGCCAGCCTGCACCTCAGGCCCCGGGATGCGGCTCGATTGCATCCTTTTCGCCACCGAATCCGTGCATATAGAACGCCCATTGCAGTCCGATGACGGCACCTTTGACAGGCTGCAGCAGCGCAACCGACAAAAGGATGGTCAAGGGCACCCAGATGACGATGTGCTGCCAGGTCGACAAGGTCGACGTCGCTTCCACACCCATGAAGGCACCGAGAATGATGTGGCCGACAATGACGATGACCAGATAGGCGGGCAGGTCGTCGGCCCGATGGTGGTGGATCTCCTCGCCGCAGACGCTGCAGGTGTCGACGGTCTTGGTGAAGCCGCGGAACAGCTTGCCTTCGCCGCAATTCGGACAACGGCCCAGCAGGCCGCGCTTCATCGCCGTCCACAGCGGGCGGGCAACCCGGCCCGAATGATGTTCGCCACCGAAAACCTGGTCTTGTATCCCTAATTCTTTTGGCATCATCGTCTCCTGCCGCGCGAACCCGGTCGCGATTGCGACGCTCGGGCGCGGCCCTTGGCCTTGTGAAACGACTTGACGGAGCCTGGCAGGGGCTTCGGGTCGGTCAACATCTCGAAGCGCATCGCGCCGGCCATCGGTGCCACCTCGACGAGCCGGACCTCGACGCGATCCGCAAGCTGGTAGCCTTTGCCCGAGCGTTCTCCAAACAGGGAGCGGGCCGCTTCGTCGTATATATAGTAATCGCCGCCCAGAGTTGACACCGGGATGAAACCATCGGCGCCATATTGCGGCAATTGGACAAATAGTCCCGATTTGGTGACGCCGGAGATGCGGGCGTCGAAGCGGTCGTCGATGCGTTCGGCGAGGTAGGCGGCGATCAGCCGGTCGACCGTATCGCGTTCGGCAGCCATTGCTCGGCGTTCCGTGCCGGAGATCAGCACCGCAACGTCTTCGAGCCGAGCCTCTTCGTCGCGCGTCAGCCCGCCCGGGCCGAGGCCGAGTGCGGCGATAAGTCCACGATGCACGATGAGGTCGGCATAGCGGCGGATCGGCGAGGTGAAATGCGCGTAGCGCCTGAGGTTCAGGCCGAAATGGCCGATATTCCCAGGCGAATATTCGGCCTGGCTCTGCGAACGCAGCACCACTTCGTTGACCAGCCCTTCATTGTCGGCGCCGCGCACGCGCTCCAGGATGCCGTTGAACTGGCTGGGCCGCATCTGCGCGCCGCGCGCCAGCGACAGCCCCAGCGTCTGCAGGAATTCGCGCAGCGATTCCTGCTTGGCGAGCGATGGCGCGTCGTGGACGCGGTAGACCAGCGCTTGCTTCTTCGCCTCGAGCGACTCGGCGGCGGCGACATTGGCCTGGATCATGAATTCTTCGATCAGCTTGTGGGCATCGAGCCGCTCCGGCACGATCACGCGATCGACCGTGCCGTCCGGCTTGAGCAGGATCTTGCGCTCCGGCAGGTCGAGTTCCAACGGCTGGCGGCCGTCGCGTCCACGCTTCAGGATCGCGTAGGCGTCCCACAGCGGCTTCAGCACCGTGTCGAGGATCGGGCCGGTCTTGTCATCCGGCACGCCGTCGATCGCCGCCTGCGCCTGCGGGTAGGCGAGCTTCGCCGCCGATTTCATCATGATGCGGTGGAAAGAGTGCCTGATCTTGTGACCGTCGGCGGCGAAGGTCATGCGCACCGCCAGCGCCGGGCGGTCCTGGCCCTCACGCAGCGAACAGAGATCGTTGGAAATGCGTTCGGGCAGCATCGGCACGACGCGATCGGGGAAATAGACCGAATTGCCGCGCTTCAGCGCTTCGCGGTCGAGCGCAGTGCCATAGCGCACATAGGCGGCGACATCGGCGATGGCGACGGTGGCGATCACGCCGCCCGGATTCTTCTCATCGAGGTCCGGCGTGGCGAACACCGCGTCATCGTGGTCCTTGGCGTCGGCCGGGTCGATGGTGACCAGCGGCAGGTCTCGCCAGTCCTCGCGGTGATCGAGCGTCGCCGCCTTGACGGCCTCGGATTCGGCGATGACGTCGGCCGGGAAGATGTGGGGAATGTCGTGGGCGTGGATGGCGATCATCGAGACCGCCTTTTCGCTGGTCAGCGACCCCAGCACATTGAGCACCTTGGCGTGGGGCAGACCGTAGCGCGCGGCGCGCGCGGGCTCGACCTCGACCAGATCGCCGTTTTTGGCGCCGTTCTGGAATTCCTTGTCGACGATCAGTTCCGGCTGGCGCCGTTCCACCGGTTCGATGCGAAAGGTGCCGTCCTTGAGCACGCGGAAGACGCCGAGAACGGCATCGGTGCGTTTCTCGAAGATCTTCATCACCCGGCCGGTATAGGCGGGGCCGCCCAGGGCGACATTCGTCTCGTCGGCGGGAAAGGTCTTGGCCAGCACGCGGTCGCCAATGCCGGGCGCCGGTCCACCACCACTGCGCGACAGGCGGATGGAAACGATGGGCGGCGGTCCATTAGCCGTGTGTTCGATGGGACGCGCCAACAGCACGCCGTCGGCGTCACGGTCGAAAATATCGAGGACCGTGACGTGGGGCAGGGCGCCGACGCGGGCCAGCCCCTTGCGCTCCTTGGTCAGGACACCTTCGTCCTGCAGGTCACGCAAAATGTCCTTCAGCCAGATGCGGTCGTCGCCGCGCAAGGCGAATGCCTTGGCGATGTCGCGCTTTCCGGCGCGATCGGGATTTTCGGCGATGTAGCGCAGGATCTCGTCACGCGAGGGCCGGTAGTCGTCCTTGACCTTGGCCCTGGTGTCGGCGGTGCGCGGATCGCCGTGGCTTCTTCCGGTGATCTTGCGCGCCACGCCGTCCTATCCTTTTTTCTTCGCGGCCGGCTTTTTGGTCGCCGCTTTCTTGGTTACCGGGGACGCTGCCTTGCGGAACGGCTTCTTGCCGCCGCCGCCCTTGGCTTCCCTCTCGGCGATCAGCGCCAGCGCATCCTCGATCGTCACCGATTGCGGATCCTTGCCCTTGGGCAGCGTAGCATTGACCTTGCCGAAATTGACGTAAGGCCCGTATTTGCCGTCGCGAACGACGATCTTGCCACCGCCGTCCGGATGGTCGCCCAGTTCTTTCAAGGCAGCGGCGGTGCCGCCGTTGCGGCCGCCCTTGGCCTTCGATTGCTTCTCGGCAATCACCGTGACCGCGCGGTTGAGGCCGATCGAGAACACGTCCTCGATGCTGTCGACATTGGCGTAGGTGCCGTCGTGCAGCACGAACGGACCGTAACGACCGAGCCCGGCCGAGATCATCTTGCCAGATTCGGGATGTTTTCCCACATCGCGCGGCAATGACAGCAGTGCCAGCGCCTTTTCATGGTCGATGGATTCGGGTGTCCAACCCTTGGGCAGGCTGGAGCGCTTGGCTTCCTTGCCGTCGCCGCGCTGGATGTAGGGGCCGAAGCGGCCTGAGCGCAGCGTGATTTCCTCGGCCGTGTAAGGATCCTTGCCGAGCACCTTGGTGCCGTCCTCGCCGCCGCCATTCTCGGCATTCGGGTTGGCGGCGTCGCCGAGCTGGCGGGTGAAGGAGCATTCCGGATAGTTCGAACAGCCGACGAAAGCGCCGAACTTGCCGAGCTTCAGCGACAGATTGCCGGTGCCGCATTTCGGGCAGATGCGCGGGTTCGAGCCGTCTTCCCGCGCGGGAAACACCAGCGGCGCCAGTTCCTCGTTCAGCGCATCGAGCACGTCGGTGACGCGCAGTTCCTTGATATCGGCGACGGCGCCGGAAAAATCCTTCCAGAAGTCGCGCAGCACGTCCTTCCAGGCGAGCTTGCCGTCGGAAATCTCGTCGAGCTTTTCCTCCAGCGAGGCGGTGAAATCATATTCGACATAGCGCTCGAAGAAGCTTTCCAGGAAGGCCGACAGCAGCCGGCCCTTGGCCTGAGGCACCAGCCGGCGCTTGTCGATCGTGACATAGTCGCGGTCCTCAAGCGTCTTCAGGATCGCGGTGTAGGTCGACGGGCGGCCGATGCCGAGCTCTTCCAGCTTCTTGATCAGCGTCGCCTCGGAGTAGCGAGGCGGCGGCTCGGTCGTGTGCTGGGTGGCGTTGATCGCCTGGCGGGCAAGCTGCTCGCCGGCACGGATCTCGGGCAGGCGGCGGTTTTCCTCGTCCTCCGCGTCGTCTTCCTTCTGGTCGGTGTAGGCGGCGATGAAGCCGTCGAAGCGGACGACGGAACCGACGGCGCGAAGCTCGGCGGTGCGCGAGCCGTTTACCGCCTCGATCTCGACGGTGGTCCGCTCGATCTCGGCCGGCTGCATCTGGCTGGAGATGGCGCGCTTCCAGATCAGCTCATAGAGCCGCATCTGGTCGGAATCGAGGTACTGCCTGACCGATGCCGGGGTGCGCATGAAATCCGTCGGACGGATCGCCTCGTGCGCTTCCTGGGCGTTCTTGGCCTTGGTCGTGTAAACGCGCGGCTTTTCCGGCAGGTATTTCGGACCGAATTCCTTGGCGATCGCATCGCGGGCAGCGTCGATCGCTTCCGGCGCCATCTGCACGCCGTCGGTTCGCATATAGGTGATCAGGCCGGTGGTTTCGCCGCCGATCTCCATGCCTTCATAGAGCCGCTGCGCCACCTGCATGGTGCGGGTGGCGGAGAAGCCGAGGCCCGAGGAAGCCGCCTGTTGCAGCGTCGAGGTGGTGAAGGGCGGGCCCGGATTGCGCTTGGTCGGCTTGGCTTCGACGGACAGCGCCTTGAAGGCGGCACCCTCGAGCATCGCCTTGATGTCGTCGGCCTGCGCCTTGTTGGCAATATCGAGCTTCTGCAGCCTCTTGCGCTCGAAGGCGGTGAGCCGGGCTTCGAAAGCCTCGTTGCGGGGCGTGCCGAGGATGGCGGCGATCTGCCAATATTCCTCGCGGATGAAGCGCTCGATCTCGGATTCGCGGTCGCAGACAAGGCGCAACGCCACCGACTGGACGCGGCCGGCCGAGCGGGCGCCCGGCAATTTGCGCCACAGAACCGGCGACAGCGTGAAGCCGACGAGATAATCGAGCGCCCGGCGGGCCAGATAGGCATCGACCAGCGGCGCATCGATCTGGCGCGGATTGGCCATCGCTTCCAGCACCGACGACTTGGTGATGGCGTTGAAGACGACGCGGCTGACCGGCTTGTCCTTCAGCGCACGCTTCTGCTTCAGCACTTCCAGCACGTGCCAGGAGATGGCTTCGCCCTCGCGATCCGGGTCGGTGGCGAGGATCAGGCCATCGGCATCCTTGACCGCCTTGGCGATGTCGGCGAGGCGCTTGCCCGAAGCGGTGTCGACCGCCCAGGACATGGCGAAATCCTCGTCCGGACGCACCGAGCCGTCCTTGGCCGGCAGATCGCGGACATGGCCGAACGAGGCCAGAACCTTGTAGTTCTTGCCGAGGTATTTGTTGATTGTCTTTGCCTTGGCCGGCGATTCGACGACGACGACGTCCATGAGGTCTCTTATTCAGCTGTGATGCGCCAGAAGAATTCCGCTGCGCGCGACGAAATCTCGTTCCTGTTGCCGCTCACATGGCCGCGCTTTCGCATCCGGTCAAGGGGAAGCGCCCAAATTGCGGAGATGCCGGCAGCAATACACTCTTAGAGTGTATGGAGAAAATCACAGAATTGGCCGAGGAGAGACGATGGTCGCAAATTGGCGAAAACGACCGGGCCCCGTTTCGATGAGTCGAGGAGTGCCGTCCTCGATCATGAGGCCGGCCGCCGGCGGTATCGAAGGATGCCCGGCGACCAGCCGATGCCCCGCCAACAGGCGGGAAGCGGGAAGGAGGCTCAGTCGGCCTTGACGACGTGCCAGACGCCGGCAACACCGTCACCGCTCATGTCGCCAGCCTTCTTGTCCTTGACGAAGGTGTAGACCGGCTTGCCGTCATAGGCCCACATCTTGGTGCCGTCGGTGCGTTTGACAACGCTCCATTCGTCGTCCGCCTTGGCGCCGGCCGCGGCCTTCAGCGGCGGCCAGTTGGCGGCGCATTTGTCATAGCAGTTCGACTTGCCCTTGCTGTCCTTGTCATAGGTGTAAAGCGTCATGCCCTTGGCATCGGTGTAGATCTTGGTGCCGCCGACGTCGGCTTCCTTCCACGCCTCGGCGGCGAAGGATGCGACGGTGCTGAGCAGAAGCGCGGCCAGCCCTGCGGTTATGATTTTCATGGAAACCTCCTGATATGTGGAGACGCGCGGGAAATCGCGGTCTCGTTGTGTCAACGCCTGCCGGCCGGAAGTTCTTCCCGAAAGGGCTTGTGGGACATCGGTAGCCGGGGCTTGGCTGCCGGTAACAATTCCCTCGGTTCGGTCGTACTAGTTGCGTGGCGCAGCTGAATTCGGGGCCAGGGAGATTGCCCGAACAGCGACCGGTTGCCACACATTGGTGATTGGCGCACAGGCCAGGGCGTCGCTATACCGGCGCCAAAACAGTATCGTCGCCGAAACAGTAGGGCTTTTGGAATGGCATTGGATATCGGCTATGTCAGCGCGGTCGGGGCGGGCGCCATCTCGTTCCTGTCGCCTTGCGTGCTGCCGCTGGTGCCGCCCTATCTCTGCTACATGGCCGGTGTCTCGGTCGACGATTTTCGCGGCAATGCCGGGGCGACGGCGCGTGAAGGCACGCGCGGCGCGCTGCTCTACTCCTCGATTGCCTTCGTGCTCGGTTTCTCGACCGTGTTCGTGGCACTCGGCGCCGGCGCCTCGACCATCGGCCGGCTGCTGCGCGTCTGGCAGGAGCCGCTGGCGATGGGCGCTGGCGTGCTGATCATCCTGATGGGCCTGAATTTCCTCGGCATCCTGCGCATTCCGCTGTTGTCGCGCGAGGCGCGCTTCCAGTCGCAGGGCAAGCCGGCAAGCGCCGTCGCCGCCTATGTCATGGGACTGGCGTTTGCCTTCGGCTGGACACCTTGCATCGGCCCGGTGCTGGGGCCGATCCTGACGCTGGCCGGTGGGCGCGAAACCGTGGGCGAGGGCGCGCTGCTGCTCGCCGCCTATTCGCTTGGGCTTGGCATACCGTTCCTGATCGCGGCGCTGTTTTCCGGCGCCTTCATGCGTTTCCTCGGCAAATTCCGCGTCCATCTCGGCCGCGTCGAAAAGGCGATCGGCGCGCTGCTGGTCGTCGCCGGCGTGTTTTTCCTCACCGGTGGCGTGCAGACGGTGTCCTACTGGCTGCTGGAGAATTTCCCCGTGCTGGGGCGGCTTGGATAGTCCACTTCAGCACGGGAACGATGCATGGCGGCCTGCGTATGTAGTGCCATTGACCGACACTTTTTCGAGCCGGGAGGCGAGGATGGTAGCCAAGGCGGACGTGCGAAAGTTCTTCCAGGCCTATGAGAAGGTCTACAATGACGCGATCGCCGACACCGTCGATCCCAACGATGTCGCGGACATGTATTCGGCTGGTTTTGTCTCGGTGACGCCGGCAGCGGTCATGGTCGGCGAGAATGGCCAGCAGTTGAAGGCCATCATGAAAAAGGGTTTTGAGGCCTATCGTGCCCTCGGCAGCAAGAGGATGACCTGCAAGGACGTCTCTGTGACACCTATCGACCAGGACCATTGCGTGGCTGGGGTAAGCTGGTCCGGTGACTATGAACGCAAGGACGGGAGTCCCGTGACCATCGACTTTGCGATCAACTATCTCGTCGAAAAGCGCGATGGCAAGCTGAAGGTGTTTGGCTGGATATCAGGTGACGAGCAGGCGGCATTCAGGAAACATGGCCTGTTGTAGGTGTGCTGACTGTCGGATTCCGTCTCAAGCCCCGCTGATCAAGAGTCATCTGCTCCGCCATCTCACCGGAATTTAACCGCATTGGTCCAGCATGGCGCCACTGCTAGCATGATTTGATTCCCAACGCTTTCATATGGTTGTCCTTCCATGAGCCAGAGATCCTGCCTGTCGATCATCCTCGCCGCCGGCGAAGGCACGCGCATGAAGAGTGCGCTGCCGAAGGTGCTGCACCAGATCGCGGGCCTGCCGATGGTCGCGCATGTGGTGAAGGCGGCCGAAGCCGCCGGGGCCGGCGACCAGGCGCTGGTTATCGGCCATGGGGCGGAGGAAATGCGCAAGGCGGCGGCGAAATTCGCGCCTAAAGCAGAGACCTTCGTCCAGGAAAAACGGCTCGGCACCGCGCATGCTGTGCTGGCTGCGCGCGAAGCGATATCAAGGGTTTACGACGATGTCCTGGTGATGTTCGGTGACACGCCGCTGATCGATCCAGGGGCGCTGACCGTGGCGCGACTGAAGCTGGCGGAAGGCGCTGCCGTCGCCGTCATCGGCTTCCGTACACCCAATCCAACTGGCTATGGCCGGCTGATCGAGAAGGGCGGCAAGCTGGTCGCTATCCGCGAGGAGAAGGATTGCAGCGAGGAAGAGAAGAAGATCACATTCTGCAATGGCGGGCTGATGGCGGTGGCCGGCAGCCTGGCGCTGAAGCTGCTCGACGCGGTCGGCAACAAGAACGCCAAGGGCGAATATTACCTCACCGACATTGTCGAGATCGCCAGCGGGCAAGGCCTCGATGTGGTTGCGACCGAAGCCAGCTTTGAAAATGCGCTCGGCATCAACAACCGCGCCGAACTGGCGCAAGCCGAGGGTATCTGGCAGCAGCGCCGGCGGTACGAGGCGATGCTTTCGGGCGTGACGCTGATCGCGCCGGAGACTGTTTTCTTCTCGCACGACACCGAAATCGGTGCCGACACGATCGTCGAGCCCGATGTCTGGTTTGGTCCAGGCGTAAAGATCGCCGGCGGCGCCAAGATCCATGCCTTCAGCCATATCGAAGGCGCAACTGTAGCGGCCAATTGCGATGTCGGTCCGTTCGCACGGCTGCGGCCGGGCGCCGATCTGCGGGAAAAAGCCAAAGTCGGCAATTTCTGCGAGGTCAAGCAGGCTGTTGTCGAGGAGGGCGCCAAGGTCAACCATCTGACCTATATCGGCGATGCCCGGGTCGGCGCGGGCGCCAATATCGGCGCCGGCACCATCACCTGCAACTATGACGGCTACTCGAAATTCTTCACCGACATCGGCGAGGGCGCTTTTGTCGGCTCGAACTCTTCGTTGGTGGCGCCGGTCACCATCGGCAAGGGTGGATACATCGCCTCCGGCAGCGTCATCACTGAAAGCGTGCCCGACGACGCACTGGCCTTCGGTCGGGCGCGCCAGAAGACGATCCCCGGCAAGGGCAAGGAATTGCGCGAGCGCTTTGCCTCGGCCGCGGCTGCCAAAAAGAAGTAAGACCGGCCTTCAAAAACTGAACGATTGCAGTAACCGGATTGCAAGTGCGCTATGTCATGATGCATGCGTGCAGAAGCGTCCGTTACAGCGGACGAAATGCAATGTGACTTCCGCGGCGGACCGGCTATCCCTAAATAACGCTGGTTTTCCACGGGGAATTGGGGGCTGTCTGCATGTGCGGTATCGTTGGAATCGTTGGCCACTCGCAGGTTGCGCCGCTCATTGTCGATGCGTTGAAGCGACTTGAGTATCGCGGCTATGACTCGGCCGGAGTCGCCACCGTCGAGAAGGGTGAGCTTGGCCGCCGGCGCGCCGAGGGCAAGCTGGTCAACCTCGAACGCCGGCTCAAGGATGAGCCGCTTGAAGGCACCATCGGCATCGGCCACACACGCTGGGCGACCCATGGCGTGCCCAACGAGACCAATGCGCATCCGCATTTTTCCGCCGGCGTCGCCATCGTCCACAACGGCATCATCGAGAATTTCGCCGAATTGCGCGACGAACTGATCCGCGACGGCTATTCTTTCTCGTCGCAAACAGACACCGAAGTCGTCGCCCACCTGGTGGCGCGTGAACTCGCCAAGGGGCTGAAGCCGGTCGAGGCCGCCCATCAGGCGCTGAAGCGGCTGGAAGGCGCCTTTGCGCTGGCCATCATGTTCAAGGGCGACGAGGATCTGATCGTTGGCGCCCGCAACGGCCCGCCGCTGGCCGTCGGCCATGGCGATGGCGAAATGTTCCTGGGCTCGGACGCCATCGCGCTCGCGCCGTTCACCAATTCGATCACCTATCTCGAAGACGGCGACTGGGCGGTGGTGCGCCGCGACAGCGTCGCCATCTTCGACATCGACGGCAAAAAGGTTGCCCGCAAGCGCCAGCAGTCGCTGTCGACCAGTTTCATGGTCGACAAGGGCAATCGCCGCCATTTCATGGAGAAGGAAATCCATGAGCAGCCCGAGGTGATCTCGCACACGCTGGCCCACTATGTGGATTTCGTCTCCGGCGTCTCCAAGCCGCTCGACCTGCCTTTCGATTTCGCCAAGATCGACCGGCTGGCGATCTCCGCCTGCGGTACCGCTTACCTCGCCGGCCTGATCGGCAAATACTGGTTCGAGCGCTATGCGCGGCTGCCGGTCGATATCGATGTCGCCTCGGAGTTCCGCTACCGCGAAATGCCGCTGTCGGCCAACGATGCCGCTTTCTTCATCTCGCAATCGGGCGAGACCGCCGACACGCTGGCCTCGCTGCGCTACTGCCGCAAGGCCGGCATGAAGATCGGCGCCGTCGTCAATGTGCGGGAATCGACCATGGCGCGCGAATCCGACGTCGTGCTGCCGACACTTGCTGGCCCCGAGATCGGCGTCGCCTCGACCAAGGCCTTCACCTGCCAGTTGTCCGTGCTGGCCGCGCTTGCGGTGCGCGCCGGCGTGGCGCGCGGTACGATCTCGAAAGAGCAGGAGAAAACCCTGGTGCGGGCGCTTTCGGAAGCGCCGCGCTATGCCAACCAGGTGCTCAAGCTCGAAGAACAGATCGAGCGCATCGCACGCGAACTGTCGCGCTACAAGGATGTGCTCTATCTCGGCCGCGACACCAATTTCCCGCTGGCCATGGAAGGCGCGCTGAAACTCAAGGAAATCTCCTACATCCACGCCGAAGGCTATGCCGCGGGCGAGCTGAAGCATGGCCCGATCGCGCTGATCGACGAGAACATGCCGGTCATCGTCATCGCGCCGCATGACCGCATCTTCGAGAAGACCGTGTCCAACATGCAGGAAGTGGCGGCGCGCGGTGGCAAGATCATCCTGATCACCGACAGCAAGGGCGCGGCACAGGTAAGCGTGAAGACGATGGAAACGATCGTGCTGCCCGATGTGCCCGAAATCATCTCGCCGATCATCTATGCGCTGCCGATCCAGATGCTGGCCTATTTCGCCGCCGTCTTCATGGGCACCGACGTCGACCAGCCGCGCAATCTGGCGAAATCGGTGACGGTGGAGTAGGGGTTTTAAACAGGCGCCTTTAAAAACTTCGCAGTTCCAAACGGCCTTGCTGTTTACTAATGTTGCGCTGCAACCCACGGCCGGTGAACCATGTCCGACGCTCCGAAGACTTCTGGCATGACCCGGCTGAGGAACTATTTCCTCACGGGCTTCGTCGTCTGCGCGCCGCTGGCGATCACCGCCTATATCGCCTGGTCGTTCATCGGCTGGGTCGATTCCTGGGTAAAGCCTTATATTCCAGCGCGTTACAACCCCGATACCTACCTGCCGTTCCCTGTGCCGGGCTTCGGGCTGATCGTCGCCCTGATCCTGATCACGCTGATCGGCTTCCTGACGGCCAACATCGTCGGCCGCGCCATCGTCAATTTCGGTGAGCGCATGCTTGGCCGCATGCCGCTGGTGCGCGGCATCTATGGCTCGCTGAAGCAGATTTTCGAGACCGTGCTGTCGAACAAGGGCGACATGTTCCGCCAGGTCGGGCTGGTCGAGTATCCGCGCAAGGGTGTCTGGTCGCTGGTCTTCGTCGCCAGCGAGAAAGAGACCGAGATCAACCAGAAGCTTGATCAGCAAGGCGATCCGCTGATTGCCGTGTTCATGCCCTGCACGCCGAACCCAACCACCGGCTTCCTGATGTACGTGCCGAAGTCGGACATCGTGCTGCTCGACATGACGATCGAGGACGGTGCCAAGCTGATCGTTTCGGCCGGACTGGTGGCGCCCGAGGTCAAGCAAATGGTTGTCGTGAATGGTGAGCCGATCGAGGGAATGCTTGCCAACCCATCGGTTGCTGCCTTGGCTCAACCGGCGCGCAAGAGCCGGACGGCTTCGTCGCGTCCGAACAAGTAAAGCAGCAGGCGCAGCGCCTCGCCGCGGTCGGATTGCAGCTCAGGGTCGCGCGACAGGATCAACCTTGCATCGTCGCGGGCAGCTTCCAGAAGATCGGCATGCGCCTCGATACGCGCCACCTGAAAACCCGGCGTGCCGGACTGGCGGGTGCCCAAAAGCTCGCCTTCACCGCGCGATTTCAGGTCTTCCTCGGCGATCAGGAAGCCGTCCTCCGTCTCGCGCATCACAGACAGCCGGCGTTTAGCGGTCTCGCCGAGCGGATCCTTGTAGAGCAGCACGCAGGAGGACGGCTTGTCGCCGCGTCCGACACGGCCGCGCAGCTGATGCAACTGCGCCAGGCCAAAGCGCTCGGCATGCTCGATGACCATGACGGTGGCATCAGGCACGTCGACGCCGACCTCGATGACCATGGTGGCGATCAGGATGCGCGTCTCGCCTTGCTTGAAGGCGCGCATCGCCTCGTCCTTCTCCGCACCCTTCATGCGGCCATGGACAAGGCCGATACGATCGCCGAACAGCGGTTTCAGCGAGGCGAAACGATCTTCCGCCGACATCAGCTTGATCTCTTCGGACTCTTCGACCAACGGACAGATCCAGTAGATCTTCTGGCCGCCGGCGACGGCGTCCTCCATGCGGCCGACCAGTTCGTCCAGGCGCTCCAGCGGCAGCGTGACGGTTCGGATCGGCTGGCGGCCGGCCGGCTTTTCCGTCAATTTCGACACGTCCATGTCACCGAAGGCGGTCAGCACCAGCGTGCGCGGGATGGGGGTCGCCGTCATCACCAGCATGTCGGGCGCATCGCCCTTGGCGGTGATGGCAAGCCGCTGGTGGACGCCAAAGCGATGCTGCTCGTCGATGACGGCCAGCACCAGGTCGTCGAAAGTCACCGTTTCCTGGAACAGCGCGTGGGTGCCGACGACGATGTCGATCTCGCCGCTGGCCAGGCCGGCCAGCGTGTCGGCGCGTTCGCGGCCTTTCTCGCGCCCGGTCAGGATGGCGATGCGCAGGCCTATGCTGGCGGCAAGCGGGGCGATCGTCGCCAGATGCTGGCGCGCCAGGATTTCGGTCGGCGCCATCAACGCCGCCTGGCCGCCAGCCTCGACGGCGCGCGCCATGGCAAGCAGCGCGACGACCGTCTTGCCGGACCCGACATCGCCTTGCAGAAGCCGCAGCATGCGCTCGGGGTCGGCGAGATCGGCATTGATTTCGGCCAGCGCGAATTCCTGGGAAGCGGTCAGCGAATAAGGAAGCGCTGCGCGCAGTTTCTCTACGATGCTGCCGTCGCCGACCAGGGGACGGCCAGACAAGCGGCGGATCTTTGCCCGCACAAGCGCCAACGAGACCTGGCCAGCCAGCAATTCGTCATAGGCGAGGCGCCGCCAGGCGGCGCCGTCGATGGAGACGTCGATCGGATCGGCCGGGTTGTGGATGCGGGCGAGCGCGTCGCCAAAGGCCGGAAAGGTGTGCCGGCGCATGAAGGCGCTGTCCTGCCACTCGGGCAATTCGGGCAGGCGGCCGAGCGCCGGGCCGATCGCCCGGCGCAGCACCTTGCCGGACAGCCCCGCGGTGAGTGGGTAGACCGGTTCGACCAGCGGCAGGTTTTCCGCCTCGCTGGCCAGCGCGATATGGTCTGGGTGGACCATGGTCGGGCGGCCGTTGAACCATTCCATGCGGCCCGAGACCACGACATGCTCGCCGACTGGCATCGCCTTTTCGAGATAGGAGGCATGGGCATGGAAGAAGGTCAGGCCGATTTCGCCGGTATCGTCATGGGCAAAGACCCGGTAGGGCACCGACCGGTTGCCACGCGGCGGCGGCTGATGACGGTCGATGCGCACCTCGAGCGTGACGATCGCGCCCTCGGCGGCGAGCGCGATGCCCGGCCGGTTGCGGCGGTCGATGACGGTATGTGGCAGCACGAACAGAAGGTCGCCGGCGCGCGCCGCGCGATCGCCGAGATCGGCGGCGACGACTTTCTCGATCAATGCGCCCACCTTCGGCCCGACGCCGGCGAGCGAGGTGATCGGGACAAAGAGGGGGTCGAGGATGGAAGGACGCATGATGTCAGCTTATGTCGCGACGGCAGCAGCGCAAGGCTGACAGCCCCTTCTATCCACGCTATATGCGCCGCAGCAAGTGAGGATGCGCAACAATGACCGGAACGAAACGATCAAGCGAGGGGCTGGACGTCCACCGCCGCAAGCTCTTGTTCCGCTCCTGGCATCGCGGCTTGCGCGAGATGGATCTGATCCTCGGCACCTTCGCCGATGCCGAGATCGGCGCCTTGACGGCCGAGGAGATCGACCAATATGAGAGGCTCCTCGACATTCCCGACACCGAATTCCTGCCGCTGATCACTGGCGAACGCCCGGTGCCGGCGGATATCGACTGCGCCGTCCTGCAAAAGATCCTGGCGTCCCGCCGGACCATGATTTTCTGAACACAAGCAATTCCAGGAAAAGTGCCAAGCGGTTTTCCTGGGAATTGCGACAACAAGACCGTGATTTGATGAGCCTCATTCCCACCATTGGTCTGCCGAAAGGCCGTGCCGGCCAGTTCATCGTCGACGGTGTCGCCGATGGCTATGAAGCCTTCGCGCTGGTGCAGGCCGCGCTAGAGATCGCGCCCGACAAACCGGCATTGTTCGTGGCGCGTGACGGCCAGCGCCTGCCGGCAATCATCGAGGCGTTGTCCTTCGCGGCGCCCGGCCTGCCGGTGCTCGAATTGCCGGCCTGGGATTGTCTGCCCTATGACCGCGTTTCGCCCGGTTCGGATGCCGCCGCCAAGCGCCTCGATGCGTTAACCGCCATGATCGCGCTGGCCAGGAAGCCACACCGCGCCGTCATCCTCACCACCGCCAATGCGCTGCTGCAGCGCATTCCGCCGGCCGAGCTTGTCGAGGCACAGACTTTTCATGCCAGGCCCGGCAACCAGATCGACATGAACGCGCTGGTGTCGCGGCTGGAAACGTCGGGCTTCGAACGCGTGCCGACGGTGCGCGGTATCGGCGAATTCGCCGTGCGTGGCGGCATTCTCGACCTCTTCGCGCCGGGCTGGACCGAGGCGCTGAGGCTCGATTTCTTCGGCGACACGCTGGAATCGATCCGCGTCTTCGATGCCGCTACGCAGCGCACCACCGGCCAGCGCAAGTCGATGGCGCTGCAGGCGATGAGCGAGGTGGCGCTGACGCCCGAAACCATCAGCCGCTTCCGCCGCGCCTATATCGAAGCCTTCGGCGCACCGCAGCGTGATGACGGCCTCTATGCGGCGGTCAGCGAGGGCAGGCGTTTCGCCGGCATGGAGCACTGGCTGCCGTTCTTCTACGAGCGGCTGGAGACCGTGTTCGACTATCTACCGGACACGCCTGTCGTCTTCGACCACTTGGCGCATGAGGCGTTGGCCGAACGCCATACGCTGATTCTCGACCACTACGAGGCGCGCAAGAAGCAGGCGGACGCGGCTTTGAAGGATGCCGTGCCCTACAAGCCGGTGGCGCCGGATCTGCTTTATCTCTCGCCGGAAAACCTGATCGCCTCGCTCGGGCCGCGCGAAGCGATCGACTTCACGCCGTTCGACGCGCCCGATGCCGGCGCCAAAAAGGTCTACCACGCCGGATCACGCCATGGCCGCAGCTTTGTCGAGGAGCGCGCCGATCCGAACGTCAATGTCTTCGACGCCGTCGTCAGGCATATCGCCGATGAGCGCGCGGCACGTCGCCGCGTCGTCATCGCCGGCTGGACCGAAGGTTCCCTCGACCGGCTTGGCCAGATCCTGGCCGAGCATCATCTCGGCAATCTCAAGCAGGTCGAGACGCTTGCCGAAGCCGATCAGCTCGAGCCAGGGCAGGCGGCCTTGGCCGTGCTGCCGCTGGAATCCGGCTTCGAGACCGAAAGGCTGGTCGTCGTCGCCGAACAGGACATTCTGGGCGACCGGCTGATCCGGCGTTCGAAGCGCAAGAAGCGCGCTTCCGACTTCATCGCCGAAGCGTCGGCCTTGTCGGCCGGCGATATCGTCGTCCATGCCGACCACGGCATCGGCCGCTTCATCGGCCTGCGCACCATCGAAGCGGTCGGCGCGCCGCATGACTGCCTGGAAATCCACTATGCCGGCGACGATCGCCTGTTCCTGCCGGTGGAAAACATCGAGCTCCTGTCGCGCTACGGCTCTGACACAGCCGAGGCGACGCTGGACAAGCTCGGCGGCGGCGCCTGGCAGTCGCGCAAGGCGAAGCTGAAGAAGCGTCTGCTCGACATGGCCGGGCAATTGATCCGCATCGCCGCCGAACGGCAGATGCGGGCAGCACCGGCGCTGGTGCCGGCCGAAGGCCTCTATGACGAATTCTCGGCTCGTTTCCCTTACGAGGAAACCGACGACCAGCAGACGGCGATCGACTCAGTCAGGGATGACCTCGGCGCCGGCAAGCCGATGGACCGGCTGATCTGCGGCGACGTCGGCTTCGGCAAGACCGAAGTGGCGCTGCGCGCCGCCTTCATCGCGGCCATGGAAGGGTTCCAGGTCGCCGTGGTGGTGCCGACGACGCTGTTGTCTCGCCAGCACTTCAAGACGTTTTCGCAGCGTTTTTCCGGCCTGCCGATCCGTGTCGCCCAGGCCTCGCGGCTGGTTGGCGCCAAAGAACTGGCGGAAACCAAAAAGGGCATCGCCGAGGGCCAGGTCGACATCGTCATCGGCACCCATGCGTTGCTCGGATCTGCCATCTCGTTCAAGAATCTCGGCCTGCTGATCATCGACGAGGAGCAGCATTTTGGCGTCAAGCACAAGGAACGGCTGAAGGATCTGAAGACCGACGTCCACGTGCTGACGCTGTCGGCGACGCCGATCCCGCGCACGCTGCAGCTGGCGCTGACCGGTGTGCGCGAACTGTCGCTGATCGCCACGCCGCCGGTCGACCGCATGGCGGTGCGCACCTTCATCTCGCCCTTCGATCCGCTGGTCATCCGCGAGACGCTGCTGCGCGAGCGCTATCGCGGCGGGCATTCGTTCTATGTGGTTCCGCGCATCAGCGATCTCGCCGAAATCCATGATTTTCTGCGTGAATCCGTGCCGGAACTGAAAGTCGCCGTGGCCCACGGCCAGATGCCGCCAGGCGAACTCGACGACATCATGAATGCCTTCTACGACGGCCAGTACGACGTGCTTTTGTCGACGACCATCGTCGAATCCGGCCTGGATATCCCGACCGCCAACACGCTGATCATCCATCGCGCCGACATGTTCGGCCTGTCGCAGCTCTACCAGCTGCGCGGCCGCGTCGGCCGCTCGAAAGTGCGCGCCTATGCGCTGTTCACCTTGCCGGCCAATCGCAAGCTGACCGACACGGCCGAGCGCCGGCTGAAAGTGCTGCAGTCGCTCGACACGCTGGGCGCCGGCTTCCAACTCGCCAGCCACGATCTCGATATCCGTGGCGCCGGCAATCTTCTGGGCGAAGAGCAGTCCGGCCACATCAAGGAGGTCGGCTTCGAGCTTTACCAGCAGATGCTGGAAGAGGCGGTGGCCGAGGTGAAGGATTCCGGCGAGGTCCAGGATGGCGGCTGGTCGCCGCAGATCGCCGTCGGCATCGCGGTGATGATCCCGGAAAGCTATGTGCCCGACCTGCAGCTCAGGCTGGCGCTCTACCGCCGTCTCGGCGATCTCGAAAACACCGAGGAGATCGACGCTTTCGGCGCCGAGCTGATCGACCGTTTCGGCCCGTTGCCGGACGAGGTGAAGCATCTTTTGAAGATCGTCTTCATCAAGGCGCTCTGCCGCAAGGCCAATGTGGAAAAACTCGACGCCGGGCCCAAGGGCGTCGTCATCCATTTCCGCAAGCGCGAATTCTCCAATCCGGTCGGTCTGGTCAAGTTCATTGGCGAACAGGGGTCATTGGCCAAGATCAGGCCTGACCACAGTGTCGTCTTCACCCGTGACTGGCCAACGGCCGAGAAGCGGCTTGCCGGCTCCGCGGTCGTCATGACGCAGCTGGCGCGGCTGGTGGAGAAGGCCGCCTAGCCGCCGGCCATCATTCGCCAGCGCTGAAATTCCGGTCTAGAATAGAAAATCGGCTTCGTGTATGGAGCCGCCACCCCTATAGGGGCTGGAAATGGCGGGCGAGGGTGCTTGCCGGAAAGAGCGTTGGGTGCAGCGATGACGAAATGGTCGCCGAATTCGTGGAGAGCAAAGCCGATCAAGCAGGTTCCTGCTTATCCGGATCTTGCTGCGCTGAAGAACACGGAGGCCCAGCTCGCCACCTTTCCACCGCTGGTCTTTGCCGGCGAGGCGCGCAAGCTGAAGAAGCAGCTCGCGGCTGTCGCCGCCGGCGAGGCCTTCCTCCTCCAGGGCGGCGACTGCGCCGAGAGTTTCGCTGAACATGGCGCGGACAATATCCGCGATTTTTTCCGGGTCTTCCTGCAAATGTCGGTGGTGCTGACCTTTGCCGGCGCGCAGCCGGTGGTGAAGGTCGGCCGTGTTGCCGGCCAGTTCGCCAAGCCGCGCTCGTCCGACAATGAGACCAAGGGCGAGGTGACGCTGCCGAGCTATCGCGGCGACATCATCAACGGCATCGAATTCGATCAGAAGTCGCGCATCCCCGATCCCGCCCGCCAGGAAATGGCGTACCGCCAGTCGGCGGCGACGCTGAACCTCCTGCGCGCTTTCGCACAGGGCGGCTATGCCAGCCTGGAGAACGTGCATCGCTGGATGCTCGGTTTCGTCTCTGACAGCCCGCAAGGCGAGAAGTACGAGTCGCTCGCCAACCGCATCACCGAGACGATGGACTTCATGAAGGCCGTCGGCATCACCTCGGAGACCAATTACGCGCTGCGCGAGACCGATTTCTACACCAGCCACGAGGCGCTGCTGCTCGGGTACGAGGAGGCGCTGACCCGCGTCGATTCCACGTCCGGCGACTGGTACGCCACGTCTGGCCACATGATCTGGATCGGCGACCGCACCCGCCAGCCCGACCATGCCCATGTCGAGTATTGCCGCGGCATCAAGAACCCGCTCGGCCTGAAATGCGGCCCGTCGCTGACGCCGGACGGCTTGCTGGAGCTGATCGACCTGCTCAACCCGGACAACGAGCCCGGCCGGCTGACGCTGATCGCGCGCTTCGGTTCCGACAAGGTCGCCGACCATCTACCGAAGCTGGTGCGCGCGGTGCAGAAGGAAGGCCGCAGTGTCGTCTGGTCGTCGGACCCGATGCACGGCAACACCATCGAGGCCGCCGGCTACAAGACGCGGCCTTTCGACCGCATCCTGAAGGAGGTGCAGACCTTCTTCGAGGTGCACCGCGCCGAAGGCACGCATCCGGGCGGCATCCATGTCGAGATGACCGGCAAGAACGTCACCGAATGCACCGGTGGCGCACGCGCCATCACCGCCGAGGAACTGCAGGACCGCTACCACACGCATTGCGACCCGCGCCTCAATGCCGACCAGGCGATCGAACTGGCGTTCCTGGTGTCGGATCTCCTGAAGAAGAGCCATCCGGTGCGGCACAAGCAGGTCGTGAACGGCTGATTGCTGCCCGGCTGGACTGACGCAAAGAAAAGGCGCCTGGGAATCCGGCGCCTTTTCCGTTTGTGGTCAAATATTTGCCGAGCCGACAGGGCGGGATGGAAGGCTTCAGTCCTTCTTGTAGAGAAGCCAACTCTTGCCGGCGCGGCCGGCCATCGTCGAATGCTTGGTGACGCGGTTGCGCCCGCTGACCTTGGAACGGTAAAGCGCCCGGTCGGCCTTGGTGTAGAGGTCTTCCGGGCCATCGGCCTCGGATGCCATGCAGATGCCCATGGAGACGGTGACGGTGCCGTAATTGGCGCCGGTCTGGCTGCTGGTGAACGGCGTCTGCTCGATCAGCGCACGGATGCGCTCCGAGATCTCGTAGGTGGCGTCCTCGCTGGCGCCCTCGATGATCAGCGCGAACTCCTCGCCGCCGGTGCGGGCGACGAACATGTCGCCGCGAATGCTGGTCTGGAAAATCTCGGCGATGATCTGGATGATCTTGTCGCCGACCGGATGGCCGTAGCGGTCGTTGATGTCCTTGAACCGATCGATATCGGCAAGGATCAGGGCATTGAACAGGATGCCCTTGTTGCTGTTGTAGATCCTGGTGATTTCCTTGTCGAAGGCGCGGCGGTTCCAGATTTGGGTCAACGGGTCGGTGTCGGCCAGCCGCTTGTATTCCTCGAGCTTCGACTTGACGCTCTCGAGTTCGGCGGTCTTGTCACGGAGTGTCGATGCGATCTGCCTGCCATGGTCGATCGTCGAACTGGTGGCGACCGACATGGCGTTGGCGATCTTGTGCAGAAGATCCTGGGAGAGCAGGCTGCGGCCGCTCAGACCGCTCGATGTCTCGTCGAGGATCCTGCCGTATTTCTCGATGTGGCTGCGCTCGCTCCGCAAGAGCGATGCGACTTCCTCGAGCTCCCTGGCGATGACGTCCCGCGCATGCTCGACGATGCCGGGGCCATGGTTGTGGGCAAAGAAGGTGCGCCCGATCTGATCCAGCTCATCCTGCGTCGGCCGGCTGCTCAGCGACACGACGGCGAGACTGAGCTCGCGGTTGGTGCCGCTCAACGCCTCGTAGAAAATCTCGTAGTTGCGCGGCAGGCCGAGCACGCCAAGCTGGCGCATGGTCGTGACGACGGTGCTGGCGATATCGGTGTTTCTTTCGGTCTGGGTGGCTGCCGGCTGCATGTCTGATCCACTCTTCCCCTCGGATCCCGGCGAAGATTTGCGGGTCCACTTATCGCCGACATGGGGGAATGCTACCGACATTCCAGAACGAGACGCGAAGAGGCGCGTCCCCACCCGCAACCTTCACACGACATGACCATAGATGCGCCAGCGCTAAAGTTTCCTTAATTCGGATAAAATCCGCAGGTTTTCTCCGGCTGCGGCTGTAAAGGCTTCATCCTGCCACCAACAACAATGCCGGTTCGGCAGCCTGAGTTCGCAGGCCTGTTACGCTGTTGGAGAAACCAAATTTCGGATTTTCTGCACCAGAGCATGTCGCATTTTCTTGCGTGCGGCCGCCGCAAAGCTGGAATCCTGGCGGTGAGGACGATGCCGCGTTTTCGGAGGAGGTTGGAATGAGTGACAGTCACCAGGGATCTTGTCTGTGCGGAGCGGTCCGTTTCCGGACGCGCGGCGCGCTGCGCGGCGTTGTCTATTGTCACTGCTCGCAGTGCCGCAAGCAGAGCGGCCATTTCTACGCCGCGACCAATGTCGCCGACGCCGACATCGTGATCGAAGGTTCGGAAAGCATCACATGGTATGAGGCTTCCTCCTTCGCCAGGCGTGGCTTTTGCAAGGCATGCGGGTCGGTGCTTTTCTGGAAGCGGGGGGATCAAGACTACATTTCGGTCATGGCGGGATCGTTCGACAGGCCGACGGGCCTCAAGGGCGACTGTCATATCTTCGTTGGCGACAAGGGCGACTATTATTCGATCGACGATGGGCTGCCGCAGTTTGAGAAGTCGACGCCATCGATACCTGTCGCTGAATGAATTTTGGACGAGGCGCCTTATTCCATTGATCGGGCCATTGCTTTATCCCGTGCCGGTGATTCGGAGAGGGATTTGGGCATGCAGCGGCTGATCGACGCTTTTATCAATTCGGTGCGGGCGTTTCGCAAGCTGGCCGCCAACGAGAAGGCATTCCAGCAGGAGCTGACGCTCCTTGCGCTCGCCTTGCCGGCAGGGTGGTTCGTTTCCGTCTCGTGGCGCGGTTACGCGTTGCTGATCGGCGCGGTTCTGCTGCTGATCATGGTCGAGGTCTTGAACACCGGCATCGAGGCGGCCTGCGACGCCTTCAGCCGCGAGTTCAATGTCGACATCCAACTGGCCAAGGATTGCGGTTCGCTGGCGGTTCTGATTTCGGTGGTCATCGTCGCCGGCGTCTGGGGCATTGCGCTCATCGAGCGGCTCACCGGCTTTCCCATCTGACCCATCTGCCGTCCGCGACATCACTGCTCGCGGCCGCGCTCCTGCTTGGCGATATGGTGGGCGACCAGCCAGGCAAGTACGGCCACGGCGAGGCCAATGCCAAGTCCGATGAACAGCCGCTCGTGGCGCATCAGCGTCTGGCCGATCAAATGCTCGGCCCCCAGTCCAAAGACATAGCCGATCGAGCTGAACAGCACTGCCCAGATCATCGACGAGATGGCATTGAGGACGACGAAGCGCGGTGCGGCTATGGTCGAAAGGCCGGCCGCGATGCCGCCGACCAGGCGCATGCCGTAGACGTAGCGGTTCGACAGCACGAAGATGTTGGGGTGGGTGTTGAGCAGGCGGTAAGCGCGGCGGAAACCGGGCCGCTCGCGCAGCCTGACGACATGGCGATTGTCGGCGAAACTTCGGCCCAGGATGAAGAAGAAGGTGTCGCCGGCGAAGGCCCCGAGGGCTGCCGCGACAACGGCATGCCACAGCACGAAAACGTCCTGGTGGGCGAAGAAGCCGCCGAGGATGGCAGCACTTTCCCCTTCGGCAACGCAGCCGAGAAAGACGGCAAGCAGGCCATACTGTTCGATGAAATGATGGATCGCGTCGGTCATGAAGCCGACTGTTGCGACAGCCTCTCGTCGATCCGCGTGACGAGATCGGCCAGCCGCGCGATCTCTTCGCGCATGCCGAGGATCTGGCTGTGGCGCAGCTCATCCAGCTTTTCGTGCAGCGCCATGATCTCGATCTCGGCCTTCAGATTGACCTCATAGTCATGGGCGGCATCGATGCGGTCGCGTTCGGTCTGGCGGTTCTGCGCCATCATGATCACCGGCGCCTGCAGGGCGGCGACCATCGACAGCACCAGGTTGAGGAAGATGAACGGGTAGGGGTCGAAGGCGTCGCGCGACAGCAGCCAGACATTGCCGGCGGTCCACAGGGCCAAAAAAGCCAGGAAGGCCAGGATGAAGGACCAGGAGCCGCCGATGCGGGCGATCGTATCGGCAAGGCGGTCGCCGAACGTCTGGTGGAAAGCCACCGCCTTGTTGGTGTCCCTGGAGATCGTGGTGCGCTCGAGCGCCGATTGCAGCACCCGGCTTTCCAACGGGCTGAGGCCGTCCGGCCGACGCTTGAGCCAGCGGTTCGCCAGTTCATCTATCGTTTTGTTCATGGCCATCTCCATCGTCGGTGGAAATAGACGTAGAGGCTGCCGGCCCTGACGGGAAGTGGTACATTCAGCCGGACAGCGAGGGACCGATGGCCGATTTCAAGAAAATTCGTCTGCGCGCGGCAAAACGCAAGGGCGGCGAGGCGGAGCTTGCATCACTGCTGGGGCCTGTGCCCGACAATGCAGCCGTGGCCGACATATCGGACGATCGCATTCTCTCGACCATGGCAGAGCGCGTTTTCGCGGCGGGTTTCGTCTGGCGCGTCATCGAGCAGAAGTGGCCGGGCTTCGAAGAAGCGTTCCTGCGTTTCGAGCCGAAGCGGCTGTTGTTCCAGCCGGACGATTTCTGGCACGAGCTGACTTCCGACCAGCGCATCGTGCGCAACCCGCAGAAGATCAGGTCCGTCCGGGAAAATGCGGCCTTCGTCGAACGCGTATCCGGGGAACATGGCGGCTTCGGCAATTTCCTCGCCGATTGGCCAGCCGATGATCAAGTCGGGCTGATGGCCTATCTCGGCAAGCACGGCAGCCGGCTCGGCGGCAACACCGGCCAGTATTTCCTGCGCTGGCTGGGATGGGACGCCTTCGTCATTTCGGCCGATATGGCCGCAGCCCTTCGCGATGCCGGCCTCGACATCGCCGATAGTCCGACCTCGAAGCGGGACCTCGACAAGATCCAGGCACAGATCAATCGATGGGTGGCGGACACCGGCCTGCCGCGCCGGCACATTTCGCGCATCCTGGCGATGTCGATCGGCGAGAACCATTCGCCGCAGTCGTTGCGCGAGTATGTGGGCGACGATTGAACGCCAAAGCCTGGCCCGAATTGGTCCAAACGAACGCCATTGCGAGGCCAATTCCGCCGCGCTAAACCGGAAAGCATGACCAAGAAGCTCGACATCCTGCGCATCGCGATCGCCCAGCTCAACCCGACCGTCGGCGATGTCGCCGGCAATCTTGCCAAGGCTCGCGAGGCGAGGGCGGATGCCGCGCGCCAGGGCGCCGACCTCGTGCTCTACACCGAACTTTTCCTCGCCGGTTATCCGCCGGAGGATCTGGTGCTGAAGCCGGCCTTCCTGAAAGCCTGTGAGAAGGCCGCGCAGGACTTTGCCGCCGACACCGCCGATGGCGGCCCCGGCGTCATCATCGGCACGCCGCTGAAGCGCAAGAGCGGCACCCACAATTCGATCGTCTTCGCCGATGGCGGCAAGATCATCGCCGAGCGCTACAAGCTCGACCTGCCGAATTACGGCGAGTTCGACGAGAAGCGCGTCTTCCAGGCCGGGCCGGAGATCCAGGGGCCGGTCAACTTCCGTGGCGTGCGGCTGGGCATTCCGATCTGCGAGGACATCTGGGGCGAAGTCGGCATCTGCGAGACGCTGGCTGAAAGCGGAGCGGAAATCCTGCTGGTGCCGAACGGTTCGCCCTACTACCGCGCCAAGATCGATGTCCGCCACCAGGTCGTCATCCGCCAGGTCATCGAATGCGGGCTGCCGATCATCTATGCCAACCAGCTCGGCGGCCAGGACGAACTGATCTTCGACGGCGCGTCGTTTGCCATCGGCGCCGACAAGACGCTCGCCTTCCAGATGAGCCAATTCGAGGACGCGGTCGACGTCACGACCTGGAAGCGCACGGACGACGGCTGGGCCTGCGCGGAAGGGCCGATGTCGAAGATTCCCGAACGGGAAGAGGCAGACTACCGCGCCTGCATGCTTGGCCTGCGCGACTACGTCAACAAGAACGGCTTCAAGAATGTCGTGCTTGGCCTGTCCGGCGGCATCGATTCGGCGATCTGCGCCGCCCTTGCCGTCGATGCGCTCGGCGAGGAGCGGCTGCGCGCGGTGATGATGCCTTACCGCTATACGTCGAAGGATTCGCTGAAGGACGCCGAGGACTGTGCCCGCGCGCTCGGCTGCCGCTATGACATCGTGCCGATTTTCGAGCCGGTCGAAGGCTTCCTGCATGCGCTGACACAGCTTTTCGAGGGCACCAAGGAAGGCATCACAGAAGAAAACCTGCAGAGCCGCGCGCGCGGCACCATCCTGATGGCGATCTCCAACAAGTTCGGCTCGATGGTGGTCACTACCGGCAACAAGAGCGAGATGTCGGTCGGCTATGCCACGCTCTACGGCGACATGAATGGCGGCTTCAATCCGATCAAGGACCTGTACAAGATGCAGGTCTACGCGCTGTCGCGCTGGCGCAACAGCCATGTGCCGCCAGGCGCGCTCGGGCCTTCCGGCGAGGTGATCCCTAAGAACATCATCGACAAGGCGCCGTCGGCGGAGTTGCGCGAGAACCAGACCGACCAGGATTCGCTACCACCCTATCCGGTGCTGGACGACATCCTCGAATGCCTGGTCGAGAACGAGATGGGGGTCGACGACATCGTCGCACGCGGCCATGACCGGGCGACGGTGACGCGCATCGAGCACCTGCTCTACATCGCCGAGTACAAGCGCCGGCAGGCTGCACCGGGCGTGAAGATCACCAGGAAGAATTTCGGCCGCGACCGCCGCTATCCCATTACCAACCGATTCCGGGATCGCGGCTAGTGGATCGATGCCGGATGCGCGTTGGCGGATCAGGCAGGAACGTAGGTCAACCTGATCACGTCATCGTCAATCAGATCGCTGGCCACAAAGCGAAGCGGCGGCCGAGGGCCGGCGAAGAACGGCTTGCCGTGACCAAGCACGACCGGGTGGAAGTAGAGTTGGTACTCGTCGATCAGACCAAGGTCGGTCACGCTTCGGGCAAGGTTGGGGCCAGACAGCGAAATCTCCCCAGCGAGATCAGCCTTCAGCCCACGGATCACCGCCTCGACGTCGTCCTGGACAAGTGTGGCATTGGGGCCGACTGACGTCAGCGAGCGCGACACGACCCATTTCGGTTGGTTTCGCCACGCCGCCGCGAACTCGTGTCCTTCCGCGCTCCACTCGGGACGGTCTTCGTCCCAATAACGCATGACCTCGTACATGCCGCGACCGTACACACTGCCGGCAAGGTCGCGCACTTGCTCAGTCCAGTGACGGAAGAGCGTGGGGCGTGAGGGCATTGCCAGGTGGTCGACGTAACCATCAAGGGACTGGTTCATCCTGAAAATGAGCTTGGCCATGCTGCAAGGTCTCCAACCCGGGCCTTCAGGATAATCCGAGCCACCGTTATGCAGAAGGGAGATCGGAGGCAAACCGTGTGCCGGCGAGCACGCGGCCAAGCGTCCACCAGCCGTTGTTGCAAAATAACCTCAGTGGCTGGACCAGATACACTTTCGGGCATGGGTCGGTCTTGGCGATGCGTCAGGCTGTCACTATAAGGACCGTTCCGCGATTCATTTGCGGGAGGTCCGAATGGCAGTATTTCAGATGGTAATGCGAGGCCGCGAAGCTTAGGTCTCATCCGGCGCTCCGCGAGGGTCTGTCTCTCGTGCCGAAGCCGGATCGAGCTCAGGCTTATGCCGATGCCGGTCGCCGCCCTCCCGAGGGCTCGACGCCAATATGCCACTCCGCATCCCGGGCACCATCTGCCCCAGCGCGGCTTTTCAATTTTCGACCTTACTGGGATCGGGCTCGTTTGCGCCCGAATGACATCATGGCTCGTTTTAAGATCGATCTGCGCGCGAGCGCCTTTCGCAACGTTCTTGGCTTCACGCTCACTCATTGGCGGCGCCAGCCATGGCGGCTGTCGCTCATCATGGGCGGTTTTCTGCTGTCGACGCTGGCCGATGTGCTGACGCCGCTCTATTCCGGCCGGCTGGTCGACGCCGTCGCCAGCAGCGCCGGCGCGGATGCCATTGCCTGGAATGCCGCGATGACGGCGTTTTCCGTCCTGATGGCGCTCGCTCTGACCGGCGTCGTGCTGCGCAACCTGGCCTTCATGGGAATCGTCGAGCTGACGCTGAAGATGATGGCCGACATCGCCGCCGACGCCTTCCATCGCGTCCAGCGCTTTTCCACCGACTGGCACGCCAACTCCTTTGCCGGCTCGACGGTGCGCAAGGTGACGCGCGGCATGTGGGCGCTCGACCTGCTCAACGACACGATCCTCATCGCGCTGCTGCCGTCGGTCGTCATGCTCGTCGGCTCGACGTTGCTGCTTGGCTGGTTCTGGCCGCTGATGGGTGCGGTCGTCGCGGCAGGCTCGGTGCTGTTCATCATGGTGACGGCGATGCTGTCGCTCGGCTATGTCGCGCCGGCGGCAAGGCTTGCCAACACCTGGGACACGCGCCTCGGCGGATCGCTGGCCGACGCGGTGAGCTGCAACGCCGTGGTCAAGGGCTTTGGCGCCGAGGAGCGCGAGGAGCACCGCCTCGCCAAGGTGGTTGCCAAATGGCGTGCGCGCACGCGGCGCACCTGGGTGCGCGGCACCATCAACGGCACCACGCAAGGGGCGCTGCTGCTTATCATGCGCGCCGCGGTGATCGGCCTGGCGCTGATGCTGTGGTCGTGGGGGCAGGCGAGTGCCGGCGATGTCGCCTTCGTGCTGACCTCGTTCTTCGTGCTGCAGGGCTATTTGCGCGATATCGGCACGCATATCCGCAATCTGCAGCGCTCGATCAACGACATGGAGGAACTGGTCGATTTCCAGTCCGAGCCGCTCGGCATCGAGGACCGGCCCGACGCCAGGCCGATCCGGATCACGCAAGGGGCGATCGGCTTCGACAACGTCACCTTCCATTATGGCAGCCACCGGTCGCCGCTCTATCGCGACTTCTCGGTCGACATCGGACCGGGTGAACGTGTGGGGCTGGTCGGCCATTCGGGGTCGGGCAAGACGACTTTCGTCAAGCTGATCCAGCGGCTCTACGATGTGAACGCTGGAAAGATCCTGATCGACGGCCAGGATATCTCGCAGGTGGCACAGGCATCGCTGCGCGGGCAGATCGCGATCGTCCAGCAGGAGCCGATCCTGTTCCACCGGTCGCTGGCCGAAAACATCGCATATGCCAGGCCAAGCGCGACGCAGGATGAGATCGAGCATGCCGCACGCCTGGCGAGCGCGCACGACTTCATCACCAGCTTGCCGAAGGGGTACGGCACGCTGGTGGGCGAGCGCGGCGTGAAACTGTCGGGCGGCGAGCGGCAACGCGTGGCCATCGCACGTGCCTTCCTCGCCGATGCCCGCATCCTGATCCTGGACGAGGCGACATCGAGCCTCGATTCGGAATCGGAGGTGCTGATCCAGCAGGCGATGGAACGGCTGATGGTCGGCCGCACCACGCTGGTCATCGCGCACCGGCTCTCGACGGTGCGGGCGCTCGACAGGCTGCTGGTCTTCGATCGCGGCAAGATCGTCGAGGAAGGCTCGCATGACGAGCTGATCCGGCTGAAGGGCGGCATCTACCGCCGCCTGTTCGAGCGCCAGGCGCTTGAACTGACCAAGGGGCTGGTCGTTTGACCAGAAGGGGCCTCCGGCTTCGGCTGGAGGTCCCTCTCAGGCATCGGTCAGCCGGAGCGACGTACGCGGCATCTTTTGCGGCCCCGGTTTCGAGGCGTTTTGTTTATAACGCAGGCCGAGACACGTTGTTTCTACCGGGTCGCGGCACTCTTCCTGGCCAAGTTTCGCCGGCGGCGTCACCTCCGCGATCGCGCGATCGGCCGAGTATATGAGGGAGATCTATCTCGACCCTGCTGGCCAGTCGGGTGCGATGGTCCGCTCTCGAATTGCCGAGGTCACGGAAGCGGTCCGCTCCGGCGACATCTTTATCGGTGGGCTGATGGGCGATCGCTGGACCCGGCTCGGTTCCGACGATTTCGGCCACTGATCGGCTTCGACGACCTGTTCGCCGGCACCGTCCCTCCACGAGTTGACCTGCGGCGTCAGGGAAAGGCCGTCTATCTGCCGCCTGGGGCGCACGCCACCCCGGTCTTTTCATTGCTTGCGCCATGTTCTATGTCTGCCGCACGGCGCGGGGGCGCATCTTGTCAATCACCAAGGCATCCGGTACGCCCCGCTCATGACAGTTACCGTTCGTTTCGCTCCGTCACCGACCGGCCGCATCCATATCGGCAATGCGCGCACCGCTCTGTTCAACTGGCTGTTTGCGCTCAACAACAAGGGCCGCTTCATCCAACGCTTCGACGACACCGACATCGCCCGCTCGAAGCAGGAATTCTCCGACGCCATCCTCTACGACCTGCATTGGCTGGGCATTTTCCCGGATGCCACCGAATATCAGTCGCGGCGCTTCGAGATCTATGACGCGGCGGTCGAGCGGCTGAAGGCGGCGGGCGTTCTCTATGCCTGCTACGAAACGCCGGAGGAACTCGATCTCAGGCGCAAGGTGCGCCGCACGCGCGGCCTGCCGCCGGTCTACGGCCGCGAGGCCTTGACGCTGACGCAGGAGCAGGTGGCCGAATACCAGGCCGACGGCCGACGGCCGCACTGGCGCTTCCTGTTGCCCAATTTCTCCGGCGATCCGCTGCAGCCGGAGCGTACCGAGATCCATTGGAACGACCTGGTGCGCGGTGAGGAAACGGTTGACCTGGCCTCTCTGTCAGACCCGGTCCTGGTGCGCGAGGACGGCACCTATCTCTACACGCTGCCTTCCGTCGTCGATGACATCGAGATGGGCATCAGCCATGTCATCCGCGGCGACGACCACGTTACCAACACGGGCGTCCAGATCGCCTTGTTCCGAGCATTGGGTGCTGAACCTCCGGTATTCGGCCACCACAATCTGTTGACCACCGTCTCGGGCGAGGGGCTGTCGAAGCGCACCGGCGCGCTCTCCATTGAAAGCCTGCGCGAGGATGGCATCGAGCCGATGGCGGTTGCTTCGCTCGCCGTGCTGGTCGGCACTTCGGAAAATGTCGCTGCCGCGCACGACCTCGGCGAACTCGCCGGCCACTTCGACCCGGCCGCGACGTCGAAATCATCGGCCAAGTTCGATCCGGACGAGCTTTTCGTGCTCAACCGCGTGCTGCTGCACCATATGCCGTTCGATGAAGCGCGCGACCGGCTGATGGTGCTTGGCATTTCAGGCGAGCAGGCCGAGCCGTTCTGGCTGGCGGTGCGCGGCAATCTCGACCGGCTGGCGGATGCCGTGGCCTGGTGGCGGATCCTGCGCGAGGGGCCGCAAGAGAAACCCGAATTTTCCACGGACGACCGCGATTTCCTTCACCAGGCATTCGATGTCCTGCCTGAAGATCCCTGGAGCGGGACGGTCTGGAAGGATTGGACGGGCAAGATCAGGGAAGCGACCGGGCGCAAGGGCAAGGCATTGTTCATGCCGCTGAGGCTTGCCCTTACCGGGCTGCCTTCGGGGCCGGAGCTTGCAGATCTATTGCCGCTGATGGGTCGGGAAGGAACGCTGGCCCGACGACCCTGATCTTGCGCTGCTCCGGCGGCAAGGCGGACACGGGCGACGTCACCGGCTTGGCGGACAGACGCTTGATGGCTTCGCGGTCGAGCCCGCCCTCCATATTCGCCAGGGTCTCCGGATCCGCGCCCGGATCGGGCTTGGAAGGCGGAACCGGGATGAACGGTGCCGCCTCGGTCTCGGGTTGGGATTGCTGAGGGGCGGGCGGGTTGCCGCCGATGATCTGGAAATTCTGCGCGGCATTGCAACCGCATGCCGGCGGCCGCGCCACGTTGGACTGCTTGTAGAGATAGGCGGTCGGCAATTCGCTGTAGGGCCTGCCGGTGACCGATGACGTCATCGACGCCGAATCGTCGTCCATGCCGCGCGAATAGAAAACCTGCATCTCGGTGCCGGGGCAGCTCGATTCGCAATTCTTCTGGTCGCGCTCGAAGTCGCTGGTCGAGGCGGCGTTCGACATGGGGAAGAAATAGCCGTCGCAGGTGCGCACGCAGGTGGTGTGGAATTCACCGCCGGTGCCCGGAAAGTCCGGAATGTCGGGCCGGTTCAGGACGCGGCTTACACCGCGCTCCTCGTCTGCATCGCCAGGCTGGTTCCTCGTATCGTCAAGCTGGTCCGATCTGCCGCCCTGCCGGTTGTCGCCGCCGAAAAGCTGCTCGAACAGGTTTGCGTTGCCGTCTTCACGGCTTGCTTCCCGCAAGGGTTCCCGGCGCGGCGCAACCGGGTCGTCGCGGCAGCCATTGGCGTCGAGCGCGGCCAGGATGCGGCCACGGTCGCGGCGCGATCCGCCGCCGCCGGCGAGCTGTGCTCGCTTGGCCTGCAGGCTGTCGAGATTGGCGTTCATGCGGTCGATGGTGGCGTTGAGGCCGGCGCATTGGTTGACGTTGCGGGAAAACAGCGAAAACCCGCACCCGGCGCCGTTCGCCTGGCCGCGAGCTTTTGAAATCTGCTCACGCTGCCGTTCGATCGCGGCGTCGTATTTGCGGATCATTGCCGGACCGCCGCCACCGCCGCGCGAGGCAGCGGCAAGATCGGCTTCCAACTGGCGGCAAACCCGAGAGGCAGCCTGCGGCTCGGTGATTGTGGCGCCGGACAGCAAAAGGCCAAGCAGCACGGCAGCATGCGCCTGCTTCAACCCTCCGACTGTCATCCGTCCAACTCCGCCTGATCGTCCGCAAGGCTATCGTATTCGCGGTTAACCGTAATTTACTGCGAAAGCTGCGTTCCGCCCAGATCGACGATCGCCTGTGCCTTGTGCGCGGCTTCGACGACGGCAAGCGCGGTCATGTTGACCACGCCGCGCGACGTGACCGAAGGCGTCAGGATATGCGCCGGCTTGTCGGTGCCGAGCAGGATCGGCCCGACATGCAGCGCATCCATCATGGCACGCAGCGCCGTCAGCGTGATGTTGGCCGAATCGAGGTTCGGGAAGACCAGGAGATTGGCTTCGCCCTTCAGCCGCGAATGCGGATAGACGCGCTGGCGCAGATGCTCCGACAAAGCGGAATCGGCATGCATTTCGCCGTCGCACTGCAATTCCGGCGCGATGCGCGCCAGGATCGCCGCTGCCTGCCGCATCTTGAGCGCGCTCGGCGAATCGCGCGAGCCAAAATCCGAATGCGACAGCAATGCCGCCTTCGGCTCGATGCCGAAGCGCTGGATCTCCTCGGCGGCCAGCACGGTCATCTCGGCGATCTCCTCGGCGGTCGGGTCGACGGAGACGTGGGTGTCGGTGAGGAAGATGATGCCGCGCTGCGAGATCAGCATCGACAGCGTCGACAAATCGTAATCCTTGATGCCGGCGCGCGGCCCGATGATCAGCGTCACGTTGCGCAGATGCCGCTCGAAGCGCCCTTCGAGGCCGCAGACCATGGCGTCGGCATCGCCGCGCTTCAGCGCCAGTGCGGCGATCACCGTATTATCGGTGCGCACCATGGTGCGCGCGGCCTCCGTCGTCACGCCGCGCCGGCCGGCGAGCTCGATCAGGAGGTCGACATAGTGGCGATAACGCGGATCGTCTTCCGGGTTGATCAGTCCGAAATCGACACCCGGTTTGATGCGCAGGCCGTAGCGCTTCAGCCTGACTTCGATGACATGCGGACGGCCGATCAGGATCGGTTCGGCAATGCCTTCCTCGAGCACCACCTGGGCGGCGCGCAGCACGCGCTCATCCTCGCCGTCGGCGTAGATGACGCGCTTGGCGCTCGAGGCCTTGGCGGACGAGAACACCGGCTTCATCACCAGGCCGGAGCGGAAGACGAACCGGTTGAGCTTGTCGATATAGGCGGCGAAATCGGTAATCGGCCGTGTCGCGACGCCGGTGTCGCAGGCCGCCTTGGCGACCGCCGGTGCGATGCGCAGGATGAGCCTGGGATCGAAGGGCGAGGGGATCAGGAAATCGGGTCCGAAGATCGGCGTCTCGCCGGAATAGGCGCGCGCGGCGACGTCCGAAGGCTCTTCGCGGGCAAGGGCCGCGATGGCGCGGACCGCCGCCATCTTCATCTCCTCGTTGATGGCGCTGGCGCCGCAGTCCAGCGCACCACGAAAGATGTAGGGGAAGCAGAGTACGTTGTTGACCTGGTTGGGAAAATCGGACCGGCCCGTGCAGATCATCGCGTCGGGGCGCGCCGCGCGCGCAAGCTCCGGCATGATCTCCGGATTGGGATTGGCAAGCGCCAGGATCAGCGGCTTCGGCGCCATGTGCTGGAGCAGTTCCGGCTTCAGCACACCGGCGGCCGAAAGGCCGAGGAAGACGTCGGCGCCCGCAATAACGTCGGCCAGCGTGCGCGCCTCGGTATCCTTCACATAGGGGTCTTTCCAGCGGTCCATCTCGTCGGTGCGGCCCTTGTAGGCGACGCCGAAACGGTCGGTGACCCAAATATTTTCGACGCGCACGCCGAGCGAGACCAGGAGGTTGAGGCAGGCGAGGGCCGCGGCACCGGCGCCGGAGGTGACGACCTTGATGTCCGAAATGGTCTTGCCGGCGAATTCCAGCCCGTTGAGCACGGCGGCGGCGACGATGATGGCGGTGCCATGCTGGTCGTCGTGGAACACCGGTATCTTCATGCGCGCCTTGAGCCGTTCCTCAACCTCGAAACACTCCGGCGCCTTGATATCCTCGAGGTTGATGCCGCCGAAGGTCGGCTCCAGGGCGGCGACCGTTTCGACCATGCGCTCGATTTCGGGCGCGTCGATCTCGATGTCGAAGACGTCGATGCCGGCGAATTTCTTGAACAGGACCGCCTTGCCCTCCATGACCGGCTTGGACGCCAGCGGGCCGATATTGCCGAGGCCGAGCACGGCCGAGCCGTTGGAGACGACGCCGACCAGGTTGGCGCGCGCCGTATAGTCGGCGGCGGTCGCCGGATCGTCGCGGATCTCCAGGCAAGGGGCCGCCACGCCAGGCGAATAGGCGAGCGCCAGGTCGCGCTGGTTGCCGAGCGGCTTGGTCGCCTGGATTTCGAGCTTTCCAGGCGTCGGGTGCTTGTGGAAGTAGAGGGCGGCTTCGTCGAGGTCCGAACGTGCCGTTTTCTTGCTCTCGCCAGTCATTCCGGCCCTCCCTGCGCTCTGCCTGCGACCCTTCTTAGCATGCGGCCGCGGTTTTTCGAGACGCCAAATGACGCAATCGCGGATCACATTGGCGAGACAGGAATAGCTGATTTATTTCAGCCGCTTGGACAGGGTTTCTTCCGCGTTGCGATTGTCGGGGCTCAGAACGCGCTGACGTAGAGGCCGCCATCCACTGGAATGTTCTGCCCGGTCAGGTAGCCGGCATGGACCGAGCACAGGAAGGCGCAGATCTGGCCGAATTCCTCGGGCGTGCCGAGCCGCTTGGCCGGCACGTCGGCGCTGATGCGGGTCTTGCGCGCCGCCGCCGCCGCGGGATCCTCGACGGTGCCTGCCTCATGCGGGCCGCGCAGCCGGTCGGTATCGAGCTTGCCCGGCAGCAGGCTGTTGATGGTGACGTTGCGGTCGATCACCGTGCGCGCCCCGCCGGCGAGGAACGAGGTCAGGCCGGCGCGCGCGCCCGACGACAGGTCGAGGCCGGGGATGGGGACGTAGACCGACAGCGAGGTGATGTTGACGATGCGGCCGAAGCCACGTTTGGCCATGCCGTCGATGACGGCCTGCACCAGCTCGATCGGTGTGACCATGTTCTGGGTGACACCTTCGAGGATCTTGCCGCGATCGAGTTCGCGGAAATCGCGCAATGGCGGGCCGCCATTGTTGTTGACGAGAATGTCGGGCTCAGGGCAGGCGGCAAGCAGTGCCTTCTGCACTTCGGGTTTCGAGACATCACCGACGACTTCCGAGACCGTCACGCCGTAGCGCTCGCGCAGCTCGGCGGCGGTTTTCGCCACCAGTTCGGCGTTGCGTCCGTTAACGACGATGTCGCAGCCGGCCTCGGCCAGTGCCATGGCGCAGCCTTTTCCAAGTCCCTTGCTGGAAGCGCAGACGATGGCTTTCTTGCCGCGAATACCGAGATCCATGACGATTTCTCCTGTGATTTGGCCGGCAGGCTAGCTCTTAGGCTGGCCCAATCGCAACCGTCATACGGTTGTTGCATGAATCGGGGCATAGGCTGCGCGAAAGCAACGGTGAAACGCGATGTCCGGCCAAGAGCCCCGCACCTTCCGCAGCATGTTCATTTCCGATGTCCATCTCGGCTCGAAAGCGGCCAAGGCCGAATTCCTGATCGATTTCCTTCGCTATCACGACGCCGACATCATCTATCTGGTCGGTGACATCGTCGACGGCTGGCGGCTGCGGCGGAGCTGGCACTGGCCGCAAAGCCACAACGACGTCGTGCAGAAATTGCTGCGCAAGGCGCGCAAGGGCGCCTCGATTACCTATATCGCCGGCAATCACGATGAGTTTGCCCGCCAGTTCCAGGGCGTGCATTTCGGCGGCATCGTCGTTGCCGACCGCGCCATCCATGAGACCGCCGACGGCAGGCGCCTGCTGGTCATCCATGGCGACCAGTTCGACACCGTCGTCCACAACCAGCGCTGGCTCGCCTATCTCGGCGACCATGCTTACGACGCGGCCATGCAGGTCAACCGTGTCATCACGCGTCTGCGCCAGCTGCTCGGCCTGCCTTACTGGTCGTTCTCGTCCTGGGCCAAGGTCAAGGTCAAGAAAGCGGTAAACTTCATCGGTTCGTTCCAGACCGTGCTCAGCGAGGAAGCGCGGCGTTCGCATGTCGACGGCGTCATCTGCGGCCACATCCACCACGCCGCGATCGAGAACTATGGCGATGTGCAGTACATCAACACCGGCGACTGGGTGGAGAGCTGCACGGCGGTGGTCGAACATTTCGACGGCCGCATGGAAATCCTGACCTGGGCGCATGTCCTGCCTGAAGCGCCGGACGAGCCTTTCATCCCGATGCTCATCGAAGATCGGGTCGGGCAGGCGGCCTGACACGGAATTCACGGCGGCTTTCAGCGTTAATCGGTTAGTCCAGCCGGTTTCGCCTGGTTTTCCGCCATGTTAAGGGATCGATCTACATCGCCAGCCGGCCGAGCGCGGCGTAATTGGATCGATTCATGTCCCTGCCGCCGCTTTCGCCAGAACAACTCGTCAAGCCGCGCCATTTCGAGCTGCGCATGAGCCTGATCTTCGCGACATTGTTCGTGTCGCAAGGCACCCATCTGCCCTATTTTCCGCTCTGGCTGCAGGCGAAAGGTTTTGGCGCCGAACAAATCGCCGTCATCCTTGCCGCGCCGATGTTCCTGCGCGTCCTGACGACGCCCATGCTGACGGCACTTGCCGACCGGGCGAAGGACCGCGCCGACGTCTACATCGTGCTGCTCGCGGCAACGATGGTCATTTCGGCAGGCTATTTCCTGCCGGCGACCTACGCGATCGTGCTGGCCGTATCGCTGATTCTGACGGTCGTCTGGACACCGCATTCGCCAATGGCCGATTCGCTTGCGTTGTCCGGGGTGCGCCGCTTCGGCTCGAACTACACCGCCATGCGCAAATGGGGTTCGATCTCCTATCTGTGCGCCAATATCGTAGGCGGCTTCATCCTGGCGGCGGCCGGAGCCAAAGCCGTGCCGGTGATCATATTCGTGGCGCTTGCCGCAGCGCTTGCCGCAGCCTTGTTTGCACCGCGCATGGGGCGGCCGCGCAAGGCTTCGCCGCTGTCGGCCACGGAAATCCAGCACGCGGCACCGAGCCTGTTCAACGCCTATTTCCTCTATTTCACCTTTGGCGTCGGCATCATTACGGCCAGCCACGCCTTCCTCTACGGTTTCGTTTCCATCTACTGGAAATCGATCGGCATCAGCGATTCCGTCGTTGGCCTGCTGTGGGCCTGGGGCGTGGTGTCCGAAGTCTGCATGTTTTTGTTCTTCAACCGCATTTTCGCCTCCGTATCCGTGGTCAAGGTGATGATGATCGCCGGCATCGGTTCGATCGTGCGCTGGATCGTCTTTCCACTCGTATGGCCGCTCGGCCTTGGCGTCGCCGGCTTCTTCGCCGTGCAGTCGCTGCATTCGGTGTCCGTCGCAATGGTGCTGATCGGGCTGCAGAAAATGATCGGCGAGACCGTTTCCGAAGAGCGCACCGGTGCCGCGCAAGGCATCGCCTATTTCTTCAACGGCTTCTTCATGGCGGCCGTCACGCTTGCGTCCGGTCCGCTCTATGACCGTCTCGGCGTCGATGGTTTCCTGGCGATGATTCCGATCGCGATCGTCGGCCTTGTGCTGATCTGGCTGGCGGCGCGCTCAGCCCCAAAGCACCCGGTCCGGGGGTGAGACGAGCGAACCTTGGTAGACAAGGCCCGGCTCGCGGTCGCGCGCCAGCAGCAGCGGACCGTCGAGGTCGACGAAATCGGCGTCCTGGGCGAGCAACACCGCCGGCGCCATCGCCAGCGATGTGCCGACCATGCAGCCGACCATGACGCCGAAACCGAGTTCCCGGGCGCGGTCGCGCAGGACGAGCGCCGCCGTCAGCCCGCCGGACTTGTCGAGCTTGATGTTGACGGCGTCGTAGAGGCCGACAAGCAAATCCAGGTTTTTCGCCTCGTGTACGCTTTCATCGGCGCAGATCGGCACCGGATGCGCGATGTGGCGCAGGATGCCGTCATGGCCGGCCGGCAGCGGCTGTTCGATGAGTGCGATGCCTTGTTCAGCGGCAAAGGCGAGGTTGGCGACGATGTTGTTGTCGGTCCAACCCTCATTGGCATCGAGGATGATTCTGCTCTCGGGCGCGGCCTGTCTCACCGCCTGGATCCGGGCGATGTCGTTGTCGCCGCCGATCTTGACCTTCAGCAGCGGCCGGCTGGCATTGGCGCTGGCTTGTGCCGCCATCGCCGAGGGTTCGCCGAGCGACAGCGTGTAGGCGGTTTCGAGCGGATGCAGCGGGGCCGGCCAGATTGCCTTCGCCGCCGGAATGCCGCTGATCTTGGCTTCGAGGTCCCACAGGGCGCAGTCGATGGCGTTGCGGGCCGCGCCAGCCGGCATCGCATCGAGCAGGGCGATCCGGTCGATGCCGCCGGCGATCCGCCCGCGCATGGCCTCTATCGCCGCGTGCACGCCGTCCATGGTCTCGCCGTAGCGCCTGTAGGGAACGCATTCGCCGCGCCCGACATGCCCATCCTGGCTGATTGTGCAGGTGATGACCTCGGCCTCGGTCTTGGAGCCGCGCGAAATGGTGAAGGTGCCGGCGATCGGGAAACGCTCGGCCTCGACCGAAATGACACGCGCCATATTTTTCTGCTCCGGCTGTGCGAGAAGGGTTGTCGGCAAATCGACAAGGTCGGACCCATCAGGCTAAACAGGACGCCATGTTGACCATAGGCAAGCGCGACGCAAGCGGCACGACCGCCTCGGAGGCTGACCACCAGCCGCGCGTGGCTATCGGCGAGGAGGGCGGCGTTCTTGGCTGCGCGTTCTCCGGTGTCTGGACGACACGGACCGTGGCACTGATCGACGCGGACATGCGCAAGATCGAGAAACGAAGCGGTTTCAAGACCTTGGCCCTCGATCTTTCCAAGATCGAGAAGATCGACACCGCCGGCGCCTGGCTGATCGACCGGCTGGTCAGTGTTTTCGAGAAGAAGAACGTCGAGGTCCAGCTGCAGGGCCAGAGCGAGATCGCGTCCATCCTGCTCGATGCGGTGGGCGAGGCCGTCCGCCGCGAACCCGAATCCGGGCCGGCGCGGCCGCCCAACATCGTCCTTCGCGCCCTCGAAGCGGTTGGCCGGCGCGTCTATGAGATGCGCGACGATTTTCTTGCCTCGATGAATATCCTCGGCGCCACCATCCGCGGCGCGCAAATGAAGCTTGGCCGCGGCCATGCCGTCAATCCGGCGGCGATCTTCAACCAGATCGATCGCATGGGCGTCGGCGCCATACCGGTGGTGGTGCTGATGTCGGCCATCGTCGGCGCCATCGTCGCCCAGCAAGGCGCCTACCAGCTCAGCTATTTCGGCGCCGATATCTTCGTCGTCGACCTCGTCGGCGTGCTGATCCTGCGCGAACTCGGCGTGCTGATGACGGCAATCATGATCGCTGGCCGTTCCGGCAGCGCGATCACCGCCGAGATCGGTTCGATGAAGATGCGCGAGGAGGTCGACGCGCTGAAGGTCATCGGTCTCAATCCGATCGGCGTGCTGGTCTTTCCACGCCTGGTTGCGCTGGTGATCGCCTTGCCGTGCCTGACGATCATCGCCAATTTCGCGGCGCTCGGCGGCGGTATCGCCGCGGCGTGGCTCTACTCCGACATTCCGCCGGCCGCCTTCCTCGACCGGCTGCGCGTCGCCATCGATCTCAGCACCATTTTCGCCGGCCTGATCAAGGCTCCGTTCATGGCGATGATCATCGGCACGATTGCGTCCGTCGAGGGTATGAAGGTCGGCGGCAGCGCCGAATCGCTCGGCCAGCACGTGACCGCCTCGGTGGTGAAGTCGATTTTCGTCGTCATCATCCTCGACGGGCTTTTCGCCATGTTCTACGCAGCGATCGAGTTCTGACATGGCTGAGGGTAATGGGGTCGCGACGAAGGAGCAGGACGAGGGCGACCTCGTGCTTTCGGTGCGCGACGTCACCGTCGCCATCGAGGACAAGCTGATTCTCGACAAACTCTCGCTCGACATCAAACGCGGCGAGATCCTGGGTTTCGTGGGGGCTTCGGGCGCCGGCAAGTCGGTCCTCCTGCGGACCATTCTCGGGTTGATGCCCAAGCAGTCGGGAACGATCAAGCTGTTCGGTGTCGACGTCGACAAGGCAAGCGATATCGAGCGGCTGCGCATCGACATGCGCCTTGGCGTGCTGTTCCAGCATGGCGCGCTGTTTTCGGCGCTGACCGTGCTGGAGAACGTGCAGGTGCCGATGCGCGAATATCTCGACCTGCCGAGAAAGCTGATGGATGAACTGGCATTGCTCAAGATCGAGCTGGTCGGCCTGCCGCCGGATGCGGCGCAGAAATTCCCCTCCGAACTCTCCGGCGGCATGATCAAGCGCGCCGCCCTGGCGCGCGCGCTGGCGCTCGACCCGGATATCGTCTTTCTCGACGAGCCGACGTCCGGCCTCGATCCGATCAGCGCGGCCGAGTTCGACGAACTCGTCGTCAAGCTGCGCGACACCATGGACCTGACCGTCTATATGGTCACGCACGACCTCGACACGCTGTTTACCGCCTGCGACCACGTGGCGGTGCTCGGCAAGAAAAAGGTGCTCGTCGAAGGCAGCATCGACGACATGCTGAAAAGCGAGGAACCGTGGGTGAAATCCTATTTCCGCGGAAAACGCGCCCGGCAACTTGATCTTGCGGCGCGCGCATAGCCATAAGTGAAGCAATGGAAACCAGAGCCAACTACGTCATTGTCGGGATTTTCACGCTGGTTGCGATCCTGGCGGCGTTCGGCTTTGTCTATTGGACGGCCGCGATCGGTGACAGGGGCGAGACGACGCTGCTGCGCGTGCGCATCCCGGGCTCGGCTTCCGGCCTCGGCCGCGGCAGCTTCGTGCTGTTCAACGGCGTCAAGGTCGGCGACGTCAAGCGTGTCTATATCGACGTCGACAATCCGACCGTCGCCATCGCCGACACCGAGATCGATCGGATGACGCCGATAACCAAGTCGACGCAGGCCGATATCGGCCTTGCCGGCCTCACCGGGCAGGCCAACATCGAGCTCAAGGGCGCCGATCCCAAGGAAGTGAAGCTGCTCGACCAGGCGGAAAAGGAAGGCAAGGTCGCCGAGATCGTCGCCAACCCATCCGCTGTGACCAATCTGTTGCAGACAGCGCAGAACATCTTCAATCGCGCCGACAAGGTGCTGAGCGAACTCGAAGGCTTCACCAAGGATGTTCGCGGGCCGCTGACGCAGACCGTGAAGAATGTGCAGACATTCTCCGACGCGCTGGCCAAGAATTCCGACGGCATCGACAAGTTCCTGTCCTCGGTCAGCGCGCTCTCCGACGAACTGAAGGGCGTGTCCGGCAAGCTCGACGGCACGCTGAAGGCGGCGGAAGGCCTGCTCAATGCCGTCGACAAGGACAAGATCAAGAGCATCGTGGCCAACGTCGACACGGTGACCGCGAACCTCAAGCAAACCTCGCAACAGCTCGATGGCGTCATCAAGAATGTCGATACGGCGGTCGGGTCCGTCAACGACTTCGCCAAGCAGACGCAGGGCACGCTGGCCAAGGTCGACGGCGTTCTCGACGGCATCGACCCGGCGCAGGTGCGCACGGCGCTGGCCAACATCCAGAAGGCCAGCGAGAACGCCAACAAGGCCGCCGCCGACATCGCTGTCGTGACCAACAAGTTCGCCAACCGCGCCGACGACATCGACCAGACGATCAAGGATGCCAAGCAATTGGCGCAACGGCTCAACGATGCCTCGGTGCGTGTCGACGGTATCCTGGCCAGGGTCGACAAATTGCTCGGCTCCGGCCAGGCGGATGGCGTGATGGCCGACGCCAGGGCGACGCTGAAATCGTTCAAGCAGGTCGCCGACACGCTGAATGCGCGGCTTGGCGTCATCACCGACAATCTGGCGCGCTTCTCGGGCCAGGGCCTGACAAATGTCGAGGCGCTGGTGCAGGACAGCCGCCGTTCGATCAACCGCATCGAGGAAGCGGTGACGGATCTCAGCCGCAATCCGCAGCGTATCCTTTCGGGTGGCGACGGCGAGGTTCGGCAATTCGATGGCAGGGCGCGGCGTTGACTTCGGCGTCGGCTCGCCTCAGAAACATGAGCTGCAAAAGCGGGTTGATCTTACGATCCGGGGACAACGGGGATCGCGCGTGATGTCTGTGTGGGTGAGAACGGGCGGGTTGACATCGGCTGCGGCACTGCTTGCCCTGACGCTGGCGGGCTGCGCGGCGTTAGGCGGCAAGCCTGCGCCGCTCGACACTTTTGAGCTGTCTGCGCCTTCGGTCGACGCGCATGGCCATAGCCGCAAGCAGATCCTGATCGCCCAGCCTTCGGCGCTCAAGGCGCTGGACAGCCAGAACATCGTCATCAAACCCTCCGACGGCTCGATCCAGTATCTCAAGGGCGCGCAATGGGCCGATCGCCTGCCGCTGATCGTGCAGGCGCGGCTCGCCGAGACGTTCCAGCGCTCGGGCAGCTTTGCCGGTGTCGGCAAGCCGGGCGAGGGTCTGGCGATCGATTACCAGGTCATCGTCGAGGTCCGGTCCTTCGAAGTGCGCGTCGACGGTGGCGAACACGCCGAGGTCGACCTGTTCGTGCGCTTGCTCAACGACCGCAATGGCGAGGTGCGCGCCTCCAAGAGCTTCAACGCATCCGCACCCGTTTCGGGCAAAGGCAACTCCGCTTATGTCGGTGCGCTCGACAATGCGTTCGGCGATGCCGCCAGGCAGATCGTTCGCTGGACGGATTCGGTGATCTGAGCGCCGGTCTCGTTAGCTGAATCTCGCCAACGCTTTCAAGCTACAGGCGCTCGAAGACATCCGGCCGCAGCTTTCCGGTCAGCATCAGATGCTGCAGCGTGTAGGCCAAGGACAGCGCATCGTCGAGCGCCTCATGCCCATGCAATGGCGGGTGCTCGACGCCATAGTAGTCCGCGAGCTTGTTGCTCGGCGTCCTCGCCAGGTCCTCGATCGGCATCCCGGCCGCGATCAGCAGCTTGACGGCATTGTCAAACCGGGTGGCCGGGATCGAAGGCTGAATGCCCGCGATATAGCAGCTGATGGCGATCATGTTCAGTTCGTCCTTGCCCCAAGACCAGAACCGCGCGCCACCGGAAAAACGATCGACGTTGGCGAGGGCTTCTCCCAGCGCGACCCCTTCGGTCTCGACGTCTTCCTCGGTGATGCCGGTCAGTTTGGTGAAGAACGGGTCGAGGGCGTATCTCCGGCCAAACCGGTCGACCGGTCTGATATAGGCCTTGTACGTGCCAAGCAGGGGAAAGTCGTCCTCGAGCCCAAGCTTGACCGCGCCGATCTGCGCGATGACCGGGTCGGGATCGTGGGCCGCGCACCAGAATCGGCGTTGCGAGCCCTCAAGGCAAAGAAACTCGCAGTCGAATATGATTGCCGTCTTCACGGTCACACCCTTTGAGCGTCAGGGTCGCGGTTTTCCGGCGGATTTCCGCGCTGTGGGGGAAGTCGAACCTTGGAGGTCCCCGACGCATCCATCGGCTCGCAACAGTCGTTGTTGGCAGGTTAAGCGCGTGCCGGAGGTTTGGAGAAACAACAGGCGGGACCATGGTCCCGCCTGTTCAATTCCTGGCTTTAGTGCAGCCGGCCGCTGGCGTGGGCCAGCATGGTGTAGACCTTGCCGGTGTCCGACGTCAGGTAGGTCTGCGCCATGATGTTATCGCGGTCGTTGCGCGAGACATCCTTGAGCAGCTTCTCGAAGTCGTCGCAGTAGCGGTCGACGGCGGCACGGAATTCGGCCTCGGCCTGGTACTTGCGGCGGATCTCGTCGAACGTCTGCTGGCCCTTCAGCGTGTAGAGCCGACGCGTGAACACGTCCCGCTCGCCGCGCCGATAGCGGTTCCACAATTCGATCGAGGCATCGTGGTCGATGGCACGCGCGATATCGACGGAGAGCGAGTTCAGCGATTCCACGACATGTAGCGGCGAGCGCTGGGCAGGGGCCGCGCGTGGTGCTTCCGCGGGCGCCGAAGGCGCCGTGGGCCTGAGGTCTCCTTCGTTCGATGCCGCGGTCAAGAGATCGCGTACCCAGCCGCCCTGCGGCGTGCGGGTATTGGCGTCAGCGCGAGGGCGCGGTGCAGCCTCGGCCGGACGATCGAGGTCGAGCGCGCCGCGCAGCGCGGTCCCACCCAGCGGCGCCTGAGGCGTGCGCAGCTCCGGCTGCGGGGCCGGGGCGCGACGCGGCGGCTCGGCGGGGCGTGCCGCCGGCGCTTGCGGCGCCGGGCGCAAGGGACGTTGCTCCGAGCCATCGCCGCCGCCACGACCGGACTTGGCAACGATATCCGAGAGCTCCTTCAGGGCGTTGATCTGCTCCGAAACGGCGCGGCGAATGGCAGAGGTCGATTCCTTTGCCTCTTCCGGCATCTCGATGACGCCCTTCTTGAGCTCGGCGCGGGTGAGGTCGAGCTCGCTCTTGATCGAGCCCGCCGTGCGCCGCATCTCCTCGGTCGCATCGGCGAAGCGCTTGGTGGCCGAATCGACGACGTCGGTGATGGCGTTGCGGATCTTGTCGGCCGACTCCATCGTCTTGCCTTCGGCGTTCTGCAGCGTCTGGCCGACCAGGTTTTCGAACGAGCGCATGACCCTTTCGAGATCTTCCGACTTCTTGACCAGGCCGACGGCAAGATCCTCGAGCGACGACTGCCTTTCGAGCGTGTGTTCGAGGTTGCTCTGGGCCGAACTCAACAGGTCCGAGGCGCTGGCCAGCAGACGGCTGTGTTCGTCGAACTTGGTGGCGATCGAGGCGACTTCACGCAAGGTCGACGAGGACAGGTCCGTCAGCCTTGTCGTGTTCGAATCGACCAGGCGCGCCGAGCTGGCAAAGGTCTGTGCCGCCTTTTCGGTGGTGGCCGCGAAGCTCTGCGTGCTGCCGGTCAGGCGTTCGTCGACCTCGCCGAGATTGACCGCGGCCTGCTCGATCAGCTGGCCGAGCTGCGAGCTGGACTTGGTCATGCGGCCGATGAGGTCAGCGACGCTGTCGGACAGCGACGAGCGCGCGCCTTCGACCGCCGACAAGGTCTCGGCGGTGCGGCTGGCGAGCGCGTTGACAAGGGCTGCATTCTCGCTGCGCAGCTTCTCGGTGGCGCGTTCCGTGACCTCTTCCATGCTCTTTTGCAGTTCCGAGCCGCCCTGTGCGAAACGCTCGACCAATGGGCGGGCGGTTTCGTCGAGGATCTTCGACATCTCGGCGGAGCGCGCCGCGAGCATGGTGTTGAGCTCACGGGTGTTGGCGCCGATCGTCTTGGCGGCGTCGTTGGTGCTCTGGCCGATATGCTGGCCGACCGCCGTGAAGGTCTCGGCGATCACATTGGCGCGTGACACCAGTTGTGCCTCGGCGCTCGAGACCTGCTCGTTGAGCCTCTGGCCCATCGTCTCGGCGGTGTAGGCGAGCCGGTTCTCGACGTTGGCGACCTGCTCCTCGACACGGGCAGCCGCGGCCGCCGCGCTCGATGCGAGACGCTCGTCGGCGCCGGCAAGCGCCTGCTCGATTTCGCGGGCATGCACGGCCAGTTCCTGGCCGGTCTGGCGCGCGCGATCGGCGACCCTCTGCTCGGTGTTGGCGAAGGCGCCGACGATGGTCTGCGCGTGCTCGCCGATCGTCGACGTGCTGTCGGCAATGCGCGAAACCAGGCGTTGGTCGGCCTCTTCGAAGATGCGGCCGATCTCGGAAGCGCGGTTGGACAGCGCGTCCGAACCTTCCGCGATGCGCGACACCAATTGCTGGTCGGCGGCATCGAAGATGCGGCCGAGGTCCGATGCGCGGGCAGCGAGCGCCTCGGCCGATTCGCCGATGCGCACGCCGAGCCGCTGGTCGGCGCTTTCGAAGTTGCGCAGGATGTCACCGGCGCGGGCGGCCAGCGACTGTGCCGTCTCGACGGCGCGGGCAACAAGCTTCTGGTCGGCCGCGTCGAAGGTGCCGGCGATCTCGTTGGCGCGGGCGGAGAGCTGATCGGCGGTCTCCTGGGCGCGGGCGGCGAGCTTCTGGTCGGCCATGTCGAAGGTTCCGGCGATCTCGCTGGCACGGGCAGCCAGTTGGTCGGCGGTTTCGTGGGCGCGGGCCAGCAGCGTGCTGGAAGTATCGTCCGCCCGGGCAAGCAAGGCGTTCGAAGTGTCTTCGGCACGGGCATGGAGACGACGATCCGCATCCTCGAAGGTACGGGCGATGTCTTCGGCCCGCGCCAGCAGTGCGGCGGACGTCTGTTCGGCGCGCTCGGCGATCTTGCGATCGGCGTCGCTGAACGCCGCACCAGCCTGCTCATGCAGCGCGCTGGTGACTTCAAGGACCTTTTCGCGCAAAGCGCCGGCGACGAAGACGGCGCTCTTTTCGAGCACGTTGCGGACGTTGTCGACGCCGGTCGAGAGCGCGCGTTCCATGGTGCCTGCGCGTTCCTCGATGATCCCGGTCTGGCGACTGAACGCCTCTTCGATCTTTTCCACGTCGGCCGCGATCGCGGTGGAAATGTCGGTGCTCCTGGCCGCGATCTGATCGATGTGGCCAGACAGCGAGCGATCGACGTCCTTGCGGGTCTCGGCGAGCTTGCCGAGATCCTCTTCCAGCGCGCGGCTCAGCATGTCGCGGCCTTCGGCCAGCTTGCCGACATGGCCGGCGATGATGCCGTCGATGTCGCCTCGGCTCTCGGTCAGCTTCTGCAGGTCGGCTTCGAGCGCGCGCTTGAGAATGTCGCGGCCCTCGGCCAGCTTCTCCACCTGGCCGGCAACCAGGCCGTCGATGCTGGAGCGGCTTTCGGCCAGCTTGGCAAGATCGGCTTCGAGCGCGCGCTTGAGAACGTCGCGGCCTTCGGCCAGCTTCTCCACCTGGCCGGCGACCAGACCGTCGATGCTGGAGCGGCTTTCGGCCAGCTTGGCAAGGTCGTCCTCGAGTGCCCTGGACAGGGTCGAACGTTCCTGGACAAGCCTGTCCGCGTGGCTGTTGACAAGGGTGTTGACGCCTTCGAGGTCGTCCTCCAGCGCCTTCGACAGCGTCGAACGATCCTGGACGAGCCGTTCGGAATGGCTGTTGACAAGGCTGTTGACGCTTTCGAGATCGGCTTCGAGTGCCCTGGCGAACTGCGCACGGTCATCGACCAGCTTCTGCGACTGGTCGGCGACGGTGTTCTTGATGGTGTTGAGGTCGGCTTCCAGGGCGCGCCGCAGGATGTCGCGGCCTTCCGACAGCTTCTCGACCTGACCGGCGACCAGACCGTCGATGCTGGAGCGGCTTTCGGCCAACTTGGCAAGGTCGTCCTCGAGAGCCTTCGACAGGGTCGAGCGGTCCTGAACGAGCCTGTTCATGTGGTCGGCGATGACGCTGTTCACGTTCTGCAGGTCGGCTTCCAGGACCCGAGAAAGCTGTCCACGGTCCTCGGCCAGTTTCTCCGACTGGCTGGATATGACGCCCTTGATGGTGTTGAGGTCCGATTCCAGCGCCCGCTTGAGGATGTCGCGGCCTTCGGCCAGCTTCTCGACCTGGCCGGCGACCAAGCCGTCGATGCTCGAGCGGCTCTCGGCCAGCTTGGCAAGGTCGGCTTCGAGCGTCTGCGACAGCAGGCTGCGGTCGTTGGAGAGCCGTCCCGAATGATCTTCGATCAGGTTCCTTATGCCCGAAAGGTCGTCCTCGAGCGAACGGCCGAGCAGGCTGCGGTCTTCGGCCAGCTTTGCCGAGTGCGACTCGATGAGGCTCTTGATGCCGGCGATGTCGTTTTCCAACGCCTTGGCGAGCACGGCACGGCCTTCGGCGATCTTCTCGACCTGACCGGCGACGAGGCCATCGATGTCGGCGCGGCTGTCGGACAATTTGCCGAGATCGGCCTCCAGGGCACGCGACAGGATGTTGCGGCCTTCAGCCAGTTTGCCGACATGTCCGGCAACCATTTCATCAATAATGGTACGAGCTTGCACGAGCTTCCCGGAGTCTTCGTTCAGAGCCAGGGAGAGCCGGTTGCGGCCTTCCTCCAGCCTTTCGAGATGGCTGCCGAGCGACGCATCGATGGCAGCGCGCGATTCGTTGACCTTGCGCAGATCCTCCTCGAGGGCACGCGCGATCAGGCTGCGGCCTTCGGCCAGCTTCTGCACCTGGTTGGTCACCGCGGCATCGATGCCGGCACGGCTCTCGTCGAATTTCGCCAGGTCCTCCTGCATGGCGGCCGCCATGCGCTCACGGCTTTCGGACAGCTTGCGGCTGTGGTTCTCGACGGCTTCCTCGATGCCGACGCGGGCATCGGAAAGGCGCTGGATATCGGAATCGAACGAGCGCGAGACGACATGACGCGCCGCTTCCATGCGTCCGGCAAAGTCGCTGGCGCGAGCCTCCAGCATGGTCGATGTCGAGTTGACGATGTCGGCCATGTCGGCGCCGATCTGGGTCTTGCCCTGATCGATCATCGCGGACAACGTATCCTTGCTTTCGGCGAAGGTGTGGGCGATTTCGCGGGCGCGTTCGACCAGTGTCTCGTTGATCTGGCGGGCGCGGGCCTCGAGCGCCGCGTTGAGCTTCTGCGTGCCGGTGTCGAGCGCCTCGGCGCGGGTCTGGAATTCGCTGATCAGCGCCTGGCCACGTTCGGCGAGCGTGCGCTCGATGCCGTTGAGGCTGGCTTCGAATTCGGAATTGAGGGTGCGGGCGGCGCCGCCAAGCAGCGACACCATCCCGGTGGTGCGATCGTCGAGCAGGTCGGTCAACGACCGGGTCAGGCCGTCCGTCGTGTCCGTCAACTTGGCGATACGGGTGTCGAGCAGGGAGGCAAAAGCCTCGCCGGAGGTCGACAGCCTGTCGGTAATGGTGTCGAGGCGGCCTTCGACCGAATCGAAGATCGACATCGAGCTTTCATTGATGCGGTCGATGAGCGTGTCACCGGAATTGGTGATCGTCATCGACAGCTTGGTCGACGCGTTGAGGATCGAGTCGCGGATGATGTCGCTGGCGGCGCCGATTTCCTCCTTGAGCGTTTCATGCGCACCCGAAATCGAGGCGCGGACACGCTCCGCATGGGTGACGACCGCCTCGCGCTCGCTGCCGAGCCCGTCGACAAGCGAGCGGATGCGGGTCTCGTTTTCCGAATAGGAGCGCTCGATCTGGTTGACTTCGCTATGGACCAGCGTTTCCAGTTCCACGGCGCGGGCGAGCGTGCGTTCGATGCCTTCGCCCATGGCCGCGACCTCGCGGCGAACGGCTTGGCCGATCATCATGACGCGATCCTGGGCGAGGTTTTCTGGCTCGGTCAGGCGGAAAGCCACTTCGGTCATCGACTGGGCGGCAATGCGCATGTCCTGGGCGCGACGGATCATCGCCGCGAAGGCCCAGAACAGGATGACCGGCACGATCGCCGCGACGGCGAGGCCAATCAGTTCGGGGCGGGCAAAGAACTGGTCGAGCGTGCGGATTCGCCAGATGCTCGGTCCGAAAAGCAGGTTGGCCAATCCGCCGGCGCCCGCGATCCAGGCGAGCGAAACAAAGGCAATGACCCAATAGACGGTGTTGGAGGCGCGCCGGTTGAGGCTGTGCAGGAGTGTCTTGTAGTCCTTCTGGCGATCGTCATTGGCCGGGGCGAAGCCCGTCGCCTGTGTGCCGAAGCCTGTCGCCTGTGTGCCATTGCCATTGCGCGTCTCAACGGGCCGCAGTTCGGCGGGCTTGGCTTTTGGCGCGGGCTTGGCGGGCTGGGCCTGACTGACGGTGGGCTCCGGCTTCTGGTTGCGCCCCTCTCGTGCCAATTCGTCGGCGGCCTGGGATATCTGTGCTTCCAGATCTTCCATCGAAGCTGCGATATCGAGATCACCGTCAGTATCGCTGCTGAGGTCGATATCGAGCGCTTTTTCCAGTTCCCTGGCTACATCGTTGTCGAGAGTTCTCGTCGTCGTCGTTGGTTTCTTCGCCATGCCTTCGCTACCCTGTACTAGCTGCCGCGGGCTTATAATTGTCTTTGTCGTACCCCCGCGCAGGAGGCTGAAAATGGACCCCTCGTATCGTAATGACACAGGGGGGTAAAGAAAACATGCATTCCGTGGGATACGTAAAACTTTAAATATAAGGTTAACAGAAGCGTGATTCCGGTGCCGCTTTCGCAACATTTTTCCGGGCCACTCATTAACCCGTTGTCCACTGGATGCGCCTAGTTTTTCAGGCGACCGAAGAAAACGGAGTTCGAGTTCATGCGTGGCGAAAGCGGCATTGCCTTCTCAATGCCCGGGGGCAACGTATCGGGAACGAGGCAGTCCCGGCCGGTCGATTTGGCACACCTTGCCCGGCAAACGATGGGCGATCGCGCCCTCGAGCAAGAGGTGCTGGCGCTGTTTGTACAGCAGGCGCTATCTGTGCGCGACAAAATAGTCGACGCCGACGTCAAGGGCCGGCTTCTGCTGGCGCATGGGCTGAAAGGCTCGGCGCGCGGCGTCGGCGCCTTCGCCATCGCCGATTGCGCCACCGAAATCGAGCGTCGTCCGGAGGACGGTCAGACACTCAAACGGCTTGGCACGCTGATCGACGAAGTGCGCGATTTCATCGCCGCCATCAATCGCTGATCCCGGTTTGCGGAAAAACGTCACCGAGCGGCGCTTTCGCGCGGCAGTTGACTTGTCTGCCGGAGTGATTATCTCGGCGGAAACTCTCAGGTGACAAATGACAAAACTGACCTTCATCGCCCATGACGGCACACATTTCGACGTGGATGCCGAGAACGGCTCGACGGTGATGGAAAACGCCATCCGCAACGCCGTGCCGGGGATCGAGGCGGAGTGCGGCGGCGCCTGCGCCTGCGCGACCTGCCATGTCTATGTCGATGAGGCGTGGACGGCCGAAGTCGGAGAGCCGGAGGCGATGGAAGAGGACATGCTGGACTTCGCCTACGAGGTCCAGCCGAATTCGCGGCTTTCCTGCCAGATCAAGGTGCGCGACGCGCTCGACGGCCTCGTCGTGCGGGTGCCGGAGCGCCAGGGCTGAAAAGCCGATTTTTCCCGCTGCCGCTTGGCAGCGAGCCGGTGGTCATGCAGTCTCACGCCAACACAGCAGCGAGGCAGAGCGCATGACCGGCACCATCAGCACAGACGTCCTCATTGTCGGGGCAGGGCCGGTCGGCCTGTTTTCGGTGTTCGAGCTCGGCCTGTTCGACATGAAGTGCCATCTGATCGATATTCTCGACCGGCCGGGCGGCCAATGCGCGGAACTCTATCCGGAGAAGCCGATCTACGACATTCCCGGCTGGCCTTCGATCTCGGCGCAGGGGCTGGTCGACAAGCTGCTTGAGCAGATCGCGCCGTTCAAGCCGGATTTCACCTACAACCGGATGGTTTCCAGCCTCGAGAAGCTGGAGGATGGCAGCTTTCGCGTCACCACGGACGAAAATGAGGTGTTCGAGGCCAAGGTGGTGGTGATCGCCGCCGGTGGCGGCTCGTTCCAGCCGAAGCGCCCGCCGATCCCCGGCATCGAACCCTATGAAGGCAAGAGCGTCTTCTATTCGGTGCGCCGGATGGAGGATTTTCGCGGCCACGACCTGGTCATCGTCGGCGGCGGCGACTCGGCGCTCGACTGGACGCTGAACCTGCAGCCGGTGGCAAAGAGCGTCACGCTGGTTCACCGACGGCCCGAATTCCGGGCGGCGCCGGACAGCGTCAACAAGATGTATGCCATGCAGGAGATGAAGCAGCTGGAATTCAGGGTTGGCCAGGTGACCGGGCTCACCGGCGCCGACGGCCAGCTCTCATCCGCGACCATCAAGGGTGGTCCGGAGGGCGATGTCGAGGTGCCTTGCACCCGCATGCTGCCGTTCTTCGGCCTGACCATGAAGCTCGGCCCGATCGCGGAATGGGGGCTCAATCTCCACGAGAACCTGATCCCGGTCGACACCGAGAAGTTCCAGACATCGGTGCCCGGCATTTTCGCGGTGGGCGACATCAACTGGTATCCCGGCAAGCTGAAGCTGATCCTGTCGGGTTTTCACGAGGTGGCGCTGATGGCGCAGGCCGCCAAGCGCATCATCAGCCCCGGCGAACGTATCGTGTTCCAGTATACGACCTCGTCCACGAGCCTGCAAAAGAAGCTCGGCGTGGTGGAGTGACCTGGCTGACCGGTTCTACTCGGCCATCACCGGCGGGTGCTCGGCCTGGCCGCGAAGCGGTTTCTCCGGCATCAATGCAAGCGTGATCAGCGCCAGGAACAGCGTCGCCGCGGCGACAAGGAAGATCATCACGAAGGGCTCGGCAGATATGACCTGGCCGACGGCCAGCGTGCCTTCGCCGGCCAGCGGCAGGCCATAGCCGAGGGCGACGGCGCCGAGCATTGCAACGCCCAGCGCGCTGCCCAGCGAACGCAGGAAGGTCAGCACGCCGGTTGCGACGCCAAGATGCGCCCGGTCGACGGCGTTCTGGACCGATACGGTGGCGACCGGGAAGGTCGTCCCGCTGCCCAGGCCGATGCAGACCGTCAGGACTTCGACAACCAGCAGCGAAGCGTGTCCGGCGACGAGGGCGAGCAGGCCGAGGCATATGATCGAGAAGAGCACGCCCACCATGGCGATCCGCTTGTAGTGGACGAAGCGCGGTATTGTTCGCCCGCTGAATGTCGCGCCGGCCACGGTGCCAAGCAGCAGCCCCAGCATCGCAAGACCCGACTCGCTGACCGAAAGGCCGACGATCGACTGCAGGTAGACAGGCAGGTAGACCGCCAGGCCTATGTTGGCAGCCTGCAGAAGGAACATCGACAAGGTGCCGGCGCGGACGATCGGGTTGCTCAGCACTTCAAGCGAGATGAGCGGTTCGGCCGCGCGCAGCAGCCGCAGCGAAAACGCCGCCCAGAAAACCGCGGACGCCGCCAGCAGCCCGAGGATTTCGCTGGACAGCCACGGATACTCGCTGCCGCCCCAGTTGAGCGCCAGCAGCAGCAAGGCCGTGGCCGCGACCAGCAGCAGCGCGCCCAGGCCGTCGATGCGATGATGCTTGGCGGCGATCGGCAGCTTCTTGAGCGGGTTGTTGATGATCGCCATCGCCAGCAGGCCGAGCGGGATGTTGATCCAGAAAATCAGGGACCAGTGAAGATGTTCGGCGAAGGTGCCGCCAAGCAGGGGCCCGGCGATGCTGGCGACGGCCCAGGTGCCGGAAATCCAGGCGGCGTAGCGCGCTCGTTCGCGTGGCGGGACGAGGTCGCCGATGACGGTTTGCGTCAAGGTGAACAGGCCGCCACCGCCGGCGCCCTGGATGGCCCTGCCGACGACCAGCACAAACATGTTTGGCGCCATCGCACTGACCACCGATCCGAGGAGAAAGATCAGGATGGCGGCATAAACGGTTGGCCGGCGGCCATAAACGTCCGAGATCTTGCCGTAGAGCGGTGCCATGGCGGTCGCGGTCAGGAGGTAGCCGGTGACGATCCATGGCAGATACTGCGCATGGCCGAGCGCGTGGCCGATGGTCGGCATCGCCGGCGCGACGATGGTCTGATCGAGCGCCGCCAACAGCATCGACAGAAGCACGCCGGCGATGATGGCGTTCTTCTCGCTTTCGGTCAGCGGCGTGGCTGCAGCCGTCATGGTCTGCTTGTCGACAGCCTGGTCCATAGTCTTTTGTCCATGTGCTTGCGCGGCGTGCGGTTCACCGACAGGGCCGGCCTGGTGCGTCCGCCACGCGATCGGTCGTGGTGCTCGTGCTCGATGGGTCGTGCGCTGCCAACCCGTGATATGTCGTTCCCTATAGGCCGATTTCGACCGCCGCTCGCAAATTTTTCGAATCTGGCACTACGCTTCGACCGGGTTGGCGCCATGGACGCGTCGAGGAAAATTCAGGCCGGCGGCCGCAATTGGCCACTCTCGATACGCTCGATGCGATAGCGCAGGAGCCGCAGGATGCGGCTTTCGAAATTGACGCTCTCGACGCGGTCGAACTGCACCTGGGCGCGGTCGTGCTCGGCGAGGACGGCGGCGGTGATTTGGGCCGCCTTGGCCTTTGCCGCATCGCAATCTTTCCGCGGATAGGTCGCCTTCAGCGCCTCTTCCAGCTTGCGGGCATGGTTCTTGGCAATCTCGACATGGCGCTCCTCATGGCGCTTGATGTCGGCCGACAGCGTGTCCCAGAACAGCTTCACGTCGGCGTCCGCCTTGCGCGGGCGGCGCCATTCTGGAAGGATCACCTTGACCTTGACGGTCACGGCGGCGTCGGCGATCCGGCAGGAACCTGCCTGCCGGGCGTAGCTGATGCGGGTGGTGAACGCCATCTGGGTGGCGCCGGGGTGGCGGGAGCCCGTGCTCTTGACCTGTGGCCCGCGTTTGGAAAGCTGCGTCTCGATATCGTCGAGGGTGCTGCCGCCGATGGAAAAATAGCTGTATGTCTTCACGAGGTTGGCCGCGCCCGCCGGGATGGCGGTCATGGCAAGCAGCAGTGCGCAGAGCAGGGATCGTTTCATCATGTTGCCTCTTCGAGCACCTTGCTTTACGGCCGTTGCCGGCGCAACGGAATTGATCCGGCGCGGATCACACATCGTTGATGAGCCTAGAGTCGGATGATTTCTGGTCGGATCGACCTGAAATCTGAATCCGCCTCCAAATCAAAGGGGTAGAGCATCATGTCGTCCGAAAACCGCTTCACATCTTTCGGCATCATGCTCCAAGGTTGACGAGCAATGACGGCGAGGCGATGGCAACTGGCCCATGGACGCCATCTCGACCTTGGCGAAAGAGCCGTGGTTGCCGGCATCCTCAACGTTACCCCTGACAGCTTTTCCGACGGCGGCCTGTTCGATGCAACCGAGACGGCGCTGGCCCAGGCACGCCGCATGATCGCCGAAGGGGCGGGGATTGTCGATGTCGGGGGAGAATCGACCCGGCCCGGCGCTGGCGCGGTATCGGCCGGGGAGGAACAGGCGCGCGTCCTGCCTGTAATCGAGGCGCTGGCGAGCGCCGGCGACGTGCTGATTTCCGTCGATACCTATCGTGCCGAAACCGCGCGCCTTGCGGTGGCTGCCGGCGCGCACATCGTCAACGATGTCTGGGGCTTGCAGCGCGAGCCTGACATTGCGCGCATCGCGGCTGAAACCGGCGCTGGGCTCATTGTCATGCATACCGGGCGGGATCGCGAGAAGCTGCCCGACGTCATTGCCGACCAGCTGGCTTTCCTGGGAGAATCGCTGGAGATTGCCCGCGGGCACGGTGTCGCCGACGACCATATCGTGCTCGACCCCGGCTTCGGCTTCGCCAAGGAGACGGCGGAGGAAAACCTCGACCTGATGGCGCGGTTCTCCGAGCTTCATGGGCTCGGCTTTCCTCTGATGGCCGGCACCTCGCGAAAGCGTTTCATCGGCACCGTCACCGGCCGCGATGCGGCCCACCGCGCTGCCGGAACGGCGGCGACCAGCGTCATTCTCAGGCTCAAGGGCGCGCATCTGTTTCGCGTCCACGATGTCGCAATCAACGTGGACGCGCTGGCCATGGCGGATGCTATGCTGGCGCGCGAAACCGCCGCATCGGCCCGAAAATCGGGATCGATTTTCGGAAAGCACGATGCGTAGATTCAAAAGTGTTAGAGCGTGCTTTGTGCGTCCAAGTGGACGCACGTCGCTCTAAGGACCGGGACGCTGAGCCATGTATGTCATTCGCTTGAAGAATTGCGCCTTCTTTGCCCGGCATGGCGTGCTGGACGAGGAGGAGGCGCTCGGCCAGCGTTTCTATGTCGACGCGGTGCTGTCCGTTGACCCTGGACGCGCCCTTGTCGACGACGCGATCGGGGAGACCGTCAATTATGGCATCGCCTTCATGGTGATCGAGAAGATCATCACCGGCGAGCGGCGCTTCCTGATCGAGGCCCTGGCAATGGAGGTGGCAAAGGCGCTGACGGAACGGTTTCCCCAAATCAGGAAGGCCGAAATCACCGTGCGCAAGCCCAACGCACCGGTGCCCGGCGTGCTCGATTACGTCGAGGTGACCGTTGTCTGGCCAGAATAACACCGTCTATCTCAGCCTCGGCGGCAATCTCGGCGACCCGGCGGCCTCGATGGCCGCGGCGCTGCGCATTCTCGACGCCGATGCCGATACAAGCGTGGCCGCCGTCTCCTCGCTCTACCGCACGCCGCCCTGGGGCAAGCTCGACCAGCCGGATTTCCTCAACGCTGCCGCCGAACTGTCGACGCGGCTTTCGCCTCGCGCGCTGCTCGACCTCTGCCTCGACGCGGAGCGCAAGCTGAAGCGGGTGCGCGAGGAGCGCTGGGGGCCGCGTCTGATCGACATCGACATTCTGGTGTTCGGTGACCGTGTCATCCATGAGACGGGGCTGGAAGTGCCGCATCCGCGCATGCTGGAACGCGCCTTCGTCCTGGCGCCGCTGGCCGAGATCGCGCCCGGTGTGGCGGTTGCCGGCCGTAGCGTGGCCGAGCGCTTGGGGGCCGTCGACGCATCAGGCATCGAGCGACTGCCATCAGGCCGCGACTGGTGGCTACACTAGGCGGGCTGGGCATCAGCCAGAGAAACCACCACCGTCCAGAAATGCCTTTTCCTCCGGCGTGGTTTCGCGGCCGAGCATCCTGTTGCGGTGCGGAAAGCGGCCGAAGCGCTGGATGATGTCGCGGTGCTCCTCGGCATATTTGAGGTAGTCCGGCGCATTGGCGGTGGTGAGTGCCACGGACCTTTCCTGATCGGCGAGCAGTTCGGAGTGTTCGAACGGCAGATAGAGGAATACGCGGAGTTCCGGTTCGAGCAACAGATCGTGGCCGGCCAAAACCGCTTTTTGAGCGAAATGCCTGGCAAGCGGGTCGGTTGCATACATATGGCCGGTGCCGCGAAAGCAATTTCGTGGAAACTGGTCGAGCAGGATCATCAGCGCCAGCGAGCCTTCGGCATGATCCGACCAGCCGTCGCATTCGCGCCGCGCGGCTGCATAGTGCAGGTCGAGAAAACGATTGCGGAAGTCGGTGTCGAAGGCCTCGTTCTTCTCGAACCACGCGTCCTCGCCGGCGTCACGCCAGAATTTGGTGACCGACAGGGCTCTGCTGTCCAATTCCATGCGTGGTTCCCTATTCAATCGGCGGGTTCAATCGGCAGTTTCGGATTTATGCAGGACGCCGGCCGTCTCTTCATTGAGGGCCTGACCGGCACGTCGCGGCGTGGACAGCGGCGTCGGAATCGGCGTTCCGATATTGCCCCTGAGAAAACGCTGTCCGGCGCGAATGCCTTCGGCGAGCTGGGTTTCGAAACGGTCGGTGTCGCGGCGCCTGACATCCTCGATCGTTTCGGCCACGTCCTCCGGATCCACGCCGAGCGATTCCAGGGCCGAGCCGCCGAACACCAGCGCCGATTCGAAGGTCTCGCGCAGCTGGAAATCGACGCCCGCGCGAATGAGCTGCAGTGCCGTGCCGCGATCGAAGGCGCGGGCCAGTACGGTCAGCAACGGAAACTCGGCTTTGACAAGCTCGGCGATGCGAACGGCGGCATTGGCCTTGTCGACGCAGATGAGCACGGCGCGCGCCCTGCCGGCACCCGCGGCATGGAGGATATCGAGCCGCGTGCCGTCGCCATAATAGACCTTGAAGCCGAAGTCGGCCGCCGCCTGGATCATCTCGACGTCGTTGTCGATGATCGACACATCGATGCCGCGCAGCAGCAGCGGCTGGCTGGCGATCTGCCCGAAGCGGCCGAAGCCGATGATCAGCACGCTGCCGCTCAGACCGTCGGCGACATCGACCCCATCGAGCGACTGCTCGTCGCGCGGCGTCAGGTACCGCAACGCCACGATGGCCAGCGGAGTTAGCACCATGGAGATGATGACAATGGCGGTGAGTGTCGCATTGGCCTGGTTGTCGATGATGCCGACGGCGGCGGCGGCCGAATAGAGAACGAAGGCGAATTCGCCGCCTTGCGCCATGAAGACCGCACGTTCCAGCGCTTCGCGATGGCCTGTCTTGAGGATTCGGGCGACGGCATAGATGCCGAACGCCTTCATTGCCATGTAGGCGACGACATAGATGGCGATCAGCTTCCAGTTCGCGGCCACCACATGCAGGTCGAGCGACATGCCGACCGCGAGGAAGAACAGGCCGAGCAGGATGCCGCGGAACGGTTCGATGTCGGCCTCGAGCTGATGGCGGAAGGTCGATTCGGACAGAAGCACGCCGGCCAGGAACGCACCCATCGCCATCGACAGGCCGCTGAGCTGCATGGCGAGCGCCGACCCGAGCACGACCAGAAGCGCGGCGGCCGTCATGACTTCGCGGGCACGGGCATCCGCCAGGATGCGGAAGAAGGGGTTGAGCAGATAGCGCCCGGCCACCACCAGCCCGACGATCGCGGCAAGGCCTATACCGACCTCTGTCAGCCGCTCCGACAGGCTGGTATCGGCGCCGCCAGGCGCCAGGAACGCGATCAGGGCCAGCAGCGGCACGATGGCGAGGTCTTCCAGCAGCAGGATGGAGACGATGCGCTGGCCTTTCGGCGAGGCGATTTCGCCGCGTTCCTCGAGGAGCTGCATGACGATTGCCGTCGAGGTCAGCACGAATCCGGCGCCGGCAACGAAGGATTGCGAGACTGGAAACCCGCCGGCCATTCCAACGCCGGTGAGCAGGATCGCGCAGACGCCGACCTGAAACGCGCCGAGCCCGAAAATCTCGCGGCGCAGGCCCCATAGCCGCGACGGCTGCATTTCCAGCCCGATGATGAACAGGAACATGACGACGCCGAGTTCGGCGACATGGAGGATGGCTTCCGATTCGGAAAAGATGCGCAGGCCGAACGGTCCGATCACCACGCCGGCGGCCAGGTAGCCGAGAATCGAGCCCAACCCCATGCGCTTGAAGATGGGAACGGCGACGACGCCGGCAGCAAGCAGCGCCACCACCTGGACCAGATCGCTGCCCGATGCCTCTGCCGCCATGCCGTCATTCCGCTCGTTCGAGGATCGTTTTGGATTGTGAAGTCGTGTGACAAGGGCGCAAAGATACGGGCTTCGGCGGGGATCGAACAGCCCCGAATCCGGACCAAGGCGATGTTGCAGGCGCGATACACAAGTTGACGCCGCAACCACGTTGCTTCTTGCCACAATCAGAGGTTAAGGACGCTCGGCTTCGGCCATTGGAGGGCGCGACGATCAAGTCGCGCCCTTTTTGAGGAGATGACTGACATGAAGAAGTTTTTGTTTGTTGCCGTCGGCCTGGCGGTGCTGGCCGGTTCGGCTTGCTCCAAGGCGCCCGAGTGCACGGCGGAGATCGCCACCAAGAAAGCGCAGGACATGGCCGCCGCGCTGCAGGAAGCGATCACCAAGGATCCGTCCAAGGCGGCTGACCTGACCGCCAAGGTCCAGGCGGTGACAACGAAGTACCAGGGCGCCACCACGCTGGCTGACGCCTGCAAGGCTTATGACGAGTTGACTACGGCGATCAAGGGCTAACGCCTGATTCGATGGGATCAAAACCGAGCGGCGGCCTGATGGTCGCCGCTTTTTTGTTTTGGGCAAGATCCAGGATGGTCAGTTCGGCGCGATGGAACCGACTTCGACGGTGTCGACGCGTTTCAGGCTCATGCCGATCACCGGGACAAGCTGATCGGCGACGCGGACGGCAACCGTCACCGTCATCGAATTGTCGTCGGGAATGCGCGCCTGCATGACGCCGCGCAGCTGGTTGCGGTTGATGGTGAAGACCACCTTGCGGGCGTCGACCACATTGCCGCCGATAATGTCGAGGCCGGAACCGGCCGCGCCGCCCATGAAAGAGCCCTTGTAGTCGCGGCCCTTGCGCTCGATCTTGGCCGACATCTGCTGGGTGAACATGCCGACCCGGCAGCCGCCGTCGAGCGTCATGCCCATCTTGCCGTCGGGCGTCGAGCCCGTGAAGCTGCAGTTGAACTTCGTGCCCTTGTACTTGCCGGCGACGATCTCGCCCGGGCCAACCCATTTGCCTTCGGCCGAATGGAAGAATTGTTTGTCCGGCTCCGCCGCCGACGCCCCCGAGGCGATGCCGGCGACCGCTGTGATCGCGGCGGCGAGAGGCAGGATGCTGGACAGAATTACGCTTTTCATCGACGACACCCGGCAACAAAGAGGCTGTTTGAAACCGGTTCGACCATGAAGAAGATTGGTTAATGCTTCGTCACTTTCGGTGCTCGAAAGCGCAATCTGTCAACCATCTCGAAGGCTCGAACCTTGTTTGCCGGGCTCGGCGGTTTCGGCCCCTTTCCTCGTCGCAAACGATGTCAGCGCCGAGAGGAAATCGCCCAGGCCCGGGCGCTTCGCGGCGCTGAAGGGCAGGGGACGCGCGGTCTCCATCGCGGCAATGCCGATGCGCGCCGTCATCATGCCGTTGACGACGCCCTCGCCAAGCTTGGCCGAAAGGCGTGCCGCCAGGCCGTGGCCGACAATCTGCTGGACGAAGCTGTCGCCAACAGCGATCGAGCCGGTGACGGCCAGATGCGCCAGCACGCTGCGCGCCAGGCGGAAGAACCCCAGCGTTCCCGGCCGCCCGCCATAAAGTTCCGACAGGCGGCGAATGAGGCGCCCGGCCTCGAACACTACATAGGCGACATCGACAAGCGCCCGCGGGCTGACCGCCGTCACCAGCGAGACGCGCTTGGCGGACTCGAGGATCATCACCTTGGCCCTGGCGTCCAGGGGGCCGAGAATCTCCGCTTCGGCCAGGCGCACCAGATTGCCACCGTCGATGATCTCGCCGCGCAGTTCGGACAGGGCGCGGCGGCCGGCCGCCGTCTCGGGCTTGGCCGCGACGAAGGCAGACAGCTCGTCGACCACCGACCGTGCCGCCTTCGGATCGTCGCGGGCGATGGCATCCAGCGCCCGCTTCTGCAGCTTTTCGACTTCGGCGAGGCGGGCGATCGCCAGGAATTCGCGGATGAGGATCACCAGCAGCGCCAGCACGGCGATTACAGCCATGCCGGCGGCCAGCCAGCCCAGCCATTCGGCGCGCGCGAACAGATCGCGGATGAGCTGGTCGGTCCACAGGCCGACGGCCAGCGAAACCAGCACGCCAATGGCGCCGAAGAAAATGCTGCCGAACAGCGAGCGCTTCCTGGGGGCGATCGCCGGCGGCGGTTCGGCGGCGATGATGTCGGGTTCGTCGAAGACGTCGGCTTCCGCCGGGATGACCAGCGCGACGCCGGGCTTCATCGCTCGGGGTTTGCGCGAGGGCTCGTCCGGGCGCGGCTGTGACGTCTGTTGTCTCGGCGCGGCCTCCGGCTCGATGCGGAAGGCCGCCGGCTTGCGGGGCGCGATCATGCCAGATGGTCTCCGATCAGGAACTGCAGGGCACGGTCGAGCCTGATATGCGGCAGCGACAGCGTGACGCCTTCGGCCGTGCGTTCGAGTTTTGGCGGACGGAACCGGACAAAACGGATTGCCGGGTCGGTGGAGTCCTGTCTGTGATCCGGGCCCGAAACATCGAACACCGCATCAATTTTCTCCGGTAGATCGCCGGGAAATATAGCGGTTTCCGTCTTTCCATCGAACGTTTCACCGTTGATCTTCTCGCCGGCGATCGGCGTGCCGATGATGACCGGCAAAGTCTCGCGGCCCTGCTTGACGGTGCCTTCGCGGGTCGCGCGCACCGCCGCCATGGCGACGACATCGACGTCGGCGCCGGTGAAATTCGCCCGCGCCACGGCACGGTCGGCCAGGCGACGCACGATCGCCTGCAAGCGGTCATGGCTTTCGTGGTGCAGGTGATCGGCCTTGGTCGCCGCGACCAGGATGCGGTCGATGCGCCGCGAAAACAGGTCGGTGAGGAAACTGCCCCGCCCGGGACGGAAACAGGCCAGAATCTCGGTTACCGCCCGCTCCAGGTCGGCCATGGCGCCGGGGCCGGCGTTCAGCGCCTGCATGGCGTCGATCAGCACGATCTGGCGGTCGAGACGGGTGATGTGTTCGCGGAAGAAGGGTTTGACGACATGCGTCTTATAGGCCTCGTAGCGCCTTTCCATCATGGCATGGAGCGAGCCGCTACGCGGGCGCCTGTCGCCGAGGCCAGGCAGCGGCGCGAAAGTCAGCGCCGGCGAGCCTTCGAGGTCGCCAGGCATGAGGAAGCGGCCGGGCGGCAGGGTCGAAAGCGCCCTTTCGTCGAGCTTGCAGGCCTTGAGATAGGCAGCGAAGCTTTCGGCCAGGCGGCGTGCGGTCATTTCGTCGGCGTCGGCGTTCGGGTCGATCTCTTCGGATATCGCCCGCCAGGCCTGCGACAGGTCCTCACGCACCGGCAAGGTGGCCATTTCAATGGCCTCGCGTGAAAAATCGGCGAAGGATTTGCCGAGCAGCGGCAGGTCGAGCAGCCATTCTCCGGGGTAATCGACGATGTCGACCGACAGTTTGCCTGACGAGAACATGCGGCTCCAGCCGGAGGCCGATTCGTATTCAATGGTCAGCCGCAGTTCCGAAATGGCGCGCGTCGAATCAGGCCAGACGCGCTCGTTGACCAATGCGGCGATGTGATCTTCGTACTGGAAGCGCGGCACGGCGTCATCCGGCTGTTCTTCGAGGAAGGCGCGTGCGATACGCCCGGACTTCTGCGCCTCGAACAGCGGCAGGCGCCCGCCGTGGATCAGATTGTGGACCAGGGCGGAGATGAACACCGTCTTGCCGGCGCGCGAAAGCCCTGTAACGCCCAACCGCATCGACGGAGAAAAAAGCCCTGAGGCCCGTCCCGACAGCGTATCGAGGGCAATTCTCGCCTCGTCGGTGAAGGTGGTCAGCGATGATGCCAAAATGTGATCTCTCGGGCTGCGGTCCGTCCGATATAGGTTCTGGAACCGGGCTTTGAAATGGTGCGGGAAATCGGGATCAAAGATCGGCCGGTGTCAGAAACGCTTCGAGATAGCCGGCGTGCTGGGACGCTTTCGCCAGATCGTCGAGGAAACGCACCACCGCCAGGCCCGAGGTCGGGAAACCATGATTGAGCATTGCCCGCGCCGTCTCGTCGCCGTCGCCCGAAACCGCCATGGCGAGGTCCTCCGTCATCGGGTTGTGGCCGATGACCAGCAGCGAACCCGGGCCGCCGTGCTCCCGGATGAGGCGGAGATAGCCGGCCGCGTCCTCGCTGTAGAGCGTGTCGAAAAACAGAACCTTGCCGGTGTCGGTCTGGCCGGCCAGACCCTCGAGTGTCTCCTTGGCGCGCTTGGCATTGGAGCACAGCGTCAGGTCCGGAACATAGCCCCGTGATCGCATGGCCGCTCCGATGATCTCGGCATCGGCGCGGCCGGATGCATCGAGCGGGCGATCGAAATCGCGCATGCCGGGCAGCGCCCAACTGGCCTTGGCGTGCCGTAACAGATAGAGCCTGCTCACCCAACCTCCATGACGCCGAAAGCCGAAACCGCACCGCGATTAGCCACGAGAACGGCTTGGCGCACAATGGTTCGTGTTCTCGGCGCGATGAATCACAGGAGACTGCGCGGCAAAGGGTTGACGCACTTTCTCCATCGAATCAGGGGCATCTCGCCCCAAGGAGGGCCGCCGGGATACTTTAACAATTGCGTGAGTCGGTGGCCGATTGCGCTTGTGCAGGCGTTTGGTCGCGAATATATAGGCGCCAAATTTGGGGCTGTTTGGGTGAGTCGAATGAACGACATCGTTACCGCCGATTACGTACCCTCCGAAGACGAGCCGTTCATGAACGAACGGCAGAAATCCTACTTCCGCCTAAAGCTCGTCACCTGGAAAAATGACATATTGCGCGAAGCGCGCGAAACTCTCGAAATCCTACAGCAGGAAAACGCCAACCACCCGGACCTCGCCGACCGCGCCTCTTCGGAAACAGACCGTGCCATCGAACTCAGGGCCCGCGATCGCCAGCGAAAGCTCATCTCGAAGATCGATTCGGCGCTGCAGCGCATCGACGAAGGCACTTACGGCTATTGCGAGGAAACCGGCGAGCCGATCGCGCTGAAGCGGCTCGATGCGCGCCCGATCGCGACATTGTCGATCGAAGCGCAGGAGCGGCATGAGCGCCGCGAGAAAGTCTACCGCGACGACTGAGCCATACTTCCCGCGCTGAGTTGCGGTGACATCGATGTTGAAATGGCCGGGAAACCGGCCATTTTTTGTCGAGACCTCAGCGCCGAATCAGCCCAGTCCACCGGCAAGCGGCTCAGGCGCGCTACCTCTTCTGGCTGGACAGTTCGCCCAGAAGCTTGGTCATTTCGTCGTCGAGGGACTGCGGCGCCTTGGCCGCCGGTTTGCCCACCGGGCCGCCGGAGCGAGGCTGGTCGAGCGAAACCTCGAGTTCCCTCATCAGAGTGTCGTCGATGCTATCCTGCCTTGACGGCGGCGGCGCGTGCTTGACGACATTGGCGTTGGCGGAGCCATAGGCGGGCAGCGGCGTGACATTGGTCGACTGATAGGGTTGCGGTGCGGGCGCCGGTGGCGGCGCTGCCGGGCGCGGGCGGGCGGGCATTGCCGCGGTCACCGGCTGCGGCGCCGGTGCCTGTCTTGGAGGCGCGGGGGCGGGCTGGGGCGACCGCGGCTTTGCCGGGGCCGCGGTGGCCGGGACAGGCTGCAGGCCGCCATCTCCGGTCAGCGCCGGACGGCGCGGCGCGGCAAGGCGAATATCGCGTTCGACGACGACATCGGTCGGGCCGCCGATCAGAAGCAGGTGCTCGATATCGTCGCGGCGCACCAGCACCAGCCGGCGATGGCTGTCGACGGCGGTGGCGTCCATGACGGCCAGCCGCGTCTTGCGGTTGCGGCCGCCGGCGACAAAGGTGCCGAAGGTCAGGTTGCGGACTAGCCTGATGATGACAAGCACGATGACCAGCAGGATCAGCGCGGCGAAGGTCCACAGGAGTGCTGCCGCATAACCGGGGCCCGCCACGCTATCCAGCCACTGCATTGGTTTCCCCTGGTCGGTTTTGGAAAGTGAGGCGACACTAGACCGTTGCGGCTGGCCACCGCAAGTTACCTTTCACGCATCGTGAACAGCTTGAAACACTAGGAGGGCCGGTCGGCATCATTTTTATCTGACATTTGCCGCCCGGGCCTTTTCCGGACTAGGAGAATGTGATTCAACCGGCTAAAGCGCGTCGCGCTGAAGCCGATTCATGCGACGCGCCTTAGGTCCTTGTTTTCATGCAGGTCGTTTTCCCAAAACCGAAATCATTTTTGGGCGACATGCATTAGAGGGCGGGTGCCGGAACGTCGGACTTCACGAGCAGGGGGCATATGGCCAAGGAAGCGCGAGCCGATTTCTATCCGGTACCGATCGTCGACCAGAACACGCGACCCGGCGCGGTCACCCGGCTCATCATCTTCATCGTCGTTCTGACGGGGGCCGCGATCGTCTTCGGCCTGTTCCGCGAGCGTCTCGGCGATCCCTTCCTGCTCGGCATGCTCGGCGTGCTGGCGATGATCGGCGTCGGCTTCCTGTTCGCGACCGCGATCGGCTTCGTCCAGATCACGCCGCGCTCGACCGGCGACGAACTCTCCAAGGCCTTCGTGGATTCGATGTCGCAGGGTCTCCTGGTCACGGACACCAAGGGCCGCGTCGTTTACGCCAACCGGGCTTACGCCGACATGACCGGGGCGTCGTCGGCCGCCGACCTGAAGACAGTCGAAGGGCTGCTTTCGGATGTTCCCGAGGCCTCGGTGACCATCTACCGGCTGGCCTCCGGCCTGCGCGACGGCCAGCCTGGCGACGGCGAATTCCGGCTGGCGCAATCGATCCGGCCCGGCGCCGAACCGGGCGCCCGCTGGTACCGCGCCCGTGCGCGCGCCTTCAGCGTTCCGGGCCAGCGGCTGCCCATGCTGGCCTGGCAACTCGCCGATATTTCGCAGGAGCGGGCCGAGCAGGAGCGTTTCTTCCTCGACCTGCAGAAGGCCATCGACCATCTCGACCACGCGCCGGCAGGCTTCTTCTCCGCCGATCAGGACGGCCGCGTCACCTACATCAACGCCACGCTCGCCGAATGGCTGGGGATCGATCTCGCCAGCTTCACGCCTGGCGCGGTGAGCTTGCCCGATATCGTCGCCGGTGACGGCATGGCGCTGGTGCGCTCGGTCAAGGCCGATCCCGGCACGACACGCAACGCCGTCATCGATCTCGACCTGACGACGATGACCGGCGAAGCGCTGCCGGTGCGCTTCATGCATCGCGTTTCGGCCAGCCGGGAAGGCATTGGCGGCCCGACGCGCACGATCGTGCTCAACCGCACGCAGGGCGAGGATGCTTCCGCCGATCTGCGCGCTTCGGAAGTGCGCTTCACCCGCTTCTTCAATTCGACGCCGATGGCGATCGCCGGCGTCGATGCCAGCGGGCGCATCCTGCGCACCAACGCGCCGTTCCTGTCGCTGTTTTCCTCGGTCGTCGACCGGGATGCCGTGGATCGCCGGGTGCGGCTCGATACGGTGATCCACGGGCGCGACCGGCCGGCCTTTGCCGCCGCCTTCGAGAAGGCCCGGCAACGGCAGGCCGACATCGATCCGATCGACACCGTGCTGCCCGGCAACGAAGACCGGCATATCCGGTTCTACGTCAATGCCGTCGCCGACGGCACTGGCGGCGAGGGCGCCGAGGAATCGGCCATCGTCTACGCCGTCGACACGACCGAGCAGAAGGCGCTCGAAGGCCAGATGGCGCAAAGCCAGAAGATGCAGGCGGTCGGCCAGCTTGCCGGCGGCATCGCGCACGACTTCAACAATGTGCTGACCGCCATCATCATGGCGTCGGACCTGCTTTTGACCAATCACCGGCCGTCGGATCCGTCCTTCCCCGACATCATGAACATCAAGCAGAATGCCAACCGGGCGGCCTCGCTGGTCAGGCAGCTGCTGGCCTTCTCGCGCAAGCAGACGCTGCGGCCGGAGGTGCTGAACCTGACCGATGTGCTCGCCGATCTCAGGATGCTGCTTGCTCGCCTGGTCGGCAACGACATCAAGCTGAAGGTCGACCACGGCCGCGACCTGTGGCCGGTCAAGGTCGATATCGGCCAGTTCGAGCAGGTGGTGGTCAACCTGGCGGTCAACGCGCGCGATGCGATGCCGGCCGGCGGCGATCTCACGGTGCGCACCCGCAATGTCACCACCGAGGAATGCAAGACCTTCCCCTACCGCGAACTCACCGCGGCCGACTATGTCGTGGTCGAAGTCGAGGACACCGGCAGCGGCATCGCGCCGGACGTGCTGAAGAAGATCTTCGAGCCGTTCTTCACCACCAAGGAAGTCGGCAAGGGCACGGGCCTTGGCCTGTCGATGGTCTACGGCATCATCAAGCAGACCGGCGGCTTCATTTTCTGTGATTCCGAAGTCGGCAAGGGATCGATCTTCCGCATCTTCCTGCCGCGTCACATCGCAGAAGCAAAGACGGCGGCCGAGCCCGGTGAAGCGCCGAGCGCGGCGCCGGCCAAACCGGCCGACAGCACCAAGGACCTGTCCGGATCCGCCACGGTGCTGCTGGTCGAGGACGAGGATGCCGTGCGCATGGGCGGCATGCGGGCGCTGACCTCGCGCGGGTATACGGTGCACGAGGCCTCCTCGGGGGTCGAGGCGCTGGAAGTGTTCGAAGCGCTTGGCGGCAAGGTCGACATCGTCGTTTCGGACGTGGTGATGCCGGAAATGGACGGGCCGACCCTGCTTGGCGAATTGCGCAAGCGTCAGCCGGACATCAAGTTCGTCTTCGTGTCTGGCTATGCCGAGGACGCATTCGCCAGGAACCTGCCGGCGGACGCGCAATTCGGGTTCCTGCCGAAGCCGTTCTCGCTCAAGCAACTGGCGACGATCGTCAAGGACGTGCTCGAGTCCTAATTGGTCCGTTGCCCCGCACTTGCGCAACGCGCTGATAACGCCATGATTGCGGGTGAAGGGCAGGCGGGCTCGGGGAGCAGCTGTTGACGCCGCACATCGAAGCAGACAGGGGCGACTACGCCGATACGGTATTGCTGCCGGGCGACCCGCAGCGCGCCGAATGGATGGCGCGGACATTTCTGGAAGCGCCGCGCTGCGTCAATTGCCGGCGGGGTTCGCTCGGGTTTACCGGCCTTTTTCGGGGCCAGCCGGTCAGCATTCAGGCGACGGGTATCGGTGTTTCATCGTTCCTGATCTATGCCCATGAATTGCTTGACTACTATGGCGTCCGAACATTGATCCGAACCGGCACCTGCGGCGGCCTGAGCGCGGAGGTCAAACTGCGCAGTCTCGTGATCTCGCGATGGGCACGGCCGGAAAATACCGAGAACGGTCAGGTCTTTGGCCTTTACGACGCCGACGCCGGCCCGGATGCGGAACTTCTCGCTTGCGCATTGGCCAAGGCAGCCGAACTCGGCATCGACCACCACGCCGGTCTGACGGTCTGCACCGACATATTCTACCATCCTGAAGCGCATGCCCGCTATGCCGAAGCAAGAGCGCTTGGAGCGCTGGCCGTGGACATGGAAACCAGCGCGCTCTACCGCATCGCGGCGCATTTCAGAGCGAGGGCGTTATCGCTGCTGACCGTCGTCGACAATCTGGTTATCGGCGAACTGACCGACTATTCCGAACGCCAGGAGCTCTTTGCCGATATGAGCCGGCTGGCGCTCGAAATCGCTGCGGAAGGGCGCTAGGCGGTCCACGGTTTCACCGAAAACCGCTCTAACTCTTTGTTTGACACCATTCCCAGGGGAAAGCGCTACGCGTTTTCACGGGAAAACCGGTTTCACTCTTTTCCTGAAATTTCTCTAGGCCGCCTCTCGCTTCAACGCCATCCGCTCGTCCATGTCAGGCCGATGACCGCGCAGATAGAGCGCGCAGGTGGTCCGCAGCATGGAGGCGAAGTTCGGGATTTCGCCGTTGATCTCGATCGCCTCGTCGTACAGCTTCGAGATGAATTTGGGCGTCGTCAGGTTCTGGCTTTCGGCGATTTCATCGAGCAAGGCCCAGAACGTCGCCTCGAGCTGGATGCTGGTCGAATGTCCGTCGATGCGGATCGACCGGTTAATCTGGCGATAGCCTTCCGGATCCTGCGCGGCAAAGACTCGGCACATTGTTACCTCCCATTTTTGTTGGTCTTGGGCACCGACGGAGCCGCCGGTGCCTTTTGAACACTGCCTGCGATTTCATCTTCCGTCGGACGCCCGACAACGGCAATCAGACTTTCGTCCTTGAAGCGGGATGACACTAGCCGTTTTCCCGGTCCCACGCGTGGTAATCGGCTGCCACCACCTTTCCTGGCCGGCGCGCATAATCATCTCGAAGCACGGAAGCTGCGGAGTCTGATTTGGCTAAGGCGATCCACACCATGATCCGGGTTCTCGACGAGGCCCGATCCATCGATTTCTACAACAAGGCCTTCGGCCTCGATGTCGCCCAACGGCTGGATTTCGAGACCTTCACGCTCGTTTACCTCAGCAATGCCGATACACCTTTCGAAGTCGAGTTGACCGTCAATAAGGGTCGGCAGGAGCCTTATGTGCTCGGCGACGGCTATGGTCATCTCGCGGTTTCGGTCGCCGATCTCGACAGCGAACACGACCGGCTTGGCGCCCTCGGCCTTAACCCGAAGAAGATCGTCGAGTTCAATCGCGACGGTTCACTCATCGCCCGCTTTTTCTTCATCGAGGACCCCGACGGCTACAAGATCGAGGTCCTGCAGCGTGGAGGACGCTTCCAATAGGAGATAACCCGCCGCGCGAACCGGCGCGGCGCCAGCAACGGCACCTCAGGGTGCGAACAGCAAGCAGGGAGGAAACTATGGTCACGATTTATGAGAGGAAGCCTGGCTATGAGAGGAAATCTGGCCTGTCACGGCGAGAGCTTCTCAAACGCGGCGGCATCGGCGCGATGCTCGTTATCTCCGGCAGCGCCGTCATCAGCCCCGAATATGCCTGGGGGCTTGAGACATCGGCGCTGAAACCCGAGACGATGGCGACGCTGATCCAGGTAGCGCGCGACATCTATCCGCACGATCAGGTTCCGGACAAATATTACGCTGTCGCCGTCAAGGGCCATGACGAGATGGCCGGCAAGGATCCTGCCCACAAGGCGCTGATCGAAAACGGGATCGCCGACCTCGACAAGAAGGCCGGCAAGGACGGCTACCGCGGGCTTGGCTGGGAGGAACAGCGGGTCGCACTGCTCAAGGACATCGAGAGCTCGCCCTTCTTCCAGGCGGTTCGCGGCGGCCTCGTCGTCAGCCTCTACAACCAGAAGGAGGTCTGGCCGATCTTCGGCTACGAGGGCGAGGCCTATTCGAAGGGCGGCTACATCGCGCGCGGCTTCAACGACATCGAGTGGCTCTGAGCTGCGTGGCTCAACCACATCCAATTGATTTCATGGGAGGAAACCATGGCAGCACCATTTGATCTGAAGAACGATGGCGTGGTCGTCATCATCGGCTCGGGCGCCGGTGGCGGCACGCTCGGCAACGAACTTGCGCAGAAAGGCATCGACGTCGTCATCCTCGAGGCCGGCGCGCGCCACGAATATGAGGATTTCATCAACGACGAGTGGGATTCCTTTGCCCAACTCGCCTGGAAGGACAAGCGCACGACCTCGGGCGACTGGCGTGTGGCCAAGGATTTTCCGAACCTGCCGGCGTGGATCGTCAAGTCGGTCGGCGGTTCGACCACGCACTGGGCCGGAGCGTCGCTGCGCTTCCAGGAACATGAGTTCAAGACGCTTTCGACCTACGGCAGGCTGGAAGGCGCCAACCTTCTGGACTGGCCAGTCACCTTGGCCGAGATGGAGCCCTATTACGCCAAGGCGGAAGCCAAGATGGGCGTGACCGGCACCAATGACTGGCCGCGGCTGCCCGGCAACAACAACTTCAAGGTGCTGAAGGCCGGCGCCGACAAGCTCGGTTACAAGGAATGCCACACCGGCAACATGGCGATCAATTCGGTCGAGCGCGACGATCGCATGTCCTGCCAGCAGACCGGCTTTTGCTTCCAGGGCTGCAAGTGGGGCGCCAAATGGTCGACGCTCTACACCGAGATCCCCAAGGGCGAGGCGACAGGCCATCTCGAAGTCCGGCCGAACGCCATGGCGGTCAAGATCAACCATGATGACAGCGGCAAGGTGACCGGCGTGGTCTATGCCGACAAGGACGGCAAGCTGCAGGAACAGAAGGCGCGCATCGTCGCCGTTGCCGGCAATTCCATCGAAAGCCCACGGCTGCTGCTCAACTCGCAATCAGCCAAGTTCCCGCATGGCCTCGCCAATTCGTCGGGGCAGGTGGGCAAGAACTACATGCGCCACACCACGGGCTCGGTCTATGCCATCTTCGACAAGCCCGTGCACATGTATCGCGGCACCACCATGGCCGGCATCATCCGCGACGAGGCGCGCCACGATCCATCGCGCGGCTTCGTCGGCGGCTACGAGTTCGAGACCCTGTCGCTCGGCCTGCCGTTCATGGCGGCGTTCCTCGATCCGGGCAGCTGGGGCCGTTCCTTCACCACGGCGCTCGACCATTACGACCATATGGCAGGCCTGTGGATCGTCGGCGAGGACATGCCGAGCGCGGAAAACCGCATCACGCTGCATGCCGATGAGAAGGACGAGCACGGCATGCCCATCGCCGACGTGCATTTCGACGACCATCCGAACGACACCGCGATGCGCAACCATGCCTACAAGCAGGCTTCGGCGCTCTACGCAGCGGTCGGCGCCACACGCACCTTCCCGACGCCGCCCTATCCCTCGACCCACAATCTCGGCACCAACCGGATGAGCGAGAAGGCGGAGGACGGCGTCGTCAACAAGCATGGCCAGACGCACGACATCAAGAACCTGTTCGTGTCGGACGGCAGCCAGTTCACCACGGGTGCCGCGGAAAACCCGACACTCACCATCGTGTCGCTGGCGATCCGCCAGGCCGACTATATCGCCGCCCAGATGTCGGCCAAGACGATCTAACCTCCCGACTGCCTGCTGGCGCGGGGCCCGACAGGGTTCCGCGCCTTTTTTCGTTTTAGTTCTTGGTGCAGGTCGAGGCGGTGAAGGCGCCGTCGGGCTGCTTCATGATGATGTCGAAGGAGGGCGGGTTCTGGCCGTCCAGCGTCGCCTGGGTCATCGACAGCGCGTTGCCGCCGGTGGTGTAGCCACCCAATGGCCCCAGCCAGGTGATGACGCCGTTGGCATCCATCTGATAATTGTAACCCTGCTGGGCGGTGCCGAAGGTGACAGGGCCCGTATAGACATTTCCCTTGATGGTGATGTCGCCGAGGCTGAGGAACATGCCGAGCAGATAGACTTCGCAGTGATAGGTGCCGTCGGGCATCTTGCCGTCGCTGAAGTCGGCCCGCGCGGCCCCGGTTGCTGTCGCCAGAAACACCATGCCGATGAAAATGCGTGAAATCAGGGATGCCATGACGTTGCCCGGTTGAGCAGCGAGCTTGCCCTATTTTTGCGCTGTGCCGCAACATTTGTCGTTCGCGACCTGGGCGTTTAGGCCAAAATCTAGGCATTTACTAAAGATGGGCAAAACTTAGGCAGATGCCGTATGCACTGCGCAAAATTCCCTCAACCAATTTTTAACCGGCCCTCTTTGATTTGCTCAACCTTATATAGTAACTGCGTGATAATGTTCGTCTATTTGCCGATTTTCTATGCCCCGAAGGCGGTTGGCATGGGGGTTGCATTGCATTGTTGCGGTGCAATCAACCAGCTTGGGAGTCTTCGCTATGAGGGGTAATTTCTCGACAATAACAAAAATGTTCTCGGCAGGTGCGGTCGCCGCCGGCCTGCTGATGTCGGCGCCCGCCAGGGCGGCCGACGATACGATCAAGGTCGGCATCCTGCATTCGCTGTCGGGGACCATGGCGATTTCGGAGACGACGCTGAAGGACGCCATGCTGATGCTCATCGACGAGCAGAACGCCAAGGGCGGCCTGCTCGGCAAGAAGCTCGAGGCCGTTGTCGTCGATCCGGCTTCAAACTGGCCGCTGTTCGCCGAAAAAGCGCGCGAGCTGATCTCCAAGGACAAGGTCGCGGCGGTGTTCGGCTGCTGGACCTCGGTGTCACGCAAATCGGTGCTGCCGGTGTTCTCCGAGCTCGACAACATCCTGTTCTATCCCGTCCAGTATGAAGGCGAGGAAAGCGAGCGCAACGTGTTCTACACGGGCGCCGCGCCAAACCAGCAGGCGATCCCGGCCGTCGATTACCTGATGAGCGAAGATGGCGGCTCGGTGAAGCGCTGGGTGCTGGAAGGCACCGACTACGTCTATCCGCGCACCACCAACAAGATCCTCGAAGCCTATCTGAAGGCGAAGGGCGTCGCGGCCGAGGACATCATGACCAACTATACGCCGTTCGGTTTCTCCGACTGGCAGACGGAAGTTTCGGCGATCAAGAAGTTCGGTTCGGCCGGAAAGAAGACCGCTGTCGTCTCGACCGTCAACGGCGACGCCAACGTGCCGTTCTACAAGGAACTCGGCAACCAGGGCATTAAGGCCGAGGACATCCCGGTCATGGCCTTTTCGGTCGGCGAGGAAGAACTTGCCGGTCTCGACACCAAGCCGCTGGTCGGCCATCTCGCCGCCTGGAACTATTTCGAGAGCGTCAACACGCCCGAGAACAAGAAGTTCATCGCCGACTGGCACAAGTTCATCAAGAACAACAAGCGCACCACCAACGATCCGATGGAGGCCCACTATATCGGCTTCAACATGTGGGTGAAGGCGGTCCAGAAGGCCGGCACCACCGATCCGGACAAGGTGATCGATGCCATGATCGGCGTTTCGGTGCCGAACCTGACCGGCGGCTATTCGACGATGATGCCGAACCACCACATCACCAAGCCGGTGCTGATCGGTGAGATCCAGGCCAATGGCCAATTCGAAACGGTTTCGAAGACACCTGGTCTCGTGATGGGTGACGAATGGTCCGACTATTTGCCGGACTCCAAGGATTTGATCTCCGATTGGCGCAAGCCTCTGTCCTGCGGCAACTTCAACGTCGCTACCGGCAAGTGCGGCGGCAAGGGCACGAACTGATCCTCCCGGGCTGGACCTTGCGGTCCATGCCCAAGACCGCGCGCGTCCGGACGGTTTCCTCCACTGTCCGGACGCCCATTCAACCTTCAAGGATCACCAAGACCCGATGAAGATTTTCCGTGCGATGGGCCTGACGCTTTTGTTCCTGCTGACGACGCTGTCGTCTTCGGGCGCCGCGGAAGCCGATCTGCGTGCAATTATTGCCAAGTTCGCTACGGTAACGGACTTTTCCGAGACGGGAGCCGTCGTTCACGAATTGACCGCCACAGGCGATCCCGCCGCCGAACCGGCGCTTGCCGCATTGGCTGACGGCAATCTTTACATTCGCACCGCCGACTCGATGGTGTTTGTCGGCAAGGAAGGCGATGAAAGCGTCCATCTCTTCGACCCGCTAAGCGGTGAGGCAGCTGGCGAGGCCTCCGAGGACGACATAACCAAGATCACTGTCAACAACACCTTGCGCCGCACCATCCGCGACGCGCTGGGCACGCTGACGCTTGGCGCCAAGGACCCGGCGGTGCGCGTCAGTGCCGCCGACACCATGTTCAAGACACCCGACGCGGCCAACATCGAGCCGCTCGACGCGGCGATCGCCAATGAGACCGTCGCCAGCGTCAAGGCTCTGCTCGAACAGGCCCGCGCCGCATCGGTCCTGGTTTCGGATCAACCGGAGGCCGACAAGCTTGCGGCCGTGGCGCTGATCGGGGCGCGGGGCGATCGCGACGCGGTTTCACTGCTGACGTCGGTTGAGGCGAATGCTTCGGGAGCCGTGAAGGAAGCCGCGACCGCTGCAATCGCCAACATCAATTCGACGCTGGCCTTCTGGGATGCCGGCCAGAACATCTGGTACGGCATTTCCCTGGGCTCGGTGCTGTTGCTGGCCGCCATCGGCCTTGCCATCACCTTCGGCGTCATGGGCGTCATCAACATGGCGCATGGCGAGATGGTCATGCTCGGCGCCTACACCACCTTCGTCGTCCAGCAGGTGATCCGCACATCCTTTCCCGGCCTGTTCGACTGGTCGCTGGTGATCGCGCTGCCGCTCGCCTTCCTGGTTGCCGCGATCGTCGGTCTCGCCATCGAGCGCGGCGTCATCCGCTTCCTCTACGGACGGCCGCTGGAAACGCTGCTGGCAACATGGGGCGTGTCGCTGATCCTGCAGCAGGCGGTGCGCTCGATCTTCGGACCGACCAACCAGGAGGTCGGCAACCCCTCCTGGATGTCGGGTTCGTTCAATGTCGGACAGCTTGCGATCACCTGGAACCGGCTTTGGATCCTGGTCTTCGCGCTCACCGTCTTCGCGGTGCTGCTCTACGTGATGAAGCGCACGCCCTGGGGGCTGCAGATGCGCGCCGTCACCGCCAACCGGCGAATGGCCGCCTCGATGGGCATCAGGACGCCATGGGTCGACGCGCTGACCTTCGCGCTCGGCTCCGGCATTGCCGGCATTGCCGGCGTCGCGCTCAGCCAGATCGACAATGTCTCGCCCAATCTCGGCCGCGGCTATATCATCGACAGTTTCATGGTCGTCGTCTTCGGTGGCGTCGGCAATCTGTGGGGCACGCTGGTCGGCGCCTTTTCGCTCGGCATCGTGAACAAGTTCCTCGAGCCTTACGCAGGCGCGGTGCTCGGCAAGATCGTCGTGCTGGTGCTGATCATCCTGTTCATCCAGAAGCGCCCGCGCGGCCTGTTCGCGCTCAAGGGCAGGGCGGTGGAAGCATGATCACGGGACGCTTCTTCGCCGCCGGCGCGGACCGCCGCATCGCCATCACCATCTTCATCCTGCTGGCTGTCGCCATCATCGTGCCGCTGCTCAATCTCGTAGTGTCCCCGGCGAACCCCTTCTACATCCCGTCCTATATCGTGGCGCTGACCGGCAAGTATCTCTGCTACGCGCTGCTGGCGCTTTCGCTCGACCTGGTCTGGGGCTATTGCGGCATCCTCTCGCTCGGCCACGGCGCCTTCTTCGCGCTCGGCGGCTACGCGATGGGCATGTATCTGATGCGCCAGATCGGCTCGCGCGGCGTCTATGGCAACCCGATCCTGCCGGATTTCATGGTGTTCCTGAACTACAAGGAATTGCCCTGGTTCTGGACCGGTTTCGACCATTTCTGGTTCGCCGCGATCATGGTGCTCGCGGTGCCCGGTCTCCTCGCCTTCGTCTTTGGTTGGTTCGCCTTCCGCAGCCGCGTCACCGGCGTCTATCTGTCCATCATCACCCAGGCGATGACCTATGCGCTGCTGCTTGCCTTCTTCCGCAACGACATGGGTTTCGGCGGCAATAACGGGCTGACCGATTTCAAGGATATTCTGGGCTTCAACGTGCAGGCCGACGCGACCCGCTCGGCGCTGTTCGCGGCCAGCGCCGTGATGCTGGCGCTTGCCGTGTTGCTGACCTGGGCGATCGTCGGCTCGAAATACGGCAAGCTCCTGATGGCTGTGCGCGACGCCGAGAGCCGCACGCGCTTCCTCGGCTGGCGGGCGGAGAACGTAAAACTGTTCGCCTTCACGATCTCTGCCGTGATGGCCGGCATTGCCGGCGCGCTCTACGTGCCGCAGGTCGGCATCATCAATCCCGGCGAGTTCGAGCCGTCCAACTCGATCGAGGTGGTGATCTGGGCAGCCGTTGGCGGCCGCGGCACCATCGTCGGACCGATCATCGGTGCGTTGCTCGTCAATGCCGGGAAATCCTGGTTCACCGGCGTGCTGCCGGAACTGTGGCTGTTCGCGCTCGGCGGCCTGTTCGTCGCCGTCACGCTGCTGCTGCCGAAGGGCATCGTCGGCATGTGGGATAGCTGGCGCGGCAATGCCAGGGCGTTGCGCGCGGCCGCCGCCGCTGAAGAAGCCGGCGCCAGGATTGGAATGGCGCCCGCGACATCGAAGCCCGTGCGCTCGCCAGCGAGGAATCCAGGCGAATGGTCCTTGTCCGGCCCCGAACCGCAGGCGGCGGAGTAGGCGATCATGAGCAAGTCGAACACCATCCTCTACCTCGACGGCGTCTCGGTCTCCTTCGACGGGTTCCGCGCCATCAACAATCTATCGCTGGTGCTCGACAAGGGCGAGATGCGGGCCATCATCGGCCCCAACGGCGCCGGCAAGACGACGATGATGGACATCGTCACCGGCAAGACGCGGCCCGACGAGGGCGAAGTGTTCTTCGACGGCCAGGTCGATCTGACCCGGCATGACGAGGCCGAGATCGCCATGATGGGCATCGGCCGCAAATTCCAGAAGCCGACGGTCTTCGAAAGCCACACGATCGAGGACAATCTGATGCTGGCGCTGAAGGGACCGCGCTCGATCTTCCCGGCGCTGTTCCATCGCCGCTCCGCAGCCGAGGCGCGGCAGATCGACGATATTCTCGGCATCATCCGGCTTGGCGACAAACGTGGCGAAATCGCAGCCAATCTCAGCCACGGCCAGAAGCAGTGGCTCGAGATCGGCATGCTCTTGGCACAGGATCCGAAGCTGTTGCTGGTCGACGAACCGGTCGCCGGCATGACAGATGCCGAGACCGAGGAGACCGCGCGGCTGCTCAGGGATATCGCACGCGACCATTCGGTCATCGTCGTCGAGCACGACATGCATTTCGTGCGCGAGCTCGGCGTCAAGGTCACCTGCCTGCACGAGGGCTCGGTGCTCTCCGAAGGCACGCTCGACTTCGTCTCGGCCGACGAGCGCGTCGTCGAAGTCTATCTGGGGAGATGAGCATGGTGTGGCGGGTGCAATTCCATCGCTTCGATCTGTCGTTCCTCCGCTTCTGGAAAAGGCGCTGACATGCTCGAAGTTTCCAATGCCACGCTCCACTATGGCGCCGCCCAGGCGCTGCGCGGCGTGTCGCTGAAGGCGGGCGCCGGCAAGATCACCTGCGTGCTCGGCCGCAATGGTGTCGGCAAGACCAGTTTGATGAGATCGATCGTCGGCCACCACCGGCTGACGAGCGGAAGCGTTGCCTTCGAGGGGAAGGCGCTCGACCGGAGCGCGGCGTATGACCGCGCCCGGTCGGGCATCGCATTCGTGCCGCAGGGCAGGGAGATCTTTCCCCTGCTCACGGTGCGGGAAAATCTCGAATCCGGCTTCGCGCCGTTGAAACGGGCCGACCGCAACGTGCCGTCCCATGTCTTCGAGTTGTTTCCGGTGCTCAAGCAGATGCTCGGCCGCCGCGGCGGTGACCTGTCCGGCGGCCAGCAGCAGCAGCTCGCCATCGGCCGGGCCTTGGTGATGCGGCCGAAACTCCTGGTGCTGGACGAGCCGACGGAAGGGATCCAGCCGTCGATCATCAAGGATATCGGCCGCGCCATTCGCTATCTGCGCGACCAGGCCGGCATCGCGGTGCTGCTGGTCGAGCAGTATCTCGACTTCTGCCGCGAGCTCGCCGACGAGGTCAACATCATGGACCGCGGCCAGATCGTCCATACCGGCCCGGCCGAAGATCTAGACCGGACTGATGTGCGGAAGTTCCTTACGGTCTAGAATCGTCTCGTCGTCATCCTGGGGCGAAGCAAGGAGCGAAGCGACGCGGCGCAGACCCCAGGATCCATGCCGTGACATCGGCCGAAGAGTGCGTCGATGCAGAATAGAAACCCGCTTCGGCGCGCCAATCGATCCCAGATACTGCACCGTGGCGGCGCTTTTAAAGTCACGGCATGGATCCTTGGGTCTTCGCTCCGCTTCGCGTTCGCTACGCCCAAGGATGACGAAGTCGCGAGGTGCGCTGCGGCGCTCAATCTTTCTTCAAAGATCACTGTACGTCTCTGGCACGCCGAACATCGCGTGCTAGTCTTTTCCATGGCTTTGTGAGTCGGCCGCTTCCGTATCAGTCTGGTTATCGCAGATCGAGGAGCACGGCCAATGCCGGGCAAGTTTCACACAAGCAAGGCTGCCTAGCTTCCCTCCTGCGATCTCTGTCGTTCAAACGCGTTTGGGCACACAGGCTAAGGGACAGCCATGGAACGTTACGTCGAGGACTACCAGAAGCGGCGGCTTACCGAACGCGTCGACATCATCGCTGCCATCAACATCTTGAGATCACAGGGCTGCGACTACGACGATCTGATCGAGGAGATCACCAAGGTCTTCTATGTCGATCTCGATACCTTCAATGAGATCGTCATGGCGGCATAAGAGCCGCGTTCGTCCACCCGCGATCAGAGGCCGGTATTGATATGCGTGATCAGCTCGCGCGCCGGAACGGAGAAGCGATGACGACGCGGTTGCGGCCACCGCGTTTGGCGTCGTAGAGCGCCTTGTCGGCGGCGCTGAGCACCTTGTCGAAGCTCGGGCCGTCCTTGGCGCCGAAGGCAAACCCGGCGCTGACCGTGCATGTCAGCGAGCCCATCTCGGTTTCTATCCGGCGCGCGGCGAAAGCGGTCCGGATGCGCTCTGCCGCAGCCTCCACGGTCTCCGGCAGGGTGCGTTTCAGCACCAGCGCGAATTCCTCGCCGCCCATGCGCGCGGCGACATCGGTCTGGCGAAGATTGCCTACGAGTTCGCTCGCGAACACTCTCAGCACCTCATCGCCCGCCGCGTGGCCGAATTCATCGTTGATGGCTTTGAAGCTGTCGAGGTCGAAGACGACGATCGCGGTAAAAGCTCCGACCGGCGCATTGCCATGCATGTCGAACAGCGCGCGCCGGTTGAGCAGTCCGGTCAAGGGATCGGTCAATGCATCGCGGCGGTGATGCCTGGCCAGACGGCCCTGGTTGAGGGCAAGCGACAACGCGCCGATGCCGGTCATGCTGGCGATGACCACGATCAGGCTCAGTTCCTCGGCCCAGTTGCTCGGCGCATGCCCCAGGACCAGTCTTCCATCCCAGGCGAGAACCATGGCGCACAGTACAAAGGACGTGGCCGTGGCCGAATAGAGCGCGGTGATGCCGATCGTCAGGGCAGGGGCTTCATCGCGACCTCTCCAGTACTCGAACGCCGTCGCGAACAGAAGCAAGGCCGCGAACAGGTTCTCGAACATGAAGCCAAGGCCGTCATATCCAAGAGCCATGGGCGGCAGCGCCACCGCCAGCGATATGCAGCCCAACAAAGCTCGCGGCATCGGCGAGCCGCCGGTCCTGAACTGGTAGGCGGCACCCAGCATGGTCGAAAAACCAATCAGCAGGAAGGCCAGCGCGGCGATGCCCAGCAGGCGGCCGGGCATGTCGATATAGGCGTCATAGACAAAGATGTCGCCGACAACGAACACCAGGCTGGTCGCCCATGTCAGCAGGAATCGCTCCGACCGGGCGGTCAGCCACATGCCGAACAATGTCAGGCCCAGGCAAGCAGCGGAAAAACCGACAGCCAGCAGAAGTGAAGTGTAGTCGAGCGACATGCCCCTCTTTCCCTGCCGACGGCGGTTCCAGCTCTGCGGCTTGGCGTCGTCGCATTCATGCGGCAAGGAAGTGTCGATAAGGTTACGATCATGGCGAAGATGCCACGAATAGGCGCTTTGCTACGCGTACAAAGCATAGATGGCGCGCTTTAAGCATGTAGCCGGATATCGACTGAAGCTCGTCAGCCGGCCACTCGCTTCATCAGCGCCATCGCCCCGAACGGCGCGCGCACCTTGCCCTCGGTGATGAAGTAGACGAACACGTCGCGCGGCTGGACCGGCGCATCGGTCTTGGGATCGGCACGCCGCAGGTCTTCCGGCTGCTTGCCCTGCGCCCAGGTCCTTGCCCGCACCGCCCACTCGTCGAGGCCCTTTGGCGTGTAGCAATCGGGATTGTCATCTGAGCCGGTCTGCAGCCGCGCATAGACGAAATCCCCGGTGACGTCGGCGATATCAGGGTATTTGGCATGATCGGCATAGACGATCGCCGCCTTGTATTTGCGCGCCAGGGCCGCGAACTCCGGCACCACGAAACTGTCGTTGCGCACTTCGAGCGCGTGGCGCAGCGCAACGCCATCCTGCTTTTCCGGCAAGAGTTTCAGAAAGGCCTCGAAATCGTCCGGATCGAATTTCTTGGTCGGTGCGAACTGCCACAGGATCGGCCCGAGCTTCTCGCCGAGCGCGGCAACGCCGGAGCCGAGAAAACGCATCATCGATTCGCCGGCTTCGCCGAGCACGCGCCGGTTGGTGACGAAGCGGTTGCCTTTCAGCGAGTAGACGAAACCATCCGGTGCCTCGTTGGCCCATTTGACGAAGGTCGGTTCCTTGAAGCTGGAATAATAGGTGCCGTTGACTTCGATGCTCGGCACCTGCCGGCTGGCATATTGCAGCTGCTTGGCCTTCGGAAGCTTGTCCGGATAGAAGGACTTATCCCACGGCTCGAAGGTCCAGCCGCCCATGCCGGAGCGGATTGTTCCCGATTTGCTCATTTTCGTCCTCCCAGTTTTAGAAAATCAGGCCGTCGTCGTGGCCTCGGCGACCCGCTTTGCCATGTCGACGAGCACCCATCCTGGCCGGTACGGATTGGGCCGGCGACCCGTTTCGCGATAGCCGTAAGCGAGATAGAGCGCGATGTTCCGTTCCATTTTCGCATTGGTGTAGAGCCGTGTCTCCGGCAGGCCCCACAAGCGCGTCTGTCGATCCGCGTGATTGAGCAGCTTGATACCAAAACCCTTGCCCTGGAAGGCGGGCGACACCGCGACGGAGAAGATCATCGCGTGGTCCTCATGTCGCTCCAGTGTGAGCACTCCGGCCAGTTCGCCGCCACTCTCCAGCAGCCAGACCTCGCCGCGCCCGATGCGCGGCGCATAGTCCTCGGTGACCGGAATCGGCGGTCCGCCGAGCAGCGCGGTATAGGGCGCGTACGCCGCTTGCGTCAGCGAGACGATTGCGGCGAGATCCTCGGGGCGGGCCGCTCTGAGGTTCATGCTCACTCCGCCGCTTCGCGCTTGCCTCCGGGGCGCCGCTCAAGAAGTTCCTTGAGGAACTGGCCTGTATAGCTGCGCTTTTCGCGCACGATCGCTTCCGGCGTGCCTGACGCGACCAGTTCGCCGCCGCCGTCGCCGCCTTCGGGACCGAGGTCGAGCACCCAGTCGGCGGTCTTGATGACTTCGAGATTGTGCTCGATGACCACTACCGTGTTGCCCTGGTCGACCAGTTCGTGCAGCACTTCCAACAGTTTGGCGACATCGTGGAAGTGCAGGCCGGTGGTCGGCTCGTCAAGGATGTAGAGCGTCTTGCCGGTCGCCTTGCGCGACAATTCCTTGGCGAGTTTTATCCGCTGCGCCTCGCCGCCGGACAGTGTCGTCGCCTGCTGGCCGATATGGATATAGCCGAGGCCGACCTGCTTCAGCGTGTCGAGCTTGTCGCGGACGCCGGGCACGGCGGCGAAGAAATCGACGCCTTCCTCCACCGTCATGTCAAGTACGTCGGCGATCGACTTGCCCTTGAACAGCACGTCGAGCGTCTCGCGGTTGTAGCGCTTGCCGTGGCAGACGTCGCAGGTGACGTAGACGTCGGGCAGGAAGTGCATCTCGATCTTGATGACGCCGTCGCCCTGGCAGGCCTCGCAGCGGCCACCCTTGACGTTAAAGGAAAAACGCCCCGGCTGATAACCGCGCGCCTTGGCTTCCGGCAGGCCGGCGAACCAGTCGCGGATCGGCGTGAAGGCGCCGGTATAGGTGGCGGGGTTCGAACGCGGCGTACGGCCGATCGGCGACTGGTCGATGTCGATGACCTTGTCGAGGAATTCGAGGCCCTCGATGCGGTCATGCTCGGCCGGATGCTCACGCGAGCCCATGATGCGGCGCGAGGCCGCTTTGAACAGCGTCTCGATGAGGAAGGTCGACTTGCCGCCGCCCGACACGCCGGTGACGGCGGTGAAGGTGCCGAGCGGGATTTCGGCGGTGACGTTCTTCAGATTGTTGCCGCGCGCGCCGACGATTTTCAGGCGGCGATTTTTTTTCGCCTCACGCCGAACACCAGGGGTGGCGACTTCCAGCGCGCCCGACAGATATTGGCCGGTGATCGAATTGGGGTTGGCCATCACCTGCTGCGGCGTGCCCTGGGCGATGATCTCGCCGCCATGGATGCCGGCGGCCGGTCCCATGTCGACGACATAGTCGGCATGCAGGATGGCGTCCTCGTCATGCTCGACGACGATCACCGTGTTGCCGATATCGCGCAGGTGCTTCAGCGTGTCGAGCAGCCGCGTGTTGTCGCGCTGATGCAGGCCGATCGACGGCTCGTCCAGCACGTAGAGTACCCCGGTGAGGCCCGAGCCGATCTGCGAGGCCAGCCGGATGCGCTGGCTCTCGCCGCCCGACAGCGTGCCGGAATTGCGCGACAGCGTCAGGTAGTCGAGACCGACATCGTTGAGGAAGCGCAGCCGCTCGCGGATTTCCTTCAGCACCCGCACCGCGATCTCGTTCTGCTTGTCGTTGAGCTGCGCGGGCAGGTCGGTGAACCATTTGTCGGCATTGCGGATCGACTGCTCGGTGACCTCGCCAATGTGTTTGCCGCCGATCTTCACCGCCAGCGCTTCCGGCTTCAGCCGGTAGCCCTTGCAGACCGGGCAAGGCGTCGCCGACATGAAGCGCTCGATCTCCTCGCGCATCCAGGCGGATTCGGTCTCCTTCCAGCGCCGTTCGAGATTGGGGATGACGCCTTCGAAGGTCTTGGTCGTCTTGTAGGAGCGCAAGCCATCATCGTATTGGAAGGTGATCTCGCGCTCGCCGGTGCCGCGCAGGATCGCCTCCTGGGCCTCGGTGGTCAGATCCTTGAACTTGTCGCCGAGCTTGAAGTTGTAGGCCTTGCCCAGCGCTTCGAGCGTCTGCGAGTAGTAGGGCGAGGTCGATTTCGCCCACGGGCTGACGGCGCCGTCGCGCAGCGATACGTTCTCGTCGGGCACGACGAGGTTGGGGTCAATGGCACGCTGGCTGCCGAGACCGTCGCAGGTCGGGCAGGCGCCGAACGGGTTGTTGAACGAGAACAGGCGCGGCTCGATCTCGGGAATGGTGAAGCCGGACACCGGACAGGCGAATTTTTCCGAGAACAGGATGCGCTCATGCGTCTCGTTCTTCGACTTGTTGACCGAATCCTCGCCGGTCTGGCTGGCGTCGAGCGGCTTGTCGGCGAACTCGGCCACCGCCAGTCCCTCGGCGAGCTTCAGCGCCGTCTCGATGGAGTCGGCAAGCCGCGTGGCAAGATCGCCGCGCACGACGATGCGGTCGACGACGACATCGATGTCATGCTTGTATTTCTTGTCCAGCGCCGGAACGTCGGCGATTTCATAGAAGACGCCATCGACCTTGACGCGCTGAAAGCCCTTCTTCTGCAGTTCGAGGAGCTCCTTGCGGTACTCGCCCTTGCGGCCGCGCACGATGGGCGCCAGCAGGAACAGTCGTGTGCCTTCCTCGAGCGCCAGCACGCGGTCGACCATCTGGCTGACCGTCTGGCTCTCGATCGGCAGGCCGGTGGCCGGCGAATAGGGAACGCCGACACGCGCGAACAGCAGGCGCATGTAGTCGTAGATCTCGGTGACGGTGCCGACCGTCGAACGCGGGTTCTTCGATGTAGTCTTCTGCTCGATTGAGATTGCCGGCGACAGGCCGTCGATCTGGTCGACGTCAGGCTTCTGCATCATTTCGAGGAATTGGCGCGCATAGGCCGACAGGCTTTCGACATAGCGGCGCTGGCCTTCGGCATAGATGGTGTCGAAGGCAAGCGACGACTTGCCGGAGCCCGACAGGCCGGTCATGACGATCAGGCTGTCACGCGGCAGGTCGAGATCGACGTTCTTCAGATTGTGTTCGCGCGCCCCGCGAATGGAAAGGAATTTATGGTCGGCCATCGCCGGTCGCCGCCTCAGATCTGGAATTCATGGGATTGGCGGGCTTTTCCCGGCCATCCCCTATGTAGGTGTTTTTGCCGCCACGTCGAGAGACGCCACAACTCCCGACAGAAGTCGTTTAACCGTCTTTCGCGCGAACGGGCAAGCGGAAAGAACAAAGGCCGAACACGCTCCTGACAAAGCTGTGCAAAAACTGACCTGAAACTAACCTCCCGGAGATCACATTTTTCCGTAACCGGCTATTGGCGGTTGACGCAGCCGGCTCACGGGAGCAGTCTCCCGATGTCAACGAAGCCGGCCGTCTTTCGATGGCCTCGCCGCCCCAAGGCGGCCTGCGAGACGCCGCAGGCATTGCGATTTGCGCTTCGAGACGAATGTCGCAACGGACAAAGGAGCGGAGCATGACGCCACCTGATAGTCCCCAAGGGCTCCACATCTAGCTGGAGCCGCGGCAGGCGCAAGTGTGAGGATCAGCTTCAACGCTGCCCGACAAACCGTGACCGGCCGTATCCCACAAAAATCAGAGACTACTAGTCGGATCGTCGGCTGAATGCCGCGAAGCATCCGAAATCAAACGCCGGCAGTACACTCCCGGCAAGATTGGATTTGAGATCCAGAAAAGCCCCGTCCGTTTGCCCTAGGGCACGGCGGGGCTGTTCTTTTGTGCTGGGCCGGCCGCGGCTATCCCTACCTTCGAGGTTTCATTCCGCCCGTGGCGACATCGACCGTGATGCTGCCGGAAATCCTGACATCGGTATTGCCGATCTTGAACTGGCCGTTGCCGCTGCTGGGGAACGCATCGTCAGGCTCGGGCTGGGGGGCCGGCTTGGCAATCTGATAGCCACCGGTCACGCCGGGCAGGGCCTTCTGCGGCGGCGAGCCATCCTCTGCGAGGGCCGTGCCGGACACGAGGCCGGCAATGGCGAGCACGGCGGCGGCGATCACACGATGCGATGGTCTGGACGGATGCGTGTCGGTCATCCCCCGATTATAGGGAGGTGCCGCCATCGGAACCAGACCGGTCTCGTCAAATCTTCGGCAAGCCGAAGAAAATCCGATCTGCCTTCGCCTCACGCCGCCTTTTTGCGCGTGTCGAAGACGTGGTCGACAATGCCCCATGCCTGTGCCTCGCGGGCGGTCATGAAATGGTCGCGGTCCAGCGTACGTTCAACCTCTTCGTAGCTGCGGCCGCAATGCTGCGCGTAAAGTTCGGCCATGTGGCGTTTGGTCTTCACGATGCGCTCGGCATGGCGCTGGATATCGGACGCTTGGCCCTGGAAGCCGCCCAGCGGCTGATGCAGCAGGATGGTGGCGTTCGGCAGCGAGATACGACGCCCCGGCGTGCCTGCCATCAGCAGGAACGATCCCATCGACGCCGCAAACCCCATGCACACGGTCGACACCGGGCAACTGATGTACTGCATGGTGTCGTAGATGGCGAAGCCGCTGGTCACCACGCCGCCCGGCGAGTTGATGTAGAGCGAGATCTCCTTGTCGGGATTATCTGATTCCAGTGACAAAAGCTGCGCACAGACCAGCGCCGAGATGTCGTCGTTGATCTCGCCATTGATGAAGATGATGCGCTCGCGCAGCAGCCGCGAGAAAATGTCGAAGGCGCGTTCGCCGCGGCTCGATTGCTCGATCACCATCGGCACTAGATTGGCAACACCGCTCATTTTTCGTCTCCGATTTCTATGTTCACGCCGCGCGCAGCAGAAGGCGCGGCGTGTTCGCGGCGATGGGCTTCCCGGCCTCGTGCAACCCCAGCGAAAGCCGGCAGCCGGCACCAGCCATGGCGACGGCGGGCATGGCTTTGCGGGCAAAGCCGTCATGGACGATGCGCAGATGCGTGCCGCCGGAAACGGTGCGGGCAAGCGTGAAGGTGACGGTGCTGTCGAGCGGGTCCTGCCGTGTCGCATCGCCCGGCTGCTCCCGCCAGGAATAGCGCAACAGGCGTTCGGGCTCGGCGTCGAGGATTTCGCATTCGATCGGAGCCTCCGGTCCCGCGAAGGCAAAACGGCTGCCGGCCTGCGGCCTGATGTCGTTCGGCATCATCCAGGCGGCGAGCAATTCCGGCACCGTCAGCGCCCGCCACACCTTTTCGGGCGGCTCGGAAAGATCGTATTCGAACTCCAGCGCATCCTGGGCGACTTCGTTTTGGTTTTTGGCGTTCATCGATCCCAAATCCTTCACTGGTCCAAACCCTTCACTGATCCAAATCCTTCACTGGTCCATGTCCTTCAAAACCGTCTTCAACCTTTCGATACGCTCCGGCCAGAAGGTCCGGTAGCGCTCGATCCAGGAGAGCAGGGGGGCAAGCCCCTGCGGATCGGCGCGGTAATAGGCATTGCGGCCGGCCCGCCGCTCGACCACGAGGCCGGCGCTGCGCAGCACCGCCAGATGCTGCGACACGGCCGGCTGTGACACCGTCAGGCCGCTGCGCAGTTCCGACACGCTCATCTCTGCCGTGGCGAGACGCTCGAAGACGGCGCGGCGCGTCGGGTCGGCCAGGGCGCGGAAAATCTCTGCTTCGATCATGACGAAAGCATAAGTCGATACTTATTGATTTGGCAAGTGATGTTTTGAAACCCATATGCGGGGCTCGGGCATTGCTGCCATTCCTTGACAATCAGCGGCAGTGCATATAGGAACGAAAAGGGAACAAAAACCTTGTGGGAAAAGCCAGCCTTAGCAGGCGGCTGACATTCGCAGCCTGTAAGGTGCTGCGACAAAAATTTGTTTCGGATGAGCGCGGAGAAATATCATGGCGGGTAGCGTCAACAAGGTCATTCTGGTCGGCAATCTTGGTGCGGACCCTGAAATCCGCCGCCTGAACTCGGGCGAGCCGGTCGTCAACATTCGCATCGCCACGTCGGAAAGCTGGCGCGACAAGAATTCGGGCGAGCGCAAGGAAAAGACCGAGTGGCACAACGTCGTCATCTTCAATGAGGGCATAGCCAAGGTCGCCGAGCAGTACCTGAAGAAGGGCATGAAGGTCTATGTCGAGGGCCAGCTGCAGACGCGCAAATGGCAGGACCAGACCGGCGCCGACAAATACACGACGGAAGTCGTGCTGCAGAAATTCCGCGGCGAGCTGCAGATGCTCGACGCGCGCGGCCAGGGCGAGGGTGGCCAGGTCGGCGGCTATTCCGGCGGCAACAGCCGTGGTTCCGATTTTGGCCAGTCCAGCCCGAACGAGAGCTTCAACCGTGGCGGCGGCAGCGCTCCCAGGGGCGGCGGTGGCGGCGGTTCGTCGCGCGAGCTGGACGACGAAATCCCGTTCTGATCAAGGCGGGCTCTGATCGAAACCGCGGACGCCAGTTTTGGCTCAGGCTCAATGTTGGCTCAAGCATTGTGCCCCGAGAGTCCCAATGGACTTTCGGGGTTTTGCATTGTCGAATTGAGCGCTGGCCGAGCGGTCAAGGAAATACGGTGAAGGACGAGTTCGATGAAAGCACGCGTGAAATGGGTGGAGGAACGCACCTTCATCGGTGAGTCCGGCAGCGGTCATAAGGTCGTGCTGGGAACCGCGTCCGGCCCGGAAGGCAAGACGCCGGGGCCGAGCCCGATGGAACTGGTGCTGATCGGCACCGGCGGCTGTTCGGCCTATGATGTCGTCCATATCCTTGAAAAGGGCCGCGAGGCGGTCGAGGACTGCGTCGTCGAGCTCGATTCCGACCGGGCCGAGACCGACCCAAAGGTGTTCACGCGCATCCACATGCATTTCGTCGTCAAGGGCAGGGCGCTCTCGCCGGAAAAGGTCAAGCGAGCGATCGACCTGTCGATCGAGAAATACTGCTCGGCCTCGGCGATGCTGGCCAAAACCGCCACGATCACCCACGATTTCGAAGTGATCGATACGACGGCGAGGTAGGCAGTAGGCAGTAGGCAGTAGGCAGTAGGCAGTAGGCAGTAGGCAGTAGGGATTACTGTTCAACTCGCCATCAGCGCCTTGATGCCGTCGGCGACGAACTGTACGGCCAATGCCGCCAGGATGACGCCGAGCAGGCGGGTCAGGATCGAACGCCCGGTCTGGCCGAGGATGCGGTCGATGCGCTCCGACAGCACGAACACCAGATAGGTGATGGCGAGGCAGACGAAGATGATGCCGACCAGCGCGGCTTGCGCCGCAAAGCCCTGAAACGAGCCGGAGAGCAGCACCGTCGCCGAAATGGCGCCGGGGCCGGCGATCAGCGGGATCGCCAGCGGGAAAGCGGCGATGTTGTGGATCATGTCCTTGGTGATGGCAACGTCGCCGATCTTCTCCTTGCGATCCTGCCGGCGCTCGAACACCATTTCAAAGGCGATGAAGAACAGCAGAAAACCGCCGGCGACACGGAAGGCTGGCAGCGTAATGCCGAACACCGACAGGATGGAGGCGCCGGCGACGGCGAACAGCGCCATCACCAGGAAGCCGATGATCGAGGCGCGGACCGAGACCTGCTGGCGCTCCTCGCGGTTCATGCCGCGTGTCACGGCGAGAAACAGCGGCGCCAGGCCGGGCGGGTCGATGGTCACCAGAATGGTGACGAAGGCGTTGAACAGGCTGTCGAAACTCGGCATCTCTGACCCCTCCCGCCGGGCCGAGCCCGTGCCCTGCAATTGGTAGAGCAAAGCAGGGGCACTGAAAACAGGCTGTGGCGTGAAATGCCGGCAAGACAGAGGGGGCGTGAGGGACCGCTACCTTTCATTTCGAACTTTATTCGCGCGGCGGGCCAGGAATTCGACCTCGAGCCGCCATGTCGCGCCATCGTCGTGCGAACGCTCGCCAAGCCAGCGGAAGCTGTCTTCGGTGATGCGCGAAAAACTCCAGCGCACTGAGGAGCCAGTGCCATCGGCGCCGATCTGCACGATCGTGTCGCCCTCGGCGCGCCCAAGCTGGCGGCTGAAGTACTGGTTGCGCGGATCACTCCAGAAGATGTGCCAGGCGTCCGCGGCGGGATCATAGACCCGCAGCGTCGTACCATAGAACGTCCATTTGCCGAGCGAAGGCTGCGAACCGGTGTTCCGTGCGGGCAGGATCCAGACGTCCTGGATGGCGCGGCCTTCCAGCACCCAGCCGAAATGCACCTCGCCGCGCCCGGTCAGCACCATGCCGTCCTCGAGGTGGCGCGAGGCGTCGAATGTCCAGGCACCGACGAAGCGGCCGTAGAGATTGAGTTTTTCGGCTAACTCGCCGATCGGTCCGGGGCTGTGCAAGGCTTCGGCAAAGGGATCGAACATGGCCGTGGTCTCTTTTTGTCAGGAGACCGTGAGGATTAGCCGGTGACGGTGTTCTGGGCTTGGGAAAAATTGCTATATTTCGGCCCATGACGGCCACAACGCATACGCTCGCATTTGGACCTGGCTGGCATGTGGCGGATGTGATCTGCACGGCCGGCGCCGGCGACCGGCCGTTCGAGGAGGCGCATCGGGATTTCTGTGTGGCGGCGGTGACCAGCGGCACGTTCCGCTACCGCGCGCAGCAAGGCACCGCGATGCTGGCACCCGGCGCGCTGCTGCTCGGCAATTCCGGCACGTGCTACGAATGCGGGCACGAACATGGCGGCGGCGACCGTTGCCTCTCGTTCCACTTCAGGCCGGCCTACATGGAACGGATCGTGGCCGGTGTCCCGGGCACCGGGACGCTGGCCTTCGACGCGCCGCGACTGCCGCCTTTGCCGGCCTTGGCGCCATTGTTGGCAGAGGCGGAAGCCGCGCGCGCAATGGCCGACAAGGACGCCTTCGAGGAACTTTCCCTACGCATTGCCGCTGCCGCAGTCGCCACGGTTTCCAGCGCCACGCCTGCCAGGCGCGCCCCGAGCCGTCGCGATCAGAAGCGGGTCGCCGAAGCCGTGCGGCGCATCGAGCTGGATGCCGACGGGCCGGTTTCGCTTTCAGTGTTGGCCGATGAAGCGGCGACCAGTCCCTATCATTTCCTGCGCACCTTCCGGCAGGTCGCCGGCATGACGCCCTATCAATTCCTGCTCAAGACCCGGCTGCACCGCGCGGCGGTGCGGCTGCGCATGTCGAACGATACGATTTCGGCGATCGCCTTCGAGGCCGGCTTCAACGATCTGTCGACTTTCAACCGCCGTTTCCGGCGCATCATGGGCGAGACGCCGGGCAACTATCGCGCTCGCCGATCAAGCGCCCCGGCAAGCGGGCGTCTCGGCTGAAGCGGGCTCAGTCCGACGTCGGCACGTACCGCCAACCTGCGATCAGTCCCCGTCGAGATCGCGGCGCAGCCACCCGCTCAGCGCTCGCAAGGCGGCCACGGGCTCCAAATTCAGGGCGCCCGCGGCTTTCGTTAGGCGAAGTTGGTCCATTGCCGGCTTTTGCCCAGGTGGCGGCGAAAAGCGTTGTGGCCATATCGTCGCAATCAGCGGTATCCTTTTGAAATTACCACCAAAAATGACACTGGAAAAGTGTCGCTGATATTGGAGTTTCGGCCGTGCTTCCTATATAAGCGTCAAGTGATTCCTGATTAGATTGTGATCCGATTTGACCGACCAAAAAACACCGCGCGGCGCCGACGGCGGCCCCACCGGCATCGAGCCGATCTCCATCATCGAGGAGATGCAGAGCTCCTATCTGTCTTACGCCATGAGCGTGATCGTCAGCCGTGCGCTGCCCGATGTGCGCGATGGCCTCAAGCCGGTGCATCGCCGCATTCTCTACGCGGCGCATGAGAGCGGCTATCACTGGAACCGCAAATATGTGAAGTCCGCACGCCCGGTCGCCGATGTGATGGGTAAATACCATCCGCATGGCGATGCCTCGATCTATGACGCCTTGGTGCGCATGGCGCAGGATTGGTCGCTGCGCGTGCCGCTGATCGACGGGCAGGGCAATTTCGGCTCGATCGACGGCGATCCGCCGGCGGCGATGCGCTACACCGAATCGCGTCTGACCAAGGTCGCGCATGAATTGCTGGAGGACATCGACAAGGAGACCGTCGATTTCCAGGACACGTATGACGCCTCCGACACCGAGCCGAAAGTGCTGCCGGCGCGCTTCCCCAACCTTCTGGTCAACGGCTCTGGCGGCATTGCCGTCGGCATGGCCACCAACATTCCGCCGCACAATCTGAGCGAAGTCTGCAACGGCGCGATCGCCATCATCGACAATCCGGCGATCGACCTGCCGGCGCTGATGGAGATCATTCCGGGGCCGGATTTTCCGACCGGCGGCATCGTGCTTGGCCGTTCCGGCATCTACAGCGCCTATGCGACCGGCCGCGGTTCCATCGTCATGCGCGGCAAGGTCAACATCGAACAGCGCGGCAATGACCGTGAATCGATCATCATCACCGAGGTTCCCTACCAGGTGAACAAGGCCTCGATGATCGAGAAGATGGCCGAACTGGTGCGCGACAAGCGCATCGAGGGCATTTCCGACATCCGTGACGAAAGCGACCGCCAGGGCTACCGCGTCGTCATCGAACTGAAGCGCGACGCCGTTGCCGACGTCATCCTCAACCAGCTTTACCGTTTCACGCCGCTGCAGACCTCGTTCGGCGCCAATATGGTGGCGCTGAACGGCGGCAAGCCGGAAGTGATGAACCTGACCGATATGCTGAGGGCGTTCGTCTCCTTCCGCGAAGAGGTGATCACGAGGCGCACGAAATTCCTGCTGCGCAAGGCGCGCGACCGCGCCCATGTGCTGGTGGGTCTGGCCATCGCCGTCGCCAACATCGACGAAGTGATCAAGCTGATCCGCACCGCGCCCGATCCGCAGACGGCGCGCGAGCAGTTGATGGAGCGGCGCTGGCCGTCGGGCGACGTCGAATCGCTGATCCTCCTGATCGACGATCCGCGCCATCGCATCAACGAGGACGGCACCTACAATCTGTCCGAGGAACAGGCGCGCGCCATCCTCGAACTGCGCCTGCAGCGCCTGACGGCACTTGGCCGCGACGAAATCGCCGACGAGTTGAACACGATCGGCGCCGAAATCATCGATTATCTGGACATTTTGTCGTCCCGCGCGCGGGTCCAGCAGATCGTCAAGGACGAACTTGCCGCCGTGCGCGACGAGTTCGGCACGCCACGCCGCACCGAACTCACCGACGGCGGCGCGGACATGGAAGACGAGGACCTGATCCAGCGCGAGGACATGGTCGTGACGGTGAGCCATTCCGGCTACATCAAGCGCGTGCCGCTTTCGCTCTACCGGGCGCAGCGCCGTGGCGGCAAGGGCCGCTCCGGCATGTCGACCAAGGAAGAGGATTTCGTGACCCGGCTGTTCGTGGCCAACACGCACACGCCGGTGCTGTTCTTCTCCTCGCGCGGCATCGTCTACAAGGAAAAGGTCTGGCGGCTGCCGATCGGCAACCCGCAGTCACGCGGCAAGGCGCTGATCAACATGCTGCCGCTGGAGCAGGGCGAGCGCATCACCACCATCATGCCGCTGCCGGAGGACGAGACGAGCTGGGGCGAGCTCGACGTGATGTTCGCCACGACGCGCGGCACCGTGCGCCGCAACAAGCTGTCCGACTTCGTCCAGGTCAACCGCAACGGCAAGATTGCGATGAAGCTGGAGGAGGAGGGCGACGAGATCCTCGGCGTCGAGACCTGCACCGACAATGACGATGTGCTTCTGACGGCGAATTCGGGTCAGTGCATCCGCTTCTCCGTCGGGGACGTGCGTGTCTTCCAGAGCCGCAATTCCGTCGGCGTGCGCGGCATCACCATGGCTGCGACCGACCGCATCATCTCCATGTCGGTGATCGAGCATGTCGATGCTTCTCCGGCGGAGCGAGCCGCTTACCTCAAGCGGGCGGCGTCGGAGCGGCGGCTTGCCGCCGAGACGGCGGGAGAGGAAGAAGAGATCGCGCTGACCAATGAGGAGATCGGCGAGGAGACGGAGCTTTCCGACAGCCGTTACGAAGAGCTCAAGGCGCATGAACAGTACGTTCTGACGGTGACCGAATATGGCTACGGCAAGCGCTCGTCGTCCTATGATTTCCGCCTGACCGGCCGCGGCGGCAAGGGCATCCGCGCCACCGACGTGTCGAAGACCGCCGAGATTGGCCAGCTGGTGGCGACCTTCCCGGTCGGCAATGACGACCAGATCATGCTGGTGTCGGACGGCGGCACCGTCATCCGGGTACCGGTCAACGGCATCCGCTTCGCCAGCCGCGCCACCAAGGGCGTGACCATCTTCAACACGGCTGAGGGTGAAAAGGTGGTTTCGGTCGAGCGGATATCCGAACCGCAACCGGACGAGGAAATCGAAGAAGCCGTCGAGGGCGGTTCTGAGGCCAGCCCTACACCAGACGCTGGCACCGATAGCGCGGAATAACTGCCGCGGCAGGTTCTGGACATAGCAACGCCGGCCCATTGGCCGGCGCGGCAGCAAGTCTGGACTGACTTAGTAGTGACGATAGGGCTTGCGGGGGCCGAAGCCTTCGAAGCGCTTGGTGGTGGCCCTGACGCGGACCCGTTGCGCCTCCTGATGCAGCCCGAATACTGTGGCGATCAGCATGGCGACGGTCATTGCAGTGGCGAGCATGTAGATCAGCATTTGCGTGTTCTCCTGCGCCTTACAACGGATAGATGGGATTTTGGTTTCATCTTATTAAGGTGCAACCTAGTGAACGCTGCGTGAAGGCTTCGTGATCAGCGTGTTCATCTGTCGTTCATGCGGCGGAAAAGGTTCACGGCTTCGGTGCCGATCGGATTTGCCTTTGCGGCGGAGGCTCGCTAGAAGCACCAGCCATGACTGAACGAATTGCCCTCTATGCCGGCTCTTTCGACCCGCTGACCAACGGCCATCTCGATGTGCTGAAAGCATCGCTGGCCGTGGCCGACATCGTCTATGCCGCGATCGGCATTCATCCGGGCAAGAAACCGCTGTTCTCCTTCGAGGAGCGGGTGCAACTCATCGAAGCCGCCACCAAGGCCGAATTCGGCCGGGACGGGGGCCGCATCAAGGTGGTCGCCTTTGACGGGCTGGTCATCGACGCGGCCAGGAGAGAGGGCGCCTCGATCATGATCCGGGGCCTGCGCGACGGCACCGATCTCGACTACGAGATGCAGATGGCCGGCATGAACGAGACCATGGCGCCGGAACTGCAGACGGTTTTTCTGCCCGCCAGCCCTTCGGTACGCACCATTACGGCCACACTTGTGCGCCAGATAGCCTCGATGGGAGGCGACATCCGCCCCTTCGTGCCAGCGGCCGTCGCCGGTGCGCTCACCGCCAAATTCGCAAAATAGGTTTCTCGGAGAAGACCATGCAGCTGAAAAAGCTCGCCTCGTTCCTCGTCGTGCTTGCCGGTCTCGTGACCGCATCGATCTCGGCCCATGCCGCCGATCCCGAAAACACCATGATCATCACACTGAAGGGCGGCGACGTGACCATCGCGCTGCGGCCCGACCTGGCGCCCAAGCATGTCGCGCAGATCAAGAAGCTTGTGCGTGATCATGCCTACGACAACGTCGCCTTCCACCGTGTCATCGACGGCTTCATGGCGCAGACCGGCGACGTGAAGTTCGGCAACATGGAGAAGGGTTTCAACCCCCAGGCCGTCGGCACCGGCGGTTCCGACCTGCCCGACCTGCCTGCCGAGTTCTCACAGACCGAGCACTACAAGCGCGGCGTGGTCGGCATGGCTCGCTCGCAGGACCCGAATTCCGCAAACTCGCAGTTCTTCATCATGTTCGCGCCGGCGCCGCCGCTCGACGGGCAGTACACCATCGTCGGCAATGTGGTCAGCGGCATGGACCTGGTGGACAAGATCAAGAAGGGCGACGAGGCGGACAACGGTACGGTCTCCGATCCCGATCGGATGATCAAAGTGCGCATCGCCGCAGACAAGTAAAATTGTCAAATAAATCTGTTTTATCAAAAGGATAACTGACATGGCCGAGATCAAGGACCGCGAGAACGCGCTCATCATGGAAACGACCAAGGGCAAGGTCGTCATCGAACTTCTTCCCGACCTGGCACCCGGCCATGTCGCCCGCATCAAGGAACTGGCCAGGGAAGGCGCCTATGACGGCGTGGTCTTCCACCGCGTCATCGAAGGCTTCATGGCGCAGACCGGCGACGTCAAGTTCGGCAATTCGAGCAAGCCGACCTTTGCTCCTTCCCGCGCCGGCATGGGCGGCTCCGACAAGCCGGACCTGAAGGCCGAATTCTCCAATGCCAACCACGGCCGCGGCACCTGTTCGATGGCGCGTTCGCAGAACCCGAACTCGGCCAATTCGCAGTTCTTCATCTGCTTCGACGATGCCGCCTTCCTCAACCGCCAGTACACGGTGTGGGGCCAGGTCATCGAAGGCATGGACAATGTCGACAAGATCAAGCGCGGCGAGCCGGTGCAGGATCCCGACAAGATCGTGTCGCTGAAGGTCGCGGCCGACGTCAAGTAAGGTAATACGACAATGATGGGCGTCGTCTGGTCGCTTCTCGGCATCCTGTCCGGCGCCTTCATTGCCATTCAGGCGCCGATCAATTCGCAGCTGGCGCGCGGCCTGGGGCTCCCGGTCGCGGCGGCGGCGTTTTCGTTCCTGTCGGGCGCGGTGGTGCTCGGCATCATCGCCGTCATCGTGGTCAAGCTGCAAGGCATCTCGCTCGACTGGAAGGCGCCCGCGCCCTGGCTGTTCATTGCCGGCGGCATGCTCGGCGGCTTCTACGTCACGCTGTCGACGATCCTCACGCCCCGCATCGGTGCCGCCGCACTGATGGCGTTCCTGGTTGCAGGGCAACTGCTGGCCGGCATGCTCATCGACCGCATAGGCTTCCTCGGTGTCGCGGTGCGTGAAATCTCGCTCGGCCGCGTTGCCGGCGCGGTGCTGCTCTTGGCCGGAGCGCTGCTCGTCCGGCTCTTCTGATGCGTGTCGATCTCTTTGATTTCGACCTGCCTGAGGAGCGCATCGCGCTTCGCCCGGCGGAGCCGCGCGACAGCGCCGGGATGCTGGTGGTCAGACCGGGCGAGGCGCTCGACGATCGCAGGGTTGGCGACCTGCCATCCCTGCTCAGGGCGGGCGACGTGCTGGTGTTCAACGACACCAAGGTCATCCCTGCGCAGCTCAAAGGCATAAGGCGGCGCGGCGAGGCGCAGGCACAGGTCGAGGCCACGCTGCACATGCGCATGGCGCCGGACCGCTGGCTCGCCTTCATGCGGCCAGGCAAGCGCGTTGCCGCCGGCGACCGCATCCATTTCGGCCATGACGGCAATTCCTGTTTCCTCGGCCAGCTCGACGCGACGGTGATCGAGAAGGGCGAGGGCGGCGAGGCGCTGCTCGGCTTCGACCTGTCGGGGCCGTTCCTGGACGAGGCGCTGCATGCCGTCGGCCACATACCGCTGCCGCCCTATATCGCCTCGAAGCGCGATGACGACGAGCGCGACCGGGCCGACTACCAGACCATCTATGCCCGGGAGGAAGGTGCCGTTGCGGCGCCCACCGCTGGCCTGCATTTCACGCCGGAGCTGTTTGCCGCGCTCGACGCCAAGCGCGTCGAACGCCGGTTCGTCACACTTCATGTCGGCGCCGGCACGTTCCTGCCGGTGAAGGCGGACGACACCGCCGACCACAAGATGCATGCCGAGATCGGTTCGGTCAGCGCGGCGACCGCCGAAGCGCTCAACGCGGCGAAGGCGAGGGGCGGGCGCATCATCGCCGTCGGCACGACGTCGCTGCGCTTGCTGGAAAGTGCCGCGCGTGACGACGGCACATTGGCTGCATGGTCCGGGCCGACCGACATCTTCATCACGCCCGGCTATCGTTTCCGCACCGCCGACATGCTGATGACCAATTTCCATCTGCCGCGCTCGACCCTGTTCATGCTGGTGTCGGCCTTCAGTGGCCTGGAGACGATGCGTGCCGCCTATGCGCATGCCATCGCCGAGCGCTACAGGTTCTATTCGTATGGAGACGCAAGCCTGCTTTATCGAGCGGAGACGAGCGATGGACGATGATCTGCAAGCCCTAGATCGCGAAAACCTGATCGCGGAGGTGAAAAAATTGCGCGCCGGCATTCGCGCACACCGCGATGCTTCCGGGCACGATCTGTGCTGGCATCATCCCGACCTCTGGGATCTGCTACCGGAGAAGACCGAGCCATCCATTGCGGTGCCGCCTTGGCCCAAATTCATGCGCGGCTGCATCCAATATCGCCAGTCGCTCGACAGCCAAGCGCCGGACGCGCCGGTTCATGACAAGGAATTCAATGGCTAAGCCGTTCTCTTTCAAGGTTCTGGCGACCGACGGCAAGGCACGGCGCGGGGTGATCGACATGCCGCGCGGCGAAATCCGCACGCCGGCCTTCATGCCGGTCGGCACTGGCGGCACGGTCAAGGCCATGTACATGGACCAGGTGCGCGGCGTCGGCGCCGACATCATCCTTGGCAACACCTATCATCTGATGCTGCGACCCGGCGCGGAGCGCGTGGCGCGGCTTGGCGGCTTGCACGAGTTTGCCCGCTGGCCCCAGCCGATCCTGACCGACAGCGGCGGTTTTCAGGTGATGTCGCTGTCGAAGCTGCGGAAGCTGACCGAGAAGGGCGTCACCTTCCGCTCCCATATCGACGGCGCCGCTTACGAAATGTCGCCGGAGCGCTCGATCGAGATCCAGGGTCTGCTCGATTCCGACATCCAGATGCAGCTCGACGAATGCACGGCGCTGCCGGCCGAGATCAAGGAGATCGAGCGCGCCATGGAGCTGTCGCTGCGTTGGGCCGAGCGCTGCAAGACGGCGTTCGGCGACCAGCCAGGCAAGGCGATGTTCGGCATCGTGCAAGGCGGCGACAACGCGGCACTGAGGGTGCGCTCGGCGCAGGCGCTGAGCGCGATGAATTTGAAAGGCTACGCGGTCGGCGGCCTTGCTGTCGGCGAACCGCAAGCGGTGATGCTGGAGATGCTCGACATCACCTGTCCGGAACTGCCTGACGACAAGCCGCGCTATCTCATGGGCGTCGGTACGCCCGACGATATCCTGAAATCGGTGGCGCGCGGCATCGACATGTTCGATTGCGTGATGCCGACGCGGGCCGGCCGCCACGGCCTTGCCTACACCAGGCGCGGCAAGGTCAATCTGCGCAACGCACGCCACGCCGACGATCCGCGCCCGCTCGACGAGGAAAGCGACTGCCCGGCGGCGCGGGATTATTCACGCGCCTACCTGCACCATCTGGTGCGCTCGCAGGAGGCGCTCGGGGCCATGCTGCTGACCTGGAATAATCTTTCGTATTATCAAAAGCTTATGCAGGATATCCGAGCCGCGATCGAGACCGGCGCGTTCGATGCGCGTGGAGCTGAGATCACCGAGGGCTGGGCGAGGGGCGACATCCCCTTCCTGTAAAAACCTCAGGTGCTCAACGAATTCGACGCCCGCAAGCTGCAGCCGGTGATCTGGAACGTGCCGTCGGGCTGCTGCTGCAGCGTATAGACCGCCTCGTAGTTCTTGCCATCGGGCCCGACGATCAGCACCTGCTGGACAATCGAACCCGGGCCCGTCTGCTCGACCTTGCCAAAGGCATAGGATTGTGGCCTGCGCACCGGCGGGTAGCCGTTGGTCACCATGTTCATGAAGGCGTCGACGGTCGGGAAGACCTGCTTCACGTTTGGCGCGGCGAAGCTGTAGGCCCTGGCGCCGTCATTGGCGATGAGGGCTTTCAACTGACCGTCGATGACAGCCTGGCCGGCCTTGATCTCGGCATCGCCGGCAAAGGCCCCTGATATGAAGATGGGTGACATGAAGATGGGCGACATGAAGATGAATGGAATGACTGCGAATGCGAAAAAAGCACGGCGCATGGCCTGTCTCCGTTGTCCCTCGAAAAGGTCTTCCCTCAAAATCGCTGTCCGAAGACGCATCATAATATACGCTCCGCGGCATATCGCGGTTTCAGCGATTGCGAATATTCGCAAAGGCGATAACCGAGCGACCGGAAGCCGCGGCCAAGGCTCGGGCCGGCTAGGGATGGATTCCAACGCTTGAAAGCCCGCCTCCAGTCTGCCAGAAGGGCCGCTTGGACTTGGACGTTTAGCGGGACGAAGCCATGAAGGCGTTTTTCGTGCAGATCAAATGCGAGCTGGGCAAATCCTATGAGGTTGCCAGCGCGCTGGCCGATGCCGAGATCGCCTCGGAGATCTACTCCACCGCCGGCAACTACGATCTGCTCGCCAAGTTCTATGTCGACGATGAGGAAGACGTCGGCCATTTCGTCAACGAGAAGGTGCAGATTCTCCCCGGCATCAAGGATACATTCACCGTCGTCACCTTCCGCGCATTCTAGCCGCCAAACGCTGTTGCCCGGGCGGGAGGCAAAGGCTGATCAAGGTCATATTTAGGCTGCCTCAATTTTAGGCAAGCGCAAGATACTGATCGCCCGCTTCCCCCAAATCACCGATTGCGCTTGATTTTCTCCGGCGACGCCAGTGAAATGGCGTCACAGGGGAGTACGCGATTGGCAGCGTTCGATGAAATGCTTCCGGAAGTCTCCGGATTGAGAAGACCGTATTCGGCTTATGATCGCTGGCTGAAGGAGCAGGATCCAGCCAGACTTACCGAGAAGATGCAGGACGCCGAACGCGTCTTCCGCAAGACCGGCATAACCTTCGCCGTCTATGGCGAGCAGGAAGCCTCCGAACGGCTGATCCCTTTCGATATCGTTCCACGCATCATTTCAGGCAATGAGTGGCGGCGCCTGACGCAAGGCATTGAGCAGCGCGTGCAGGCGCTGAATGCCTTCCTCGACGATATCTACCATCGCCAGGAAATCCTGCGCGCCGGCCGCGTTCCCAGGGAATTGATCGCCAAGAACGAGGCGTTTTTGCCGGAAATGATCGGCGTGCGGCCACCGGCCGGCGTCTACACCCACATTATCGGCGTCGACATCGTCCGCATCAGCGAGGACGAATTCTACGTGCTGGAGGACAATGCGCGCACGCCATCCGGCGTCTCCTACATGCTGGAGAACCGCGAAACGATGATGCAGCTGTTTCCCGAGCTGTTCCAGAAGATCAAGGTGCGGCCGGTGGAGAACTATCCGCAGCTTCTGCGCCAGTCCCTGGCGGCGGTTCGCCCGCAAGGCACCAAGGGTGCGCCGACCATCGCGGTGCTGACGCCCGGCAGTTTCAATTCCGCCTATTTCGAACACGCTTTTCTCGCCGACCAGATGGGCGTGCAACTGGTCGAGGGGCAGGATCTGCGCGTGGTCGACGGCCATGTCGCGATGCGCACGACCGAGGGCTACAAGCAGATCGACGTGCTCTACCGCCGTGTCGACGATTCCTTCCTCGACCCGCTGACCTTCCGGCCGGATTCGGCACTTGGCGTGCCAGGCATCATGGATGTCTATCGTGCCGGCAACATCACCATCGCCAATGCGCCGGGCACCGGCATCGCCGACGACAAGGCGATCTATTCCTACATGCCCGAGATCGTCGAATTCTACACTGGCCGCAAGGCGATCCTCGGCAACATCCCGACCTGGCGCTGTTCGGAAGCGGACAGCCTGAAATACGTGCTCGAGCACATCCACGAACTGGTGATCAAGGAAGTGCATGGCTCGGGCGGCTACGGCATGCTGGTCGGGCCGGCGGCGACCAAGAAGGAATGCCAGGATTTCGCCAAGAAGCTGGCGGCAAAACCTTCCAACTACATCGCGCAGCCCACTCTGGCGCTGTCGACCTGTCCGATCCTGACCGACAAGGGCCTGGCGCCGCGCCATGTCGATCTCCGGCCTTACGTGCTGGTGTCCGACCGCATCCAGATCGTGCCCGGCGGGCTGACCCGTGTCGCGTTGAAGGAAGGCTCGCTGGTGGTCAATTCCTCGCAAGGCGGCGGCACGAAGGACACCTGGGTGCTGGATGATTGAGAGAGCGAATAGGCAGTAGGCAGTAGGCAGTAGGCAGTAGGCAGTAGGCAGTAGGGAATAGTCAGTAGTGAGTATAAGAGGGGACCGGGAAATGCCATATTCCATTGAGATTCAAGCGCTTACTATTCTCTACTCACTATTCCCTACTCACTAGCCCGAAGGGCCTCCCATGCTTCTCGGCCGCACCGCCAACGGGCTCTACTGGATGAACCGCTATATCGAGCGGGCTGAAAACATGGCGCGGCTGGTCGATGCCGGGTTGCGCATGGCGCTGACCCGCACGCAAAGCGCGTCGGAAGAGTGGAATTCGGTGCTGCTCAGCGCCGGCTCGGATGTCACCTTCACGCAGAAATACCAAGACTATACGGCCGCCAACGTCTCCGATTTCCTGCTTCGCGATACGTCGAACCCTTCGAGCACGATGTCGTCGATCGAGACGGCCCGCAACAATGCGCGCATGGTGCGCACCGCGCTGACGCGCGAGACGTGGGAAAGCATCAACGAAGCCTGGATGGCGCTGAAGCGGATGCTGGCAAGGCCGATCGACGAGCGCGACCTGCCGACCGTCCTCGACGCGATCAAGCGCGAAACGGCGCTGATCCGCGGCTCGTTCTACGGCACCATGCTGCGCAACGAGATTTTCGATTTTTCGCAGCTCGGCACCTATGTCGAGCGCGCCGACAACACGGCGCGCATCCTCGACGTGAAATATTACGTGCTGTTGCCGTCGATTTCCTGGGTCGGCTCGACACTCGACAACTACCAGTGGGAATCGATCCTGCGCTCGGTGTCGGCGCATCGCTCCTACCGCTGGGTCTACGACGCCGACTACAAGCCGACCAACATCGCCGATTACCTGATCCTCAATGTGCGCATGCCGCGTTCGCTGACCTTCTGCTATCGCTTCCTGTCGGAGCATCTGAAATTTCTTGGCGACGACTATGGCGAGCGGCATGCCTGCCACGCCACGGCGGACAAAACACAGGCGATGCTGAGGGCCGGATCGATCAAGGATATATTCGACACCGGCCTGCACGAGTTCCTGGCGGGGTTCATTCGCGACAACACCAGGCTCGGCGACGAGATCGCGCAGGATTACCGGTTTTATTGAGCATGATCCCGCAAAGTGGAAACCGGTTTGCGGACAAGATCATGCTTACAAACGGAAAATGACGCCATGCGGCTCAAGATCACCCACCGGACGGAATACCGCTACGATGCGCCGGTGCAATATCTGCTCCAGAGGCTGCGGCTGCTTCCGGTGAGCGGGCCGACACAGACGGTGCTGTCCTGGGCGCTGAAGGTCGAAGGTGCGCGCGAGGAAGTGCGATTTACCGACCACTATGGCAATGACAACCGGCTGCTGAGCGTCGAGGGTGACCGCGACTTCATCACGGTCGAGGCATCGGGCGAGGCGGTGACACGCGACACAGCGGGCGTCTGCGGACCACACCAGGGCTTTGCGCCGCTTTGGCTGTTCGCGCAGGAGACGACCTTGACTACGATCGGCGACGGTATCCGCGAGCTTGCCGAGACGGTCGGCAAGGGGACCGACATCGAAAGGCTGCATCGGCTGATGGCCATCATCTGCGAACGCGTCGCCTATACGCCGGGCACTACCAACGCGACGACGTCGGCGGAAGAAGCCCTGGCGCTTAAGACCGGGGTCTGCCAGGACCATGGCCACATCTTCGCCGCCGCCGCGCGTGCGATGGGATTTCCGGCCCGCTATGTCAGCGGCTATCTGATGATGGACGCCGCTGTCGAGCAGGCGGCAAGCCACGCCTGGGCCGAAGCCCATGTCCCGGGCCTCGGCTGGGTTGCCTTCGACCCCGCCAACGGTATCTCTCCCGACGAACGCTATGTGAAGGTGGCCACCGGTCGCGACTACCGCGACGCCTCACCGGTGTCGGGAATTCGGCTGGGACAGGCGGAAGAACTGCTTGCGGTCACCGTCACGGTAGAGCAGTAATCCCGCAAGGATTGGTGCCAGAAGAGATTCCATGACATATTGCGTCGGCCTGAAGATCGATCGCGGGCTCGTGTTCATGTCGGACACGCGCACCAATGCGGGTATGGATTCGATCTCGACCTTCAAGAAGATGCATGTCTGGGAAGAGCCCGGCGAGCGCGTCATCGTCTTGATGTCGGCCGGCAATCTGGCGACGACACAGGCCGTGGTCAGCCTGCTCGACGAGCGCACCAAGGCCGTGGCTGACCGCCATGCAACGCTGCTCGAAACGCCGTCCATGTATCAGACGGTGCGGCTGGTCGGGGACACCGTCAAGGAAGTGATCGCGCACTCTTCGCCCGCGGGCGAGAAGGCCGATTCCTATTTCAACGCCTCCTTCATCCTGGGTGGCCAGATCAAGGGCAGCCCGCCGCGCCTGTTCATGATCTATCCAGAAGGCAATTTCATCGAGTCCACCGACGACACGCCGTTCTTCCAGATCGGCGAGACCAAATACGGCAAGCCGATCATCATCCGTGCCTATGAGCGGACGATGAGCCTCGCCGAGACGGTGAAGCTGCTGCTGGTTTCCTTCGATTCGACGCTGAAGTCGAACCTGTCGGTCGGCCTGCCGCTCGATCTGCTTTTCCTGGAGAATGATGCCTTCAAGGTTGGCCTGAGGAAGCGGATCGGCCAGGACGACCAGTATTATCGCACGATCTCCGATGGCTGGTCGAATGCGTTGAAGACGGCCTTTGCCAGCCTGCCGGATTTTCCTGGCTAGGGTGAGTGCGGCAGGCGTCAGCCGTTGCATATGCTTCACGTGTTAATTAGTAATGGATTTTGAAGGCCGGGCGAAGAGTGCCGGCATTACGATCGTGTCGGGAGGACAAGATGAACAACAATGATTTCCGGCGATGGTCGCAACGCGCCGCCGACTGGGGCGCCGACTATCGCGACACATTGCGCGAGCGGCCGGTGCGGCCGCTGGTCGAGCCGGGCGACATCTTCAGGAGCATAGAAGCCTCGCCGCCCGAAGACGCCGAACCGATGGACAGGATCTTCGCCGATTTCGAGGAGAAGATCGTGCCGGGGATGACGCATTGGCAGCATCCGCGTTTCTTCGCCTATTTCCCGGCCAACGCCGCGCCGGTCTCGGTGGTGGCGGAGTACCTGGTGTCGGCGATGGCCGCGCAATGCATGCTCTGGCAGACCTCGCCGGCTGCGACCGAACTCGAGACGCGCACCGTCGACTGGATGCGCCAGGCGCTCGGCCTGCCGCAGGGCTTTTCCGGCGCGATCCAGGATTCGGCCTCGTCGGCGACACTGAACGCGGTGCTGACCATGCGCGAGCGGGCGCTGGACTGGCAAGGCAACAAAAAGGGGCTGGCCGGGCAGGAGCGGTTGCGCATCTATTCCTCCGACCAGGTGCACACCTCCATCGACCGGGCGATCTGGGTGTCGGGTATCGGCGAGGACAATCTGGTGCGCATTCCGGTCGCCGGCCGTTTTCGTGCCATGGATACTTCGGCTCTCGAAGCGGCGATCATCGCCGACCGGCAAGCCGGCATGCTGCCGGCGGGGATCATCGCTTGCGTTGGCGGCACCAGCACCGGCGGTACCGATGACATTGCCGCGGTCGCCGAGGTGGCGCGGCGGCATGGGCTTTATCTTCATGTCGACGCGGCATGGGCGGGGTCGGCGATGATCTGTCCTGAGTACCGGCATTTCTGGACCGGCGTCGAAGGCGCCGATTCGATCGTCTTCAATCCGCACAAATGGCTGGGCGCGCAATTCGACTGCTCCATCCAGTTCCTGCGCGATCCCGAAAGCCATGTCAGGACGCTGGCCATTAAGCCGGACTATCTGAAGACCCATGGTCACGACGGCATCATCAACTACTCCGAATGGTCGGTGCCGCTCGGGCGGCGCTTCCGCGCGCTGAAATTGTGGTTCCTGCTGCGCGCTCACGGGCTGGAAAACCTGCGCACGATGATCCGCAACCATGTCGCCTGGAGCGAAGGCCTCGCCGCGCGGCTGGCCAAAGAGGCAGATTTCGAGATCGTCAGCCAGCCGATGCTCTCGCTGTTCTCGTTCCGGCACGAGGCGGCCCCGGACGCCAATTCCGACGAACACAATCTGCGGCTGGTCAATGCGATCAACGACGACGGCCGCATCTACCTGACACAGACGAGGGTCGATGGACGGGTGGCGATCCGCTTCCAGGTTGGTCAGTTCGAGGCGACGGCTGGCGACGTCGATGCCGCTTTCGCGGTCATCACCGAAGTCGCGCGCGCCATGTCCTAATCAAGGCTGTTCCGGATTGCGCAGGAGTTTGTCTTTGCAATCATGTGATTTTCGTTAGCCGGCTTGTGCCTTTTCATCGGTTTCGTTTTCAACTATGCTCAAGAAAAACGAAAACGGGAGCTTGCCCAAATGTATCTATCGCCGCGCCATGCCGAAATCGTCCAGATGGCCAAGGATAATGGGCGCGTGCTGGTCGACGACCTGGCAACGCATTTCAATGTGACGCCGCAAACCATCCGCAAGGACCTCAACGACCTCTGCGACCAGCGGCTGCTTTCGCGCATCCATGGCGGCGCGTTGTTTCCCTCGGGCATAGAGAACATGGAGTATGAGGCGCGGCGCAAGATTGCCGCCGAAGAGAAGGAGGCGATCGGACGCGCGGCGGCCAAGCTGATCCCCGACAACGCTTCGCTGTTCATCAACATAGGCACCACGACGGAGTCGGTCAGCAAGGCTTTGCTCGACCACAACGGCCTGATGGTGATCACCAATAACATCAATGTTGCCAATAGGATGCGCATATATCCTTCGATCGAGGTGGTGATTGCCGGCGGGGTGGTGCGCGGCTCCGATGGCGGTGTCGTGGGTGAAGCGGCGGTCGATTTCATCAGGCAATTCAAGGTCGACTATGCCGTGATCGGCGCCTCGGCGATCGACCATGACGGCGCCTTGCTCGATTTCGATTTTCGCGAGGTGAAGGTGGCGCAAGCGATTATCGCCAACGCAAGACATGTCATCCTGGTTTCCGACCAGACCAAATTCGAACGCACCGCGCCTGTGCGCATCGGCCATCTGTCGCAGGTCAACACCTTCATCACCGATCGCTGCGACATTCCTTCGGTGCGCAAGATCTGCCAGGAGGCAGAGGTTCAACTGATCGAGACATCGCTCGGCTAAGAGGTTTCACGGCCGTCTCACAGGCTCGCGATATTTCGTTTGACATTCGTTATCAGTTCGAAATAATTCCACCACGGTTTCGCAAAAGACCCAAAATGGTGCAATGCGAAATCGTGGAGGAGCTAAGTGGACGCATCTTCAATCCGTGACATTTTCGTCATAGGTGGCGGCATCAACGGCTGCGGCATCGCCCGCGATGCCGTCGGTCGTGGCTTTTCGGTTTTTCTCGCCGAGATGAACGATCTCGCCAGCGGAACATCCTCCGGTTCGACCAAGTTGATCCATGGCGGGCTGCGCTATCTCGAATTCTACGAATTTCGCCTGGTGCGCGAGGCGCTCATGGAACGCGAGGTTCTGTGGAAGAACGCCCCGCACATCATCTGGCCGATGCGCTTCGTGCTGCCCTATGCCAAGGGCCTGCGCCCGGCCTGGCTGATCCGGCTCGGCCTGTTCCTCTACGACCATATTGGCGGGCGCAAATTGCTGCCGGCGACCAGGACGCTCGACATGGCGAGCGACCCGGCGGGCAAGCCCTTGAAGCCATTGTTCAAGAAGGCTTTCGAATATTCGGATGGCTGGGTCAATGATGCACGCCTGGTGGCGCTCAATGCACGCGATGCCGCCGACCGCGGCGCGACGATCCGAACCCGCACCAAGGTGGTCGAGGCACGCCGCGAAGGTGGCATCTGGGCGATCAAGATCGAGAACCTGCAGACAGGCGCGACCGAGGAGATCAAGGCAAGGCTGCTGGTCAATGCTGCCGGTCCATGGGTCGATCATGTCCTGTCCGGCGTCGTCGGCCAGAACGATGTCCACAATGTCCGCCTCGTGCAGGGCAGTCACATCGTCATCGCCAAGAAATTCGACGATCCGCGCGCCTATTTCTTCCAGAACAGGGATGGGCGCATCATCTTCGCCATTCCCTATGAGGAAGAGTTCACGCTGATCGGCACCACCGACCGGGACTATCCCGGCGATCCGCACGACGTGAAGATCAGCGACACCGAGATCGACTATCTCTGCGCCGCGGCCAGCGAGTATTTCGCGCAACCGGTGAAGCGCTCGGACATTGTCTGGACCTATTCGGCGGTTCGCCCGCTCTATGATGACGGCGCCTCCAAGGCGCAGGAAGCAACTCGCGACTATGTGCTGAAGGCCGATGGCGGCGACGGCGCGGCCCCGATCGTCAACGCTTTCGGCGGCAAGATCACCACCTACCGCCGGCTGTCGGAATCGATGCTGGAAAAGATCGAAGGTTTTCTCGGCAAGCGCGGCAAGCCATGGACCGCCAACGCGCCACTGCCTGGGGGTGACTTCCCCGCCACCGGTTTCGACGCGCAGGTGGCAAAGCTGAAGGCGGCCTATGCGTTCCTCGACGCGCGCCTTGCCCGCCGGCTGACCCGGCTTTACGGGACGCGTGCACAGAACCTGCTCGGCCTTGCCAAATCGAATGCCGATCTCGGCCGCAATTTCGGCGGCGATCTCTACGAGGCCGAAGTGCGTTATCTCGTTGAAAACGAATGGGCTATCACGGCGGAAGACGTGCTGTGGCGGCGGACCAAGCGCGGCCTGCATCTTGGCCGTGAGCAGGTTTCCGCACTCGATGAATTCATGCGTGGCATAAGCCGGCGGCACGTCGCGGCCGCTGAATGAAGAGGTTTTTGAGCTGATGCGGAAAGCCTGGGAGGAGGCGTCATGCTGGAACTGAGGAACGTCACCAAGACGGTCGGTGCGATCGAGCACATCCGCGACGTGTCGCTGACGCTTCAGCACGGCTCGCTCAACGTCCTGCTCGGCCCAACGCTTTCAGGCAAGACCAGCTTGATGCGGCTGATGGCCGGCCTCGATGTGCCGACTTCCGGCTCGGTCTGGTTCGACGGCCAGAATGTCACCGGCATGCCGGTCCAGAAGCGCAAGATCGCCATGGTCTACCAGCAGTTCATCAACTATCCGGCGATGACGGTCTATGAGAACATCGCCTCGCCGCTGCGGGTGGCCGGCATCGAGCAGGCCAGGATCGACAGCCAGGTGCGGGAAGCCGCCGCATTGCTGAAACTGACGCCCTATCTCGACCGCACGCCGCTCAACCTGTCTGGCGGCCAGCAGCAGCGCACCGCATTGGCGCGCGCCATCGTCAAGAATGCCAGCCTGGTGCTGCTCGATGAGCCGCTCGCCAATCTCGACTACAAGCTGCGCGAGGAATTGCGCGCCGAACTGCCGAGGATTTTTGCCGCCGCCGGCACCATCTTCGTTTACGCCACGACCGAGCCGCACGAGGCGTTGCTACTCGGCGGCAACACCGCGACGCTATCGGAAGGCCAGATCACCCAGTTCGGGCCGACCATCGATGTGTTCCGCAAGCCGGTCGACCTGGTGACGGCCAAGACGTTCGCCGATCCGCCGCTCAACACCATCGTGCTGGCCAAGAAAGGCGCCGACTTCCTGCTCGAGGGCGGGGTCAAGCTGCCGGTGCCGCCCGAACTCGTCGGCATTGCCGATGCGAACTACACGGTTGGTTTTCAACCGCACCATCTTTCGCTCGAACGGCCCAATGCCTTGGCAGTGCCGGTGCGAGCCAAGGTCACCATCACAGAAATCACTGGGTCGGAGAGTTTCATCCATCTCGACTTCGCCGATGCACGTTGGGTCATGCTGTCTCACGGCATCCTCGATTTCGAGCCCGATGATGCGATCGATGTGTTTATCGACCCGCGTCACATCATGGTTTTCGACGAGCACGGCCGCGCCGTGACGGCACCGAAGCTGGCGGCTTGAGGAGGGCGATATGGCGCGCATCAACGTCAACCATGTCAGGCATTCCTACCTGCCGAACCCGCGAACGGATGCCGATTTCGCGCTACGCGAAGTGCATCACACCTTCGAGGACGGCGGCGCTTATGCGCTGCTCGGGCCTTCCGGCTGCGGCAAGACCACGCTGCTCAACATCATTTCGGGCCTGCTGCATCCCTCGCACGGCCAGCTGCTGTTCAACGGCAGGGATGTCACCACCCTGTCGACCCAGGAACGCAACATCGCGCAGGTGTTCCAGTTCCCGGTCATCTACGACACCATGACCGTCTACGACAATCTGGCGTTCCCGCTGCGCAATCGCGGCGTGCCGGAAGCCGACGTCGACCGCAAGGTGCGCGAGACGCTGGAGATGATCGACCTGGCGTCCTGGGCCAAGAAGAAGGCGAGGGGCCTGACCGCCGACCAGAAGCAGAAGATATCGCTCGGCCGCGGGCTGGTGCGCTCGGACGTCAACGCCATCCTGTTCGACGAGCCGCTGACCGTCATCGATCCGCACATGAAGTGGGTGCTGCGTTCGCAGCTCAAGCAGCTTCACCGCCGCTTCGGCTACACCATGGTCTATGTCACGCACGACCAGACCGAGGCGCTGACCTTCGCCGACCAGGTGGTGGTCATGTATGATGGCGGCATCGTCCAGATCGGCACGCCGGCGGAACTTTTCGAGCGGCCGCGCCATACCTTCGTCGGCTATTTCATTGGGTCGCCGGGCATGAACGTCATGCCGGTGGCGATCGAAGGCAGGACGGCAATGCTCGGTTCGCAACGGATCGAATTGCCGGGCGCGCCCAAAGCCGGCAGCGGCGCAGTCGAACTCGGCATCCGTCCTGAATATGTGCGGCTCGGTCGCGACGGCATGGCTGTCTCGATCAGCAAGGTCGAAGACGTCGGTCGCCACAAGGTGGTGCGCGCCAAACTGGAAGGCCGGGACATCGCGGCCGTGATCGGCGAGGACGAAACGGTTCCGGCTGAACCGAAGGTGCGGTTCGATCCGGCCGGCATCAACATCTATGCCGATTCCTGGCGTGTCGAGATGGGGGCATAGATGGACAAGACCTGGAACAACAAGGCCTGGTTTCTGGTGCTGCCGGTGCTGGTGCTGGTGGCCTTCACCGCTGTCGTCCCGCTGATGACCGTCGTCAACTATTCGGTGCAGGACACGTTCGGCAACAATGTCTTCACCTGGGCCGGCACCGAATGGTTCGAGGAATTGCTTTCGTCCAGCCGCTTCTGGGAAGCGATGGTGCGCAACCTGATCTTCTCCTTCATCATCCTGGCGATCGAGGTGCCGCTCGGCATTTTCATCGCGCTCAACATGCCGAAAAAGGGCTGGGGCGTTCCTGTCTGCCTGGTTTTGATGTCGCTGCCGCTGCTGATCCCGTGGAACGTCGTCGGCACCATCTGGCAGGTGTTTGGACGCAACGACATCGGCCTGCTGGGCTATTATCTCAACGCGATCGGCATCGACTATAATTACGTGCAGGATCCGTTCGACGCCTGGGTGACGATCATCGTCATGGACGTCTGGCACTGGACCAGCCTCGTCGTGCTGCTCTGCTATGCCGGCCTGGTCTCGATCCCGGATGCCTTCTATCAGGCGGCCAAGATCGACGGCGCCTCGCGCTGGGCGGTGTTCCGCTACATCCAGTTGCCGAAGATGCAGCGCGTGCTTCTGATCGCCGTGCTGCTGCGCTTCATGGACAGTTTCATGATCTACACCGAACCCTTCGTCGTCACCGGCGGCGGGCCGGGCAATTCGACGACATTCCTGTCGATCGACCTCGTCAAGACCGCACTCGGCCAATTCGACCTTGGGCCGGCGGCGGCCATGTCGCTGGTCTACTTCCTCATCATCCTGTTGTTGTCATGGGTGTTCTACACCGTGATGACCAACTACGACGCGGAGCGCTGAGATGGGCCGCGCCAACGAGACGACGACGGAGCGTGACCGGGTGAGCCAGGTTTCAGAAGGGCTCTCAAGCGCGCTGTCGCAGAGCGAAATCGATCGGCGCATGCGCCGGCGCGGCGAGGAATCGCGCTGGTGGTGGATCGTGCCGACGCTCTACATCATCGTGTTGCTGCTGCCGATCTATTGGCTCATCAACATGAGCTTCAAGACCAATGCCGAGATCGTCAATTCGCTGACGCTCTATCCGCATCAGCCTACGATCGCCAACTACGTCACCATCTTCACGCAGAAGGCGTGGTATTCCGGCTACATCAACTCGATCACCTATGTCGTCATGAACATGGTGATCTCAGTGTCCGTGGCGTTGCCGGCTGCCTACGCCTTCTCGCGCTATCGTTTTCTCGGCGACAAGCATCTGTTCTTCTGGCTTTTGACCAACCGCATGGCGCCGCCGGCGGTGTTTGCACTGCCGTTCTTCCAGCTCTATTCCGCCTTCGGCCTCATTGACACGCATATCGCGGTGGCGCTGGCGCACTGCCTGTTCAATGTGCCGCTGGCGGTGTGGATCCTCGAGGGCTTCATGTCGGGCGTGCCGAAGGAAATCGACGAGACCGCCTATATCGACGGCTATTCGTTCCCGCGCTTCTTCGTAAAGATTTTCATGCCGCTGATCGCCAGCGGTATCGGCGTCGCCTGCTTCTTCTGCTTCATGTTCTCATGGGTCGAGCTGCTGATCGCCCGCACGCTGACCACGACAGACGCCAAGCCGATCGCCGCCACAATGACCCGTACCGTCTCGGCATCGGGCATGGACTGGGGGCTGCTGGCCGCAGCCGGCGTGCTGACGCTGATCCCCGGCGCGCTCGTGATCTGGTTCGTGCGAAATTATATCGCCAAGGGCTTCGCCCTGGGGAGGGTGTGACCATGAACCTCGACTTCTCCTGGATGGCGTGGACCTGGCCGACGGCCGCCTTCTTCGCCGTCATCGTGCTGCTTCTGGTCGGGATGGGCGCTTGGGAATACGCCTCTCCGGGCGGCAATCCGCGCGTCGGCGTGCTGCGCTTCGAGACGACGCGCGGCGACCGTCTTTTCCTGTCGCTGCTTGGCAGCGCCTTTATCCATCTCGCTTGGCTGGGTCTTGTCGGACCCAACCTGTGGTGGGCTCTCGCTCTCTCCGTGGTCTACGCCGTCGGCGTTTTCCGCTACGTATAGAGGGCGAAACTGTTGAAGCGGCCGCGTAGCGGCGGCCGCTTCAGATCGCACTTGAAATCTTTTCAAAATGTGGAGGAAACACAATGCGACGGCAATTTCTTACATCGACGACTGCGCTTGTCCTATTGCTCGGCGCGGGCAATGCCTACGCCGGGATGGACGAAGCCAAGGCCTTCCTGGACAAGGAGATAGGCGACGTTTCGACGCTTTCCCGCGCCGACCAGGAAAAGCAAATGCAGTGGTTTATCGACGCGGCCAAGCCCTTCGCCGGCATGGACATCAAGGTCGTGTCGGAAACCTTGACCACGCACCAGTACGAGTCTCAGGTGCTGGCGCCGGCCTTTACCGCCATTACCGGCATCAAGGTCACGCATGACGTCATCCAGGAAGGTGACGTCGTCGAAAAGATTCAGACCCAGATGCAAACCGGCCAGAACATCTACGACGGCTGGGTCAACGATTCGGATCTGATCGGCACGCACTGGCGCTACCAGCAGGTGCGCAACCTGACCGACTGGATGGCGGGCGAAGGCAAGGACGTCACCGATCCGATGCTGGACGTCGACGACTTCATCGGCACCAAGTTCACCACCGCGCCGGACAAGAAGCTTTACCAGCTCCCCGACCAGCAGTTCGCGAACCTCTATTGGTTCCGCTACGACTGGTTCAACGATGAGAAGAACAAGGCCGACTTCAAGGCCAAATACGGCTACGACCTCGGCGTGCCGGTCAACTGGTCGGCCTATGAGGACATCGCCGCGTTCTTCACCGGCCGCGACGTCGACGGCAAGAAGGTCTATGGCCACATGGACTACGGCAAGAAGGATCCGTCGCTCGGCTGGCGGTTCACCGACGCCTGGCTGTCGATGGCCGGCAACGGCGACAAGGGCCTGCCGAATGGCGTGCCGGTCGACGAATGGGGCATCAAGGTCGATGCGAATTCACGGCCTGTCGGCTCGTGCACGGCACGCGGCGGCGACACCAATGGACCAGCATCGGTCTACGCCATCCAGAAGTATCTTGACTGGCTCAAAGCCTATGCGCCGCCGGAAGCTCAGGGCATGACCTTCTCCGAATCCGGTCCCGTGCCGTCGCAAGGCAATGTTGCCCAGCAGATCTTCTGGTACACCGCCTTCACAGCCGACATGGTCAAGCCGGGCCTGCCGGTCATGAACGAGGACGGTACGCCGAAGTGGCGTATGGCGCCATCTCCGCACGGCTCCTACTGGAAGGACGGCATGAAGCTCGGCTATCAGGACGTCGGCTCCTGGACGCTGATGAAGTCCACGCCGACCGACCGCGCCAAGGCCGCCTGGCTTTATGCGCAGTTCGTGACCTCCAAGACCGTCGACGTGAAGAAGAGCCAGGTTGGCCTGACCTTCATTCGCGACTCCACCATCCACGACAAGAGCTTCACCGAACGTGCGCCGAAGCTCGGTGGTCTGATCGAGTTCTACCGCTCGCCGGCCCGTGTGCAGTGGACGCCGACCGGCACCAACGTGCCGGATTATCCGAAGCTGGCGCAGCTCTGGTGGCAGAACATCGGCGACGCATCCTCGGGTGCCAAGACGCCGCAGGAAGCCATGGATTCGCTCTGCGCCGATCAGGAAAAGGTCATGAGCCGCATCGAGAAATCCGGTGTCCAGGGCGACATCGGGCCGAAGATGGCCGAAGAGCACGATCTGGCCTACTGGAATGCCGACGCGGTCAAGGCCGGCAATCTCGCCCCTCAGCTGAAGCTCGAGCAGGAGAAAGACAAGCCGATCACCATCAACTACGACGAACTGGTGAAGAGCTGGCAGAAATAGGACTGTCTATGCGGGCGCTCGCGCCCGTGTGAAATTAGGGGAGGCGGCGCGTTGCCGTCTCCCTTCTTTGTATCGAGGCGGAGGACGTTGGGATGAGTGGTTTTGTGCTGGCGATCGACCAGGGTACGACGTCGACCAGGGCGATCCTGTTCGACGGCCAGATGAAAGTCGCCGGCTCCGGGCAGAAGGAATTCACTCAGCACTATCCGGCCTCCGGTTGGGTCGAACACGATCCCGAGGAGATCTGGAGCAGTGTCGTGGCAACAGTGAAGGCCGCGCTGAAAAAGGCCGGCCGCGCCGCTTCGGATGTCGCGGCGATCGGCATCACCAACCAGCGCGAGACCGTCGTCATCTGGGACAAGGCGACGGGCAAGCCGATCCACAATGCGATCGTCTGGCAAGATCGGCGCACCGCACAGCTCTGCCACAGGCTGAAGAAGCAGGGGCTGGAGAAGAAATTCACCCGCAAGACCGGCCTGCTGCTCGATCCTTATTTTTCGGGCACCAAGATCGCCTGGATGCTCGACAAGGTGAAAGGGGCGAGGCGACGCGCGGAGAAGGGCGAGTTGCTGGCCGGCACCATCGATAGTTTCCTGATCTGGCGGCTGACCGGCGGCAAGGTCCACGCCACCGATGCCACCAATGCCTCGCGCACGCTGGTCTACAACATCGCCGAGAATGTCTGGGACGAGGAACTGCTTTCGATCCTGCGCATCCCCGCCGCGATGCTGCCTGAGGTGAAGGATTGCGCCGACGATTACGGCGCCACCGAGAAGGGTCTGTTCGGCGCCGAGATAAAGATCTTCGGCGTTGCCGGCGACCAGCATGCCGCGACCATCGGCCAGGCCTGCTTCGAGCCGGGCATGATGAAGTCGACCTATGGCACCGGCTGCTTCGCGCTGCTCAACACCGGCAGCGACCTGGTCCGTTCGAAGAACCGGCTGTTGACCACCATAGCCTACCGGCTGAACGGCAGGACGACCTATGCGCTGGAAGGCTCAATCTTCATTGCCGGTGCGGCCGTGCAATGGCTGCGTGACGGCATCAAGGTGATCGGCAAGGCCGAGCAGAGCGGCAAATTGGCTGATGAGGCTGATCCCTCGCAAAACGTCTATCTGGTGCCGGCCTTCGTCGGGCTCGGCGCGCCGCACTGGGACGCCGAAGCGCGCGGCGCCATCTTCGGGCTGACCCGCAATTCCGGTCCGGCGGAGTTTGCGCGCGCCGCACTTGAATCGGTCGCCTATCAGACGCGCGACCTGCTCGACGCCATGCGCAAGGACTGGAAGGGCGGCGCGGCCAAGACGGTGCTCAGGGTCGATGGCGGCATGGTTGCATCGGACTGGACCATGCAGCGCCTGGCCGACATCCTCGACGCACCCGTCGACCGCCCGACCATTCTGGAGACCACGGCGCTGGGGGCGGCCTGGCTCGCCGGGTCGAAGGCGGGCGTGTGGCCGGATGCCAAGAAGTTTGCGAAAAGCTGGGCGCTCGAGCGGCGCTTCCAGCCGGATATGGATAGCTCCATACGCTCGGCCAAACTCGCAGGCTGGCGCGATGCTGTGCGCAGGACCCTGAGCGTGCCATAACCGATTGTCTAATGGGGGCGAGGGGAAATGAAGCCAGATTGGTATCCTGATTGGCGCGACGAGGCTATCGAACAACTGAATGCCAAGAATGCCCGTTTGGAGAAAGACTTCCAGCTCGGCCACTGGTCTCGCTACGATTATGACATGACGACAGGAAGGCTTCTGTTCTCCAAGGAGGGGGCGGTCAAGGTGATCGCCGAGATCCAGATTGCCGGCTCCACGAGCGCCAAGGCAGATAACTGGCTGTGGGCCTGGGCAAATTCGAATTTGCCCGACGATGTTCTCAGCGACGCAAAGCTGGTTCGATCCTTCGGCGAGAAAAACAGCATTGACGAGCTGACTCAGTCTTACGTGAGAGATGCGGATAATGACCTGGAAGTGCTCGGCTGGGAATTGACGGCGGCGGCGGTTCGAATTTGCGATGCCCTTGGAGCGTACCGCTCGCCGCGTGGTGAAGGCGGTGCGCTTTTTCTTATTCTGAAGAGCGTCAAATGGGCAGGCTGACAACGCTCCGATAGAGAAGACCCGCGCCAGTTCTGGCACGGGCCTGCTCGTCAGCTACTTAATCACCCGCAAATCAATAGGGCGAACGGCACTGCCGACGCGGACCGTAGTTCGGCTGGAACGTGTTGTCCGAAGCGCGGTAGCTGCGATAGCGGTCGTAGCACCACTGCACATGGGCATTGCCTTCATAGACGCGGTTGTTCTCGCTGTTGACGATCGCGCCGGTGATCAGCGCGCCGGTGGCGAAGGCCGCGAGCGGGAACCAGTAGTCGCCGTGACGGCGATAGCCGCGACGGTATTCGCGATAGCCGCGATGGCCATTCCAATACATGCCGCCATTGCGGGCGAAACTGCGGTTGCGCGAGAAATTGCGGTCAAAGGAGCGGTTTCTCCTCCACTCGCGGTACTGCACTGTCTGCACATCAGGCGTTACGGTCTGGGATAGGGGTACATAGGCAGTTGCAGCGTTGACCGGCACCACTTCCGCCGCAACAAATGTGGCCGAAAGGGTAGCTGCAATCACGCCGGATAGGATTCTGTTCATCGGTCTTCTCCTCGAAGGATTGGCGGACGTCCCTGTAGGCCGAAAACGGTCGGCGCAGGGGATTTGTTCCCCCGCATCGGCTGTCGCCGACGGGCAGAGGCCAGGAGCGACCTTAGGGTGCCGCAATTGCCAGCGCTGGACAGGTTCACGGGCCCGCTTTTTCCGGTTGACCGGCCGAAGCACTCTCCCTATGTTCCGCGCAATTTCGAGGGCGGCCTTTTCGAGCCCGCGGGAGCGCGTAGCTCAGCCGGTAGAGCAACTGACTTTTAATCAGTAGGTCATGGGTTCGAATCCCATCGCGCTCACCATTGCCTCAAGGTACATCCGGAATCATCGGACACGCTACCTCAGCGTAAATGAATGCTTCCTGCCGAAGCGGCCCAAGTACCCTATCAGTTGCCGCTCAGTTATCCCGCGAGAAATGCACGCCGAGAACCGTGGCTTTCTTTGCCAGCAGGCCCTCCAGGTCGGCGTCCGATCGCTTGGTGCCGGTGCGCTCGCGCAATAGCGCGATCGCTGCCTTCATCGACAGCGAGGCATCCTCTCGGTGACTGCCCAGAATGGCATCCGCCGCGCCGGCGACATCCGTGGTCTCTGCTGGTGCGCGCATGGTCTGATCCTTTCGATCCAGGTCGGCCTCGGTGCCGCCGACAGATTCCCTGGCGCCGCGGTCGAAAACCACCGCCAATCCGTTCTTGACAGCAAGGGCCGCGACCATGTCGTCGAGTTCGTGCGCCGAAATCCCGGGTTTCAGGAAGCGATGGACCGCCCTGGCGGCCTGGTCCGTCGAGACGTAGCCGAAGCGCCGCTTCCTCGCCTCGACATATTGCTCAATGATCATTGCCACACGCCGGGCGGCAATATCGTCGGATCGCTGCAACGCAACCTCCTTGTGCTGTCGTGACCGCGACATGCAGGAGACAAGGGTACTGAATGTAGAGCGGGCAGGGCGAAGATCAATCGTCGCACCCTTCCTTGACTGGGGATTTGGGGAACGATCCCGCAGCTGATGCATTTTGCTTCATGACCAGCTCATTGAGGGAACGCCGGGCCATGAAGATTGCCCATGTCGCGCCGCTTTACGAATCCGTGCCGCCGAGACTCTATGGCGGCACCGAGCGCATCATCTCCTACCTTACCGAAGCGCTCGTCGAGCTTGGCCACGACGTGACGTTGTTCGCCAGCGGCGATGCGAAGACCTCCGCCAGGCTGGTGCCATGCCGCGAAAGGGCGCTTCGTCTCGACCCCCGTCCGTTGAAATCGGAGATCGCGGCGCATCTGTCGATGCTCGACGAGGTGAGGAAACGGGCCGACGATTTTGACGTCATCCATTTCCATCTCAGCCACTTCCTGCACTTCCCGTTTTTTCGCGATATGGCGCAACGCACGGTGACGACGCCGCATGGCAGGCTGGATTACGCGGACCTCGCACAAGCCTATGACCAGTTCCCGCGGTTTCCAATGATTTCGATATCCCGCAGCCAGCGGGCGCGGTTCGCATCGGCGAACTGGCTGGCGACGATCCACCATGGACTGCCGCTCAAGCTCTATGAACCTGACTTCGAGGCGGGTTCGGATGGCGCCTATCTTGCTTTTCTCGGCAGGATGTCGCGCGACAAGCGGCCGGACCGGGCGATCGAGATTGCCCGCCGCACCGGCCTGAAACTCAAGCTCGCGGCCAAGATCGGTGATGGCGATCGCGCCTATTTCGAGGAAGTCGTCCAGCCGATGATCGATGGCGACCGGGTCGAATATGTCGGCGAGATCAGCGAGGACCAGAAGAGCCGGTTTCTCGGCAACGCCGCCGCCTTGCTGTTCCCCATTGACTGGCCGGAGCCGTTCGGCCTTGCCGTGGTCGAGGCCATGGCTTGCGGAACACCGGTCATGGCGTGGAGCTGCGGCGCCATGCCCGAGATCGTCGATCACGGCGTGACCGGTTTCGTCGTCGAGACCATCGAAGATGCCGTCGCCACGATGCCGGCTCTCCTGCAACTCGACAGGCGACGAATAAGGGGGGTCTTCGAAAAGCGGTTTTCAGCCGACAGGATGGCAGGCGACTATGTCGCGGCGTACTCCCGGCTGACTGGCAGCCATGAGGGCAGCCATGAGGAAATCAGGGCCTCATAGAGCGCTTCACCCGCTCGAAAAACCAGCACGGGACAATCTTCTTGACCATCACCCAACTCGACGAGCGCAAGCTTGATCCGGCAATAGCGCTGGCCTCCCTGGACGAGACCGCGCCAAGGGAACCGCACCGGCTTTTCGCGCTCAAGCATGGCGACTCCTTCGCCGTCGCCGATGCCTATGGCGACATACGCGGTGTCGGCGACGGCTTCTTCCGCGACGACACGCGCGTGCTTTCTGAATTCCGGCTGACCGTCGGCGGGCGGTCGACGTCCTTGCTCGGCGCATCGCTCAGCCAGGACAACGTGCTGTTCACCACCAATCTGACCAACCTGCCGATCGAGAGCATCGGCGGCCGCCCCATTCCGCAAGGCGCGATCCACATCGAGCGCGTCAGGCTGATTTGGCAGGACCGGCTTTACGAACGCCTGACGCTTTCCAACTACAGCCAGGAACATTCGAGCCTCCGGCTTTCGCTGCGCTTTGCCGCGGATTTCCGCGACATGTTCGAAGTGCGCGGCTCGACGCGGCCCAAACGCGGCACCGCGCGCACAGCCGAAATCGGCAAGAACACGGTGATGCTTCGCTACGAGGGCCTGGACAAGGTGGAGCGCACGTCGGCGATCTCGTTTTCGCAAGTTCCGGACGAATTGACCTCGGAGCAGGCGGATTTCTTCATCGCCGTCACCAAGCGCAGCCGCAAGACGCTCTATGTCGAGGTCGGCACCGAGATCGCGGATGCTCCGGAACGCGAACGATTTCGTGCGGCCGCCGCTCGCGCGCGCTTTGGCATGCGGGCCAAGCGCCGCCACGGTGCAACGCTGCACAGCTCGGGCCGCGTGTTCAACGACTGGATCGAGCGGGCACGCGCCGACGTGGCGCTGCTGACCACGGAACTGGCGACAGGTCCCTATCCCTACGCCGGCATCCCGTGGTTCTCGACGGCCTTCGGCAGGGACGGGGTAATCTCGGCCCTGCAAATGCTCTGGCTCAATCCCGGCCTGGCGCGGGGCGTGCTCGCTTTTCTGGCGCAGCACCAGGCGACCGAAACCTCACCCTTCAGCGACTCCCAGCCCGGCAAGATCATGCACGAGACACGCAAGGGCGAGATGACGGCGCTCAGCGAACTGCCGTTTGGCCGTTACTATGGGGGTGTCGACACGACCCCGCTTTATGTCCATCTCGCCTGCGCCTATGCCGACCGCACCGGCGACACGAAGTTCATCGACGGCCTGTGGCCATCGCTATGTGCCGCCGCCGAATGGATCGAGGCGGCGAGCCAGCCGACGGGATTCCTGACCTACCAGCGCGCCGCGGAATCGGGCCTAGCCAACCAGGGATGGAAGGACAGTTTTGATTCCGTCTTTCACGCCGACGGCCGCATCCCGAAAGGCCCGATCGCACTGGTCGAGGTGCAAGGCTACGTCTTTGCAGCGTTCCAGGGATTGGCGAAACTGGCTCGGCTGCGGGATGAAACCGAAAAGGCCGAAGCCTGGGAGAAGCGCGCCGAAGAAATCCGCCAACGGGTCGAAAGCCAGTTCTGGATCGAGGAACTCGGCTACTATGCGCTTGCCCTGGACGGCGACGGTGAACCTTGCAAGGTGCGCACCTCCAATGCCGGCCATCTGCTTTATGTCGGCCTTCCCGACCCGGATCGCGCGCGCATCGTCGCCGACCAGTTGCTGTCGGCCTCATTCTCCTCCGGCTGGGGCCTGCGGACGCTGGCGGACGACGCCATCTTCTTCAATCCCATGTCCTACCACAACGGTTCCATCTGGCCGCACGACACCGCGATCTGCGCTGCCGGACTGGCGCGGTACGGCATCAGGGACAATGTGGTGCGGCTGATGAGCGGAACGTTCGAATCCGCTGTTCATTTCAACATGCGCCTGCCCGAACTGTTCTGCGGCTTCACCCGCGCACCGGGCGAGGCGCCCATCGCCTATCCGGTTGCCTGCTTGCCGCAGGCCTGGTCGGCCGGCTCGGCCTTCATGCTCATGCAAGCGTGCCTGGGCCTTCAGATCGACGGCTGGACCGGCGAAATTCAGGTGACGAGACCGCGCCTGCCGATCGGCATCGACAATCTGGTGGTCCGCCATCTGGCGGTGGCGGGCGCCTCTGTCGACCTCACATTTCAACGGGTCGGCGACCGGGTCGGCGCCTTTCTGGCCGATCGCCATGAGGGGCTGGTGCCGCTCGTGGTCAGGAGCTGAAAAATCGGAACCATCGCGCTCGGTGAGCGTTTGACCATCACGCAGGGTTGCCGGGATAACCGGCCCGCTGCACTATCTCATTGAAAGGTAAGTCGATTTCAATGCCTGACAGCAGTTCGTACCTGGTCATTCCTTCGTCCGTATTGTGGCTCCTTGGGTTTGCAGTTGTCAGTATCTCGATCCTCATCATCGCGACGATGGTTCTGCGGGCACGCCGGAGTGGCATCCACACCGGGGAAACCGAGCCCGCTGGCAGCCTGTTACCGGAATTCGAGAAGAACGGGCAGTCCGCGACCGCTTCGCTCGTCCAATGGTCGCCGGAAACGCTACGCCACATTTTGGCAAAGGAACTTCCGGACGCCCAGGTGATCGTGGTTTCAAATCGTGAGCCGTATATCCACAACCGAAAGGGCGACGACGTCCAGCTGGTCGTACCTGCCAGCGGCCTCGTCTCCGCCCTGGAACCGATCACCCGCGCCTGCGCGGGCACGTGGATCGCCTATGGAGGCGGTTCGGCCGATGCGCTGGTGGTCGACGAAAATGACCGGGTGGAGGTGCCGCCCGAAAATCCTTCCTACACGTTGCGGCGTGTCTGGCTGAGCGAAGAAGAACAGCAGGGTTATTATCTCGGCTTTGCCAATGAAGGCCTCTGGCCGTTGTGCCATATTGCCTTCACCCGGCCGATATTCCGCACCTCCGATTGGGAGACTTACGAGGCGGTCAACCGTAAATTCGCCGACACCGTTGTGGCGGAAGCCCGCAACGAGCAGCCGATCGTGCTGGTCCAGGACTACCATTTCGCGTTGCTGCCGCGGATGATCCGGGAGCGCCTTCCGGAAGCCACCATCATCACCTTCTGGCACATCCCATGGCCGAATTCGGAGGTGTTCAGCATCTGCCCGTGGCGCGAGAAGATTCTCGAGGGCCTGCTCGGCAGCTCGATTGTCGGCTTTCATACCCAGTTTCATTGCAACAACTTCATCGAGAGCGTCGACCGTTTCCTGGAAAGCAGGATCGAGCGCGAGGATTCGGCCATCTCCTATGGCGGCGAGATCAGCCTCGTTCATGCGTATCCGATTTCGATCGAATGGCCGCCGGCGCAACTGGGCAAACTGCCTGACGTGGTGCAATGCCGCCGGCGCATCCGCGAGAGATTCGGCCTGGCCGACAATGTCAGGCTGTGCGTGGGCGTTGAACGTCTCGACTACACCAAGGGCATCCTCGATCGCTTCGACGCACTCGATGAGCTCCTGAAGCTTCATCCGGAATGGATCGGCAAGGTGGCGTTGCTGCAGATCGCCGCGCCCAGCCGCGGCACCTTGCCCGCCTATCAGCAATTGTACGATGAGTGCCTGCGCCATGCCGAGGATCTCAACCAGCGTTATGGCCGCGAAGGCTACAAACCTATCCTTATGGTGACGGAACATCACTCGCAGGAGCAGGTCTACGAGATCTACCGCGCCGCCGATGTCTGCATGGTCACAAGCCTGCATGACGGCATGAACCTGGTCGCCAAGGAGTTTGTCGCGGCGCGTGACGACGAACAGGGCGTCCTGCTGCTCAGCATGTTCGCAGGCGCTTCCAAGGAGCTGCTCGAGGCGCTGATCGTCAACCCCTATGACGCGGCGACGATGGGCGACGCCTTGCTGCAGGCCCTGACCATGTCGCAGGAGGAGCAGCGCCAACGCATGCAGCGCATGCGCGAGATCGTTCGCGACAACAATGTCTATCGATGGGCGGGCAGCATGCTCCTCGATGCAGCGCGCCTGCGCAAGCGCGTTGCGGTCGATCGTGCCGTCGGCGCGGCTCCCGCGGCGCCTGGCAACGTGATATCGTTGCTCGATCGCAAACGGGTGGCGGCGCTGTGATGCCGGTATCGCCAAACCTGCCGGCACCGGCTCTTCCGCAAGGGCCATGGGCCCTGTTCCTGGATATCGACGGCACGCTTCTCGAACATGCCGCGCATCCCGACGCGGTGGTCGTCGGCGATGAGCTACGCGCGCTGCTGGCAAGCCTCGAAGCCCGATTGGATGGAGCGTTGGCGTTTATCACGGGTCGATCGATTGCCGCCGTCGACAATCTCTTCCAGCCGCTCAGATTGCGCGCCGCCGGTCTCTATGGCCTCGAACACAGGCTGGCGCGGGACGGCCCGGTCGAGGCCGCCGGCGAGCCGGCCGACATAGCCGCACTTGCCCAGGAAATCGAGGCCGAACTGGACAACGCTGATGTCTATATCGAGCGCAAGGGGCCGATCCTGGCCATTCACACGCGCGCGGCGCCGCATTTGCTGCGGCGCGCAACACAGTTGGTCGAACAGGCGCTGGGCAGACTGCCCGCGGGATATAGGGTGCTTGCCGGCAATGCCGGGGTCGAACTGATGCCGCTGGAGGCGGCGAAGGGAGCGGCTATAAGGCGCTTCATGGAAGAGCCGGCTTTCAGCGGACGGCGCCCGGTATTCCTTGGCGACGACACTTCAGATGAAAACGGCTTCGAAGTCGTCAATGAAATGGACGGCGTCTCGGTGCGCATCAAACCACGCGGACCGACCGCCGCGCGCCATGCGCTAACCGGTGTCGAGGAGGCGCTGGTCTGGCTCGATGCCGCGAACCACAGCAATGCGGAGAAATCGGCCGGTCTGGTCGCGACATGAAAATCGGAGGAGCCGGCAATGACCCAATTCACCAGCCTCATCCGCGAGATCATGCCCAGCTGGCTACGCCGGCGCTCGCGCCGGAACGTGCAAGAGAGCGAGCCAGGCTTCGATCCGTCGCGCCCGGAGGATGCCGACATGGTCTGGCGCGGCATCGTCGAAAAGGATCTCTTTGGAGCCAACACGCCGGACTATGCGGAAACCCTGGAGAAAGAAACCAATCGCCACTGATGGTTGGTTAGTTCTCGAAGAGCAGTGAAACGTTGCCGCCGGCATGACGCTCGAGCCGACCGGCGAGATCGAGTTCCAGCAACACCATGAAAACCTGGGCCGGATGCAGGCCGGTATGGCGGATGATCTCGTCGACCGGCACCGGAGTCGGTCCCAGTGCCTGGATCACCTTGGCACGGTCGCTCTCGCCGGGTGGCGGTGTGGCCGAAAAGTCGGGCGGGTCTTCGAACGGCGGCATCTCGGGCGCCCGCATGCCGGTCAGCGGCGCGATCGCCCTGGAAATGTCCGACGCCTCGGTGACCAGCGTGGCGCCGTCCTTGAGCAAGCCGTTGGTGCCGGCCGCGCGAGGGTCAAGTGGCGACCCCGGCACCGCGAAAACCAGCCGCCCCATCTCGCCGGCAAGCCTGGCGCTGATCAAGGAACCCGAGCGCTGCGCCGCCTCGATCACCGCCAGCCCGAGAGCAGCACCCGCGACAAGGCGGTTGCGGCGCGGGAAATCCTGGGCACGCGGCTGCCAGCCGAACGGCATTTCCGAGATGACGGCTCCACGCTCGGCGATTTCGTCGCACAGGCCGGCATTTTCAGGGGGGTAGGGCAGGTCGAGGCCTCCCGCCAGGACACCGATCGTGCCGGTTGCAAGACTGCCCTGATGCGCCGCGGTGTCGATGCCGCGCGCCAGGCCAGAGACGATCGCATAGCCGTCGCGGCCAAGATCAGCCGCCAGCATGCGTGCCATCTTGATGCCGGCGAGCGATGCGTTGCGGGCGCCGACGATGGCGATCCCCGGCAGCCGGAACACGCTGGCATTGCCCTTGACCGCCAGCAACGGCGGCGGGTGGTCCATGCCGCGCAGCAGCGGCGGATAGTCGGCTTCGCCAATGCCGACGAAGCGGGCGCCGGCCCGCCGGGCTGCCTCCATCTCGGCCTCGGCTTCGGCAATGGAAGGAATGCGGGCGATCCGATTGGCGCCGCCCGAAATCATCAGTTCCGGCAGCACTTCCAGCGCGACCTCGGCCGAACCGAAGCGGTTGATCAGGTCGCGGAAGGAGGCAGGACCGACATTTTGGGTGCGGATTAGCCGCAGCCAGCTCAGCCGCTGCCGGTCGCTGAGGCGCGGCCCGGCGGCCGGCTCGCTCACCGCGGTGGCGTGCTCGCTCACCCCTTGGCTCCGATCTTGCCCTCGGTCCCGACAAGCAGGCGCGAAATGTTCTCCCGGTGCTTGATGAAGACGATGATGCTCATCACCACGAACAGCAGGGCAACCTGCGGCGTGCTCAGGACATAAAGCGCGATCGGCACGACGACGGCCGCCGTCAATGCGGCAAGCGAGGAGAAGCGGAGCAGGAAAGCCATTACCAGCCAGACGACGGCGAAGATCAGCGCCACTTGCCAGGCAAGCCCGATCAGCACGCCGAGATAGGTGGCGACACCCTTGCCGCCCTTGAAACCCAGCCAGGCTGGGAAGAGATGGCCGAGAAAGGCGCCGAAACCAGCCCAGACCGCGGTTTCAGGCGCAAAGTGGGCTGCTATCAGCACGGCGGCCGTGCCTTTCAGCGCATCGAGCAGCAATGTCGCCGCGGCAAGTCCCTTGTTGCCTGTGCGCAGGACATTGGTGGCGCCGATATTGCCCGAACCGATTTTGCGCACGTCGCCGAGGCCGGCGGCGCGTGTCAGCAACAGGCCGAAGGGGATCGAGCCCAAGAGATAGCCGAACACCAACGCCAGGATTGGACCGTAAGTCATTGTTTCCCCCGCAAGTTCTCTTGGTCGGCCAGGCCGGCGCGATGCGCCGCGGCTGGCTCAGATCGAGAACACTGTGCGGCCCGCGACCAGCGTTTGCAAGACCTTGCCCTGCAGGCGCGCGCCTTCGAAACAGGTGTTTTTCGAGCGCGAACGAATGCCGCCCTCGCTGACGATCCACGGCTCGTCGAGGTCGACCAGCACGAGATCGGCCATTGCGCCCGGCTTCAGCGTGCCGCCGGATAACCCGAACAGCCTTGCCGGCGCGGTGGAGAGCGTCTCGATCAGCCGCAGCAATGGCACGTCGCCATTGTGGTAGAGCCGCAAGGCCGCGCCGAGCAATGTCTCCAGCCCGATGGCGCCGGCGGCTGCGTCGGCGAAGGGCAGGCGCTTGGTGTCGACATCCTGCGGATCGTGCGAGGAGACGATGATGTCGACCGTACCGTCCCTGACCGCCTCGATCATCGCCAGCCGGTCTTCCTCGGCGCGCAACGGCGGCGTCAGGCGGAAAAAGGTGCGGTATTCGCCGACGTCGTTTTCATTGAGCGACAGATTGTGGATCGACACGCCCGACGTCACATCGGCGCCATCGGCCTTCGCCCGGGTCACGGCTGCCGCTGCCATCGCTGTCGAGATCTTCGCCGCGTGGTAGGAACCACGCGTCAGGCGCGCCAGGGCAAGATCGCGCTCGAGCGGAATGGACTCGGCTTCACGCGGTATGCCGGAAAGGCCAAGCCAGCTCGCGTAGAGGCCCTCGTTCATCACGCCGGCCGAAGCGAGGTCGGCATCCTGCGTCTCATGCACGATGGTGGCCCCGAAATCGCGCGCATAAGTCAGCGCGCGGCGCATCACCAGCGCGCTTGATATGGTGTGGCGGCCGTCGGTGAAAGCGACGGCGCCGGCCTCGCGCAACAGGCCGAATTCGGTCATCTCGCGGCCATCGAGGCCTTTGGTGATCGCCGCCGCCGGAAAGATGTTGACGACGGCCGTGTCCTTGGCGGTGCGCAGCACGAACTCGACCAGCGCAACATTGTCGATCACCGGGTCGGTGTCGGGCATCATGACGACGGAGGTGACGCCGCCGGCCGCCGCGGCGAGGCTTGCCGAAGCGATGGTTTCGCGATGCTCGCCGCCCGGCTCGCCGATGAAGACGCGGCCGTCGATAAGGCCTGGAATGATCGTCTTGCCGGCGCAGTCGACAACGGTAGCGCCCTCGGGGATGCCCTGGTTCAGCGCCGCCTTGCCGGCGGCGGCGATCCTGCGGCCATCGACGATGACGGAGCCGATCTCGTCGATGCCGCGCGAGGGGTCGACGATGCGGGCGCGTTCAAAGACGGTCGTGGTCATGCGCCGCGCCCCTCTTGACTACGCCCTTCTTGATTGCGGCGGGGGTCGAGCAGCGCTTCCATCACCGCCATGCGTACGGCGACGCCCATCTCCACCTGTTCCTGGATGACGCTTTGCGGACCATCGGCGATTTCCGAGGCGATCTCGACGCCACGATTCATCGGCCCGGGATGCATGACCAACGCATCGTCCTTGGCCGCCTTCAGCTTTTCGGCGTCGAGCCCGAAATAGCGGAAATATTCGCGCACCGAGGGCACGAAGGCGCCTTCCATCCGTTCGCGCTGCAGGCGCAGCATCATCACCACGTCGGCATCCTTCAAGCCTTCGGCCATGGAGCGGGTGACGATGACGCCCATCCTGTCGATGCCGGAAGGCAGCAGCGTCGAAGGCGCGACGACCCGCACCTGCGCGCCGAGCGCGTTGAGCAGCATGATGTTGGAGCGCGCCACGCGCGAATGCAGGATGTCGCCGCAGATCGCCACGATCAGCTTCGACAGCGGACCCTTGGCGCGGCGGATGGTCAGCGCGTCGAGCAGCGCCTGTGTCGGATGCTCATGCGCACCGTCGCCGGCATTGACCACCGAGCAGCCGACCTTCTGCGCCAGAAGGGCAGCGGCGCCCGCCGACTGGTGGCGGATGATCAATATATCGGGCCGCATGGCGTTCAGCGTCATCGCCGTGTCGATGAGCGTCTCGCCCTTCTTCACCGAGGAGCTTGCCACCGACATGTTCATGACATCGGCACCCAACCGTTTTCCGGCCAGCTCGAACGACGACTGCGTCCGGGTCGAGGCCTCGTAGAAGAGGTTGATCTGGGTGCGGCCGCGCAGCGTCGAGGTCTTTTTCTCGGATTGCCTGGAGATCGCGACCGCGCGATCCGCCCGGTCGAGCAAAAGCTCGATGTCGGCGGGCGAAAGGTCGCTGATGCCCAGAAGATGGCGGTGAGGGTAGAGTGGCAGGGACGAAGCGTCGGTCATCTCAAGGGGCTGCTATAGGGTGAGGACTTTGCGCCCGCAAGCGTCAGCTTTCGATTGAAGCCTTTCTCCCCGGTATTTTCGTCGCGCGGGTTGCACGGCTTGGCTATATCTAGCCGATGGCCTCGGATTCGTGGCTTTTCGACGATAAGGGCCTTTCTGCCGAAAGAAGGATTGGCTGCCGAAAAAAGGATTGGGCGTGACCGACGACGTAACGAACCAGCCGCCGCCGCTTGCGGGCGGCAACGCTTGGCGAGGCGATCCGTTACTGATCCAGCTTGCCGAGCGCTTTTCCGATCCGGTCCGCAAGGATTTGGATGGGCTGGGCCGTTTCGTCCTGACGCAGGAGGCGCAGGAACTGGCACGCCTCGCCAATGTCGAGACGCCGAAGCTCAGGACGCATGACCGCCAGGGTCGGCGCATCGATCTTGTCGAGTTCCATCCCGCCTACCATGCCTTGATGCGCCGCTCGGTGGCAAACGGGCTGCACTCCTCGGTCTGGGAAAATGGCGATGCCGAGATCGGCCGCCGCCATCAGGTGCGTGCCGCCCGTTTCTACCTGACCGCCGAGCTCGAAACCGGGCACCTTTGCCCCATCACCATGACCAGCGCCTCGCTTGCCGCCCTGATGGCCAGTCCAAAGCTGTTCCGCGAATGGGCGCCGCGCGTGACGACGCGCAAATACGACCAGAGCCAGAAGCCGCCGGTCGACAAGACCGGACTGACGCTCGGCATGGGCATGACCGAGAAACAGGGCGGCACCGATGTGCGCGCCAATGTGACCAGGGCCGAGCGGGCCGGCAGCGGTTTTTATCGCCTGACCGGCCACAAATGGTTCATGTCGGCGCCGATGTCGGACGCCTTCCTGGTGCTCGCGCAGGCGCCGGAAGGCCTGTCCTGCTTCCTGGTGCCGCGCGTCCTCGGCGACGGATCTGGCAACGGCTTCCGCTTCCAGCGGCTGAAGGACAAGCTCGGCAACCGCTCCAACGCGTCCTCCGAGGTGGAATTCGTCAACGCCATCGGCGAGATGGTCGGCGAGCCCGGCGCCGGCGTGAAGACGATCATGGACATGGTCACCTTGACGCGGCTCGACTGCGCGGTGGCATCGTCGGCGATCATGCGGGCAGGGCTGGCCGAAGCAGTCCATCATGCCCGTCATCGCCAGGTGTTCGGCTCACCGTTGATCGAGCAGCCGCTGATGCAGCGTGTGCTGGCCGACATGGCGCTCGATGTCGCCGCCGCTACCGCGCTGTCGTTTCGGCTGGCGCGCTCCTTCGACGAGGCGGCGAGCGATCGCGGCGAGGCGGCGTTTGCCCGCGCCATGACGCCGGTCGTCAAATACTGGGTCTGCAAGATCGCGCCGCCGCTGCTTTACGAGGCAATGGAGTGCCTTGGCGGCAATGGTTATGTCGAGGAGGCGCCGCTCGCCCGCTATTACCGCGAGGCGCCGGTCAACGCGATCTGGGAAGGGTCGGGCAATGTCATGGCGCTCGACGTGCTGCGCGTGCTCGGCCGCGCGCCCGGCTTGTTCGAGGAAGTGCTGGCCGGCATCGACCGCGACCTCGGCGCCGGCGGGCGCGGCACGATCGGCGTGCTGAAGGCGGCGATGCAGGTCGCATCGACCGACGAGGGATCGGCCCGGCTGCTCACGGAACAACTGGCTCTGTCGGCCGCGGCGGCGGAACTGCGCCGGCTGGGGGCAGGGCGGATTGCCGATGCCTTCGTCGAGACGCGCCTGGCCGGCCAGTGGCGCAACACCTATGGCATGCTCGATGCGCGCCACGACGCGCGCATGATCATCGACACGCTCTATCCGCCGGTGAATTGAACCCGTAGGCGGCGCATCGCCGGGTCCGGGAGTGCCGATCGCGCGCCTGTGGACCGCCGTTAACCTTAACAAATGGTTTCCGTTGCGGCGACGGACGGCAAAGCCCACTGTCGTTCCTGTCGAAGCAGGAATCATGATGCGACACGTATTGACCTCGTTTTTGTCCGTGCATTGGGCGATCGTTTTCGCCCTGCTCGCGCTGATCTGCATGGATGGGGACCGCGGCGTGGCGGCGGCTCTTGGTGTGCTCGGCGTGACGATCGAGAGTGCGCGCTTCGTCGACCTGAAGAACATCGTCGTGGTCGCGCCGCTGGCGACCGCATTGCTGGTCGTGTCGGTGCTGTTTTTCTGGGCCTTCGTCGATACGCTCATCAACGACGGGATCAGCCCGGGTGCAGACAGTGTGGTGCGCATCGCCTTCATCTCCGCGTCCGGTGTCCTGTCGATCATCCTTGTCGGCGGCGCGGCGCAAGGCATCAACGGTCTGTTCATGGTGGTCGCCGTGCAACTGGCGGCACTTCTGGCCTCCTATGTCGCAATGCTCGCCGAGCGGCGCTCGGCGGCCGTGTCGGACGACGCCGACTTCCGCGCCACGGCGCACAGCATGGCGAAGGCAGCGGCGCACAATTCGCTGCTCTCCCTGATATCGGGCCGCAACCAGACCGGGCCCAAAGGGAAGGGTGGCCGCTGATGCGCTACATCTTCGCATTGTGGGCGGGTCCGATGGCGCTGTTCTGGGGCTGGTTCTACCTGTCGCTCAACGACATGAATTTCGGCTATGTCATGCTGACCCGGCAGCTGCACGATTTCGTGTTCCAGCTCTATGGCCAGATGCTCGGCATCGATCCGGCAATCATCCCCGGCATGGTGGCAAAGGCCTGCATCTTCGACGGGTTTCTGCTGATGGCGATATGGGCGTTTCGCCGCCGTCGCGAAATCCTGGATTGGGTCAAGCGGCGCTGGGCGGGTCCGGTTCCGTTCGATCGGATGCAGCGAGCGACTGAAGCCGGTCCAAAACTCCCTGCAGAATAAAGGCGGCCGCCGCCGAATCGATCTTGCCGGCGCGTTTGGCGCGCGAGAAATCCATCTCGATCAATGTCCTTTCGGCCGCGACCGTCGACAGCCTCTCATCCCAGAACACGAAGGGCAGATCGCTGAGCTGTGCCATGTTGCGCACGAAGGCGCGCGATTTCTGGGCGCGGGGACCTTCCGACCCGTCCATGTTGATCGGCAGCCCGATCACCACCGCACCGGCGTTCTCCTTCTTCAGCAAGGCCAGAAGGACGGCGGCATCGAGTGAGAATTTCCTCCGGATGATGACCGGGCGCGGATGCGCGAAGGAGAACCCCCGGTCCGAAACCGCGACGCCGATCGTCTTGTCGCCGAGATCGAGCCCCGCCAGCGTCCTGCCATCGGCGAGCCGTGCCGGCAATTGCTCAATCGTGATGATAGCCAACGGTTTTCCTTTGTCTTTTTCAGCGCCGCGTGTTCTTCCGGATGCCCGGCGGACACTATACCCTTTGATCTCAAGTTGATCTCAGGGCCATCGGCCTTCTATCCTCTGGCACGGTAAAAATCGAGGAATGCATTCATGAAACTGACCTGGTACGGCCATTCGGCCTTCCGCATCGAAACCGGCGACGCCAAGATCCTCATCGACCCCTATCTGATCGGAAATCCGTCATGGACGGGGGGCTGGGAAGAGCCGGCGGAAGGGATCACGCATGTGCTGCTGACGCACGGGCACAGCGACCACATCAGCGGTGCGCTGGAAGTGCTCGGCAAAAGCGGCGCCCAGCTGGTCGCGAATTTCGAGATCTGCATGTATCTGGTCGGCAAAGGCGTCAGCGACAAGAAGATCAATCCCGGCAATATCGGTGGCACGGTCGATTGCGGCGGCTTCACCACGACATTCGTCCAGGCGCTGCACTCCTCCTCGTTTGGCGAAGACGGTGGTAGGAACGTCTATCTCGGCAATCCGGGCGGGCTGGTTCTGCATTTCCCGGAAGACAGCACGCTCTACCACATGGGCGACACCGACATCTTTTCCGACATGGCGCTGATCAACGAGCTGCATGAGCCGAAGATCGGCATCGTGCCGATCGGCGACCGCTTCACCATGGGCGGTGCGGTCGCGGCACTTGCCTGCCGCCGTTTCTTCAAGTTCGACACGGTTGTTCCTTGCCACTTCGGGACCTTTCCGATGATCGATCCGACGCCCGAAAAATTCGAGGCCGGCCTGGAAGGGTCCGGCGTGAAGGTTGCGTTGCCGAAAATCGGTGAGACGATTACGATCTAGAAACAGCCAAAGCGGAACAAATCCATGGCGTTGGGGCGATCTCTTTGCGTGTCGATGTTTGTCGCGGCGTCACCCGCGCTTGCCGCGGATGATTTCATCGATGGGGTCTATCTTCAGTCTGAGGAACTTTGCGCACAGGCAAAGAAGGACACGCTGCAGACACTGATCGACACCGGAAACATCGTGCTTTCGGCGCACGGCCTGCAAGGCGTCGAATACAATTGCGAGTTCCTGCAGGTCAGCAAGGCGACGCGCTCTCCAAGCTGGGCGGTGACGGCGATCTGCCAGGAACCGGGCTATGTCTTTCCAGATGTCCTGTCGGTGACACAGACCAGCCCGACGCAGATCGACCTCGTGTCGGTTCGGCCCATCGACGACGAAAGCGAGGCGAGCGGCAACAGCGGCAGCTACTATCTATGCGAGGGCGTTGCGCTGCCATGACGATACTGAGCCGTGTAAGATCGCTTCTTGGCGGTAAGCGGCCTGTGTTCCGAAGACTGGAACTGCATGTCGCGCATGGCTGCAACCTGTCGTGCGAAAGCTGCTCGCACTATTCCAATCACGCGCATTCCGGCACCGTCTCGCTCGATGAGGCGGATCGCTGGATGGGGCATTGGAGCCGGCGCGTGTCGGTCAAGCGGTTCACCTTGCTGGGCGGCGAACCCAGCATCCATCCGCAACTGCCGGGTTTCGTCGGGCTGGTGCGGCGGCACTGGCCGCGCGCCAGCATGGAGATCGTCAGCAACGGCTTCTTCCTGCATCGCCACCCGACATTGCCGGCCATCCTGGCCGCCGATCCCGACGCGCGGCTGATCGTCTCGGTCCATCATGATTCCGAGGAATATCGCGAGAGGCTGAAACCGGTTTTCGATCTGCTGGAGGCGTGGCGGCGAGACCACAAGGTCCTAATCGAGCTGCGTCCGTCGGACAAGAACTGGACCCGGCGCTACGAAGGTTTCGGCAATGCCATGACGCCTTTCGATGATCGCGATCCTCGTTCTAGCTGGGAAATCTGCCCGGCTCGCCATTGCAAGCAGTTGCATGACGGGCAGATCTGGAAATGCGCCCCGCTGGCCTATCTGCCGATGCAGAAGGGAAAGTACCGGCTGTCCGAGAAGTGGGACCCGTATCTCGCCTACCAGCCGCTCGATCCCGGTTGCTCCAATGCCGAACTGCAGGCGTTCGCCGCACTGGAGGATGAGGCTGCTTGCGGCATGTGCCCGGCAAAGCAGCGCTTTTTCGAATTGCCCAATCCGTTGCGCCGCCCCAAGGATCGGGCCAGCGCTTCCGTAGCCTAGCATTGCTTCCGATACGATGCATGTTGCGTGCCGCGCGCGGCGCCGCTATAGCCCGGACTGGTTTTTCCCCGAGGCAAATACATGTCCGTTGATCTTCAGACAGTGAAGCGCGTCGCGCGTCTCGCCCGCATCGCGGTGAGCGAAGAGGATGCAGAACGCATGACCGGCGAGCTGAATGCCATCCTTGGCTTTGTCGAACAGCTCAACGAGGTCGATGTTTCCGGCGTCGAGCCGATGACCTCGGTGACGCCGATGGAGATGAAGAAGCGCGGCGATGTCGTCACCGACGGCAACAAGGCGGCCGACATCGTCGCCAACGCGCCGGCCACCGAAGAGAATTTCTTCCTTGTGCCGAAGGTCGTGGAGTAGGGGCCGATGGCAATCGAGATCGCCGTCGAGACGCCGCTGCAGGACGATGTGCGCGGCCTGGTCAGGGAACTCAACGAGACCTTGCTCGAACTGACGCCGCCGGAGCACTGCTACCACATGACGGTCGAGCAGATGGCCGGCCAGGACACGACCGTTTTCATCGCCCGCGACGACGGTGTCGCCATTGGCTGTGGCGCGCTGAAGCGCCATGGCGATGCCATCGGCGAGGTCAAGCGCATGTACACGCGGCCTTCGCATCGCGGCCGCAAGATCGGCGCCGGTATCGTCGAGCGGGTCGAGGCGTTGGCGCGGCAGGAAGGACTGAAGCGGCTGGTGCTGGAGACAGGCGATCGTCATCCCGCGGCATGGACCGTCTACGAACGTGCCGGGTTCTCGCGCTGCGGCCCGGTGCTGGATTATCCCGATTCCCAGTGGTCGGTGTTTTACGAAAAGAGCCTTTGATGAGCGACCTCACCCGACTGACGATTTCGCAGGCCCGCGCCAAGCTGCGCGGCAAGGAAATCACCGCGACCGAGATTACCGATGCCTATCTCTCGGCGATCGATCGCGCCAATCCGGCGCTCAATGCCTATGTGGCGGTGACCGGCGACAAGGCGCGCGACATGGCCAAGGCGTCCGACGCCAGGCTGGTCAAGGGCGAGGGCGGCGCGCTGGAAGGCATTCCGCTGGGGATCAAGGATCTGTTCGGCACCGACGGTGTCCACACCCAGGCCTGCAGCCATGTGCTCGACGGCTTCAAGCCGCGGTATGAATCGACCGTCACCGCCAATCTGTGGGCCGACGGTGCGGTCATGCTGGGCAAGCTCAACATGGACGAATTCGCCATGGGCTCGTCCAACGAGACTTCTTATTACGGCCCGGTCATCAATCCGTGGCGGCGTTCGCGCGTCGACACGGTGGTGATGCCGACGACGCATCAGGGCGACGGCGGCTTCGTATCGGCCGGCGGCACGAAAACGCAGCGCACCCTGGACAATGCGCAGCTGGTGCCGGGTGGCTCTTCCGGCGGCTCGGCGACCGCCGTATCGGCTTTCCTGTGCGCCGGCGCCACGGCAACGGACACCGGCGGCTCGATCCGCCAGCCGGCCGCCTTCACCGGTACGGTCGGCATCAAGCCGACCTATGGCCGATGCTCGCGCTGGGGCATCGTCGCCTTCGCTTCGTCGCTCGACCAGGCCGGGCCGATCGCGCGCGACGTGCGCGATGCCGCGATCCTGCTCAAATCCATGGCCTCCGTCGATCCGAAGGACACCACTTCGGTCGACCGGCCGGTGCCCGATTATGAAGCGGCGATCGGCAAGCCGATCAACGGCATGAAGGTCGGCATTCCCAAGGAATACCGCGTCGACGGCATGCCCGAGGAGATCGAGGCACTGTGGCAGAAGGGCATTGCCTGGCTCAGGGACGCCGGCGCCGAGATCGTCGACATTTCCCTGCCGCACACCAAATACGCGCTCCCGGCCTATTACATCGTGGCGCCGGCCGAGGCGTCGTCCAACCTGGCGCGCTATGACGGCGTCCGCTACGGCTTGCGCGTGCCGGGCAAGGACATCGTCGAGATGTACGAGAAGACCCGCGCCGCCGGCTTCGGCCGCGAGGTCAAGCGCCGCATCATGATCGGCACCTATGTGCTGTCGGCCGGCTATTACGATGCCTATTATCTGCAGGCGCAGAAGGTGCGTAACCTGATCAAGCGCGATTTCGAGAACGTCTTTGCCGCCGGCATCGACGTCATCCTGACCCCGGCGACGCCGTCCGCCGCCTTCGGCATCGCCGACGAGGACATGGCCGCCGATCCAGTCAAGATGTACCTCAATGACATTTTCACGGTCACCGTGAACATGGCCGGCCTGCCCGGCATCGCAGTGCCCGCCGGACTCGACCCCAAGGGGCTGCCGCTTGGCCTGCAGCTGATCGGCAGGCCGTTCGAGGAAGAGACGCTGTTCCAGACTGCCGCCGTCATCGAACAGGCGGCAGGCACGTTCCAGCCGGAGAAGTGGTGGTAACATGTCGCCCCCGTCTCGCATTTCCATCATCGAGACGGGATATGAACTGCTGATTACAAATCCGCCCAGGCGTTCAGCCATCAGGGTCGGCTTTCTTCTTCTCTCGATCGCAATCGTCGCCGTCACCACCAAATGGGGGCTGTTCGACAAATCGCCGGCAACGGTCGCGAGTGGCCTTTTCGGCCTGATGTCATTTCTGGCGATTGCCGGGTTTCTCGCATATTTTCTCGGCAAGGAGTTCATCTGGCTCGCATCGGGAGGCGAAACGCTGCGGATCGCGAAAGACACGATTGTCCGCGAAATCAGGGGCACTCCGTTCCGTGATCGCGCCTTCCTCACATATAACGGGCAGCTCACTGCCGAGGTCCTGGAACACACCTATCCGACCGACGACACCGGACTGAAGGAAGTGGTTCGCTTGGCCACGGCAAGCGGGCCAATCTCGTTCGGACGGGAACTCGATCGTTCGGAGGCTGAGGCTGTTGCGGAAGCCGTCAGGCGCTTTGCCGCCCGCCGCACTCTAGGCAGATCGTAGGGGCAGATCGTAGGGGGAAAGCGTGTTCTACTATCTTTCCAAGATCCTGTGGTTCTTCATCCAGCCGCTCAACCTGACGATCTTCCTGCTTCTGGCGGGGCTGATCGCCGGGATGGTCGGCCGGCGTCGGCTGGCCGTCACCGGCAGCATGCTCGCCGTCCTGATCCTTGCGCTGTCGGCCTGGACGTCGCTTGGCGCCATTATGCTCAATCCGCTGGAGGAACGCTTTCCACGGCCGCCGCTGCCGCAAAAGGTGGACGGCATCGTCGTGCTCGGCGGTGGGTTCGAGGGGGCCATCAACCTCACGCGCGGCGGCTATGAATTGAGCAGCAGCGGCGATCGCATGGTCGAGACCGCAATCCTCGCCCGGCGCTTCCCGCAGGCCAAGGTGGTCGTATCCGGCGGAAACGGTTCGCTTTTCCTTGATGGCGAGGGCGACGCCGACACCGCGCCCCGCCTGCTCGGCCCCCTGGGTGTATCGGCCGATCGTCTCGTCCTCGAGGACAAGTCCCGCAACACCTATGAAAACGCGGTCTTCAGCCGCAAGCTCGTCGAACCGAAGCCGGGCGAGACCTGGCTGCTGGTGACCTCCGCCTTCCACATGCCACGGGCCAAGGCGCTGTTCGACAAGGCTGGTTTTCCAACCGTTCCGTGGCCGGTCGACTATCGCACCTCGGGCAAGGAAGGGGTCGGCCTGTTTCGCGACAATGCGGCCGATTCACTTGAGAATACGACCATGGCGATCCGCGAATGGATCGGATTGTTCGCCTATTGGCTGTCCGGCCGCATCGACCGGCCTTTTCCGGCGCCGGGCGGCTGACCGATGACGGCGCGCCGCGCTGCCGAGAAGAACTGGCGCCGCACCAGCACGGCCAGCAGCAGAAGCGTCGACAGCACGAACACCACCGGATCGACGAACCAGCCGAGATAGCCGATCGAGAAGAACACGCCGCGCAGGCCGGAGTTGAAATGCTTGCCGGCCAGCATGTTCATCTGCGCGGCGCGCCAAACCGCCGTTTCGGTGACCGGGTTGCGCGAGGCTTCGCCATGCGGGATCGGCACCGCGCCGATCAGGATCGTGCAATAATTGAACAGCCGGTACGCCCAGCCGAATTTGAAGAAGGAAAAGGCCAGGATCAGTACCAGTCCTAGCACCTTTATCTGAAAGGCCGAGCGTGACGGCGCACCGCCCAAAGGCAGGTCGCTCAGCACTTCGAGCACCCGGTCGGACGCGCCGAGCAGAGCAAAGCAGCCGCCGAGCGCGATCAGCGAACTGGAGGCGAAGAAGGCGGTTCCCTGCTGCAGGCCGCTCATGATGGCGGTGTCGACGATGCGGATCTCGCGCTCGGCCATGGTGCGCATCCAGGCCTCGCGTTGCGCGTTCATCGCCGTGGTCAGCGACACGCGGCTGACCAGCCGGCCGTCGGAGGCGAGCGTGTGCAGCAGCCACGCGGCGAGGAAGAGACCCAACGCCGCGAGGTCGGCCGTCGAAAGATCGAGGGAATCGCGCATGAGCTGAATTTATCACATTCGGCGTGACCGCTTCGATCGCTGGTATCGAGCGATAGGCAACCGATGTCGCTGCCAGAGCAAACAAGGTCGGCAGGTGCCGCGCCGCGATTGTCAAAAGAGCGGAAACATCCTGGGAATTCCTATATGTAATCCTCGACGTGACCCAGGAGACAGCGTGTTCCTTTCGGTTTTCGACCTGTTCAAGATCGGCATCGGCCCCTCGAGCTCGCACACGATGGGTCCGATGACGGCCGCGCGGCGGTTTCTCGACGAGGTCGCGGGGGACGACTGGCCACGCCCCGCCGGCGCCAAGGTCGACCGCATCGGCGCCAGCCTGCATGGTTCGCTCGCCTATACCGGCATCGGCCATGGCAGCGACCGCGCCGTTATCCTGGGACTTGCCGGCCAGACGCCGCAAACGGTCGATCCGGACCGGGCCGACGAGATCGTCAACCGCATCACCGCCGACAGATTGATTTCACCGCCCGGTCACCCCTCCTACCGTTTCGATCCGGCCACCGATCTTGTGCTCGACCGCAAGACGCCGCTCACGGGGCATGCCAACGGCATGGCGTTCTACGCCTATGACGCCGGCGGCCGCCTGCTGCTCAAGCGCATCTACTATTCGATCGGAGGAGGTTTCGTCGTTTCGGAAGAAGAGTTGCAGCGGATGAAAGCCAAGGGGTCGGTGACGACAGAGGGCAAGAAGGTGCCCTATCCCTTCAAGAATGCCGTCGAGATGCTGAAGATGGCGGCCAAGAGCGGGCTCTCCATCGCCGAACTGAAGCGCGTCAACGAGGAAACGCAAATGACGCGCGAGGAACTCGATGCCGGCCTCGACGCCATCTGGAGCGCCATGAAGGGTTGCATCGATCGTGGCCTGTCGCAGGACGGCATCATGCCAGGCGGGCTGAAGGTGCGGCGCCGCGCGCGCATGCTGCACGACAAGCTGCAGGAACAATGGCAGCAGAACCGGCCGAACCCCTTGCTCGCCAACGATTGGCTGTCGATCTACGCCATGGCGGTCAACGAGGAGAATGCGGCGGGCGGCCGCGTCGTCACCGCGCCGACCAATGGGGCCGCGGGCACGCTGCCGGCGGTGCTGCGCTACTGGCTACATTTCCACCCCGAGGCCGACCAGCCTAGCATCCGCGACTTCCTGCTGACGGCGGCAGCGGTCGGCGGCATCATCAAGACCAACGCCTCGATCTCGGGCGCCGAAGTCGGCTGCCAGGGCGAGGTTGGCTCTGCTTCGGCAATGGCCGCGGCTGGGCTGTGTGCCGTCATGGGCGGCACGCCCGAGCAGGTCGAGAATGCCGCCGAGATCGCGCTCGAACATCATCTCGGCATGACCTGCGATCCGGTCGGCGGGCTTGTGCAGGTGCCGTGCATCGAGCGCAATGCGCTGGGCGCGGTCAAGGCCGTGACCGCTGCGTCGCTGGCGATCAAGGGCGACGGCGTGCATTTCGTGCCGCTCGACGCGGCGATCGAGACCATGCGCCAGACCGGCCTCGACATGAACGAGAAGTACAAGGAAACCAGCCTTGGCGGTCTCGCCGTCAATGTCGTGGAGTGCTGAGGTTTCTGGCCTAAACCGGCACTGTGGAGAAGTCCGTCAGGCCGTTGACGTCCCGGCGCTCCGGACTAACCTTAGCGGATGGCTCTCAATCTCCTAAAACTGTGCGTCGGCTGCGACAGCGTCGAGGATCTCGAGGAATGGATCGAGTTCCGTCTCGACGAACGGCGCCGGGCCGGTGATCCGGTCGAACACTGGCACACGACCCGCATGGTGCCGACGCGTGGGCAAGAGGTCACCAATGGCGGGTCGCTCTACTGGGTGATCAAGGGCAATGTGCAATGCCGCCAGCTGATCACGGAAATCCGGCCGTTCACAGATGACGAAGGTATCGGCCGCTGCCATTTGATGCTCGATCCGCGGGTCATTCGCACCGACTGGCAGCCGCGCCGGGCGTTTCAGGGCTGGCGCTATCTGAAGCCGTCGGATGCGCCGGCTGATCTCGGCAAAGGCAAGGCCGGGCTGGTGGAGATGCCGCCGAAGCTCAGGCGCGAGCTTGCCGATCTAGGTTTGCTCTAAAAGCGGGTCGCGCTGAAACGGATTCATGCGGCGCGCTCTGGGTCTGAGTTCATTTTTGAGCGGCATGCTCTAGCCGTCCGCTGGCCCTCCATCTTGCTCCGTGCTGGACTTGCAAGCGGCGAGACAACGCCACATCTTGAAATTCATGCGCGATGAAAAGCTGTCGAAGTCGACAAGGGCCGCGGCGTTGGCTGGGCCAACGCCCTCTTGCTATCGGAGGGAGGCCATGATTCCGGCGCAGAAAAAGTGTTGAAGGAAGTGACGCGGCTGTCCAGGCGGGCAGGGAATCCGCGGGGCGGTGGGAAATGTTAGGCGCAATTATCGTCCTGGTCGCATTGCTGCTGGTGCTGCTGATGGTAGCCACGGCGTTTCTTCGCGCCGATCCGGCCAGGCTCGCCAGCTCGACGAGAACATTGGGGCCGATCCTGCTGGCCTTGGTGGGCGGCGCCGTGCTGCTGGTCGGGCGCAGCGGGATCGGCGGCATCATCCTGTTCGCGGCGATCGGCTGGTATGGCGCCACGCGCGCAGGCCGGCCAAATGCCAAGCCGACGCCTGGAAAACGCTCGACAGTGCGGACAGCGGCGCTCGAGATGGAACTCGATCACAATTCGGGCGGTCTCGAAGGACTGGTCCTGGCCGGCCGCCATGACGGCAAGATGCTTGGCGCCATGGGTCTTTCGGAATTACAGCATCTCTACCGCGAACTCTCCGGCGATCCGGAGAGCAGGCAGTTGCTAGAGACGTATCTTGACGGCAGATTTCCCGTCTGGCGCAAAAACATTGAGACGAACGGTGGCGAAGGGCTGGGTGTTGCGCCAGGTCCTGGCGCCATGACTAAGGAGGAGGCCTACAAGGTCCTTGGTCTTGAAGCGGGGGCCGCCGCGGCGGATGTCCGCAAGGCGCACCGCCGCCTGATGCAGCGCCTGCACCCCGACATCGGCGGCACGTCTTTCCTGGCGGCGCGAATCAACGAAGCCAAGGACGTCTTGCTCTCCAATCACAACTAGTCTCCTTCGACGCAAAAATTTTCCGGGAGATTGTGTGCACGCCGTCCTATTGCTGGACGGCGTAGCACTCGATGCTCTTCTTCTTCAAAGCGGTGCAGGCCTTCCAGGCAGCGGTCTTCGAACCGAAGCCGCCGAAGCGTGCGCGATAATAGGTGACGCCATCCTTGTCGAAGGCGACGGTGAATCCGGCGGCATCGGCCAGCACCTTGGGCGCCTGCTTGCTGGTCTTGTCGAGGAAAGCCTGGGCTTCGGACTGCTTGGGCGAGGAAGCGACCTGGATGGCCCAGCCCGAGGGCACCGATGCGGTGTTGACTGGATCGACCGCGGGTGCAGGCGCGGGCGTCGGCTCGGCATAGGCGGCCACGACCTGTGCGGTGGCGACCTTGGGGGCGGAGACGATGACCGTCTTCACCTTCTTGGCCGCAACGACCAGCTTGGGTTCTTCGACCGTGGCGTCGTCCTCCGCGCTGCTGTCCTCGGCATTGCTGTCGCCCTGCGCGACGGTCGCGTCTTCGACGACGGCCGTATCGTCACTTGCAACAGCCACCGGCTTTTCGTCCGGCGTCGGCGCGTCGTGCTTGGGCAGCAGGACCTTGGCCAGCGCCCTGATCGGATTGCTATCAGCCTTGGCGACCAGATCGCCGCCGCCGCGGGTAGAAGCCCTCGGCAAATAGGTGTTGATCAGCGCCGCCATCTGGTTGTCGCGGCTGCCGCCAGATGTGCCGCCCATGACGACGGCAACGAGGCGGCGATTGCCGTCTGACACAGACGAGACGAGATTGAAGCCGGAGGCGCGTGTGTAACCGGTCTTGATGCCGTCGACGCCTTTGATGCGCCCGAGCAGGCGGTTGTGACCGTTGATGCGCTGGCGGCCATAGAGGAAGGACCGCTGCGAGAAATAGCCGTAATATTGGGGGAAATGCTCACGCAGTGCGATGCCGAGCGTCGCCATGTCGCGCGCGGTGGTGAACTGGCCGGGGTCGGGCAGACCGTTGGCATTGCGGAAGACGGTGCCGTTCATGCCGAGCTGGCGCGCCTTGGCCGTCATCATGCGGGCAAAATTGGTTTCGTTGCCGCCAATCATTTCGCCAAGCGCGGTTGCCGAGTCGTTGGCCGACTTGGTGACTATCGACAGAATGGCGGTGTCGACCGTGACCGAACCGCCCGGCTTCACGCCGAGTTTCGTCGGCGCCTCGGCGGATGCCTTGGCCGAAAACACGACAGGCGTGTTCCTGCTGATCTTGCCCTTCGCCAGAGCTTCGAAGGTCAGGTAAAGCGTCATCATCTTGGTCAGCGATGCCGGATAGCGCCTGCCGTTGGCATCGGCGGAGTACAGCACCTTGCCGGTCTTGGCGTCCACGACAATGGCCGCCTGCCGCGCCGCCAGCGACGAGGCAACGTCAGCGCAAACGAATGTAAGCGCCAAGGCGAAGACCATGATCGCTTTGAGGGGGGAGGTGGATCTGGAAACGATGCCCAACAACGCCTTACGCACTGATATTTACCTTGAATTCTTCGTTGCGCTGGAGGCGGCAAAGGGTCCTGCCGCACTTTCAGCCAAGCTAGCGGGGCAGCGTTACCAATCCGTTTATGGTAACCGTCGCGTTCACCATTTTCTTCGGGCTTGAAACTCACTTTATTTGATTTTTAGGCATTGCCTGCGCAGGCGGGCTCTGAACGCAGGCGAAATATTGACTTTTGTGCGGCGCACAATATATTCTAGTGCATTGCACAAGGGCGCCCCGAAGAAGGACGCCTCAACCGTCAAGGGAATCGCGAAATGACCCAGACCTATGAGGACTTCAGCAAATACGGCAAAGAGTTTGCCGACACCGGATTGAAGAGCTTCGCTTCGCTCTCCAAGGGCGCTCAGGCGATCGCCACCGAGGCCGGCGAATACACCAAGAAGAGTTTCGAAGCCGGCAGCGCCGCTGCCGAGAAGCTGCTCTCTGCCAAGTCGCTCGACAAGGCGATCGAGATCCACACAGACTATGCCAAGCAGTCCTACGAGGCGTTCGTCGCCGAGGCCACCAAGATCGGCGACCTCTATGCCGAACTCGCCAAGGAAGCCTACAAGCCGTTCGAATCGATCGTTGCCAAGGCGAAGTAATTTCGCCCGGGCGAAGCAATTCGCCTTACGACGACAGCGAGATCCGGCCCTTTGGGTCCGGCACAAGACCCGGTCGCGCGAGCGCGGCCGGGTTTTTTCATGTCGATTTGCTATCCAGCGCCTCGCGCCCCTTCACGATTGCGAAAATCCGCGAAGTTTGGTCACCTAGCCATATTGTCAGCTAACCAGAAGGGCTTAAAATCGTCCATCGAACACCTACATGTTGAGCTCGCATGAGGATTCGAAAGAGGCAGGATTACGTGACGATCGGTTTGACTGCCACGACACAGGTGGCGCGGATGCAAAACGGCGGCGGCGACGGCAATGAGGCCGGCCGCGGGACGGCCGTCATCACGCGCACAAAAACCAAGACCAAGAAGCCTAGCCTTTACCGGGTTCTCATTCTCAACGACGACTACACTCCGATGGAGTTCGTGGTTCACGTGCTGGAGCGTTTTTTCCAGAAGGACCGCGAAGCTGCCACACGCATCATGCTTCATGTTCACAATCATGGGGTGGGCGAGTGCGGGGTCTATACATTCGAGGTGGCCGAGACCAAAGTGTCCCAGGTCATGGATTTCGCCCGACAGAATCAGCATCCGCTGCAATGCGTGATGGAGAAGAAGTGAGGTAACATGCCGGCTTTCTCCCAAGGCCTGGAAAAGGCGCTTCACCAAGCGCTGACGCTCGCCAATGAGCGGCACCATGAATATGCAACCCTTGAACACCTGCTGCTCGCGCTGATCGACGACACCGAGGCGGCCGCCGTCATGCGCGCCTGCAACGTCGATCTCGACGAGCTCAAGCACACCGTTCTCACCTATATCGACACCGAGCTCGACAATCTGGTCACCGGTTACGACGAGGATTCCAAGCCGACCGCCGGTTTCCAGCGCGTCATCCAGCGCGCTGTGATCCACGTGCAGTCGTCGGGCCGCGAGGAAGTGTCGGGCGCCAACGTGCTCGTTGCCATCTTCGCCGAGCGCGAGAGCCATGCCGCTTATTTCCTGCAGGAACAGCAGATGACCCGCTACGACGCGGTCAACTACATCTCGCACGGCATCGCCAAGCGCCCGGGCGCTTCCGAGACGCGTTCGCCGCGCGGCGCCGATGACGAGCAGGGCGGCCAGAACGGCGCCGAGCCGCAAGAGGAAGGCGGCAAGAAGAAGCAGCAGCAGGACGCGCTGACCGCTTATTGCGTCAACCTCAACAACAAGGCCAAGGCCGGCAAGATCGATCCGCTGATCGGCCGCGAGTCGGAGATCAACCGCACCATCCAGGTGCTGTGCCGCCGCTCCAAGAACAATCCGCTCTATGTCGGCGACCCCGGCGTCGGCAAGACGGCGATCGCCGAAGGCTTGGCCAAGCGCATCGTCGAGGGCGATGTTCCCGAAGTGCTGCACAATGCCACCATTTTCGCGCTCGACATGGGCACGCTTCTGGCCGGCACGCGCTATCGCGGTGATTTCGAGGAACGGCTAAAGCAGGTCGTCAAGGAGCTTGAGGATTATCCGGGCGCCGTGCTGTTCATCGACGAGATCCACACCGTGATCGGTGCCGGCGCCACTTCGGGCGGCGCCATGGACGCGTCGAACCTGTTGAAGCCGGCGTTGTCGTCGGGTGCGATCCGTTGCATCGGCTCGACCACCTACAAGGAGTTCCGCCAGTTCTTCGAAAAGGATCGTGCCCTGGTGCGGCGCTTCCAGAAGATCGACGTCAACGAGCCGACCATCGAGGATGCCATCGAGATCATGAAGGGCTTGAAGCCCTATTTCGAGGAGTTCCACAAGGTCCGCTACACGAGCGAAGCCATCAAGGCCTCGGTCGAGCTGTCGGCGCGCTACATCAACGACCGCAAGCTGCCGGACAAGGCGATCGACGTGATCGACGAGACCGGCGCCTCGCAGATGCTGGTGCCGGAAGCCAAGCGTAAGAAGACGATCGGCATCAAGGAGATCGAGGCAACGATCGCCACCATGGCCCGCATCCCGCCGAAGACGGTTTCGGCCGATGACGAGAAGGTGCTGCAGGGCCTCGACATCGAGCTGAAGCGCGTCGTCTACGGCCAGGACACCGCGATCACCGCGCTGACCTCGGCGATCAAGCTGGCCCGTGCCGGCCTGCGCGAACCGGAAAAGCCGATCGGCTCCTATCTGTTCTCAGGCCCGACCGGCGTCGGCAAGACCGAAGTGGCCAAGCAATTGGCCGCCTCGCTCGGCGTCGAACTGATCCGCTTCGACATGTCGGAATATATGGAACGCCACACCGTCTCGCGGCTGATCGGCGCGCCTCCCGGCTATGTCGGCTTCGACCAGGGCGGTCTTTTGACCGACGGCGTCGACCAGCATCCGCACTGCGTGCTGCTGCTCGACGAGGTCGAGAAGGCGCATCCGGACCTGTTCAACATCCTGTTGCAGGTCATGGATCACGGCAAGCTGACCGACCATAACGGCAAGCAGATCGATTTCCGCAATGTCATCCTGATCATGACCACCAATGCGGGCGCCTCCGATGCGCAGCGCGCGGCGATCGGCTTCGGTTCGACCAAGCGTGAAGGCGACGATGTCGAGGCGATCAACCGGCTGTTCACGCCGGAGTTCCGCAACCGTCTCGATGCGATCATCCCGTTCGGCTCGCTGCCGGTGCCGGTCATCCATCAGGTGGTGCAGAAGTTCGTCATGCAGCTCGAGGCCCAGCTCTCAGAGCGTGGCGTTACCTTCGACCTGTCGTCGGATGCCATCGCATGGCTCGCCGACAAGGGCTATGACGAGCGCATGGGCGCACGGCCTCTCGGCCGTGTCATCCAGGAGCACATCAAGAAGCCGTTGGCCGACGAGGTGCTGTTCGGCAAGCTCAAGAAGGGCGGCACGGTGCGTGTCACCGTCGAGAAGAAGGAAACCGGCGAGACCGGCCTGAAACTCGAATCGCTGGCCGACGAGGCGCCGGTGAAGCCGAAGAAGGAAGAGCCGGAAGACGCGCCGAAGCCGCGCAAGGCCGTGGCCAAGAAGCCCGCCGCAAAGAAGGTGGTGGCGCAGAAGCCGGAGCCCAAGGGCAAGGATGGCGGCAAGCGCAGCCTGGTACCGCAACTGCCCCGCAAGGGCTGATCCTGATGAAAGTCGAAAAAAGCCCCGAAACGGGGCTTTTTTCATTGGCATCGTGAGGTGGCGGAGGTGGCATATGGCTGGCCAGATCATCATCCTCAACGGCGCGCCGCGATCGGGCAAGTCGAGCATCGCTCAGGCCATCCAGGAACGTTTTGAAGGTCCGTGGATGAACCTGGGCGTCGACAGCTATGCGCAGATCACGCCGCCGAGATATCGTCCGGGAATAGGCCTCCGACCCGGCGGCGAGCGGCCTGACCTCGAAGTTTTCGTGCCGCGATTTTATGCGGCCCTCTACGAATCGATCGCGGCCCATAGCCGGCTGGATCTGAACGTTGTGGCGGATGTCGGTCATCACGATGGCTATTCGAAACCGCTCGACATCCTGGCCGATTGCGCGCGCCGGCTCGCCGGCCTGCCGGTGCTGTTTGTCGGCGTTCGCTGTCCGATTGAGATCATTATGGAAAGGCGAGCCGCCAGCGAGACGGGCAGGGGCTATGTCACCGGCTCTTCAGACGATCCCGTGCCTTTGCCGGTGCGTCTGTGGCAGGAGGCGGTGCACCGGCCGGGTGTACGATCTGGAAGTCGACACCTCGCTTCTGAGCTCGGTGCAGTGCGCGGATGCAATTCGGCAGCATCTCAAGAGCGTCCAAGTGGCAAACTAGGCGTGCGCCCGGGACAATGCTCCACCCGTGATTTTCCAGATCGCGACGGCAATAAGCGCGCCCGCGTAGCCGTCGACGGCATAGTGCCAGCCAAGCACCACCGAACCGAGCATGATGATGGCTGCGAATATCCACATCACGATGCCGAGCCTGGTCGATAACCGCGTCAGGTAGAGAGCGAAGAGCACCGACGTCGCGACGTGAATCGAGGGGAATGCGGATATGCCCATGGTTCCCGAAGGCGAACCCGTATAGCCGCTCCACAACCTGTCCTGCGTGGACAATGCCCAGATCGGATACTGGCGGTTCGCCGACGCGAGCGCATCCATCAACGGCTGATACTGATCGCCAAGGTCGAGCCTTGCATAAAAGCACGGGCCCGCGGATGAGAATGCCATTGCGATGAAGAAGCCGCCAACCAGCCAGACCAGCATGAAGCTGAGCAGAAACTGATGGCGCAGCAGCGAGTCGCGGGCAGCGGCGACGCTTGAAAAAACCATTGCGACCAGCACGACGAACCAGAAATTGTAGCAGAAATTGAGAAGGTGAACGGCCAGCGGACTTTCGACGATCCACCAGAGCCATTGATAGGGAGTGCGGCCGAAATGCAGGTCGGCGCCGAAATGCGCGAGGGTCTGGTCCCAGGAGAAAGGCACCAGCACCGCGATCGCTCCTTTCAGCACCACAAAGCCCGACATAAAAACCAGCATCGCGGCAAGGCCGTTGATGCCGTTGGCAATGCGATTTCGATCGGTCAGCATCTGCTGGAGCGGGCGCAACAACATGCGGAGCGGCGACCTGGCACGATCGACAAACGCCAGCCAGAACAGCCGGAGGGTCGCGTATGCGCATCCGGCAATCCAGAAGTAAACTACCAGATAGAAAGCGTATTCGTAAAGTAATCCAAAATCCGGCAGGTTGCCAACTCTGCTGCCGACCACAAAACTCAATCCGAGCGTAAATAGTGCTACCGCATGAACAGTACGGTGCCGGAAAAATGCATCGACCAAAAGGTTTGAGAAGGCGTCATCGACCCCAGCATCAAACCGCCTGCCTATAGCTTCGGAAGTATCTTGCATCGAATGCCCCTCGCAAGACAAATGCCTCAAGAGGGTTTGAAAGACTATTAAAAAAGCAATCGCCGACGGTGGCGTGGGTGCCGAGATGATCGCTCGGTTTACAAAGACTTAAAATCGCGCACGCAGGACGGTTCGGATCATTTCGGCGTTCTGTGCCAGCACTTCGGGCTTCTCCATCCCACCCGTGTGGGGCTTCAGGGGGATGCCGTCGAAGCGCGGAATGACATGGACATGCAGATGGTAGACAGTCTGCCCTGAAGCGGGCTCGTTGAACTGCATGACGGTGACGCCGTCGGCGTCGAAGGCTTGTTTGACCGCCGCCGCCATTTTCTGGACGACCGTGAAAAGCGGACCGAAGGTCGAGGGGTCGGCGTCGAGCAGGTTGCGCGACGGCGCCTTCGGCACGACCAGCGTATGGCCGGGCCCCTGCGGCATCACGTCCATGAAGGCCACGACCGCTTCGTCTTCGTAGACGCGGTGCGAGGGAATTTCTCCGCGCAGAATCTTGGCGAAGATGTTTTCGGTGTCGTAGGCGGTTTCGGCCATGGTGAGCGCTCCGGATTGTGCCTCGCCATCTCGTGTAGCGAAGCTGCCCCGGAGCGGCAAGACGATGCGGCGCGGGATCAGGCGAGATCGACCATGCCAGCTTCGACGAGCGTGCGATGGAAGCGTCTTTTGCGCGGCGACGTGCTGTCGAAATAAGCTGTGCCGCAGTCGTCCAGCAAGGCGGCGCGCGTGGCGAACACCGGATCGAGCGGCAGCCCGGCAGCCAGCAAGGTCAGCGTCGACAGGAAGGCGCTATCCAGGACCGGAGGAGCCGCAAGGTCGTCCGGCAGCCTGCAATTCATGGCCTCGACAGCATAGAATGTCTGACGTAGGGCCGGGTCGGACGGCGGCAATCCGGTAAGCGTCGTGGTGAATGACGGCTGATGATCGCCGTAGCGGACGATGATGGCCGGTTGGCCATTCAACGTGACTTCGAGTTGGCTGCGAAAGGCGGCATAGGCTTTGATGCTCTCCGCCAGCCGCACGGCATATTCGCCATAGGATGCGACGCCGGTCGCGGCGACAGCGTCGCGGCGAAGTTCGCCATGACGGTCGAGCGGGAAGATGCGGCGGCGATGGTCGCCGTGGTTCATCAGCGTGGCAATCGAAAGGAAACTCGGCTTGCTGCCGGCAACGCGATCGGAAAGATGTTCGAGCGCGCGATCATAGAGCTGCTCGTCGTGATGTTCCCGCTTCCAGCGTTCGGCGTCGAACGGAGGCGGCAAGGTTTCGGCATAACTGACATCTGCAAACCCGATCGAGTTATAGAACCTGCCGCAACTGACGAAGGAGGGTCGGTCACAGCTGATATGCGACACGTCGTAGCCCAAGCCGGCCAGAACGGACGGAAGCGCATGCCGCACACGCCCGCTCAGAAGGTGAAAGACGAAGCGGCTGTCATTGCCGAATGAAAGCGAGGAGAGGCCCGTCAGCACGGAAAACTCGGTCTGCAACGTGCTGCCACCGAAGACGTCGACATGCAGTGTCCCCGAAAGGCTGCCCGTCGGGGCGAAGAACGGCGCGAATGCGGCGTCGATCGGGATGCCGAGCCGCCTCGGGTCGAATGTCGATTCGTGCAGGATCATGACGATGTGCGGCGGTCGTTCGTCAGCCGGTCGCCGTGCAGGCACCGGCGGCAGCAGCGGCTCAGGATCCGGATCGATGTCGACAAAGCCCGGCCGCCGCGACGGGCCGGCCCCGAACCAGGAAGCGACGAAGGCCGAAAGATGAACCCTGTCGTCGGTCAGATGGTGGAAGTGAAACCGCCTCGACCCGCCGCTCACCCACAGGACGCAGAGATAGACACCGGCCGCGGCACCGAACAATGCAAACCGTTGCGGCAACGGAATTGCCGGTTCGGCGAGCATCATCGCCAGAACCGCGATCAGCGCGACGATCGCGATCATGCCGGCCAGGGCAGGGACTGCCATGCGCGCATGGTCGGCGATCACGCCGCGAAAACTGCTTGCCGCGAGATGGTAGATATCGCCGGCCAGGAAATTGAAGCCGAGATGATGATATTTCAGCTTGGAGACGATGCCGATCACGGTGGTCAGCATCAGCGCGGCCCAAAGGGCGACGATGTTGCCGGCGAACAGAAGATGCGCGAGGCCAAAGAGAAGGAAGAAAGTGGCAAAGCCGAGAGGCCAGGCCGAGCGCTTGCCCTCGAGCCAGGCGACCAACAACGAGGTGGCCACAAGGCCCGCCGCACCGAGCCAATGCCCGACACCCAGAGATGCCCAACCCTGCATACTTCCCCCAGGGCGCTTGCGCGCCCATGTCCCCGGGGCATGGTCTAGCGGATTCCGGCCGGACGGTAAACAGCGGCAACTTGCACGCCTAAAGGCATGCTATTCCTCGAGATCCTTGCGGAAAGGCGTGTGGTCTTCCAGATATTCGCCCATCCGCTCGACTTCGCGACGCTCGCGCCGGAGATAATCGGCCACCGCATTGCGCAGGCCGGGATGAGAAATGTAGTGCGCGGAATGCATGGTCACCGGCCGGTAGCCGCGTGCCAGCTTGTGCTCTCCCTGCGCTCCTGCCTCGACCACCTTGAGCTTGCGTTCGATGGCGAAGTCGATCGCCTGGTGGTAGCAGACCTCGAAATGCAGGAAGGGATGATCCTCGATGCAGCCCCAGTTGCGGCCATAGAGCGCGTCGGAGCCGATGAAGTTGATGGCGCCGGCAATGTAGCGGCCGTTGCGCTTTGCCATCACCAGCAGGATGTCGTCCGCCATGCGTTCGCCGATCAGCGAGAAGAAGTGGCGGTTCAGATAGGGACGGCCCCATTTGCGGCTGCCAGTGTCCATGTAGAAGGCGAAAAAGTCGTCCCAGGCCTTTTCCGTCAGGTCCTTGCCGGTCAGCCAGTCGATCGAGATGCCATCGGCAAGCGCCTCGCGCCTTTCCTTCTTCATTGCCTTGCGCTTGCGCGAGGCAAGCGTGGCCAGGAAGTCGTCATAGGAGGAAAAGCCTTCGTTGAAGAAGTGGAATTGCTGATCGGTGCGATGCAGGAAGCCTGCCGCCTCCAGCGTCGCGACATCGCTCTCCTGCGCGAAGGTGACATGCGCGGAGGACACGCCGAGCTTGTCGGTCACCATTTTGAGGCCGGCGGCCAACCCGGCCTTCACCGCATCCTGGTCCTCGCCTTTGCCGACCAGCAGGCGAGGGCCGGTGACCGGCGTGAACGGCACAGCACTTTGCAGTTTTGGATAATAGCGGCCGCCGGCGCGCTCGAAGGCATCGGACCAACCGTGATCGAACACATATTCGCCCTGGCTGTGCGACTTGAGATAGCAGGGGACGGCACCGAGCAGCCTGCCTTGCGCTGTCTCCAGCCGCAGGTGATGTCCTTGCCAGCCGGTGCGCCGCACGGCGCAGCCGGAATCCTCCAGCGCACTTAAAAAAGCGTATGAAACCAGCGGGTTGTAGTCGTTTTCCGCGTTACGCGTGGTGCCGGCAAATCCGTTCCATTCATCGCAGGTGAAGGCTCCGATGCCAGCGGCGATGCGGATCGAATAGTCCGCATTTGCCGTTTGCCTGTCGCCATCGTCGCCCTGATCCATGAGGCTTATTTAAGCTCCATCCGGGCTGCTACAAGTCACGTTTCAGACACTCCGCTCAGGCGACTTCGACGAGGTCGGGTTCGAACCCTTCGAAGGTCATCTGGTCGGCATATCTGAAGGTCAGGTCGACCGCGGGCTGATCATGCACCGTCCAGGTGATGACGGGCATTTTGAGCTTTTCACGCACAAAGCTGACAAACGGATTCGGCAGGTCGCCGGCGGCGTAGGAGGTAAAGGAAAGCTCGTGCGCCAGCATGGCGAAATGCGCCTCGATCAGTTTGAGGTCCTTGCCGTAGGCGGTCAGTCCACCCGGAATGCCCTGCGCGTGTTTGGCGAAATCGCGGATCAGCCAATGATCGAACGACATGATCGCCGCCTTGCCCTTGTAGCGCTTGAGCATCTTGCCGACGCGCGCCACCAGCCCTTCGTCGCGGCCGGGAGTCCCTTTCAGCTCGACGACCATGGGTACGCGGCCATCGACGAGGTCGAGCGCTTCCTGCAGCGTCGGCACGTGATCCGGTGTCCCGCCAACCTTGAGCGTCGCAAGTTCAGCCGCGGTGCGCTGCCAGACGAAACCGTCCTGCCCGGTCAGCCTTTTCAGGTCGCCATCGTGGATGATGACGGGAACACCATCCGACGACAGATGCACGTCGCATTCGATGGCGTAGCCACGTTCGGCCGCGGCAGTGAAGGCGGAAAGCGTGTTTTCCCAGCGCGTCTTGTTCATGTCGTGAAAGCCGCGATGGGCAACAGGCCGGGCAATCAGCCAGGAAAGGTCGGTCATGTCAGGCCTTCGCTCATTCGACTTCGAAGATCGCTTCGATTTCCACTGCGGCATTAAGCGGCAGGGAGGCGGTGCCGACGGCGGAGCGGGCATGCTTGCCGCGCTCGCCAAGAGCGGCGACCAGGAAATCGGAGGCGCCATTGGCAACCAGGTGCTGCTCGACGAAGTCGGCGGCGGAGGCGACGAAGACGGTGATCTTCACCAGGCGGCGGATTTTCTCGAGATCGCCCAGCGCTGCCTTGGCCTGTGCCAGAATGTTGATGGCGCAGTATTTCGCAGCGTCCTTGCCGCTTGCCGTGTCGACATCGCGGCCGAGCAGGCCGACGGCCTGCAGCTTGCCGTCCTTGAGCGGCAATTGCCCGGCGGTGAACAGCAGGTTGCCGGTCCTGCAGTAAGGCACGTAGTTGGCGGCAGGCGCGGCAGCGACAGGAAGCGTCACGCCCAGATCGCTTAGCCGCTTTTCGATTGTTTCACTCATTGCTTTTCCCTATTGCTGGAAGGCGCCGCGCTGGCCGGGCCGAAATTGCTATTTTTGCCTCGCTTCCGCCATGACTTTTTTTAAGCTGGACCATCTTTCCCTGCGGCCCTGCCATCAGCCGCGACGATCGGAGCACCACATGCGCGCAACGCGCCTCGCATTCCATGCCGTCCTGTTGTCTGCGGTCTTCTCGATAGGGCCCGCTTTCGCTGTGCCGGCGCTGCAGGCGCATCGCGCCGTGTACGACCTCACCCTCAACAAGGCGTCCGACCGCTCCGGCATAACCGGCATATCGGGCCGTATGGTCTACGAGTTCAACGGCTCCGCCTGCGAGGGCTATACCGTGAAGTTCCGTTTCGTCACCCAGATCGTCACCAATGACAATACAAGAGTCACCGACCAGCAGACGACCACGTTCGAGGATGCCGAAGGCAAGACGTTTTCGTTCGTGACCAAATCCTTCGTCGACCAGAACCTCGACAAGGAGGTCAAGGGCATTGCCACGAAAGACGCGAAGGGGCTCAAGGTCGATATCGACAAGCCCGAGAAGAACAGCCTCGAACTCGCCGCCACCCAGTTCCCGACCCAACATCTGGTCGAACTGATCGGCAAGGCCGAGAAGGGCGAGAACTTCTACCAGACAAACCTGTTCGACGGTTCCGAAGACGCCAACAAGGTGATGGCGACCACCGTCGTCGTCGGCAAGAAGACCGATGGGGAGAAGGCCGACCCGGAAGCGCCGGCGCTGGCGAAGCTTGCCACCGACAAATACTGGCCGGTCGACATCGCCTATTTCGACGACAGCGCCCAGAACGGCGAAGAAGTGCCGGAATATCGGATCAGCTTCAAGCTGCATGAGAACGGCATCACCCGCGATCTCACCATGGACTATGGCGACTTCTCGATGACCGGCAAGCTGGTCAATCTTTCGCTGTTCGACCAGACAAAGCCTTGCCCGGTATCGAAATAATTGGCCCAGGATCGAAATAACTGGCGCGGTATCGAAATAGCTGGCGCGGTATCGAAATAGCGGGAATGTGCAATTGAGCGGGCCACGGCGGGCTTGATGGCGGTCTACGTCGACGCGGCGATCTGGAAGTGGGCGGGCCATCTCTGGTGCCATCTCCTGGCCGACGATACCGACGAGTTGCATCGCTTTGCCGCCGAACTCGGCGTCAAGCGCTCGTCCTACCAGGGACCGCCCAAGACATCGGCGCCGCATTATGACATAACCGGCTTCGAGCGCGACCGCGCGGTGCGGCTTGGCGCCATCGAATGCAGCCGCGAGCAGATCGTCGCCATCTTCCGGCGCGTGCGGGTGCCCAACGGAAAGGCCAGGCGATGACACCAACGGCTTTTTTCGCGTACTGCGCCGCCGTCACCCTTGCCGCCGCAACACCCGGACCAGCGATGTTCGCGGTCATCACCAATGGCGTCTCGCGTGGGTTTCTTCGCGCCTTCATAGCTGGCGTCGGAGTCGCGGCCGGTGATGCCGTGCTGGTCACTCTGGCGCTGCTCGGGCTGGTGGCGCTCGCCCAGACCTTCGAATGGATCTTTCTCCTGCTGAAATATGCAGGCGCCGCCTATCTGATCTTTCTCGGCGTAAGGATGTGGCGGGCCTCGGCGACGCAATCAAACAAGGCGCAGATGGCCGAGGCGAGATTGTCCCGGTCCTTCCTCCTTGGCGCGTCCATAGCGCTGGGGAATCCGAAGGCTATCCTGTTCCATGCCTCGATCATGCCGCTGATCCTCAATCTCGACACCATGACCTTCACCGATGGCTTGCTGGTGGTTGCGGTCGTGATCAGCGTGAACGTCCTGACCATGGGGCTCTATGCCGCGCTGGCGGGCAGGGCCTCAGGCTGGTTCAGGACGCCGAAGCGCATGCGGCTAATGAACAGGTTTGCCGGCAGCGCCATGATCGGCACCGGAGCGCTGATTGCCGCACGCTGAGCGGTGAAGCGCCTCATCGCTTGCGTTTGTCGCGCATCCCCTCTATATGCGCGCTCATTCCACACACGGACTTTGGTGTCTGCCCGGGAGAAATCCGGCTGAAACCTCCGGTGGCGTTCGAGGACTTCGTCCAAAAATGCCTGTGTCCGTGGAGGCTAACCGGAAAGGAAATGAGAATGGCACTGCCTGATTTCAGCATGCGCCAGCTTTTGGAAGCTGGCATTCACTTCGGCCACCAGACCCACCGCTGGAACCCGAAGATGGCGCCCTACATCTATGGCGCCCGCAACAACATCCACATCATCGACCTCTCGCAGACGGTGCCTTTGCTGCACCAGGCTCTGAAGCAGGTTTCCGACACTGTCGCCAAGGGCGGCCGCGTGCTGTTCGTCGGCACCAAGCGCCAGGCGTCGGACATCGTCGCCGACGCGGCACAGCGTTCGGCCCAGTATTACGTCAACTCGCGTTGGCTCGGCGGCATGCTGACCAACTGGAAGACGATCTCGAACTCGATCCAGCGCCTGCGCAAGCTCGACGAGATGCTGGCCGGCGAGGCTCAGGGCCTCACCAAGAAGGAGCGCCTCAACCTCGACCGTGAGCGCGAAAAGCTCGACAAGGCACTCGGCGGCATCAAGGACATGGGCTCGACGCCCGACCTGATGTTCGTGATCGACACCAACAAGGAAGCGATCGCCATTCTCGAGGCCAAGCGTCTCGGCATCCCGGTCGTCGCCATCATCGATTCGAACTGCGATCCGGACAAGATCGACTTCCCGATCCCCGGCAATGACGACGCGGCCCGCGCCATCCAGCTCTATTGCGACCTGATCGCCAAGGCTGCGATCGACGGCATCGCCCGTCAGCAGGGCGCGCTCGGTGTCGACCTCGGCGCTTCGGTCGAAGCTCCCGTCGAGCCGGCACTCGACCCGGCTCCGGCATCGGAAACCCCCGAGGCTTGATAATCGAAGGCCGGCAACGGCCTTCATCTTTCTCATATTTTGGCACGCTAAACAGACGCACCATCGACTATCGATGGTGCGTCGGTGCATTCTAGACAAAGAGGCGACAATGAGCATTTCGGCTGCACAGGTCAAAGAACTCCGCGACTTGACCGGCGCGGGCATGATGGACTGCAAGGCGGCGTTGACCGAGACCAACGGCAACATGGAAGAGGCCGTAGACTGGCTGCGCAAGAAGGGCATCTCGAAGGCCGACAAGAAGGCTGGCCGTACCGCGGCCGAAGGCCTGATCGGCGTTGACAGCGGCGTACGCGAGGCTGCCATTGTCGAGGTCAACTCCGAGACCGACTTCGTCGCCCGCAACGCCGCGTTCCAGGAAATCGTCGCCAATGTCGCCAAGGTCGCGCTCGCCTACGGCATGACGGAAGCCGTGGCTGCCGCGAAGTATCCGGGCTCGGACAAGTCGGTCACCGACACCATCAAGGACGCTGTCGGCACCATTGGCGAGAATTTGGGCTTCCGCCGCTCGGCCAAGCTCACCGTTCCGCATGGCGCGGTTGCGACCTACGTCCACAACGCCGTCGCCGACGGCCTGGGCAAGCTCGGCGTGTTGGTCGCGATCGAGACCACGGGCAACGAGCATGCCGCCAACGCCTTTGGCCGCCAGGTCGCCATGCATGTCGCCGCCACCAACCCGATGGCGCTGACAGCGGAGCAGATCGATCCGGCAGCGGTCGAGCGCGAGAAGGCGATCTTCTCCGACCAGGCACGCCAGTCCGGCAAGCCGGAAGCGATCATCGAGAAGATGGTCGAGGGCCGGATGCGCAAGTTCTATGAGGAAGTCGTGCTCCTGAAGCAGGCCTTCGTGCTCAATCCCGACATCACCGTCGAGAAGGCGCTCAAGGATGCCGAGAAGGACATCGGCGCACCGGCCAAGATCACGGCCTATCTGCGCTTCGCGCTCGGCGAAGGCATCGAGAGGGAAGAGTCCGATTTCGCGGCGGAAGTCGCGGCGGCGGTCAAGAAATAAGCCCTTCCAGGGCTAACTCTTTATTTTAACGCAATTCCCAAGGGAAAGCGCTACGCGCTTTTCCCGGAAAACCGCTTCACACTTTTCCTGGAATTGCTCCAACGAACTCAGGCAACTCGGCCGGGTGTCCGCAAGGGCGCCCGGCCGATTTCGTTTGCGGTATCGATGAAGGCCCTCAGCTTCGGCGCCATCGCGGCCCGGCGTGGGAAGTAGAGAAAAAGCCCAGGCTCCTCGATCGCCGATTGCGGCAGCACCTGGACGAGGCGGCCGGCGGCAAGATCGGCGCGCGCCAGTGGCTCGAACATATAGGCGAGCCCGACGCCTGCAAGCGCAAGATCGATTGCCGCAAGCGAATCCGTCACGACAACGCTGCCCCGCGTCTCCATGGCGATGTCCTTGCCGTCCTCGACCAGATCCCAGCGATAGAGTGCCCCGGAGCGGACGAGCCGGTAGCCAATGCAATTGTGATTAGCCAGATCGGCAACGCTGCCGGGACGGCCGTGCCGCCCGATATAGGCGGGCGAGGCGACGATGACGACGGAGAATGGCGGCGTCAGCCGGACCGCCACCATGTCCTGCGCGATCATCTCGCCAAGCCGGATGCCGGCATCGAAGCCTTCGCCGACGATATCCACCAGACCCTGGTCGGCGAAAATCTCGACCGTAACCTCCGGATAGCGCTCGGCCATCGCTGCGACGACTGGCGTCACCGCCAATGGGATCGCGATGTTGGAGGCGTTGATCCTGAGCAGGCCGGACGGCCTGCCTTTGACGCTGCGGATACGGTCCATCCGCTCGGCGATGTCCTGCAGGGCAGGGGCCGCCGTTTCCACCAGCGCCTTGCCGGCCTCGGTGAGCGAAACGCTGCGCGTCGTGCGTGCGAACAGGGGCTGGCCAATCCGCTCTTCGACGAGGCGCACGGCATGGCTGACCGCCGAGGGGCTCATGCCGAGTTCGGCAGCGGCAAGCGCGAATCCGCCGCGCCGGGCAACGGCGACGATCACAGGCAGGTGGGTGAGCAGGTCCCGATCCATTAATGCATGATATCGCATAGTCTATGCGAACAATGCAATCTTATCGATGTCAGCATGCCGGTCCACATTGTCGCCAACACGTCGGCGATGGGCTGATGGCATCGAGGAGAAGAGACATGAATGCGTTGAAGCATGTGACGTTCGCTGCAGGCTTGGCTTTGGCGCCGGTCGATGCCGGCGGGGCGGAACCATCCGACTGGCGGGCGTTCGCTGACGAGCGCGCGGTGATCCGCATCGCCGATGCCATCGACCGCGCCGTCGACGCCCAGGACTGGAAGCTTGCACGCAGCTATTTCGCGGATCGGGTCACTGCCGATTTCAGCAGCCTTTCCGGGCAGCCGGCGGCCAACATCGCTTCCGACGACCTGATCGGCGCCTGGGCCGGCAACCTCAAGGGCAGCAAGACAAGCCTGCATTTGCGCACCAACCACCAGGTCGTCCTCGATGCCGATGCGGCGACCGTTCGTTCCAACGGCTATGCCTGGAACCGGATGGAGGGCAATGGCGACCCGCTTTGGGAAGTCTGGGGTACCTATGAGCACCACCTGACGCGCTCCGCCGCCGGCTGGAAGGTCGACGGCTTCACGTTCCGCATGACGCATGAGCGCGGCAATCCCTGGGTCAAGACGACGCCGGGACAGTGAACTGCGGGCCAGTGACGCAGCAGCTACCAAGCATTGGAGAACGATCATGAGCATGACCTATTACACGCTCGGCAACAGCGGCCTCAGGGTCAGCCGGCTGGCGCTGGGCACGATGACCTTCGGCACGGAATGGGGTTGGGGAGCCGACAGGGACACCGCGCGGGCGATGTTCGACGCCTATGTCGAGGCGGGCGGCAATTTCTTCGACACCGCGGACCTCTACACCGGCGGCACCGCCGAAGCCTGGCTTGGCGAATTCATCGCCGAGCGCGGCTTGCGCGACATGGCGGTGATCGCCAGCAAGTTCACCATGAATATGCAGCCTGGCAATCCGAATGGCGGCGGCAATGGCCGCAAGAACATCATGCGGGCCGTCGATGCTTCGCTGAAGCGGTTGGGCACCGACTATATCGATCTCTATCTCATGCATGTCTGGGATAGGCTGACGCCGGCCGAAGAGGTCATGCGCACGCTCGACGATCTCGTGCGCGCGGGCAAAATTCGCCATGTCGGCCTGTCCGATGTGCCGGCCTGGTACGCGGGCCGGGCCCAGGCGATCGCCGAACTGCGCGGATATGAGCCGGTCTCGGCGCTACAGCTGGAATATTCCCTGGCCGAACGAGCGATCGAGAACGAATTCGTGCCGTTCGGCATGCGCCATGGCGCCGGCATCATGGTCTGGAGCCCGCTGGCGAGCGGACTGCTGAGCGGCAAGTATCGGCCGGCTCAGGCCGGAAACGCCGGTCGGCTCGACGGATTCCGTAACTCGACGCATCCGGGTTTTCAGAAGTTCACCGAGCGCAACTGGGCCATTGTCGCCGAACTCGAGAAGGTCGCATCCGAGCTTGGCCGATCCATGTCCCAGGTCGCGCTCAACTGGGCGGCGACGCAGCCGGGGATTGCCGCGGTCATCCTCGGCGCGACGAAGCTTGCCCAGATGCAGGACAATCTTGGCGCGCTGGATTTCGAGATTCCCGCAAGGCTTCGCGACCGGCTGGACGAGGTCAGCAGGACTCCGGCGCCGTTTCCCTATTCTTTTTTCGGTCCGCAAATACAGGCGCGTGTTACCGGCGGTGCCGCGACCGGCGACAAGCCTTCCGGATACGCGTCGCCGGTGCTCGTCGAGGGTCTGCCGACCAGCGTCTCCACCAGTTGATCGATCGGGCAGGGTGGCCATGAAATTGCCGTTTGGGCGCCGCGTGACATCGCGCCCCCCTTCGTGTATCGGAACTCGGCATCGTGCCAATGTTCGGGCGCCTGCGCGAGGGTGGCCAGCCCAGGCGCGCCACATGCAAATGACGAGGACCATATGACGGTGAAGCCCCTCTACCGACGTGTTTTGTTGAAAGCGTCGGGCGAAGCGTTGATGGGCGAACAGCATTTCGGCATCGATGTCTCGGTCGTGGACCGCATTGCCGCCGACATCGCCGAAGCCCGCGCGCTGGGCATCGAGGTTGGCGTCGTCATCGGCGGCGGCAACATCTTTCGCGGCGTGGCCGTCGCCTCCAAGGGCGGAGACCGCGTCACCGGCGACCACATGGGCATGCTGGCCACGGTCATCAACTCGCTGGCGCTGCGCACATCGCTGAACAAGATCGGCGTCGACGCCGTCGTGCTGTCCGCTATTGCCATGCCCGAGCTCTGCGAAAGCTTTTCGCAACGCCAGGCGACCGCCTACATGAACCAGGGCAAGGTGGTGATCTTTGCCGGCGGCACCGGCAATCCGTTCTTCACGACCGATTCGGCCGCCGCACTTCGCGCGGCTGAAATCGGCGCCGACGCGCTGTTCAAGGGCACGCAGGTCGACGGCGTCTACTCGGCTGATCCGAAAAAGGATCCGGATGCGACGCGTTTCGAGCGCATCAGCCATGGTGAAGTCATAAAACGCGGCCTTTCCATCATGGATACGGCTGCGATTGCACTTGCGCGTGAAAACAACATTCCGATAATCGTTTATTCGATCCACGAAAAAGGTGGTTTCGGCGATATTCTGAGGGGCGGCGGCCGCTGCACGGTCGTCGCGGACGATTGATCCGGGGCCTGATCCCGAAGAGGGAAGCCGGTTTCGACAATCGGGCCCGAACGCCCCCGAAGCAGTGAACCCGCGGCAGACGGGTCGAGGAGACTAAGATGAGTGGTGAGTACGACGATCTCAAGCGGCGCATGGATGGGGCAATCGCTGCGTTCAAGCATGACCTGGCTTCGCTGCGGACCGGTCGCGCTTCCAGCAATCTGCTCGATGCGATCCAGGTTCAGGCCTATGGCACCACCATGCCGATCAACCAGGTCGCCAACGTCACGGTGCCGGAGCCGCGCATGATCTCGGTGTCGGTCTGGGACAAGTCGATGGTCAGCGCCGTCGACCGCGCGATCCGCGAATCCAATCTGGGCTTCAATCCGATCGTCGACGGCACCAATCTAAGGATTCCGCTGCCAGAGCTCAACGAGCAGCGCCGCAAGGAACTGGTCAAGATCTCGCATGGCTACGCCGAGAACGCCCGCGTCGCCGCGCGCCACGTGCGCCGCGACGGCATGGACTTCCTGAAGAAGGCGGAGAAGGACGGCGATATCAGCGAGGACGATCATCGCAAGCGTTCGGACCAGGTGCAGAAGCTCACCGACGAAACGATCAGCACCATCGATCATCTGCTTTCCGACAAGGAAGCTGAAATCATGCAGGTTTAGGTTGGCCTTGGGCTGATCCGAAAGCGAGATCATGACAACGCCCGCGCACGTCGCGATCATCATGGATGGAAATGGACGCTGGGCCAAGGCGCGTGGCATGCCGAGGCTTGCGGGTCATCGCGCCGGGGTGGAGGCGCTGCGCAAGACGGTGCGGGCGGCTCCCGATCTCGGCATCTCCTTCCTGACCGTCTATGCCTTCTCGTCGGAGAACTGGTCGCGGCCGAAGTCCGAGGTCAGCGACCTGATGGGACTGTTGAAGCTGTTCATCCGCCGTGACCTTGCCGATCTGCACCAGAGCGGCGTGCGGGTCAGGATCATCGGCGACAGGACAGGGCTGCAGGCCGACATCAGGGGGCTGCTCGACGAAGCTGAATCGCTTACCGCCAACAACGAGGCGCTGACGCTGGTCATCGCCTTCAACTATGGCGGGCGCGACGAGATCGTCCGCACGGCGCGCAAGCTTGCCTCGGCCGTGGCGCGCGGCGAGATCGACAGCGAGGCAATCACCGCCGAAAGCTTTGCCGGCTTGCTCGACACGCAAGGCATCCCCGACCCGGAACTGGTCATACGCACCAGCGGCGAGCTCCGCCTGTCCAACTTCCTCTTGTGGCAGGCCGCCTACAGCGAACTCGTCTTCCTGCCGTGCTATTGGCCGGACTTCAACCGCGAGCACCTCGCCGAGGCCTTGCGCGAATTCGCCGGCCGCGAGCGCCGTTTCGGCGGCCTGGGCCCGCCAGACGTCGCTTCGCGACCGGCCGCGGGATGAGCAACCTTCAGCTCCGCGTCATTTCGGCGGTCGTGCTGGCCATTGTCGCCCTTGGCCTGACCTGGCTTGGCGGCCTGCCTTTCCGGCTGCTGTGCGCGGCGATGTCGGCGATGATCTTTTACGAGTGGACACGCATGTCGCGGCCTGTGCCGGCCAGCGGGCTCGGCTTCCTGCCCGAAGCGCTGGCCACCGTTTTCATCGTCGCCCTGATTGCCGGCCTTCCCGCATTCTGGCTGCTGCCGCTCGTCGTGGCGCTGGTTGCCGTGGCGGCGATTGCCGCCCGGGTCAGCAAGAGTGGGCAGTGGGACGCGAGCGGTCTTGCCTATGCCTGCGTGTCTGGCTTGTCGCTTGCCCTGCTGCGTGATGGCGACCATTCGGGGCTCGTCGCCATCCTGTTTCTGTTCGCGGTGGTCTGGGCGACCGACATTTTTGCCTATTTCGTCGGACGCGCGGTCGGCGGCCCCAAACTGGCGCCGTCGATTTCGCCCGGCAAGACCCGCAGCGGCGCGCTCGGCGGCGCGGTTGGCGGCGTTGTCGCCGGTCTCATTCTGGCCGCCATCGCCGGCGCCGGCGACCTGGCGTTGCTCGGTCTCGTGGCGCTCGCGCTTTCGATTGTCGCCCAGGCTGGCGACCTTTTCGAATCATGGGTCAAGCGGCGGCATGACTGCAAGGATTCGGGTGTGCTCATTCCGGGCCATGGCGGCGTCATGGATCGTGTCGACGGGCTTGTCGCGGCGGCTCTCGCCCTGTACGTCATCGGCTGGATTTCGGCGGGGGCCGATCATCCGGCACGGGGGCTGTTTCCCATTTGAATGGTGTCGTTCCGCGATCCGATGCGGGCATGCCTTGGATTTGCCTGGATTGATGTCACAGTCACGGCGCAACCGCGGAAGAATTGAGGGCCTGAGTTGAACGAGATTCTTCACGCGATTTTCAGCACGGACGGCCTCTTTCTCGGCACGCTGGTGCCGTTTCTCTTCGTGCTCACCGTGGTGGTGTTCGTCCACGAAATGGGCCACTACCTCGTCGGCCGCTGGTGCGGCATCGGGGTCAGGGCGTTCTCGATCGGCTTCGGGCCGGAACTTATCGGCTTCAACGACAGGCATGGCACGCGCTGGAAGCTCTGCGCCATACCGCTGGGCGGCTATGTCAAATTTGTCGGCGACATGAGCGCCACCTCCAGCAAACCTACGGCTGGAGAGCTCGAAACGCTGACCGACGAGGAACGCAAGATTGCCTTCCACACCCAGGCGATCTGGAAGCGCGCGGCGACGGTGGCGGCCGGGCCGCTGTTCAATTTCCTGCTGACGATCGTCGTCTTCTCCGTGCTGTTCACCACCTATGGGCGTTATGTCGCCGAGCCCATGGTGGCGCAGGTTACCACCGACAGTCCGGCAGCCAGGGCCGGCATCCTGCCCGGAGACCGATTCGTCAGTGTCGACGGCAGCAAGGTCGAGACCTTCGGTGACGTGCAGCGCCTGGTTTCGGGCCGTGCCGGTGACACCATCACCTTCGTCATGCTGCGCGGTGGCAAGGAAGTCACCGTGACGGCGACACCGCAATTAATGGAGCAGCAGGACGCACTCGGCAACAAGGTCAGGGTCGCGGTGATCGGCGTCGTCAACAACAAGGAGCTCGGCCAGCCCCGTCTCGTCACCTACACCCCGGTCGGGGCCGTTGCCGCGGCGGTCGAGGAAACCGGCCATGTCATCGAGCGCACCGGCCAGTTCATGCAGCGCTTCGCCGTCGGGCGCGAGGACAAGTGCCAGCTGGGGGGCCCCGTCAAAATCGCCGACATGGCCGGCAAGGCAGCCAAACTGGGTTTCGAGTGGCTGGTTCAGCTCGTTGCATTGCTGTCCGTCGGGATAGGCATTCTAAACCTTTTGCCGATTCCCCCCCTCGACGGGGGCCATCTCTTGTTCTACGGGGTGGAGGCCGTCATCCGCCGTCCGGTGTCGGAATGGATGATGGAAATGGCCTATCGGGCCGGTCTGCTCCTGGTGCTGTGCTTCATGGGCTTCGTTTTCTGGAACGATCTGTTTGGATGCTGAAATCATGAAGGAATTTGGCCTGGGCATGGTCGATGTTGAGACGTCGTTTACCATGCACGGGGATATGAGTGACGCGAAAGCCACGCAACTCGGTTAAGTAAATACAAATTAACCAGAAGCCTTGCGTGTAGGGAAAATCCGGTTAATACGGTAGGGGAAATTACCGCACGTCCGGTTTTCTCGCCGTGGGGACTACGAGAAAAGGTTATTAAGCCCGATGAAGGCAGCATCCAAGTTTCTGAACGCCGCGTCCGCGGCGGCACTGTCCGCCGCTCTGGTCGTACCAGGTGCGCTCGCAGTGCAATTCGTTGCCACATCGGCGGCTGAAGCCGCTGTCGTCAGCCGGGTGGAAGTGAGCGGCAACCAGCGTGTCGACGCCGAAACCATCCGCAACTACATCACCATCAAGCCGGGCAAGGCCTTCTCCAGTTCGGACATCGACAGCGCGGTCAAGGCGCTGTTCGGCACCGGCCTGTTCTCGGATGTCCAGATCAACCAGGTCGGCTCGACCCTGGTGGTCAAGGTTTCCGAATACAAGGTCGTCAACCAGGTGCTGTTCCAGGGCAACAAGAAGCTCAAGGACAACGCGCTTCAGGCCGCGGTTCAGCTGAAGCCGCGCAGCACGTTCTCGCAAGCCACGCTCGATTCGGACGTCGAGGCGGTCAAGGCCGCGTACCGCCGTATCGGCCGTGACGACGCCGGCGTGACCACCCAGATCATGGATCTCGGTGACAACCGCGTGAACGTGGTCTTCAAGATCACTGAAGGCGACCGCACGCAGATCGCCGCGATCAATTTTGTCGGCAACAGCGCCTATTCCAGCCGCCGCCTGTCGGACGTGATCAACACCAAGCGCTCGTCCTGGGTTTCGTTCATCCTGCGCGATGACGTCTATGACGAAGACAAGCTGCGCGCCGACCAGGAGCTGCTGCGCCGCTTCTATTACAATCACGGCTACGCCGATTTCCAAGTCGTGTCGGCTGTCGGCGAACTCGACAATGCGACGAACAAATATACCGTCACCATCACCGTCCAGGAAGGCGAGCGGTACAATTTCGGCGATATCAGCGTCGAAAGCACGATCCCGGAAGTCGACGCCAAGTCGCTGCAATCGGTGGTCGAGACCCAAAAGGGCGACGTCTACAACGCAAAGAACGTCGAGGATTCGATCATTGCCCTGACCGAGAAGGTGGCCGGTTCCGGCTACGCCTTCGCGCAGGTGACGCCACGTGGCGACCGCAATTTCGAGAACCATACGATCTCGGTGGTCTATACCATCGATCAGGGCACCAAGGCCTATATCGAGCGCATCGAGATCCGTGGCAACGATCGCACACGCGACTACGTCATTCGCCGCGAATTCGACGTCAGCGAAGGCGACGCGTTCAACCAGGTGCTTGTCCAGCGCGCGAAGAAGCGGCTGGAAGACCTGAATTATTTTGACAAAGTCGATATCTCGACGGTGCCCGGCTCGCAGCCCGACCAGGTCGTCCTGGTGGTCGACGTGGTCGAGAAGTCGACGGGTGAATTCTCGGTCGGCGCCGGCTATTCGACCGGTGGCGACACGGCGGGTCCGTCGGTCGAAGGATCGATCACCGAGCGTAACTTCCTCGGCCGCGGCCAGTTCATCAAGGTGTCGGCGGGCGGCGGCAAGAATTCGCGCGACTACAGCCTGTCCTTCACCGAGCCGTATTTCCTCGGCCGTCGCATCGCCGCCGGCTTCGACATCTACAAGTCGACGCGGGAATACAACAACAATTACGACAGCGACACGACGGGCGCGACGATCCGCTTCGGACTGCCGATCACCAACAGCATCACGACCCAGCTGGCCTACAACATCTCGCAAGAGAAATATAAAGTCGACGACAGTTGCGGTCCTACCAGTCCTGGTGATCCGGACGGCACTTGTAACATTTCACCGGCGATCCTGGATGGCATCGCTCAGAGTCCTTGGATCAAGTCGTCGGTCAGCTTGGGGCTGGTCTACAACACCATCGACGACATGAAGAACCCGCATGAGGGTATCTACGCCAACACGACGGTCGAAGTGGCCGGTCTCGGTGGCGATGCCAAGTTCGTGAAGGTCACTGGACGCGGCAGCGTCTACCAGACTCTCTCCGAGCAGCTTGACCTGGTCGGATTGATTTCAGGCGGTGCGGGTCACGTGGAGGCTTATGGCGGCGATGGATCTCTGCGGATATTCGATCAATTCCAGAGCACTGACCGCATGATCCGTGGCTTTGCCTATGGCGGTATCGGCCCGGTCGATCCGACCACGGGTGACCATCTCGGTGGTGTGACCTATTTCAACGCCTCGGCCGAAGCGCAGTTCCCGTTGCCTGTTGTTCCGGAGAGCTTCGGTCTGCGCGGCGCTGTATTTGCGGATGCTGCAACGTTGTACGGTAGCAAGATCGATACTAGCGTGAACCAGAGTTCGCTTGACATGAAATTGCGTGCTTCGGTCGGTATCGGCCTGATGTGGGCCTCGCCCTTCGGTCCGATCCGTATCGACTATGCGATCCCGGTCAGGAAGGAAGCGACCGACGACGTGCAGGAATTCAACTTCGGCATATCGACCCGCTTCTGATCGGCGGCCAACGATGCTCCCGGATTTTCTGGATCCGGGAGAAATGTTCCGACCTAGCTGGATATAGCTTCTGGAATGACCGATCCGGTGTTCTTCGCGCCATCACGCCGGTATACGGCGGCCGAAGTCGCGAATCTGACCGGCTCGGTGCTTGTCGATTCCGGCCAATCCGACGTTTCTATCTCTGCGCTGGCTCCGGCCAGCGAGGGCGGCGCCAATGCGCTCGTCTTCGTCGACGGCAAGCGTAATTCAGCGCTGATGCCGTCGCTGCGGGCCGCGGCGGTCCTGTGCCCGGCCGAATTCGCCAACAAGGCGCCGGACGGCGTCGCTGTCCTGATCCATCCGCGGCCGCAACAGGCATTCGCGCTGGTTGGACGATTGCTGTTCCCGACAGCCGCGACGCCGGGGCCAATGACCAGTGAAACCGGTATCTCCCCGCACGCTCATATCGACCCGACCGCCCATGTCGAAGCTGGCGCGATCATCGAGGCCGGCGTGGTCATCGGGCCGGGCGTCTCGATCGGCAGCGGCACCGTCATCGCGCCCAACGCCGTCATTGGACAGTCCTGCCGGATCGGCCGTGACGGTTATGTCGGGCCGGGCGCCAGTATTCAGTATGCGCTGATCGGCAATCGGGTCATCATCCATGGCGGCGCCAGGATCGGCCAGGACGGCTTTGGATTCGTTGGCGGCGCCAAGGGGCCGGAACGCGTTCCCCAGATCGGGCGGGTCGTTATCCAGGACGATGTCGAGATCGGCTCCAATTCCACCGTCGATCGCGGCGCCATGTCCGATACGATCATCGGCCAGGGTACCAAGATCGACAATCTCGTACAGATCGCTCATAACGTCCGCATCGGCCGCAATTGCATAGTGGCCGGGCTTTCCGGTATTTCCGGTTCCGTGGTCGTGGGTGACAATGTCACGATGGGCGGCGGCGTCGGGCTGGCGGATCACCTGACCATCGGCACGGGAGCCAAGCTTGCCGCCAGAAGTGGATTTATGAGCAATGTTCCTGCCGGCGAGATCTGGGGCGGTTATCCGGCACAGCCGATGGCGGAAGCCATGCGAGAGATAGCCATGTTGCGCACGATGGCCAGGGCACGCAAGCAGGGCAAGGACAATGGCTGACATGGTGGCGGCGACGACGCTGGAAGCGGTCGACATAATGGGGCTGATGAAGCTCCTGCCGCACCGCTATCCCTTCCTGATGATCGATCGCATCGTCGAGATCGATGGCGACAACTCCGCCATCGGCATCAAGAACGTGACCATAAACGAGCCACATTTTCAGGGGCATTTCCCCGACCAGCCGGTGATGCCGGGCGTGCTGATCGTCGAGGCCATGGCGCAGACGGCCGGCGCCATCTGTATCCGCAGCCTTGGAGCATCGAAGCCGTCGCTGGTCTATTTCCTCACCATCGACAATGCCAAATTCCGCAAACCGGTCGTCCCCGGCGACCAGTTGAAGATCCATGTCAAGAAAATCAAGAAGCGCGGCAACCTGCTCAAATTCGCCTGCGAAGCCCTGGTCGACGGTACCAAGGCGGCCGAGGCCGAGATTTCAGCCATGATGGTCACCGGCGACTGACGATCGAGTGCCTATGAAAATCAAGACTTCAATCCATCCTTCTTCCGTCGTGGAAGAAGGCGCTCAAATCGGCCAAGGTGTGCGCATAGGGCCGTTCTGCCATGTCAGCGCCGATGCCGTGATCGGCGACGGTGTCGAACTGGTCAGCCATGTCTCGGTGATGGGCGCGACCACTATCGGGGCGTCGACCAAGGTCTATCCGATGGCGATACTGGGCGCGCCGCCGCAGAACACCAAGCACAAGGGCGGCCGCACCACCCTGGTCATCGGCGCCAACTGCACCATCCGCGAAGGCGTGACCATGCATGTCGGAACCGACACCAGCCGGGGCGAAACGACGGTCGGCGACAACGGCAATTTCCTCGCTTACGCTCACATCGCCCATGATTGCGTTGTCGGCAAAAACGCCACCTTCGCCAATGGCGCCACGCTGGGCGGACACTGCGAGATCGGCGACAACGTCTATATTGGCGGCCTCAGCGCCGTGCATCAATTCGTGCGTGTCGGCGACAACGCCTTTCTTGGCGGGTGCTCGGCTTTCGTCGGTGACGTCATTCCCTATGCCATTGCCGTCGGCAACCGCGCCAGCTTGCGCGGCTTGAACATCATCGGCCTCAAGCGTGCCGGCCTGCCGCGTTCCGAAATCTATCTGCTGCGTAGAGCTTACAGGACGATCTTCGATCGCTCCCGCACCGTCGGCGAGAACATCGAATTGGCCAAGGCCGAGTTCGCCGCTTCGCCGACCGCCATGAAGATCATCGATTTCATCACCAGTCGCGGCAAGCGGCACTATGCTGTGCCGTCGCTCAAGGGCGGCGATGGCGACGACACCGATGATGAAGACTGAGACGGCGGGAACTGCTCTCGATCTCCCGCCTGATGCCAAGGTCGGCATCATCGCCGGCGGCGGCAGCCTTCCGGTCGAAGTGGCGGCCGGCCTGGCGGAGGCCGGACATCCGCCCATCATCATCCTGGTCGATGGTCAGGCCGACCGTCAGTCCGACCTCACAATCTACGAGCATGAAAGCCTCGCGCTGGAAGACATCGGCTCGCTGGCTGCGTTGCTGAGGCGCCGGCGGATCACCCATCTGGTCCTTGCCGGCGAGATCAGGCGCAGGCCGCGGCTGGTCGACATGCGCCCGAGCCTTGGCTTGCTGGCGCTGATACCCTCGGTCGCCATGGCGCTTGCGCGCGGCGATGACGGGCTGTTGAAGATATTGACCCGCGGCCTGGAGGCGCGCGGCGTTAAGGTCGTCGGCGCGCATGAGGTCGTGCCCCGGCTTGTCGCGGCCGAAGGGCCGCTGACCAAGGCGGTGCCGAGAAAGTCCGACTGGCGCGATATCGAGGCGGCACGCGCGGCGGCAAAGGCCATCGGCGCGCTCGACATTGGTCAGGCGGCTATTGCCATCGGTGGCCGCGCTATTGCCTTGGAAGGCGTCGAGGGTACCCATGGACTGCTCGAGCGGACGCAGCAGCTGCGCGGCCATGGCAGGCTTGCCGGCAAGACCCGCGGTGTCCTGGTCAAATGCGCCAAGCCCGGCCAGGAGTTGCGTGCCGACCTGCCATCCATTGGCCCCCGGACGGTCGAGGCGGCACACGCAGCCGGTCTTGCCGGCATTGCCGTCGAAGCCGGCCATTCGCTGATCCTCGAAGGTCCCGTCGTTCTCGCGCGCGCCAATGCGCTTGGGCTGTTCGTGTTCGGCCTGCCGGCCGCGGAGCCTGGCCATGGCAGCTGAGAAGCCGCTAAAGATCGCCATCGTCGCCGGCGAAGAGTCCGGCGACTTGTTGGGCGCCGACATCGTGCAGGCGTTGAAACGCATGACCGGACGCGAGGTACGGCTGGTCGGCATTGGCGGACGGCATCTGCAGGCGCTTGGGCTGGTGCCGTTGTTCGACGGGGCGGAGATCGCGCTGATGGGGCTCAGCGCCATTCTGCGTGACCTGCCGCGCCTGATGCGGCGGATCAGCCAGACGGCGGGCGCGGTCGCTGCTGAAACCCCCGATTGCCTGATCACCATCGACAGCCCTGATTTCTCGCTGCGCGTCGCCAGAAAGGTCCGCGCCGCCGATCCGTCGATCCCGATCGTCCATTATGTCTGCCCAAGCGTCTGGGCGTGGCGGCCGGGCAGGGCGCCGGCGATGAAGCCCTATGTCGACCACATGTTGTGCATCCTGCCGTTCGAGGTGAAGGAGCTCAGCCGCCTCGGCGGCCCGCCCGGCACCTATGTCGGACATCGCCTTGCGCATGATCCGGGCGTACTCAGCGCTGCGAGGGCGCAGATCCAGCCGCGCGACCTCTCGGGAGATCGCATCAAGACGCTGCTCGTCTTGCCCGGTTCGCGGCGCGGTGAGGTGAGCCGGCTGATCGAACCGTTCGGCGAGACGGTCTCGATCCTGCGGCAGCGCGGACATCAACTGCGTCTGCTGTTGCCGACAGTGCCGCATGTCGCCGACCTGGTCAGGGCCTCGGTGGCGCGCTGGGACCAGGAGCCGGAAATCATTCTCGATCCCGAGCGCAAATGGCAGGCCTTCGGCAAGGCCGATGCCGCGCTGATCGCGTCTGGAACGGTGTCGCTGGAACTGGCGTTGTCGGGCGTGCCGACGATCTCGTGTTACCGGCTCGATCCGGTGATGCGCATGGTCCAGGGCCTGGTCAGGGTGTGGAGTGCCGCCTTGCCCAATCTCATCGCCGACCAGGCGATCGTGCCGGAGCACTACAACCAGTATGTGCGGCCACGCTATCTGGCGCGGCAGCTGGAAGCGCTGTTTTCGGACACCGCCTACCGTAGCTGGCAAAAGGACGGCTTTGCTGAAGTTGTCAGGCGCATGGCCACGGACAGGCCTTCAGGCGAGATCGCAGCGGAGGTGGTGATGGGGTGCATAAAGAAGGCAGTAGGCAGTAGGCAGTAGGCAGTAGGCCTCTTATTCCCTACTGCCTATTCCCTATTCCCTCTATTCCCTACCTTTTCGCGATCGGCACGTAGTCGCGCTCCGGCGCACCGGTGTAGAGCTGGCGCGGGCGGCCGATCTTCTGGCGCGGATCCTCGATCATTTCCTTCCACTGCGCGATCCAGCCGACGGTGCGGGCGACCGCGAACAGCACGGTGAACATGGTGGTGGGGAAGCCCAGCGCCTTCAGCGTGATGCCGGAGTAGAAGTCGACGTTCGGATAGAGCTTCTTCTCGATGAAGTAGGAATCGGTCAGCGCGATCTTTTCCAGCTCCATGGCGATGTCGAGCAGCGGATCGTCCTTGATGCCGAGTTCGCCCAGAACCTCATGCGCCGTCTTCTGCATGATCTTGGCTCGCGGATCGTAGTTCTTGTAGACGCGGTGGCCAAAGCCCATCAGCCGGAACGGGTCGTCCTTGTCCTTGGCGCGGGCGATGAATTCCGGGATGTGATCGACATGGCCGATCTCGCCCAGCATGTTGAGCGCCGCCTCGTTGGCGCCGCCATGGGCCGGGCCCCACAGGCAAGCGATGCCGGCCGCGATGCAGGCGAAAGGGTTGGCGCCCGAAGAGCCGGCGAGGCGAACGGTCGAGGTCGAGGCGTTCTGCTCGTGATCGGCATGCAGGATGAAGATGCGCTCCATGGCGCGTGCCAGCACCGGGTTGATCTTGTATTCCTCGCACGGCACGGCGAAGCACATATGCAGGAAGTTGGCCGCGAAACCGAGATCGTTCTTCGGGTAAATGAAGGGCTGGCCGATGTGGTACTTGTAGGCCATGGCCGCGATCGTCGGCATCTTGGCGATCAGCCGCATGGAGGCGACCATGCGCTGGTACGGGTCGGAGATGTCGGTGGAGTCGTGATAGAAGGCCGACAGCGCGCCGACCACGCCGCACATCACCGCCATCGGGTGCGCGTCGCGTCGGAATCCGGTGAAGAAGCGCGACATCTGCTCGTGCACCATGGTGTGGCGCGTCACGCGGTAATCGAAATCGTCCTTCTGCGCCTTGGTCGGCAGTTCGCCGTAGAGCAGGAGATAGCAGACTTCGAGGAAATCGCCGTGTTCGGCCAACTGGTCGATCGGGTAGCCGCGATGCAGGAGAATGCCGGCATCGCCATCGATGAAGGTGATCTCCGACTCGCAGCTCGCCGTCGAGGTGAAGCCGGGATCGTAGGTGAAGGCACCGGTGGTGCTGTAGAGCGAAGCGATGTCGATGACGTCGGGCCCGACGGAACCGCTTCGCACCTTGAACTCATGAGTCTTGCCGCCGAATTCCAGCTTTGCCGTGGCCTCTTGGGTCTTGCCGCCAAATTCCAGTTTTGTCGCAGCTTCGGTCATTGCAAACTCCTTCTCGTTTCCTCATGCCGGCAAAGGCAAATTTCTGCAGAGCGACACGTCGAAATCACCGCAATGCGCGTATTCGCCACCGCATTTCAGGAGGGTGCGTGCCAGATTGGGCCAGGGCCTAATGTTGCACTGCGAAACCCGCCTTTCAATGCCAATCTTCTTGGGCCAGTTTGCTCCTAATCGATTTGATCGGCTATGCGCGCCAGGCTCTCCTCGCGCCCCAGCACGGCAAGCACGTCGAACACGCCTGGCGAGGTGCTTTTGCCCGTCAGGGCGGCCCGCAGAGGCTGCGCCACGGCGCCAAGCTTGTGACCACCGGCCAGTGCGTAGTCGCGGACCGCGGCCGCCCCCGCCCCGGCCCGGCCAGCGCCCGACAGCGCGTTCAAAGCTTCGTGAGCGCCGCGCAGGATCCTGCGGGCATCGTCGTTGAGCAGGAGCGCCGCCTTGTCGTCGATCGGCAGCGGCCGCGTGGCAAACAGAAAGGCGGCGCCGTCGACGAGCTCGACCAGCGTCTTGGCGCGCTCCTTCAGGCCGGGCAGCGCTGCCAGCAGCTGCGCCTTGTTGCGGTCGTCGAGGCGCGCGGCCATCGCCGGGCCACCCTCGAGATAGGGCAGGGTGGCGATGAAGATGTCCAACAGTTCGGCATCGGCCATGCGGCGCATATGGGCGCCGTTGATCGCCTCCAGCTTGGCGAAATCGAAACGGGCCGCGCCCTTGTTGACGTCGCCTATGTCGAACCAGGACACCATGTCCTTGATCGACATGATCTCGTCGTCGCCGTGGCTCCAGCCCAGGCGCGCCAGGTAGTTGAGCAGTGCTTCCGGCAGGTAGCCCATGGCGCGGTAGGCCTCGACGCCAAGCGCGCCGTGCCGCTTCGACAGCTTGGCACCGTCGGCGCCATGGATCAGCGGGATGTGCGACATCGACGGCACATCCCAACCCATGGCGTTGTAGATCACGGTCTGGCGGGCGGCATTGGTCAGGTGATCGTCGCCACGGATGATGTGGGTGATGCCCATGTCGTGATCGTCGACGACGACGGCATGCATGTAGGTCGGGTTGCCGTCGGAGCGCAGGATGATGAAGTCGTCGAGATCCTTGTTGGGGAAGCGCACCTCGCCCTGCACGCGGTCGTGCACCACGGTCTCGCCCTCCGTCGGCGCCTTGACACGGATTGCGCCCTTGACGCCGGGCGGGGCTTCGGACGGATCACGATCGCGCCACTGGCCGTTGTAGCGCGGCGGCAGGCCCTTGGCGCGCGCTGCCTCGCGCATCGCCTCGAGTTCGGCGGGGGTCTCGTAGCTGTAATAAGCCTTGCCCAGGCGCACCAGCTCCTCGGCCACCTCGCGGTGTCGCGGCGCGCGCTCGAACTGCGAAACCGCGTCGCCATCCCAGCCCAGACCGAGCCAGGTGAGGCCGTCCAGGATCGCGGCCGTCGCCGCCTCGGTCGAACGCTCGCGATCGGTGTCCTCGATGCGCAGCAGCATCGTGCCGGCGGTATGCTTTGCATACAGCCAGTTGAACAGCGCCGTGCGCGCGCCGCCGATGTGCAGGTAGCCGGTGGGCGAGGGGGCAAAACGGGTGACGACCTTGTCGGACATTGAACTCTCGGGAAGCGTCTGAAGCGGGGTGTGGGGTGCGGGGACTTTCGCGCGTCGCGCGTTCATGTACCATAGGGCGTCAGGGGTGCAAGGGGCAGACCCGATGGCTGGACGAAGCCGGGGCTCGGATCAGGGCGAGGACGCAGTTGTTGGCGTCAGCGAGCGGTCCTTGTTTGCGATGCCGCTGCCGGCCGAGTTGCCGACGCAATCGCCTCTCGTGCCGGGTTCAGGCAAGCAGTCGCTACCGGATATCCCCGCCCCAGTTCCGTCACCGGCCGGCAGGATCGTGCGTGTGCGCCGGCAACTCGGCCGGCTGTCATTGCCGCGCCTCCGCAACGGCATCACTGCGGCGGCGGAGCTGGAGCTTGACCGCGGCATTGGCTTCCTGCTGGTGCCGGTTTGCCTTGCAATCGGCGCGATCGGCTATTTTTCGCTGACCGTCGAACCGGACTTCGCCAGGCCTGTCGCGGTGGTGGCCCTCATGGGCTTCCTGGCGATTGTCTCGCGCTCGTGGCCGAAAACCCATCTGTGCATGACGGCGGCATTGCTGTGCGCGCTTGGCTTGCTCGCCGCCAAGGTCGAGACGTGGCGCACGGGAACCCAGATGCTGGGCTCGGAAATCTCGACGCAACTGAGCGGCCGCGTGGTCTCGATCGAAGAGATGGAGACCGGCCGTATCCGGCTGACCATCGACGTGACGTCGACCGCCCGGCCGAAACTGCGCTACGCGCCGGAACGCGTTCGGCTTTCGGCACGCAAGATACCGCCGGAAATGACCGCCGGCTCCCTTGTCACGGGCTACGCCAAGCTGTTGCCGCCAACCGGTCCGGTGCGGCCGGAGAGCTACGATTTCTCCTTCGACAGCTATTTCGCCGGCATCGGCGGCAGCGGGTTCTTTCTCGGCAATCCGAAAGTCGTTGCGGCCGATGACGGTGGCATGCCGCTGTCGGCCCGCCTTTCCTCAGCGATAGAAAACGCCCGCGAAGCCATTGCCGACCATATCAGGGGCAGCGTCGGCGGCGCCGAAGGCGAGATCGCGGCGGCGTTGATCGTCGGCGTGCGCGCCGGCATCCCCGACGAAATCAACGAAGCGATGCGGCGCACCGGCATCTATCACATCATCTCCATTTCGGGACTGCACATGGCGCTGGTCGCCGGCACCATCATGGGTCTGCTGCGCGGCGCCTTCGCGTTGTTCCCCGACTTTTCCGCGCGCCGGCCGGTGAAGAAATACGCGGCCGCGGCCGCACTTTTGTCGATCGCCGCCTATCTCGTCATCTCCGGCGTCGTCGTCGCCGCCGAGCGCAGCTTCATCATGCTGGCGGTGATGCTGATTGCCGTCCTGTTCGATCGCGCGGCTCTAACCATGCGCAATCTGGCGATCTCGGCGATCGCCGTCATCCTGGTTTCCCCGCATGAGGTGGTCGGCCCGAGCTTCCAGATGTCGTTCGCCGCGACCGCGGCCCTGGTTGGAGCCTATGCCGGCTGGGCGGATCACCGTGCGGGAAAGACCAGACCGCCGCCGCCGAAGCGATCCTTGCCCGGTTTCCTGACCAGAAAATTCCTGCTGGCGACAGGCGGATTGGCCATGACCTCAATCATCGCCGGCAGCGCCACGGCGCTGTTTGCCATCTGGCATTTCCAGCGGGTGTCGCCGCTCAGCCTGTTCGCCAATCTGGCCGTCATGCCGATCGTCTCAGTCGTGATGTTCCTGGCCGTTGCCAGCGCGCTTCTGATGCCGTTCGGGTTGGATGCGCCATCCCTTTACCTGATGGGCAAGGGCCTGACCGCGATGATCGCCGTTTCGGCATGGATATCGGAACGCTCTCCGGTCGATGCGGTCGGGCTTATCTCACAGCAATCCGTGCTGCTGGTGACGATTGCCCTGGTCATCGCGACGATGGCGACGACGTGGCTGCGGCTTGCAGCGCTTCCATTCGCTATCGCCGGCCTGCTGACGGTGTCCGATACGCGCACGCCGGATGTGCTGGTCTCGGAAGACGCGCGGCTGGTTGCGCTGCCGATCGGCGATGGCGAACTCGCCGTCAACCGGGCCCGGCCGAACGAATTCACGGTCGACAACTGGAAGCGCGCGCTGAGATCCGAAACCATCATCCTGCCGGAAATATTCGACAAGGCGGATGGACAATTCGATATTGCTGATGCCGTCAATCTCCCGCCGGGAGCGCCGTTCTATTGCACAGACGGTGTCTGTCTCGCCAGGCACCCGTCCGGTGCGATCATAGCGCATGTCGAAGACCGCAAGGATACCTGGAAGGCCTGTGGCTTCGCCGACCTGATCATCGTCAATGACGCGACGGCCTACGATGCCTGCCACAATCCGCTGGTTCTCGTCGTTACCAAACGGCAGCTCGCCCGCAAGGGCAGTGCGGCCATCTTCTTCGACCGCCAATCGGCCACCGGTCCGCCAACCATCAGCTTCGCGGTGGACAGCCCGTATCGGCCCTGGCACGCGCAGCGAAAGTTTTCGCGCGAGGCGAGAGGCCTGGAGCCCTATCGCAAACCTGACAAGCCAAGTGCCGTGCCGGCTCAGTAGCGCCTGATCAGCCCAACCAGCTTGCCCTGCACCTTGACCCTGTCCGGCCCGAAGATGCGCGTCTCGTAGGCCGGATTGGCGGCTTCAAGCGCAATCGAAGCACCCTTGCGGCGGAACCGCTTCAGGGTCGCTTCCTCCTCGTCGACCAGCGCCACGACGATCTCGCCCGGGCTCGCCGTATCGGCGTTGCGGATAATGACCGTGTCGCCATCGAAGATGCCGGCCTCGATCATCGAGTCGCCCTTGACTTCCAGCGCATAGTGCTCGCCGCCCATGATCATGTCCGGCGGCACCGAGATGGTATGCGTCTGATGCTGGATGGCATCGATGGGCACACCGGCGGCGATGCGACCCATGACCGGGATGGACACCGCTGGAACCGCATCGTCGTCGTTGCCAGCAGCGGCAAAGCGCGACGGTGCCGGCTTGATCTGGCGGCCGAGGCTGCCCTGACCGAGACCGCCTTGGCCGAGACTCCCCTGGATGACGCTTGGCGAGAACTTCTTTGCCGCGTTGAGGCCCGGCGCGATCGAATCCGGCAGCCGCAGCACTTCCAGCGCACGCGCCCGGTTGGGCAGCCGGCGAATGAAGCCGCGTTCCTCCAGCGCCGTGATCAAGCGATGGATCCCTGATTTGGAGGCGAGGTCGAGCGCCTCTTTCATCTCGTCGAAGGAGGGCGGAATACCGCTTTCCTTGAGCCGTTCATGAATGAACATCAAGAGTTCATGTTGCTTGCGTGTCAGCATGGCGGCCCCCAAGGCATCTGGACAAGGGTTTTGATCCAGAATGGTTCTGATCCAGAATCGAAAAACAAACCCAGAACAAACACTATCTGTTCCAGTTGTGTTCTGCAACCGTTTAAAGTTTAGTGAATTTGGTAAGAGAGCCGAAATCATTTGCGGCCCGGACAGGCCGGAAATCGGGGTTTTTCGCCCGTTGCCGCCCGTCGCCCGCATTGAAATGTTTGGTTAATAGCCTGTGGCCTGTCTTGCGACATGGCTCGGCATCAGCCGACGGCAGAGCCCGTCGAGGCCGATTTCGGCGCTTGCGATCGGCTTGCCTGCCGTGAACGAAACGAAATCAAAACGCCAACAATCGCCGGTTCGGAAGCAGGTACGGGATCAGGCTGGCGGGATCGCACCGGCCAGCACCTGCGCATAGAATTCCGCATCGATATTGCCGCCGGAGATGACGCAGACGACGTTGCCGGTCGCCCGCTCACTGCTGAGAGCCGCGGCCAGCGAGGCGGCGCCCGCGCCCTCGGCGACGACCTTGGCCTTCGAGAACAGGAGCCGCATGGCCTCCGTCACCTGTTGCAGGCTGACGGCGATGGCACCGTCGATGAGCTGGTTCGCCAACGGCCATAGCTCGGGGATCAGGGAGGGACCGCCAATGCTCTTGATGAAGGAGGGCCGTGTCTCGATCTCGACAATACGTCCGGCCGCCAGTGCGGCGGTGACCGGCGCCGCGTTCTCGTCCTCGACGGCAAAGACCCTCGCCTGCGGACGAAGGGCCTTGAGCGCACTTGCAACGCCGGTCGTCATGCCGCCGCCGCCATATGGCGTCAGCACGAAATCGACCTCCGGCAGATCCTCGACAATCTCGAGGCCGATGGTGCCGTTGCCAGCCAACACCGCCTGATCGGTGACGGGATTGATGAGAAGTTCGTCAATGTCGGGCCGCTCGATCGCGGTGATGTAGCGCCACCAGGTCTCGTGGGAGACAAAGCGCACCTCGCCGCCAAGACGGCGGACACCGTCGATCTTGGTCTGCGGCGCGCCGGCATACATGTAGGCGGCCATCGGAACGCCAAGAGCCCGTGCCGCCCAGGCCAACCCATAGGCCATGTTGCCCGAACTGACGGTCGCAACACCGTGCCTGAGTTCATCGGCGTCACGACAAAGCAAGGTATTGAGCGCCGGCCTGAGCTTGAAGGCGCCGATCGGCGACAGGGTCTCGAGCTTGAGGAATATCCGCTGGTCGGCACGGCCAAGATCGAGGCGCAGCAGCGGGGTGCGCGGCAGCCAGGCGGCCAGCCGATCGCGGGCTTCGGCAATCTCGTCAAGCGTCGGACGATGCGGAGGTGCCGAGATCATCCGGCAACCGCTTTCAAGCTGCCGGCGCGCGCGACGTCCTTGTTCGCGTCGCCGTCCTCGCTGTGGACATAGACGTGCAGCGTATAACCGATGTGGGCCGTCATCAGCGCTTTTGCCCGCTCGACGTCGCGGTCCAGGGCGGCTTCCATGATCGCCGTGTGGTGCTCGATCGCCATCGCCTCGCGCAGCGCGTTCATGGCCTCTTCGTAGCCGTCCTTGAGGCCGGCCGCCGCCCGCAATGTCGGCGCCAGCCCAAGAAAGCGATGGTGCCGGCGCAGCTGGTCCGAGATCGTCGAGCGAAACCGCAACAGCCAGCTGGATGTCGCAGCGCTCAGCAGCGCGGCATGAAAAGCCTCGTGGTTCTCGTCCCACTGGTCGACGGCGGCATCCGATGGGTCGTCCACCGCGGTCTTGCAGCGGGCGAGCCGGTAGTGCGCGGTGACAACCGCGTCTTCCCACTCCCGGCCGCCTTTCTCCATCGATTCCTGGAAGAGCGGTATCTCGACGACCATCCTCGCGCGCGCCAGATCCTCAAGTTCGGCCCGGGATACGGGGGCGACCGCGAAGCCGCGATTGCTGATGGCGGTGACCAGGCGTTCGGCTTCGAGGCGCGACAATGCTTCGCGCAGCGGCGTCCAGCCAACTCCATAGATGCCGCGCAGGGCGCTGAGCTTGAGCGGGGCGCCCGGCATGAGACGGGTGGTGAGGATATCGCGCCGCAGAAGCTGGTAGGCGGCTTCCGTCTTGGTGGAGTTCTTCTGGTCCTGCATCGCGATCCATTCGTTCTCTGCCATTGGAGAAATTATATATGATGATTGGTGATGGCAAGAATTATATATAATGTTTGACATGCGCCGATGGACTGACCATGATCGCTGGAGGTGCCCCGAGGCGGCGCTGATCAAATCTGGGAGGAAATGATGTTGAAGTCGAAATCCGCATGGCTGTCGGGATTGGCTCTGGCAGGCGCATTGATGGTCAGCGCCGGGAGCGCCGCGGCCGATCAGATCCGTATCGGCATCGCCAATTTCGGCGAGCATCCGCAATTGAACGCCGCCATAGCCGGCTTCAAGAAGGCGCTGACGGACAATGGCTTCGTCGAGGGCAAGGACGTCGTCTACACAGAGAGCCATACTAATTTCGATGCATCGCTGGTGCCGCAGATGATCGCCAAGCTGCAGGCCGAGCAGCCCAAGCTGATCTACACCATCACCACGCCGGTCTCGCAGATCGCCAAGAAGGCGCTCGCCGGCTCCGGCATTCCGATCGTCTTTGCCGCGGTCACCGACCCGGTGGCGGCCAAGCTGGTGCCGTCGTGGGACGCAGGCGACGAAGGCATGACCGGCGCCACCGATCTGCAGGACGTCGCCGCGGTGATGGCCTTCACCAAGAAGCTTCTGCCGAACGCCAAGCGTTTCGGCGTGCCTTACAATCCGGGCGAGGCCAACGACGTTGCCCTGATCGAGAAGATCAAGGCGGCGGCGCCCGCTGCCGGCTTCGAAGTCGTGGAAGTCGGTATCGACAACGTCAATGACATCCAGCAGCGCATCGCATCGCTCGCCGGCAAGGCCGACGTGATCTACGGCCCGACCTCGAACCTGATCCAGCCGGCGATCGCCGCCGTCTCCGCGGCCGCCCGCCAGGCCGGCATCCCTGTCGTCAACGCCGACGACAGCGCGGTCCGCAACGGCACCGTACCGGCGAGCTTCGCGGTCAATTACACGCAGGTCGGCGTCAACGCCGGCAACATCGCCGCCGAGATCCTCAAGGGCAAGGATCCGAAGACGATCGCGCCGTCGCGCCCGGCCTACAAGGACCACATGGCAACGATTTCCCGCAAGGCGATGGCCGCGTTCGGCATCGAGATACCGGCTTCGATGGCCGATTGCGGCTGCATCGTCGACTGATATCGGGACTGAAGGGTGACGGCAGGGGCGCCGTCACCCTCAGGTCAGGGAGGAACGATGCTCGAGATCCGATCCGCGCGCAAAGTATTCTACAGGGGCCAGGCCGACGAGAAGATCGCGCTGGACGGCCTCAGCCTGTCATTGGCGACTGGCGAGTTCGGCATCGTCATCGGCTCCAACGGAGCCGGCAAGAGCAGCATGCTCAATGCCATTTCCGGAGCGCTCATCCTCGATTCCGGCAAGATCCTGATCAACGGCGCCGATGTGACAAATATGCCGGTGCACAAGCGTGCCGCAAGATTGGCGCGGGTGTTCCAGGATCCGATGCGCGGCACCGCCGCCAGCATGACGGTGGCGGAGAACATGCTGCTGGCCGATCTGCGCAGCCACAAGCGCACCCTGCGGCAAGGGCTGAACGCCACACGGCTCGCCTCCTATAAGGAGCGCCTGTCCATACTTGGCCTCGGCCTTGAAAATCGTCTCGATACGCGCGTCGACCTGCTCTCAGGCGGGCAGCGGCAGTCCCTGTCGCTGATCATGGCCGTCGGCGGATCGCCAGACTTGCTTTTGCTCGACGAGCACACAGCGGCGCTCGACCCGCGCACGGCCGAGATCGTCATGCAGGCCACGGTGCGTGCCGTCAGCGCGCTGAAGCTGACCACACTGATGGTGACCCACAACATGCAGCACGCCGTGGACTATGGCAGCCGGGTGATCATGCTCGACGCGGGCCGGGTCCTGCTGGAAGTCACCGGCGAGGAAAAGGCTAGGGTCACGGTTATCGATCTGATCGGCCATTTTTCCGTCAAGACCGACCGCATGTTGTTGGCGAGCTGATCCCCATGGGCTTTATTCAGGAAGTTCTCTCAAGCTTCATCTCGATCATGCCGGTCACCCTGGCGCAAAGCCTGATCCTGGCCTTCGTCGTGCTCGGCATCATGATCCCGTTTCGCATGCTGAATTTTCCCGATCTCACCAGCGAAGGCGCGTTTCCACTGGGCGGCTGCGTCTGCGGCGTGCTGCTGGCTGCCGGGGCAGAGCCGGTGACCGGCATCCTGGTCGCATTCATCGTGGGCTTCGCGGCGGGCTGCTGCACCGCCTTCATCCATCTGCGCTTCCGTATCCACACGCTGCTTGCCGGTATCCTGATGATGACGATGCTCTACAGCATCAATCTTCGCATCATGGGCAAGTCCAACCTCTCCGTCTTCGGCTCGCCCACGGTGTTCGACTGGGTGCCGTTCGCGCGGCCGGGTTTTCCGGCCAGCAAGATCGTCGTCGCCGGCCTTCTGGCGCTCGTCGTCTTCGTGGCGCTTTACATGTTCTTCAGGACCGAGAAAGGGACCGCGGTGCGCGCCGTGGGCGCCAATCCTGATATGGCCGAGGCGCAAGGCATCAATGTCTGGGCGGCGACCATCGGCGGCGTCGGGCTGGCGAGCGCGTTTTCGGCGTCAAGCGGCGCGCTGATGGTGCAGTCGCAGGGCTTCGCCGACGTCAATATGGGGCTCGGCATCCTCATCAACGGACTGGCCGCGCTGATGATCGGCGAGGCGGTTGTCGGCAAGCAGACCGTCTGGCGCCAGTTGCTGGCGCCCTTTGCCGGCGCGATCATCTATTACCAGCTGGTGTCGTTCTGCCTTGCCGCCGGCATGCCGCCTCCCGATTTGAAGCTTGCCACGGGCCTGTTCGTGCTCGCCATGCTTGCTCTGCCCAGCCTCAAGCGCAGCCGGGGGCCCGCGCCGGCTCGCGAAGCCATTCGTGAATAATCGAGGACATCACCAATCATGAACGCAACGCTCGACCTCACGGCCGTCGAAGCCATGGATGCGGCGGATCCGCTGCGCGCCATGCGCGACCGGTTCACCTTGCCGGAAGGCGTGATCTACCTCGACGGCAATTCGCTCGGCGCCGCAGCGCCTGCGGTTTTCAACGAGCTGCAGAAGGCCGCGACGCAAGAGTGGGCGCAGGATCTGATCCGTGCCTGGAACACCGCCGGCTGGTTCGATATGCCGGTCGCGCTTGGCGACCAGCTCGGCCGGCTGATCGGCGCCGCCCCGGGCCAGACGGTGGTCTGCGACACGACCTCGATCAACATCTACAAGGTGCTGCATGCCGCACTCGGGATGCGGCCGGGCCGGTCGGTCATCGTCGCCGAGGGCGACAGCTTTCCGACCGATCTCTATATGGCCGAAGGCGTCGCCTCGACGCGGCCGGGCACCGTGCTGAGGCTCGAAGGCGTCGATGCGGCAACCATTGAAGAGCTGATCGACGAGCGCGTCGCGGTCATCTTGGTCAACCACGTCAATTACAAATCCGGCCAATTGCGTGACATGGCCGCGCTGACGCGCAGGGCCCATCAGGCCGGCGCGCTGATCGTCTGGGATCTCTGCCACACCGCCGGCGCCTTGCCGGTCGAACTCGACAGCGCCAATGCCGATTTCGCCATCGGCTGCACCTACAAATATCTCAATGGCGGTCCGGGCGCCCCGGCCTTCATCTACGCCGCCAAACGCCACCACGACGATGTCCATCAACCGCTCAGCGGCTGGTGGGGCCATGCGCGGCCATTTGCCTTCGAACAGGGTTTTGCAGCCGGCAGCGGCATCCGCCGCTTCCTGTGCGGCACGCAGCCCGTGCTTTCGATGCGGGCGCTGAAAGGGGCGCTGGATATCTGGGACGATGTCGACATGGCCGCGGTGCGCACGAAAAGCATCGCGCTGACCGACCTGTTCATCCGGCTTGTCGAGACCAGATGCGGCGCCTATGGCCTCGAACTGGAGAGCCCGCGGGACGGCAATCGGCGCGGCAGCCAGATTTCCTTCATGCATCCGCATGGCTACCAGGTGATGCGGGCCTTGATCGAGCGTGGCGTGATCGGCGATTTCCGGGCGCCGTCGACCATCCGCTTCGGCTTCACGCCGCTCTATGTCGGCTACAGGGACGTCTGGCAGGCGGTCGAGGTGCTGGAGGACATTTTGCGCACTGAAGCTTGGAAAGAGGCGCGATTTGCGGTCAAGACGGCGGTGACTTGAGAAACTAGAGCCGGGTGCGGACCGTCCAGAGTTCCGGGAACAGCACGACCTCCAGCATCTTCTTGAGATAGGAGGCGCCCGATGTGCCTCCGGTGCCGCGTTTCAGGCCGATGATGCGCTCGACCGTGGTGACATGGTTGAAACGCCAGCGCCGGAAATAGTCCTCGAAATCGACCAGCTTCTCGGCCAATTCATAAAACATCCAGTAGCGCTGCGGGTCGCGATAGACGGTCTGCCATGCGACCAGAACCGCCTCATTCTCGGTCCGGGTTTCACGCCAGTCGGTTCGCCCGGCGTCGGCGCCGATGTCGAACCCGTTGCGCGCCAGAAGCAGCAGCGCTTCGTCGTAGAGCGATGGCTCCGCCAGGATCGCCTCCAGCTTACCGCTGAGGTCCGGCCGGTGCTTGTGGGGCCCGAGCATTGCAAGGTTGCGGTTGCCGGCCATGAACTCGATGGCGCGATATTGCCAGGACTGGAAGCCCGAGGACTGGCCGAGCGCATCGCGGAACTCGGTGTATTCGCTGGGTGTCATCGTGCGCAGCACGTCCCAGGCATTGTTCAACTGCTCGAAGATCCGAGCGACGCGCGACAGCATCTTGAAGCTGGGCTCGAGCCGGTCGGCACGGATGGAACGGATCGCGGCACCGATTTCGTGCAAAGCGAGCTTCATCCAAAGCTCGGAGGTCTGGTGCTGGATGATGAACAGCATTTCGTCATGCGCCGACGACAGCGGCGTCTGCGCCTCCAGCACTTTCTCCAGATGCAGATAGTCGCTGTAGGACATGCGTTCCTTGAACGACATCTGGGCGCCTTCCGACGCTGGATCGTAGGGCTCGCTCAATTGACGGTCTCCGTGCGCAGCCGGAAGCGCTGGATCTTCCCGGTCTGGGTCTTGGGCAGCGCGGCGATGAATTTCACCGATCGCGGGTATTTATAAGGTGCGATGGTGGCCTTGACGTGGTCCTGCAGGCGCTTGACGGTCAACGCGTCCGGCGCCACGCCTTGCACCAGTACGACATGCGCCTCGACGATCTGGCCGCGCTCGGCATCACCGGCGCCGATGACAGCGCATTCGGCGACATCAGGATGCGACAGCAGCGCTGCCTCGACCTCCGGTCCGGCGATGTTGTAGCCGGCGCTGACGATCATGTCGTCGGAGCGGGCGGCGAAATGGAAGAAACCGTCTTCGTCCTGCGTGAAGGTATCGCCGGTGAGGTTCCAGCCGTCGCGGACATAGTCCTTTTGCCTGTCATCGGCCATGTAGCGGCAACCGGTCGGTCCACGCACCGCAAGCCGTCCGGTCGTTCCGCGCGGCACTTCACGCATCTCGTCGTCGACGATGCGCGCCTCGTAGCCGCCTACCGGTTTGCCGGTCGATGCAGGCTTCATGTCGTCGAAACGGTTGGAGATGAAGATGTGCAGCATTTCGGTGGCGCCGATGCCGTCGAGGATCGGCTTGCCGGTCTTCTTCGTCCACTCCTCGAAGACCGGAGCCGGCAATGTCTCGCCCGCCGATACGGCGACGCGCAGCGACGACAGGTCCGCCCCTTCGTCCATGGCCTTCAGCATCGCGCGGTAGGCGGTCGGCGCGGTGAAGGAGATGGTCGCTTTGTAGGTTTCGATGATGTGGATCATGTTGGGCGGCGTCGCCTGTTCCAGCAGCGTCGCCGCGGCGCCGAAGCGCAGGGGAAAGATGGCAAGCCCGCCCAGGCCGAAGGTGAAGGCGAGCGGCGGCGAGCCCACGAAGATGTCGTCGGGCGTCACCTGCAGGATTTCACGGGCATAGGCGTCGGCGATGATCAGGAGGTCGCGGTGGAAATGCATCGTCGCCTTCGGCACGCCTGTCGTGCCCGAGGTGAAGCCGAGCAGGGCGACATCGTCGCGGCCGGTGTTGACGGCGGTGAAGGTCACCGGCTTGTCGAGCGCGGCACGATCGAGCTCGGCATCATGGTTGGCGGTGCCGTCGAAGCCGATGACCTGTTTCAGGAACGCGCTGTCCTTGGCGCAGGCCGTCATCTCGTCCATCAGCCTGGTGTCGCAGAGCGCGATGGTGACCTCGGCCTTGTCGACGATCTTGGAAAGCTCGCCGGCGCGCAGCATCGGCATGGTGTTGACGACCACGGCGCCGACCTTGGTGGCGGCCAGCCAGCAGGCGACCATGGCAGGGTTGTTGGCGGAGCGGATCAGCACCCGGTTGCCCGGCTTGACGCCATAATTCTCGACCAGCGCGTGCGCCAGCCTGTTCGTCCAGTCGGACAGTTCCTTGTAGGTGCGGCGGCGGCCATTGCCGATCAGGGCGGTGTGGTCACCAAGCCCCTTCTGCACCAGCCTGTCGGTCAGTTCGACACCGGCGTTGAGGTGTTCAGGATAATCAAAACCGTCGAGCAGGATATCGGGCCATTGTTCCGGCGGCGGCAGGTGGTCGCGCGTGAACGTGTCGATATGCGCTGAAGGCCCAAGCATCTCGCCGCTATCCTATGTGCTGCCTGGCCAATGCGCGAGGCATCTGGCCGAAGGCGGTTAATCTGTCGTTCCTGTCTTTCGTGGAGGTTTCGTGCTGCCGGCTGCACCTGCTCGACCATGCCATCGGAAAAGATGGGCATCCGAGATAGAGCACAGCAGACCTCCCATTTTGCCAACTGTTGCGCAGGCAGGATCGCACCAGTCGAAATTTGTTTCAAGCCTAAAATGTTTTGCCCTGGAGCATTGACGCGTGGCATGGTGGCCGCCATTGGTAGCGCTGAAACGATGCCGCTTCGGGGGAGGGTGCCGATGATCGAACATCGCATTGCCGATTGGAACAATGCCTACGCCAACGGCGCGAATATCGCCGGTAGCGACCGGTGGCCGGCCGCGTGGGCGGAACCGGCGCAAGCGTTTCGCGATGCGCTGTCGGCGCAAGGCCGGGCGAGGTTCGATATCGCCTATGGCGATAGACCGCGCAACCGGTTCGATCTTTTCCTGCCCGATGCCGTTCCCAGGGGGCTCGTGGTGTTCATCCATGGCGGTTACTGGCTGGAGTCCGACAAGAGCGGCTGGTCGCACCTCGCCAAGGGCGCGGTCAGCAGCGGCTTCGCCGTCGCGATGCCGTCCTATACACTGTGCCCGGACATACGCATCGCCGGCATCGTCAGCGAGATCGGCGCGGCGATCGGCAAAGCAGCGGCAATGGTCGAAGGACCGCTGATGCTGACCGGCCATTCGGCCGGCGGCCATCTCGCCACCCGAATGGTGACCACGACCACGCCGCTGGCCGCCGACGTGGCAAGGCGCATAGGCCATGTCGTTTCGATTTCGGGCCTGCATGACCTGCGTCCGCTGATGCGTACCGGCATGAACGAGGCGCTGGCAATCGACGAGCATGAGGCGCTGACTGAAAGCCCGGCCCTGCTGCGGCCCATGGATGGCGCTCGCATCACCTGCTGGACCGGCGGCGGCGAGCGTTCCGAATTCCTGCGCCAGAATGCGCTGCTGGCCAACATCTGGACCGGCCTTGGCGCCACGACTAGCGCCGTGGTCGAACCAGATCGGCATCACTATGACATTGTCGACGGGCTTGCCGATCCGGCGCATCCGCTGACGCGGCTCTTGATCTCGGAATAGCCGAGATCTTTTTGGACCTATATCAGCAGCTTATATGGCTATTCTTCAGCGTAGCATCAGCACGTTGCAGGTGTCACCGGCAGTGGATGCGGGGGCAAAGGGCGCGCGCACGACCAGCCCGTTGGCGTCGGCCAGCATCCGCAGCATCGAGGAATCCTGGATACTGAATGGCGTCGCCACCAGTCCGCCATCGTCTTCCCTGACCACCGCCCGTACATAATCCTGGCGCAGGTCATTGGCCGCCATTGCGGCGCCCAGTCTGGCCTGGCGAACGTCCTGGCGATAATTGCGGCCGCCAAGCCTTGCCAGAAGCGGCTTCAGGAACAATTGCGAACAGACCAGGCTTGCCACCGGGTTGCCGGGCAGGCCGATGCATCTGATGTCGCCGAGGCGGCCGAACATCAGTGGCTTGCCGGGGCGCATGGCGATCTTCCAGAAACCGAGCGTCATGCCTTCGCCGGTCAGCACGTCATGGATCAAATCGTGGTCGCCGACCGAGGCGCCACCCAGCGTGACGATGACATCGGCGCCAGCGGCGACAGCTTTCCTGACCAATGCCGCGATTGCGTCCTTGCGGTCGGCGGCAATGCCGAGATCGAGCGCGCGAGCGCCGACCGATTGCGCCGCCGCGGCGACGCCATAGGCGTTGGATGAGATGATCTGGTCCGGCCCGAGCTCGCTGCCGGGCGCCAGCAGCTCGTCCCCGGTGGCAATGATGGCGACCAGCGGCCTCTTCACCACGCTTATCCGGGGATGATTTGCCGATGCGGTCAGGGAAAGCGCCGCCGGATCCAGCACCCGGCCTCTTTGCAGCAGCACATCGCCTGTCGCGAAGTCGAGGCCGGTGCGGCGGATGTTGCGTCCCTCGGCGGTGGGTTCGATCACTTCGATATCGCCGCCGCCGAGATCGCGGACATTTTCCTGGATGACGATGGTGTCGGCGCCATCAGGCAGCGGCGCGCCGGTGAAGATGCGTACCGCCTGGCGCTTGCCGATCGTACCGTCAAAGCCACGCCCGGCCGGCGCCATGCCGATCACCGAGAGTTTCGATGGCACCGAGGCCATGTCGGCGGCGCGCACCGCATAACCGTCCATCGCCGAGGCGTTGAAAGGCGGCTGGGTGCGAAGCGCCACGACCGGCTCCGCCAGCACGCGATCGATCGCCTCGAAAAGAGAAACGCTTTCGCCAGCCAAGGGTGCTGCGCCGTCAAGCAGGCGCTCGAGCGCCTCGGCGACCGGAAGCAGTGCCATCAGGCGCCCACCTTGTAGTCGCCGGACTTGCCGCCGGTCTTTTCGACCAGCCTGATGCCGGAAATGACCATGGCGCGGTCGACAGCTTTCGCCATGTCGTAAATGGTCAGGCAGGCCACGGAAGCGGCGGTCAGCGCTTCCATCTCGACGCCTGTCTTGCCGGTCACGCGCGCCAGAGCGGTGACTTTCAGCCCAGGCAGGGCGTGGTCCGGCTCGATGTCGACGGAAACCTTGGTCAAGAGCAGCGGATGGCAGAGCGGAACAAGCTCGTGCGTCCTCTTCGCCGCCATGATGCCGGCGATGCGCGCGGTGCCGAGCACGTCACCCTTCTTGGCGTTGCCGGCGAGGATGGTTTTCAGTGTTTCGGGCTGCATCGAGACGAAACCCTCGGCGATCGCGGTGCGGGTCGTCTCTTGCTTGTCGCCGACATCGACCATGTTGGCCTCGCCTTGCGCGCCGAGATGGGTGAGCGCGGCCGCCATCGTCAGATGACCTCAGTCAACGCCTTGCCCGTCAAAAGCAGGCGCGTCGCCGCGGTGACATCCTCTTGCCGCATCAGGCTTTCGCCGACGAGGAAGGTGCCGATGCCGGTCTTTCGCATCCTGAGGCAATCGTCATGTGTGAAGATACCGCTCTCGCTGACCAGCAGCCGGTCGCCCGGCACCATCGGCGCCAGCCGCTCCGAGGTCTTAAGACTGGTTTCGAATGTTCTGAGATTGCGGTTGTTGATGCCGATCAGCCGCGATGACAATTTTACCGCACGCTGCGTCTCGGCCTCATCATGCACCTCGATCAAAGCATCCATGCCGAGTTCGAATGCGGTCGCTTCCAATTCGCTCGCCAAGGCATCGTCGACGCTGGCCATGATGATCAGGATGGCGTCCGCGCTCCAGGCGCGGGCCTCATAGACCTGATAGGGATCGAACAGGAAATCCTTGCGCAGCGCGGGCAGGGCGGTGGCTGCCCGTGCCTTGGTGAGAAATTCCGGCGCGCCCTGGAAGGACGGTGCATCGGTCAGCACGGAAAGGCAGGCGGCGCCGCCTTTTTCATAGGCCTGCGCCAATGCCGGCGGATCGAAATCGGCCCGGATCAGCCCTTTGGACGGGCTCGCCTTCTTGATCTCGGCGATCAGGGCGAAGTTGCCGGATCTGCGCTTCGCCTCGAGTGCGGCGAGAAAACCACGCGGTGCGTCGGCATCCTTGGCTCGTGCCTTGATCTCCGCCAGCGGCGCGCGTGCCTTGGCGGCGGCGATCTCGTCTCGCTTGTAGGCTTCGATCTTGCGCAGAATGTCAGACACGGTTCACCCGTTCGAGATTTCGACCAGCCGGTCAAGCACCTGCAAGGCGCGGCCGCTGTCGATGGCCTGCGCGGCGAGCGCGATGCCGTCGCCAAGCGTCGTCGCCTTGCCCGCAATCACCAGCCCGGCGCCGGCATTCATCAGCACGGTGTCGCGATAGGCGCCGGCAGCTCCGCCCAGCATATCGCGCAACGCACTGGCGTTGTAGGCGGCGTCGCCGCCCCGGAGATCGTCCTTGGTATGGCGCTTCAGCCCGACCTCTTCCGGGGTCAGCGTGAAGCTGCGGATTTCGCCGCCAACCAGTTCGGCGACCTGCGTCTCGCCGGTGGTGGTGATCTCGTCATAGCCATCGCCGTGGGCGACCCAGGCATGTTCGGTGCCCAGCGCCTTCAGCGTCTCGGCCACCGGCATGACCCATTCCGGCAGAAACACGCCGACCATCTGTCGCTTGACGCTGGCCGGATTGGAGAGGGGCCCGAGCAGGTTGAAGATGGTGCGGGTGCCGAGCTCGACCCGGGTCGGGCCGACATGCTTCATCGCCGGATGGTGCGCGGGTGCGAACATGAAGCCGACGCCCGCCTCCTGGATGCAACGGCCGATGAACTCGGGCGAGAGGTCGATCTTGACGCCAAGCGCGACCAGGACATCGGCGGCGCCGGTCAGCGAGGACAGGCCGCGATTGCCGTGCTTGGCGACCGGGACGCCGCTGGCGGCAATGACGAAAGCCGAGGCTGTCGAAATGTTGACGCTATGGGAATTGTCGCCGCCGGTGCCGACGATATCGATCGCGCCTGGCGGCGCCTCGACGCGAAGCATCTTGGCGCGCATGGTGGCGACGGCACCGGATATCTCACTCACCGTCTCGCCGCGCACGCGCAGCGCCATCAGGAAGCCGCCTATTTGCCCGGGAGTCGCGTCGCCCGACATGATGATGTCGAAGGCCTCGCGCGCTTCCTCGAAGGAAAGCGCGCTGCCGGTCGCGACCTTGGCGATATGGGTTTTCAGCGCGCTCATCTTGTCGAGGCTTGGGCGACGGCGGCCTGGTCGACGCGGACGTCGTACTGCGTCTGCAACTGCGCCACCAATTGGTCGAGCAGATCGTCCGACATGCCGGAGGTGAAGGATTTCTGCGCGTCCTCCGGTACCGAGCTGGCATCGGCCCCCGCTGGTTCGAACACTTCGGCGACCTTGAACAGGATCTGTCCGTCGCCGGTGGGCGAGGGGATCAACCCGGTGCCGCCTTCGCCGACGCCGAACATCACAGCAGCGCCTTCCTTGCCGAAGTCCGCATCGTCGGCTTCACGCCTCAGACCGCGCTTGGTCTGCTTCTCCAGCTTGAGCTCACCGGCGATGACGTCCAGCGTGGCGCCGGCCTTGAGCCGCTTTTCGAGTTCGTCCGCCTTGGCGGCGAGGCGCTTGGTGGTCTCGGCGGCCGTCCAGTCGGCGACGACTTTCTTGCGGACCTCATCCAGCGTCCGGTCGCGAGCCGGCGTGACCGAACCGACCTCATAGAAGATGAAGCCATTGTCCGCCGTGGTCAGCCCGTCGTTTTCAGTGTTGGGTTCGGCATCGAAGACGGCCTTGATCAGCTCCGGCGATTCCGGCAGGTCCTTGACGATCGAACCGTCCGGCCTGAGGCCTGAGCGATCGATGGCGTCGATCGTGATGTCCTTGAGCTTCAGCTTGGCCGCCGCGTCGGCCAGCGAACTGCCGGAGGCGCGAGTGTCCTCGTAATTGTCGTGCACATCCAAAAGAATGCGGCTTGCCTCGCCAAGCGCCAGGTCCTTGCGGATCTGGTCCGACACTTCTGCCAGCGGCTTCACCACTTCCGGCTTGATCTCGGTGACGCGCAGCAGCACCGGACCGAAGGCGCCCTGGACGACCGGGCTGACCTCGTTGGCGTTGAGCGCGAAGGCCGCGTCGGCGACCGCCTTGTCGGCGATCTTGTCCTTGGCGAGCGTGCCGAGCAACGTGTCGGCCGGCGTCTTGCCTTCGGCCGCGACAAGCTTGTCGAAGGTGGCGCCCGCCTTGAGCGAATCAAGCGCGGCCTTGGCCGCGTCCGGCGTCTTGAACACAAGCTGCTCGATGGTGCGCATTTCGGGCGTCGTGTAGCGCGCCTTGTTCTTGTTGTAGTCGTCGCTGACCTGTTGGTCGGTGACGGCGGTCGTATCCATGATGTCCACCGGTTCGAGGCGAACGTAGGAGAATTTGCGGTATTCAGGCGCGGCGTAGGTTTTCTTGTTGGCCTCGAAATAGGCCTGAAGCACGCTGTCACTCGGCGCCTCGATCGGCTCGACGAGCGCCTTTGGCAATGTCAGATAGTCGACCGTGCGGTCCTCGCCGCGATAGAGCGCGACCGCCTTGAAGAAAGTGTCCGGCGCCTTGAGACCGTCCGAGACCGCCTCGACGATCTGCTGGCGCACCGCCACCTGGGCGCGGTTCTTCAGATAATCCTCGGGCCGCATGCCGACCTCGTGCAGCATGTATTCGAACGTCCTTCTGTCGAACTGGCCGCTTGGGCCTTTGAAGGCCGGATCCTCGCGTGTCAGTTCCGCCAGCCTGTCCTTGGACAGGCCGAGCCCCAGTTTCCTTGCTTGTTCGTCGAGAACGGCGCCGGAAACGAGCTGAGCCAGGATCTGGTTGTCGATGCCGAGCCCCTTGGCCTGTTCGTGGGTCAGGCGCTGGCCGAACTGCTGCGACATGACGGCCAGCTGGCGATCGTAGGCGAGGCGGTATTCGTTGATCGACACCTTGGTGCCGCCGGCGGTTATCACCGAATCGTGGCCGGCAAAGCCGCCCATCAGGCGCCCGGAAATGCCCCAGGCGGCGAAACTGACCACCAGGAGCGAAAGCAGTGTCTTCGCGACCCAGGTACCCGCCGCGCTTCTCAATGTACCAAGCATGGTTACTTCCGATTTATGCGCATTTTCGCATGCGCCGAGTCTGAAACAAGCGCAATAGCGCCCTTCCGGTCCACTGTCGATTGCTTTGTGGCCTGATTTTGGTAGTGAGGGCCAGAGCCAGATATTGCCCGGAGAAGCAGACCATGACGCCAGGAATTCGCCCGCTCGTCGCCGGCAACTGGAAAATGAACGGCACCAGTGCCTCGCTGAACGAACTCAGGATGATCGGCAACGGGTTCATGAGCGGGCTCGATGCGGAAACCGAAGCCCTGGTCTGCGTTCCCGCGACGCTGCTTTCCCATGCCGCGGAGATTCTTTCGCGCACGCCGGTCCATGCCGGCGGCGAGGACTGCCACGCCAAGGAAAGCGGCGCCTACACCGGCTGCATCTCGGCGGAGATGCTGAAGGATGCCGGCGCGAGCCACGTCATCGTCGGCCATTCCGAATGCCGCGAACAACGCGGCGAGGACGATGCGACGGTCCAGGCCAAAGCCACCGCCGCATGGCGCGCCGGGCTCGTGGCCATCGTTTGCATCGGCGAGACACAGCAGGAACGCGAGGCTGGAGCCACGCTGGAGGTGCTGTCGCGCCAGGTCGCCGGCTCGGTGCCGCCAAGCGCCACTCCGTCCAACACCGTCATTGCCTATGAGCCGGTATGGGCGATCGGCACCGGCCTGACGCCAACCGCGGCCGACGTTGCCGAAGCGCATGCGCATATCCGCGAAAAGCTGGCGGAAAAGCTCGGCGCCGTAGCCGCCAAAATGCGCATTCTCTATGGCGGCTCGGTCAAGCCATCCAACGCGGTTGAACTGCTGGGTGTCAGGAATGTCGATGGCGCGCTGGTCGGTGGCGCCAGCCTGAAAGCGGCGGATTTCCTTGCTATCGCGGAAGCCTATCGCAGCATTTCAGGATGAGATTTGCGACGATGGACGCGTCGCGGCGCGTCCAAATTCGTTGCAAAGGTGGCGTTGCTTCCCATATTCCGGCCACGGGCTTGGAAATGCCGTGAAAGCATTGTATTGAGCCGCCTCCAATTCACCGGTCGTGTTCGCGGCCGGGCAAGGCCTTGCCAGGATAAACTATGCAAACCGTACTGATCGTCATCCATCTCATGGTCGTGCTCGCCCTTGTCGGCGTGGTGCTGCTGCAGCGCTCCGAAGGCGGCGGCCTTGGCATTGGTGGCGGATCGGGCTTCATGACCGCGCGTGGCGCTGCCAACGCGCTGACCCGCGCGACTGCGATCCTGGCGGCTGCGTTCTTTGTCACATCGCTGACCTTGTCGATCATTGCCCGCTACGGCGAGAAGCCGATCGATATCCTCGACCGCGTTCCCGCGACATCGGGTGAAGCCGGCAAGGGCGTGCTCAACCAATTGCCCGGCACGACCACCCCGGCACCCGCCGGCAACGCCACGCCGACGCCGCCATCCGGCAACGATGCCGCGACGACGCCTCCGGCAAAGGCTCCGGCCACCGCGCCGGCCGCCGGCTCGACGCCGCCGGCAGGCAATGGCACCACCAACACCGCCCCCCAGGTCCCGAACCAGTAACTTCCGCTCGCTCCAAACCGCGATCTGTGATCGTTTGATCACAGTCGCGGCAAATGCTGCGCGATCACGAAGATTCGACGGGTAGTGGTGCTGCCTCGCGCTTGAGGCATCCGCATTTATTCGACTATAGATTGCACGCGGCATTTTCGGTGTCCTTGGGGGACGCCGGGCGACGCCGTGGGCAACCAGCATTGAACGATCGGATCTTCGCCATGCAGCTTCGCAGCTTCATTTTCCTGGGACTTTGCGCCGCACTCGGCCTCAGTTCCCCGGCTTTGGCCGGCATGCCGGCCAATATGGCCGCCAATCAGTCGGTCGACAGGACCGACGCCATCAACATCGCAGTCAAGAGCGATGCGGCGCAGTTGAGGCTTCTCAAGAAGAAGAAAAACCCGACGCCGGACGATCTCGCCCAGATCAAGAAGATCGAGGCCAAGATCGTTGCCAACAAGGAAGACGCCAAGGCCAAGGTGCTTGAAGCCAGGAAACTGGCGATGCGCGAAGCGGCCAAGGCCCGGGCCGAGGCCGCACGCCAAGACTTCCTGGCAAAAAGGGGCCAAAGTGCCTCTGCCACTGAAGTGGCCGAAGCCAAGCCGGCCAAGAAGACCGTCAAGGTCATTGAGCCGATTGAACCGATCGCGCCGATCCAGTCGGCCGAGCCGCTCCCGGCCGAGGCCATGAACGTCGCGTTGACCGGCAACAATGGCGAGTTGCGCAGCGAGGTCATCGGCGGCCAGAAGCAGCCGAGCGGTGGTCTGTTCGCCGGCCTGTTCGGCGGGACCTCGTCATCCGGCTCCTCGATCAGCTATCTGCCCGAGACGCGCGCGCTCGACTCGGCGCTTGCCCAGAAGAACGCCAAGAAGCCGTTCAAGGTGAAGCCGGAATTCGTGCCTCAGGACGTGGAATTCACGGGCTACGATGCCGGCACCATCGTCATCGACACCAGTGCGCGCCGGCTCTATCTGGTCGAATCATCGACCACCGCGCGTCGCTACGCCATCGCGGTCGGCCGTGAAGGCCTGCAGTTCAAGGGCACGGTCGCCGTCGGCGACAAGCAGGAATGGCCGCGCTGGATCCCGACGCTGGACATGCAGAAGCGCGAACCGAAGCACTACGCCCAGTACAAGGACGGCATGCCCGGCGGCGGCCAGAACCCGCTCGGCGCACGCGCCATCTATCTCTATGACGGCAAGAAGGACACGCATCTGCGTATCCATGGCACCATCGCGCCGCAGTCGATCGGAACCAGCGCCTCCAATGGCTGCTTCCGCATGATGAACGAGCACGTCATGGACCTTTACAGCCGCGTCAGGGTCGGTACCAGAGTCGTCATCATCTGACGTTTCCACCATCATGCCGAAAGGGCCGGCTCAGCCGGCCCTTTTGTTTTGCCTTGCTCACGACCAAGCCTGTTCGGTCGTGATCCCTGGACAAACCGAAACCGTTTGTCTGGACAAACCGAAACCGTTTGTCCGGACAAACCGAAACCCGTTTGTCCGAGAAAACCGGATTCCACTTTTCGGGATCATGGTCCGAGCGCCTTTTTGGGAAAAAGCCTTCGCGGCGGTTTTTTCTCTGGCGGAATCAATCCGGCCGCGTTAAGCGATGACTCCCATGGCGCGATATGTATTCATCACAGGCGGCGTGGTTTCCTCACTTGGAAAAGGCATAGCCGCAGCGGCCCTTGGGGCTCTCCTGCAGGCGCGAGGCTATCGCGCACGCATCAAAAAACTCGACCCTTACCTCAATGTCGATCCCGGCACGATGTCGCCGTACCAGCACGGCGAGGTGTTCGTCACCGATGACGGTGCCGAGACCGATCTCGATCTTGGCCACTACGAGCGCTTCACCGGCCGCTCGGCCAATCAGCAGGACAACATCACCACCGGCCGCATCTACAAGAACATCATCGAGCGCGAGCGGCGCGGCGATTATCTCGGCGCAACCGTGCAGGTCATTCCGCATGTGACCGATGAGATCAAGAATTTCGTCCTCAACGGCAATGACGATTATGATTTCGTGCTGTGCGAGATCGGCGGCACGGTCGGCGACATCGAGGCGATGCCGTTCCTCGAGGCGATCCGCCAGCTCGGCAACGACCTGCCGCGCAACAACGCCGTCTACGTGCACCTGACCTTGATGCCCTACATTCCGACGGCGGGCGAGCTGAAGACAAAGCCGACCCAGCATTCGGTCAAGGAACTGCGCGGCATCGGCATCGCGCCCGACATCCTGCTGGTGCGCGCCGACCGCGCCATTCCCAAGGAAGAGCGCCGCAAGCTGTCGCTGTTCTGCAATGTCAGGGAAAGCGCCGTCATCCAGGCACTCGATGTGCCGCATATCTACGACGTGCCGATGGCCTATCACAAGGAAGGGCTCGATTCGGAAGTGCTGGCCGCCTTCGGCATCGATCCGGCGCCGAAGCCGCGCATGGAACCCTGGCAGAAGGTGTCCGACCGCATCCACAATCCGGAAGGCGAGGTGACCATCGCCATCGTCGGCAAATACACCGGCCTCAAGGACGCCTACAAATCGCTGATCGAGGCGCTCTCGCATGGCGGCCTGGCCAACCATGTCAAGGTCAAGCTCGACTGGATCGAGAGCGAGATCTTCGAAAAGGAAGATCCGACGCCATGGCTGGAAAAGGTGCATGGGATCCTGGTTCCCGGCGGTTTCGGCGAGCGCGGTTCGGAAGGCAAGATCCTGGCGGCGAAGTTCGCGCGCGAACGCAAGGTGCCGTATTTCGGCATCTGCTTCGGCATGCAGATGGCCTGCATCGAGGCGGCGCGTTCGCTAGCCGGCGTGGACAATGCATCCTCGACCGAGTTTGGCCCGACCGAGGAACCGGTCGTCGGCCTGATGACCGAATGGCTGAAAGGCAACATGCTGGAGAAGCGCCGCGAAACCGGCGATCTCGGCGGCACGATGCGGCTCGGCGCCTATCAGGCCGAACTCGCCAAGGGCTCGAAGATCGCCGACATCTATGGCGATACGCAGATTTCCGAGCGCCACCGCCATCGCTACGAGGTCAACGTCGACTACAAGGAGCGGCTCGAGGATTGCGGCCTGGTGTTTGCCGGCATGTCGCCTGACGGCGTGCTGCCGGAAACGGTCGAGTATCCCGACCATCCCTGGTTCATCGGCGTCCAGTATCACCCCGAGCTGAAGAGCCGGCCGCTCGATCCGCATCCGCTGTTCGCCAGCTTCATCGAGGCGGCGGTCGAGCAGTCGCGCCTCGTCTAGACGCCGTCGAGCGAGACGCGCCTCGTCTAGACGCCGTCGAGCGAGACGCGCCTCATGCAGACCTATGTCGCGCTCCTCTACAGCATCATCCTGGGCGAGGGGCGCCGGGTCGTCATGTCGGACCTCAAGGCGATGGCGGAAGGCCTTGGCCTGAAGAACGTTCGCACGCTGGTTGCGACCGGCAACCTTGTCTTCGAGAGCGAAAAGACCTCGATCGCCGCACTTGAAAAGCGGCTGGAAGCGGCGTTCGAAAAGGCCTTCGGCCGCCACGTCGACATCATTGTCCGCAGCAGCGGAGATTGGCTGAAACTGGCAAGCCGCAATCCATTCCCGAGAGAATCGGTGGAAGCCGGCGATCAGGTCGCGGTGCGCGTGATGCGCAAGCCCGTGGCCGAAGATGCCCTATCGGGGCTTCAGGCCTATGCCGGGGAGGACGAGAAGGTGCTCCTGGTCGGCGGCGACATATGGCTGGTGTTCTCGCGCGAGGGGCCAAGCTCGCGGCTGCTTGCCGCCGCCAGTCACAAACGCATGGGCATCGGCACGTCGCGCAACTGGAACACGGTGCGCAAGCTGGCCGAGATGGTTGGCAGTAGGCAGTAGGCAGTAGGCAGTAGGCAGTAGGGAAGCGGTCTGTCTTCCCTAGCCCATACTGCCTACTCCCTAATTTCAAGCCTTCGCCATCTTGGCGCCGGCACTCACGGCTGCGGTGCGCAGCACGTAGTAGATGACGCCCGCAATCGCCACGCCGAAGAACCAGCCATAGACACCCCACCAGGACGGCAGCCAGTTGGTGAAGTTGGGCAGGATCGACGAGAAGACCGCGCCGATGCCGGCGGCGATGAAGGCGTTGACGTGCCAGCCGCCCTGGAAGCGGAATTCGCCATCCTCGCGATAGAGCGCCTCGACATCGACCTCGCCTTTGCGGATCAGGTAATAGTCGACCATCATGACGCCGAAGATCGGTCCCATCGTCGCGCCGATGACGTTGACGAAGGAGGCGGCACTGCCTTCCCACGGCGCGAAGGGGTAGAGCACAAGCGCGATCAGCGCTGCGATATAGCCGCCCTTCTTGAAGTCGATCTGCCTGGGAAAGACGTTGGAGAAGTCGAAGGCCGGCGAGACGAAGTTGGCCACGACATTAATGCCGAGCGTCGCCACCGCGAAGGTCAGAGCGGCCAGAGCAGCCAGGAACCAGCTGTCGAACTTGGCCGAGATCTGGTCGGGGTGCAGCAGCACTTCGTGATAGACGTCGTAGGCGGCAATGGTGGTGACGCCGGCGACCAGCGAGAACAAGATAAGATTGACCGGCAGGCCCCAGATGTTGCCTTTGCGCAACGCAGCCTTGTCCGGCGCGTAGCGGGCGAAATCGCAGAAGTTGAGATAGAGCGCCGAGAAGTAGGTCACCCAGATCGCGGCGACCGCGAACAGCGAGGTCCACGAGCCCGGCTCACCGGGCACGCCGGCGTCCTTGGTCTTCTCCTTCAGCACATCCATCGGGATGTCGCTGGTGAAGGCGAAGGTTCCGGATTTGACGCAGAGATAGATCGCCAGGATCAGCATCATCACCCAGACCGCAGGCCCCGCCCAATCCTGGAAGCGGCGCACCGTCTCCATGCCGCGCTGGATGATCAGCAGCTGCAGCGCCCAGATGACGACGAAGCAGATCACTTCCAGGCCGGAATGGCCGAGGAAATGCGTGTTGGCGTTGAAATCGGCAAACCATTGCGAGCGGATCAGCAGCGCCACGATCGCGCCGGAGGCGGCGGCCGTTTGCGCGCCGTACCAGAAGCAGGCGACGATGGCGCGCACAAGTGCCGGTATGTTGGCGCCCCAGATGCCGAAGGAGGCGCGGGCCAGCACGGGGTAGGGCACGCCAGTCTTGACGCCGGCATAGCCGACCATGTTCATCAGCACGTAGATGATCAATGACCCGATGCCGATGGCGATGATGAAGTTGACGAAGCCGCCGCAGAACAGAAACAGGCTGGCGGCGAGATAATAACCCCACAGGCTGTGAACGTCCGACGTCCAGACGTTGAAGATCGAGAATGGTCCCCAGTTTCGAACCGTAGCCGGAGCGAGGTCCTCATTGTATAGGTCAGGCGATGCGCCCTGTATCGTCATTGCAATGTTCCCCTTTTGCAAAAAACGCGCCCTCACGCGTTGACCGCAGAGGTTACGCCTGACGCAGGGGAACCGACAAGCAACCAATTTGCCGGCTTTGGCCTTAAAGATATTCAATGCGAACCGCGATTATCGAGGGATCGTAACAGTGGGTCGCTGTTGAACCCCAACGATCGGTGATTCGACTGTCCAATCAATGTCGCCGGTTTTGGGAGAACGACATGCATACGCGACGCGCTTAGGTGATGGCCATCGCGCGCTTGTGGTCCTCGACTTCGGAAAGCAGCCAATCCTGAAACAGGCTGGTGCCCGGCTTGTTGCCGATGCTGCGACGCTGATGCAGGTAGATGCCGGCCGGATAGGTGTGGCGGGCGCGAAACGGGGCGACAAGCTTGCCTTGCTGCAGAAAATCCTGTGCCATCATCGTGTCGGCAAGCGCGATGCCAGCGCCGTTGACCGCCTCGCGCATGATCAGCGTGCAATCGTCCAGGGTCGTGCTGGATTTCGGCGATGTCTCCAAAACGCCTTCCTGCTCCAGCCAACGCTTCCACCTCATCGTCTCGCATTCATGGATCAAGTGGTGATTGACCAGATCGGCAGGCGATCGCAGCGGCACCGGCCCTTCGAGCAACGAGGGCGCGCAGACCGGCGTCAGCAGCAGCGGGATCAACAGCGTCAAGGCCGGGCCGGCCTTGTAGACGAATTCGTCGACGATGGCCAAATCGAAGTTGGCGCGCTTGCCCGAACTCGAGATCTCCAGATCGACGGACGGATGCAGCCGGCGAAAATTCGGCAGCCGGTCCGCAAGCCAAAGATTGAGAACAGCCGGCACGCACAAGACCCGGACACGCTGGGTCCGGCCGTGGCTCGGGCCATCGGAGAAGCTGACATCGTCGGTGGCGCGCCAGATGGCCTCGAATGCTTCCGAGAGGCTGCGCGCATAGTAGGAGCCCCTGATGGTCGGCGTGATCTGGCGAAAGCCGCGTTCGAACAGATCCTGGCCAAGATTCCGTTCAAGTGCACGGATGTGGCGGCTGACGGCAGAGGGTGTCAGGTGCAGTTCTTCGGCCGCGTCCTTGACGCTGCCAAGACGTGCGGCGGCCTCGAAGGCGCGCATGCCATTGAGTGAAGGTAAGGCCATTGCCCGATCATGAATTGTCAGTTGAGTTTTTGTCAATCGACATGGACAAAATTGGCGTTTGATCACCAGGGTCCTTCGGGGATACCCAGAAGGCAAGGGCGACCAAGTCGCCATCAGAAAACGAATATTTGGGGGCCTCCGGCACCATTCCACCAGTGGCAGAGACCGGCCTGATCGGTTTTCCGCCGCTGGCAGGCGAAGCTTTGCGCAAAGCGGCGCTGAGGCCGGGGCAAATGGGAGAATGACTGCTTATGCCTCAATCGCCAGTGCCGGTCTTTGAAGCGGCCGACGAGATTTCGGCTGAAGCCTCTGTCGTCGTGATCCTGCAAACTGCCCAGACAGGCTTTGGTCCACGGGCAGCGGCGCTGGATGTCGAGTTAAGCGGGATTTTGTCCCGTGCCTGCTCCGACCCGGACGCTTTGGCCGAGTCTGGTACCTGCATCGATGTGATCGCTCCCCAGGCCGTATCGGCCCGGCGCATCATCGTTCTCGCTTTGGGCAAGGCCGAGGCTCTAACCGCGCTGTCACTGGCGCGTGCCGGCGGTTTGCTGGCCGCGCATCTCGAAGGCAAGAGTGAGTGCGCGGCCACCTTGCTCCTGGATCCGATCGCCGGTGTCGACCTGCCGGGCGCGGACATCCTGGCGCGCGTGGCGCTCGGCATGCGGCTGCGGCGCTATCGCTTCGACATGCGCAACCAACGCCAGGGTGCCGGCGCGGATAGAACCCTGCGTGTGCAACTGGTCGGCGCAAGTCGCGCCGAGCTAGCCCCGGCGCTGGCACGGATCAACGCCATTGCCGACGGCGTCGAATATGCGCGCACGCTGGTCAATCTGCCGCCGAACCATCTCCATCCCGACAATTTCCACGATCACCTGGAGCCGCTGCGCGAAACCGGCATCGACGTCGAGATCCTCGATACGACAAAGCTCGGGGAACTCGGCATGAATGCGATCCTGGCTGTCGGGTCAGGGTCGGTACGGCCGCCGCGCGTTGCTGTTCTGCGCTATCGCGGCAAGGGTGCTCCCGCGCAGCCAATGGCTTTCGTCGGCAAGGGCGTATGCTTCGACTCCGGCGGGCTCTGCATCAAGCGCGGCGAGCAGATGTTCGACATGAAGGCCGACATGGGTGGCGCGGCCGCCGTTGTCGGCCTGCTGATAGCGCTCGCCCGGCAAGGCAGCCCTGTGCATGCTGTCGGCATTCTGGGCATTGCCGAGAACATGCCGTCCGGCACCGCGCTGAAGCCGCGCGACATCATCACGACGGCTTCGGGACAGACCGTGGAAGTGTTCGACACGGACGCGGAAGGGCGCCTGATCCTGGCCGACTGCCTTTACTATGCGGCTTCGCGCTTCAACCCCTCGGTGATCGTCGATCTGGCGACGCTGACCTATTCGGTGATGCGCGGCCTCGGATCGATATTCGCCGGTCTGTTCAGCACCGACAATGCCATCGCGACGCAGATGATCGCGGCCGGGGAAACGGTCGGCGAGCGTTTCTGGCAGTTGCCGCTCGACCGGGCCTACGATGAGGGGCTGCAGTCGCCATTCGCCGATATCCGGCACCACGCCAAGGACATGGAAGATGGCGACGCGCCCTATGCGGCGGCGTTCCTGCGCCACTTCACCGAGGATCGGCCCTGGGTGCATCTCGACATAGCCGGCAAGGAAATGGCCGACAAGGATCAGCCGCTCGGCCGGGAGGGCGCCACGGCGTTCGGCGTGCAGATGCTGGAAGAATGGGTCCAGGCCAACCGCAAGGTGAACTAGGCGCCCACGGACAACGACAAGATGCCTTTCAAACATGCAAGGAGCCGGGATGTCGTCTGAGATCAGTAGTAGGGAAGGGCGGGCCGCCTTCGGCAGCTACGAAACCTGGTATCGAATCTCCGGCGAACTGGATGCCGACAAGGCCCCCATCGTGATCCTGCACGGCGGTCCGGGTGTCGCCCACAATTATGTCGATGCCTACAAGCTTCTTGCCCGGAGAGATCGCGCCGTCATCCATTACGACCAGTTGGGTTGCGGCAATTCGACTTTGTTGCCCGAGAAGGGCGCCGATTTCTGGACGCCCCGGCTTTTCATCGACGAGCTTGAAAACCTGGTCGACCATCTCGGCATTCGCGCGGGCTTCCATGTCCTTGGCCAAAGCTGGGGCGGCATGCTGGGCGCCGAATATGCGGTGACGCGGCCGAAGGGTCTGAAGTCGCTGACCATCGCCAACTCGCCGGCTTCCATGAAGCTGTGGGTCGAAGAGGCCAACCGGTTGCGCGCCGACCTGCCCGGGGATGTCCAGGAGACACTGACCCGCCACGAGCAGGCCGGCACAACGGACGATCCGGCCTATCAGGCGGCGACGATGGTTTTCTACGAACGGCATGTCTGCCGGGTGGTGCCTTTCCCGCCCGAGGTAACCGAGACCTTCGCCCAGGTCGTGCGCAATCCGACGGTCTATCATGTGATGAACGGGCCCAACGAGTTCCATGTCATCGGAACGCTGAAGAACTGGAGCATCATCGATCGCCTGCCGGCTGTCGATGTTCCGACGCTGATCATCTCCGGACGCCATGACGAGGCCACGCCCGCGACCGTGCAGCCCTACAAGGACGGCATCAAGGGATCGCGCTGGGAGATATTCGAGCATTCCAGCCATATGCCGCATGTCGAAGAGCAGGACCTGTGCATGCGGGTGGTGGGAGACTTCCTGGACGACAACGACAACAGAGAAAAGGGGAACTAAGCATGAAGAAACTGCTTCTGGCGGCGTCAGCCGCGGCATTGCTGGCCAGCGCATGGCTGGCTCCGGCGCAGGCCGAATATCTCAAAGAGCACCGAGGCGGCACCATTCGCCTTCTGGCCCGCTCAGCGGCGGGAACGCTCGATCCGCACATCAACTACACCGACCAGGGCTGGCAGATGTACCAGCCGATCTATGACGGCCTGGTCGCCTTCCGCAAAGCCGAGGGCATGGACGGCTTCACCATCGTACCCGACCTCGCGGAGGCGCTGCCGCAGGTCAGCAATGACGGCAAGACCTTCACCTTCAAGCTGCGCAAGGGCATCAAGTTCTCCGACGGCCATGATCTCAGTGTGAAGGACGTCGTTGCGTCCTTCCAGCGCATCTTCAAGGTTTCCGGGCCGACCTCCGGCACTTTCTATGCCGGCATCGTCGGCGCCGACAAATGTCTGGCCGACACCAAGAGCTGCACGCTGGAAGGCGGCGTTGTCGGGGACGAAGCCGCCGGCACCGTCACCCTCAATCTCACCAAGCCTGACGCCGAGATCCTCTACAAGCTCGCCTTGCCCCACGCCGTGGTGCTGCCGGCGGACACGCCCGCCGAAGACATGGGCTCCAAGCCCATTCCCAGCACCGGCGCTTACATGATCTCCGCCTTCGACCCCAACAAGGGCATGACGGTGTCGCGCAACCCCAATTTCAAGCAGTGGAGCGAGGACGCGCAGCCGGACGGCTATCCGGATGTCGTCCAATATGATTTCGGCCTGTCCGAGGAAGCGGCCGTCTCGGCGATCCAGAACGGCGAAGCAGACTGGATGTTCGATGCGCTGCCGAGCGATCGCCTGGGCGAACTTGGCAGCAAGTCCATGGACCAGCTGCACATCTCGCCGCTTTCAGCGTGGTGGTATGCGCCGCTGAACAACCGTCTCGCTCCGTTCGACAACGAAAAGGCGCGCCAGGCCGTCGCCTATGCGATCGACCGCAACACGCTGGTCAAGCTGTTCGGCGGCAAGGTGTTGGCCTCGCCGGTCTGCCAGGTCCTGCCGCCGGACTTCCCTGGCCACGAAGATTATTGCCCCTTCACCAAGAACCCTGGCGCCAAATGGTCGGCGCCCGATCTCGACAAGGCAAAGCAACTCGTCGAGGAATCCGGCACCAAGGGCCAGAAGGTGACCATCATCGCCGAAGACACCGCCATCTCACGCTCCATCGGCGTCTATCTGCAGAGCGTGCTGACCACCATCGGCTATGTCGCCGACGTCAAGCCGATCTCGTCCAACATCCAGTTCACCTACATCCAGAACACCAACAACAAAGTGCAGATGTCCATCACCCAGTGGTACAAGGACTATCCGGCGGCTTCCGACTTCCTCAACATCCTGTTCTCCTGCGCTTCCTTCCGTGAAGGGTCGGACGCTTCGATCAACATCGCCGGCTTCTGCGACAAGGATATCGACGCAAAGATGCAGAAGGCGCTCGATCTCGGGGTGACCGACCAGAAGGCCGCAGACAAGATGTGGGCCGAGATCGACAAGCAGGTCACGGACAAGGCGCCGGCTGTCGGCCTGTTCACGCCGAAGCGGCTTGACTTCGTCAGCAAGCGCGTGGGCAATTTCAAGTTCAACCGGCAGTTCAACTGGATGATCACCCAATCCTGGGTGCAGTGATGGCCTGGGTGCAGTAACGAACTGCGGAGAGGGGCGCGTCCGTGTCGAACCAAGTCGCTGCCATGCCGCGCAAGACGCGAGGGCCCTGGGCCGTCGCGTTTGCGAAGCTGGCAAGGAACAGGGCCGCCATGGCGTCCCTGGCCGTGTTCCTCCTTATTGTCCTGGCTTGCGTCAGTGCGCCTCTCTATGCGCACTGGGCGCAAGTCGACCCTTTCGCCTCGACGCTCGACGCCGTCATCCAGATCGATGGCGCCGACGTCGCGGTGATGGAGCCGTCGACGGAGGGGCTCGGCCTTGGCTATACGCCGCTCGGCCCGACCTGGCGGCTCGGCAATTACTTTCTCGGCGCCGACAGCCAAGGGCGCGACGTCATGGCCAGGATGCTCTATGGCGGGCTGAGTTCGCTGTTGATCTCCGGCGCCGCCACCATCTTCACCCTGATCCTAGGCACGTCAGCCGGACTGATCGCCGGCTATTTCGGCGGCATCACCGATACGGTGCTGTCGCGCTTGCTGGATGTGCTGTGGGCGTTCCCGATCTATCTCCTGGCGATTTCGCTTTCAATCGTCACCATCGCGCAGGGCATTTCGATCGGGCCGATCGAGATCGAGTCCGGCAGCCTGTGGCTGCCGGTCATCATCATCGGCATCGTCTACGTGCCTTATGTGGCGCGCCCCATACGCGGGCAGGTCCTGTCGCTGCGCCGCAGCGAATTTGTCCACGCCGCGGTCAATCTGGGCGTGCCTGGATGGCGCATCCTGTGGCGCGACATCCTGCCCAACATCACCACCACGCTCATCGTCTTCGTGCCGCTGATGATGGCGCTGAACATGCTGACGGAATCGGCGCTCTCCTTCCTGTCGATCGGCGTGCAGCCGCCGGCGGCGAGCTGGGGCACAATCATCCAGGACGGACAGGCATTGCTCTATACGCGGCCGCTGGTGGCGCTGGCGCCGGGCCTGGCGATCGCGGTGTCCGTCATGGCGCTCAACGTCTTCGGTGACGGCCTGCGCGACGCGCTCGACCCACGCTCCAAAGTTCGGCTGGGGCGCGACTGATGATCTACGCGATCCTGCGCCGCTTCGGTCAGATGCTGTTCGTGATGTTCGGCATCTCGGTCATCGTCTTCCTGATCTTCTTCGCGACGCCGGGCGCCGATCCGGCGGCGCGCATCGCCGGCCGCAACGCGTCGCCCGAAGTGCTGGAGGCGGTGCGCCACAGCTTCGGCTTCGACCGGCCGCTCTACGTCCAGTACGTGACGATGATGGAGAAGATCTTCGTCACCGGCGATCTGACCTCCTTCGTCAACCGCGGCTGGAAGGTGGTGCCGGCCGTGCTGGATTCGATCCCGGTCACGCTATCGCTGGTGTTCGGGGCGGCGATCCTGTGGGTGGTGGTGTCCATCATCATCGGCATCATCGCCGCCGCCACGCGCGACAGCTGGCTGGACAAGGTTCTGATGGCGCTGGGACTGCTCGGCATTTCCATGCCGGTCTATTGGCTGGGCGAGGTGATGAACCTGATCACCCAGAGCCGTTACCACGACAGTTGGCTGTTCTCCTGGGTACCGCCGCTCGGCTACAAGAATTTCTCGGACGATCCCAAGGGCTGGTTCCTGACGCTGGTCATTCCGTGGATCACGCTGGCCATTCTCTACATCGGCATCTATGGGCGCGTGCTGCGCGCGGCGATCATCGAATCCCTGCAGGAAGACTATATCCGCACGGCCCGCGCCAAGGGCCTGTCGGAAACCCGCATCCTGCTGCGCCACGCGCTGCGCACATCGCTGATTGCCTTCGTCACGCTGTTCGGCCTCGATTTCGGCGCGCTGGTGGGTGGCTCCGCCTTGCTGACAGAGGTGGTGTTCGGGCTGCACGGCATCGGCAAGCTCACCTATGACGCGCTGCAGAATCTCGATCTGCCGATGATCATGGCAACGGTGATGTATGCTTCCATGTTCGTGGTCATCGCCAACGCGGTGGTCGATTTCGTCTACATCCTCCTCGATCCCCGCCTGAGGACGTCATGATACTGTCGGTGCGTGACCTCAGAGTATCCTTCCGGACCGATGACGGCCTGGTGCGGGCCATCGACGGCGTTTCCTTCGATCTTGGGGAAAGCGAGATTCTCGGCGTCGTCGGCGAATCCGGTTCCGGCAAGACCGTATCGCTGCTGGCCGTGATGGGCCTCATCACCGACCCCAATGCCGTCATCGAGGGCTCGATCCGTTACAAGGGCCGCGAGTTGGTGGGACTGCCGGCGCGCGAACTGAGGCGCCTGCGCGGCAACGAGATCGCGATGATCTTCCAGGATCCGATGACGGCGCTGACGCCGGTCTACACGATCGGCTGGCAAATCGCCGAGCAGATCCGCGCACATCGAAATATCAGCAAATCCAAAGCGATGGAGCGCGTCGAGGAACTGCTGGCCGAGGTGAATTTTCCCAACCCGCACGAGGCGATGTCGCGCTACCCGCACCAGCTCTCCGGTGGCATGCGCCAGCGGGCGGTGATCGCAATGGCGCTGTCGTGCAATCCGGCCCTGTTAGTGGCGGACGAGCCGACCACCGCGCTCGACGTCACGGTGCAGGCCGGCATTCTCGATCTCGTGCGCAAACTGCGCGCGACGCACAAGTCGGCCGTGGTCTTCATCACGCATGACATGGGCGTGGTCTCCGAACTCGCCGACCGCGTCCTGGTCATGTATGCCGGTCGCGTGGTGGAACGCGGCAGCCGCATGGAACTGTTTTCCGACCCGCGACATCCCTATACGCGCGCGCTGCTCGGTTCGATTCCGCCATTGACCGGTGAAAAACCGCGCCGCCTGCCGGCCATTCCCGGCTCGCCGCCGTCGCTGCTGCGCTTGCCGCAGGGCTGCGCTTTCGGTCCGCGTTGCCCCGTTCACTACGAACCCTGCGTGACCGGCAAGCCCGACCTCGGGGCTGGAGCCCACGCCGCCGCATGCTTCCGGGCGGTGCAGGCATGAGCGGAGCAATGATCGACAAAGAATCGATGGCCGACAAGGAACCGATGACCGACAGGGATCAGCCAATCCTCGAGACGCGTTCGCTGGGAAAGCGCTTCTCGATCGGCACCCGGTTTTCGGCGGAAGGCAGGCGAACCGTCCATGCGGTCGACAATGTTTCGCTGACGGTTCGGCGCGGCGAGACTGTCGGGCTGGTCGGCGAATCCGGATGCGGCAAGTCCACGCTGGCGCGCTGCCTGGTAAGGCTCTACGACATCACGGACGGCACGCTTCTGTTCGAAGGTGACGACATCACCTCGAAGTCGCTCTCCGAACTCAGGCCGCTGCGGCGGCGCCTGCAAATGGTCTTCCAGGACCCGTCGGCCTCGCTCAATCCGCGCCGTCGTGTCGGCGACCTGGTGGCCGAGCCGCTGCGCATCCACGGCAAGCTTTCGTCTCGCGAGATCACCGCGCGTGTTGCCGAACTGTTCGACCTCGTCGGGCTGTTGCCGGATCACGTCATGCGGTTCCCGCACGAATTTTCCGGCGGGCAGCGCCAGCGTGTCGGCATTGCACGGGCCATTGCCCTCAACCCCGATCTGGTCGTGCTGGATGAGCCCGTCTCCGCGCTCGACGTGTCGGTGCAGGCGCAGATCGTCAACCTGCTTGCCGACCTGCAGGAGAAGCTCAACCTCACCTACATCTTCATCGCCCATGACCTGTCGGTGGTGCGCCAGGTGTCGACCCGCATCGCAGTCATGTATCTCGGCTCGATCGTCGAGGAAGGTCCGGCGGAAGAGGTGTTCGCAACACCTGCCCATCCCTACAGCCAGGCGCTGATCTCGGCGGTTCCCGTCGTGGAGACGACGCCTAGCGGGACGCGCAAGCGCATCATCCTGACCGGCGACGTGCCGAGCCCGCTCAAGCCGCCATCCGGGTGCCGTTTCCATCCGCGATGCCCGATCGCGGCGGATCGTTGCCGCATCGAGCGGCCGGAGTTGAGGGAATATCGACCGGGCCGAAAGGTAGCCTGCCACTTTCCGACGGCGTAGCGGGCCGCCCATCGGCGCCTGGACGATGGCCGACAGTTTTTTGAAAAATTCCACCGTCAGCGTGGAACCAACCGCCAAGCCGCGCGTTTCAATCGGTTCGATCGCACGCATTGCGATCGACCGGGAGGAACCAATGGACTACCTGCATTTCTTTTCGCCCGTGCGGATTTCGCGCGGGCAGGGGCATCCTGTAGAAGAAGTGGATAATGTCGCCGAGGCGATGGTTTTCTTGCGCAAATGGCCGACAGGCCGGCGCGGGCCTGTGTATCAGTGCGCGCTGAATTGCTGCGCGGCCGCGTTGTCGGGCCAGATGTCAGCCGAAGAAGCAAGGAAGGCGTTCACCGGCTTTGCCCGGATCACGCGGCTTCTGGACGATGACATGGCGTTGCCCGTAGCCGGCGAAAACATGGCGGACATATACGCGCTGCGGCGTTAGGAGCCATGGCTTCACAGGCGTAGCCCTCGCGTCGTGATAGCGCGCGGGGGTGCGTTGGCGCGCGGCGCTAGGTTATCAGGCAGATTGAAAGGGGAGCGGCAAATACGCTACTTGTCACTGCAATGCATATTCGACGCCACCGCCGGAAGCCTGTCCAGGAAAACGCTCCATGGATGCCACCGGCTCGACCACGTCTGCTGCAAAGGCACCTGTCGCGCTCATGGCCGCAGCCAAAAAATATTCCTGAAAATAGCCGCATGAATGCCAACCGCACACCCCCGCGTATCTACAGGGATCGCGTCGTTGGTGGTTACGGCGTCAAAGACGCGCCGCCGCCATATCAGTGGCGGATCGGGCGCAGTCTGGCATAAAGCCAGTAACGTCTGGAGGGCACTAGACCAACCGCTGTCGTGTGCACTATGTGTGCGGTGAGAACCTCGATATAGGCAAGTGGTTTCCGCTGCGGCGGCGTAACCACAAATTAGGCTACTTTCAGCGGCGTCTATCGCCAAATTCGTCTGTCGTTCCAGCGGGGTATTGGACGGACCGAGACATAACAAAGATCGTAAAATTGGTATGTTATCTCCCAAACTTGCCATAGCCCCTATGATGGATCGGGCAGATACATAAATAAAATCAGCTAGTTACGAGCTTCTGTGTGCAAAAATCGCACACGAAAGTTCTGCTTCTCTTCTTTTTTCGTTCCCACGATGGAGCCGCCGATAGCCCTTTTGGGATGCTCTTGTGCCGACGGCATTCGCCTCCCCAATGCGGCTGTTCGCCGGATTTCCGTCGAACCTCATTGGCCCGCTCCAGGTGTCCAGCTGTGCAGCTTGACCGGCTCAATGAAAGCTTTTCGAACGTTCAGGGGTGGCGCGCTTGAACACACAGCCAAGCGTCACGACGGGCCGCTATGGGATCATGTCACTCGGCGTGGTCAAGCAGCGCGTGGAGCTTGTGAATTCGATCTGCTATCCGGCCAGAAGCATCTACACAAGCGAGAGGTTGCCGGCTTAGCGGATCGCCTTCCTCATTCCAGCGGCCGCGAAGAACAGCCAGCCAATGACATGTCGGAAGAAATAGATGCACGAGCCCCAAATCGCTAAGCATCGCAACCACGAATAGCTTCTCACCGGAAGAAACATCCTTCACGAAGCATGGGGGCGACAGGCATAAATCCAACCATAGTGAAGGCCCAGCTACCCCCCCATTGTCGGGATGACGTTACGAACCGCAGTGCCGCACAGAGCAGCAGCCCTTAGCCGGCCGTTCTACGCCCCGTCTGCATCGTTTCATAAGCGTGATGCTCGAACTGGCTCCGGGCGTTCTCGTGCCGCGTCAGGAAACAGAGTTGCTCGCGAAGGGCGAAGACGAACTGCTACCTGACGGCGGCAGAGGCCATTGAGTTCGGCCTTATCTCGGAAATCCTCGATTGAAGCCCTGCCGCAAACCGGAGCGCCGCTCATCAATCGCCCTCCTGTTTGCGATGGCGGTGTTTTTCGATTTCCTCGGGCTCTTCATCGTCGATGCGCGTGATGTTGGAAGCATTGTGATCTGATCGCAGGATCTCGTCCAGTTTGGCGTGGATGGCCTGGGTATCGCGGTGCTCTGCTCGCTGAATGAACAGCGTCATGGCCCAGGTGAACAAGGTGGCCGCTCCATGCCAGTCCAGGCTCTGTCGCTCGAAGATCATCCAAAGCACCGCATAGACCAACAAGATCAGGAATGCCGCGGGACGAGAGGTCAATGTGCCGATTGAGGTAAGCACGCGGGTGACGGGATGGTTGGTCATCCCAAAGAACTTGCGGCGGCGAGCCTTGTTCCCGAGCGCAGTACATTGCGCCGCCATGAGCCTGCCAGGCGCGACAGGCTGGTTGACAGGATGATGGTTGCCGATCGTGCCTAGCTACAACGCTGGCCATGCGATTGCCGGGCGCGCAATCATCAGCCAGAAAATGGCGAGGACCGCGCCGAAAGCCGGGAAGCCGAAGACAAACCAGCGTCTGAACAGTTGATTGTAGCGCTCGGGCGGGGCCTGGTTGGATAGGGCGGCCTGTGTCGCCAGATTTCGCATCTCGATCTGCATCCACACGACAGGCAGCCAGAACACGCCGGTTGCGATGTAAAGCAGGATCGAGAGGTCGATCCAGCCTTCGGACAGTGAATACCCCGCAAGCCAAGCAAGGCCTAGTCCGGTCAGAGGTTGTGCGACAACGGCCGTAGCCGTGAACAGGAAATCAGCCAGGACGACAATGCGGGCGACGGCGGCGATCGTCGCGGCGTTTCCGGTCCGGTGTGCCATAAGCATGAAAAACGCGATGCCGGCGCCAGTCCCGAGCAACACAGCCGCACCGATGACGTGCAGGTATTTGAGCACAAAGTACATCATCAGCGTTCCTCCAGAATGGCCAGCGCTGCAAAATGCAAAACGAGGATCGGGAAGATTTTCAACAGCGGCCCGAGTGGCTCGTACCAAAGATCCGGCCGCAGAATGCTCCCAGCGATCGCATAGAAAAGCGTTACCGCGATAGCGCCGAAAAGACCAAGCCGGCTGGTTGGACGCCAAGCGATAAACGCCCCCACGACCATGTCAGCCAGCGCGCCGGCGACGACCGCCGGTTCGGCCAAGGCGCCGGCAGCAGTGCCAATCAGCAAGTCAACTCCGCTGCGCCAGCCGACGGTGAGGGAAATGATACCGGTCAAAATCCAGAAGAGCGGCAAAACGACAAACAGCGCCGGCTTCACAAAGTAAAGACCGGCGAACCATCGCTCCTGCACCGTCGCAGGATTTAGACGTAGCGCGGCTGTAAGACTAGATGGCTGAATGGCGGTCACCCTCATCCACGGCTGGGGATCGCCGACAGCGCCACGCATGATCTCTTTTGCAGCATTGGTGCGCATCGGCGGGCGCCAGCCTAGCTGAGCCGCGGCATCCCCCAACCTGTACAAGGTAGCTGCGGTCCAATTGGGCAAGATGAACTCTTGAGCACTGCTCCATCCGAACCAGCGGCGATAGCAACCCACGACCTCTCTCATCGAAAGCGCCTCGGGCCCAACCAGATCAAGTGTGAGGCGCGATGGACTGCCGGGTTCGAGGAAAAAGAGAACGGTGGAGATCACGTCATCGAGCTGAACGACCTGGAGCCGGCCCGTGTCGGGCATCACAGGCAAGAGCGGCAAAGCCGCGAGGCCGCGAAAAAGCGCACTGGCGCCGAAAGCCGGCCTTCCCAGAACTACCGATGGGCGCAGGATCACCCAGTCAAGACTGCGCGCCATCAATGCTTCATCGCCGGCGAGCTTGCTGATGGAAAAGGCGGACGGCTGCTGGCGATCGACCCCGATGGCGGAAAAGTGGATAACCTTGTTCACACCTGCCTGCTCACACGCGATGAAGAGAGCCGAGGCGCCGGTCGAATGGACATGCCGGGTGTTTTCCCGGGCACTATCCTGCAGAACGCCGGCACAGTTTACGACAGCGTCCACACCGGCCAGATAGGGCGTCCAATCCTCAGGTCGCAAGGCCCGCGCCATATCCAGAGAAATTGTTGGGATATCCGGGTGGACGCCAGTACCTGGGCGGTGAAGCACGCGAACTACCTCATGTTCCTCACCTGTCAGGCGCGCGCAAAGCGCGTCCCCAATCAGACCCGACGCGCCGGTGACGAGAACTTTCATTCCTTCCTCCCGCCGTTCGCCGGCGCGTGCGCCTTCATAGACCCGGCCACCGCGCCGGAGAGAACTTGATCAAGGCCGAAGCCAGCAGTGTCACACCGGTGGAACAAGCTCCAGGCGACAATGCAGCGAAGAGTGGCCGGCGGTAGAGTGCGTTCGCATCTGCAGGTCTACTTCATCGACATTTCGGCGCCGGCTTGGCGCAATCGCGCAGGTCGTTGTGAATGTGAGTTGCAGCCGTGGCGGCATGTCCGAACGAAACGGCAATTTGATTGAGCCCCTCCGCCACGTCACCGATGGCATAGAGCCCTGGCGTTGAAGTCTCAAGGTGCCGATTGACCAGGACATAGCCCTCTTCGTCACGGATAGCCCCGAGCGCAACCGCGAGTTCGGAGCGTACGTCGCAGCCCATGGAGGGGTACACCACATCAATGTTGCGCAGCGGGGCGCCCTCGGCCATGACGACATCGAACCCGGTTCGTCGAGGGATCAGGTCATCGACAGCGTCCCAGATTTCTACTCCGCCTGCCAATGCGACGTCGCGGGCAGCCTCGGAAACATCATCCGGGTGGTTGGCGAGCAAGGCAACTCGACTGCCATATTCCTTCAGGAACAGAGCCTCCCTGACGGCGAGATGCTCCGGGCCAACGACGCCGATGCGGCTGCCCCTGGCCTCATACGCATCGCAAACCGGGCATAGTCTGACAATGCCATCCGCGATCGCCTGCTGCAGTCCTTTAATCGAAGGTGCCTTGTCCACAATGCCCGTTGCCAGAATTACGCGCCTTGCTTGGACCATCCCGCAGGCCGTCGTCAGAAGAAAATATCCCTCGCGTTTTTCGGCGTGAGCTACGTAACCGTCGGCGACACTCGCCCCGTATAGACGTGCTTGGGCTCGTAGGCGGCCGAGCAGTTCTTCCCCGTTGATGCCGTCGGGGAAGCCGGGACAGTTATGGCATTTTGGAATGAGCTTGGCACGCGCATCCCCCGCGTCGAATGAGATCACCGAACGCAGAAACCTGGCCAAATACGTGGCTGCGGCGAGCCCTGCTGGGCCCCCCCCGACGATAGCAACGTCAAAAATTTGTGAGCCGGAAGAACATGGCATAGCGCCCAACCCACGCGAAACAACCTTGTTCCACGTGGTGTCGAATGGACACCCAACAAGAGCGAGCCTTGAACCGAGGCATAAACGTCGTAGCTGCCATCCCGTGAATACAGCGCCACCAGGAAAGTGAAGCCGTCATGAAACTTCGGATCACCGCCGTGCTTAATCTGGCGAAAGGGTCTGAGATGAGCGCGACCAGAGAATCTTTTGAAAATTGGTTACAGGAGAACGTCGGCACCCTTCCTGGCAGAGAGGAAGTCAGCGTCACGGTGCTCGCCCAGCAATTCGAACAGGATGCCGAGGTGGCTGGTTACGGGCACGACGTAAGGGAGGACGAACTCGGAAACATCGAGGATGCTATCGAGCAAACGATAAAGAACGCCGCGGTGCAGAGCCTGAGATCCGAAGGGGACGATCTGGCGCCTGTGATGGACGCGCTGGAGGTCGATGATCCCAAGAGGGGGCCGTAGGCCCTAACAACCGCCTTCCGTTCGCCTGACCAATCCCGCGGGAGGTGGCATAGCGAGGCCCGTCTCGTAATGGGCGCCAGGTCAATTCCGAGTTAGTTCCATGCACCGTAGAGGAACATTCCTGTCGCCAAGACGTTAGCTGAGTTCCTTCACACCGGTGCTGCTCCGTGTTAACTGCGAACCTCCCAGGCGAATGGCTCACCCGGCACGAACAGGGCCACATCTCGCGGCGGACGGCTCTTGCAGGTATCGGTTGCTGGCTGCTGGCTGTTTCCTCGGAAGCCGAGGCACGGCCACAGCCGCGCGTGCGGTTTGGCGTGCTGGGATATGGCACCGCTGCTTGGGAAGTCGACGTCATGCGGCGGCACGCGTTGGACACTGCATTCGGAGTATCAATCGAGGCGCAGCGGCTTGCTGGAGCCGAAGCGGGCAAGACCGCATTGTTGGCGGGCAGTGTCGACGTTATCGTTTCGGATTGGGTGTGGGTTATGCGCCAGCGGAGCGAAGGCGCCGATCTGGTCTTCTATCCCTATTCTCGTGCCGTCGGCGCATTGGAACTGCCACAAGGTTCGCCCATCCGAACTCTTGCGGACCTCAAGGGCAAAAGGCTGGGGATCGCGGGTGGGCCGCTGGACAAAAGCTGGATTCTGTTGCGCGCGCTCGGCCTCCGTCAGGTGAAGCGCGATCTTGCTGAAGAGGTGTATCCGGTGTTCGGCGCGCCGCCTTTGTTGGAGCAGGAATTCCTGGCGCGGCGACTGGATGGCCTGCTGACATTCTGGAATTTCGCCGCCCGTCTCGAATCGGGGGGAGCAAGGCCTCTGCTCAGCGTCGCGCAAGTGCTGCAGGGGCTTGGCGTATCCAGGGAACTGCCGATGCTCGGCTACGTCTTCCATGAAAGCTGGGCCCGAGCCAACCCGATCGCCCTCGCGCGATTCACGAACGCCACTGTGGCGGCGAAGTCGCTGCTCGCGTCCTCGGACGACGAATGGCGGATGCTTGCGCCGCAATTGGGCACTGACGATCTTCACCTCCAGGCGGCGCTACGCGACGCTTATCGGGCCGGAATCCCTCGTCGCTTCGGCAAAGACGAACGTGATGGCGCGGCGCGGTTGTTTGCAATTCTGGCTGAATTGGGCGGCGAGGATCTGGTCGGCAAGGCAACGAGCTTGGATCCCGGTGTTTTCTGGCCCATACTGGCTTGAGCTGGCGATCATGACCGAGGTCTCAGCCATTACCACCAACATTCAGCGTTGGCAGTCCGCTGCGGCATTGCTTGCCATGGTGCTTACCTGGCAGATCGCGGCATCGATTGCCGCCAATAGGCTGTTTCCCGGTCCGGTCCAGGTTGTGTCGGTTCTCTTGCACGAAGCGGTTCGGGGCGAGCTGCTGTACCATCTCGGCATCTCGCTCGCCCGCGTCGCCGCAAGCCTTGGGGCGGCAATCCTGATCGGAGCGGTCCTTGGCTATGCGGCAGGCCGCTCGCGCAGGGCCGACGTCTGGATGAGGCCTTGGATCGTGTTGCTCCTCAACATGCCGGCGCTGATCACCGTCATCCTGATATATATCTGGCTGGGCCTTGCCGACACGGCGCTTGTCCTGGCCGTCGCGCTCAACAAGATCCCCAATGTTGTGGTGACTATCCGTGAAGGCGCCGGCCGGCTAGACAAGGACTTTGCCGAAATGGCCGAGCTCTATCGTTTCGGCCGCGCTGCGATGCTGCGGTATGTCGTGCTGCCGCAACTGGCGCCTTTCTTCCTGGTCACCCTGCGCAACGGGCTGGCACTGACGTGGAAGATCGTGCTGCTCGCCGAACTGCTCGGCCGCTCCAACGGCGTCGGGTTCCAGCTGCAGGTCTATTTCCAGAACTTCGACGTCACCCACATCCTTGCCTATGCCATCAGTTTCGGCGTCGTGATGCTTGCCATAGAGTATGGGCTGCTTGTGCCGTTGGAACGCCGTCTGCTCGCATGGCGACGCTGATGCTCAGGATCAGAATCGAGGAGAAGACTTTCCCGGGTGACGACGGCCAACACCGGACGATCTTTTGTCCGCTGTCGCTCGATATAGCCGACGGGCAGGTCTGCGTCCTGACCGGCCCGTCCGGTGTCGGCAAGTCGACGCTGCTGTCGATCGTTTCGGGGGTCGACGGCGAATTCTCCGGCAGCGTGAGCGGCCGCGCGCTTCCAGTAGGCATGCTTTTCCAGACGCCGAGGCTGCTGCCGTGGCTCACCGCCTTGCGCAATGTCGAACTCGCCGTCCCGGGCCACGCGCCCGATGCCGCCCGGTGGCTCGCCGCTGTCGGCTTGAAAGGTCATGAGCAGGATTTTCCGCAACGTCTCTCGGGCGGCATGGCGCGGCGCGTAGCGCTCGCCCGGGCGCTCGCCGTCGAGCCCGCGCTCCTGCTCCTCGACGAGCCGTTCGCATCACTCGACGAGGCGACGGTGCAAGCCATGCGCCGCCTGCTGCAGGATAGTTTCGCCAAGCGGCGCCCCACCACGCTGCTGGTCACCCACGATCTTGCATACGCCTCGTCGCTGGGCGACCGGGTCATCGTTCTGGAAGGATCGCCGGCGCGCATCGTGCGCGATGTGGCAATCTCACGTCGCGATGAAGCCGGATCGTCGCGCTTTAGGCTGGGAAGTCCGGTACAATGAGACTGGTGCTGGCCCTTCTCTGTCTTCTGTTGATCGCCGGCCCTGGCGCCGCCGAGGAACAGACGATGCTAATCGGCTATATCGGCCAGCAGCGCAAACCGGCTCTGCCCTTGGGACCCCTTGACGAAACCGTCGCCGATGATGGCCTGCAAGGCGCAAGGCTCGGTATTGCCGACGACGACAGCACCGGCCGGTTTCTTGGGCAGAAATTTCGGTTGGAGGAAAGGATCCTGGCGCCCACTGAACCTCCGGCCGACGCGGTAAGGCAATTCGCCAATGCCGGCATCGTCTTTGTCATTGCCGATCTCGATGCCGGTCAGCTTCTGCAGGCCAGTGCCGCGCCCGGAGCCGAGCGGATGACGTTGCTCAACAGCCGAGCGCCGGACGACGTGCTGCGCCAGCAGGATTGCCGCAGGAACGTGCTGCACACGATTCCGAGCCGCGCCATGCTCGCCGACGGGTTGGCGCAATATCTCGTCTGGAAGCGGTGGCAGCATTGGTTCCTGCTTGTGGGGCCGCACCCGCAGGATCAGGCCATGGCGGCGGCTTTTCGAAGGGCGGCGGCTCGCTTCGGAGCCGAGATCACGATCGACCAGCCGTGGACGTTCAGGCCCGCCAACGGACGCGCCGATACCGGGCACGTCACGCTGCAAACCGAAATACCCGCGGTCACGCAGGTCAGCGACTATGATGTGCTCGTGGCCGCCGACGAGGCGGATGAATTCGGCGCCTACCTCGAGGGCCGCACCGCCCTGCCGAGGATCATCGCCGGCACGCAAGGGCTGGTCGCGACCGGCTGGAGCCCCGTGAGCGAGGAGTGGGGCGCAACTCAACTGCAGGATCGTTTCCGCAGGCAGGCGGGGCGGTGGATGCTGCCCAGCGACTACGCCGCCTGGCTCGCGGTACGCAGCGTCGGCGAGGCAGCGACGCGTCTGCACAGTCTCGATCCCGCGGCAATCGGGAGATACATGCGCGGCGACACGTTTCTTCTCGCCGGCTTCAAGGGGCAGGGGCTCAGTTTCCGTGCCTGGGATGGACAGATGCGCCAGCCCATCTTGATCGCCGGGCCGCGCCTGCTGATTTCCAGCTCGCCGCAACCGGGCTTCCTGCATCAGCGCACGCCGCTCGATACCCTGGGCATCGACCTGGAGGAGAGCCTATGCAAGTTCTGATGGCGCTGTTGCTGGCGTCGTTCGCACTTCCTGCTCCCGCCGCCGCCGAGACCATCTACGTGTCCAACGAGCAGGACAATACTGTCGCGGTCGTCGATGGTGCGACAATGACCATGCTGGCGACGATCGACGTCGGCCGACGTCCGCGTGGACTGGCGCTTTCGGTCGACAACAAGGCGCTGTTCGTCGCGGAAGGTGACGACAACCGCATCGACGTGGTCGACGTCGCGACGCGCCGGATGGTCGGGCAGTTGCCCTCGGGAGCCGATCCGGAATTCTTCGTGGTCCATCCGGACGGCAAGCGGCTGTTCGTGGCCAACGAGAACGACAATCTGGTGTCGGTAGTGGACATTGCCGCCGCCAAGGTCATCGGCACGGTCGATGTCGGCGTCGAACCGGAAGGCATGGCGGCCAGCGCCGATGGCCGCTATGTCGCCTGCACGTCGGAGACCACCAGCATGGTCCATCTGATCGACGCAGGCACGCTCGAACTGGTCGACAATCTGCTCGTCGACACCCGACCGCGAGCGGCTTCATTCTCGCCGGATGGTAAGCAATTGTGGGTCTCGTCGGAGATACGGGGCACCGTCACCGTCTTCGACACGGCAACGCGCGCGCAAACCGGCAAGATCGAGTTCGCGGTGCCGGGTATCCGACCCGAGGGCGTGCAGGCGGTCGGCTTGGCCATTTCGCGCGACGGCGCGACCGCCTACGTGGCGCTTGGACCAGCCAACAGGGTGGCTGAAGTCGATGTGAAAACGCTGACGGTCCGTCGGCTCTACCTTGTTGGCCTACGGCCCTGGCACGTTGCGCTCTCCGCCGACCAGAAGCGTCTGGTCAGCGCCAACGGCAATTCCGGCGACATCTCCTTTATCGATATCGAGAACCAGGAGGTGGTGAAATCGCTGCCGGTAGGCCGCGGTCCATGGGGCGTGGTGATCGGCCCATGAACGTCTTGTCGGTCGAGCATCTCAGCCACAGTTTCGGAAGCCGGCGGGTTCTGGACGAGGTGTCGTTTTCGGTGCCGGAGGGCGGGATGTGCATTCTGCTTGGACGCAACGGCGCCGGCAAGACGACATTGTTCTCGCTTGTCACCGGGCTCTATCACGCCCGTGCCGGGTCAGTCCTTGTCCTTGGCCATGCGATGAAGGCGAGCCCGTCAACCGCTCTTGCTCAAATGGGTGTTGTCTTCCAACAGCTGACGCTTGACCTCGACCTGACGGCCGGCGAGAACCTGCGCTACCATGCTGCCCTGCATGGGCTCTCCAAGGCGTTGAGCAAAGAGCGATCCATTGAGGAGCTCAGCCGGCTCGAAGTGGCCGACAGGATCGACGATCCTGTCCGCGCGCTTTCCGGGGGGCAGCGTCGCCGTGTCGAGATCGCACGCGCTCTGATGCATGACCCACGCCTTTTGCTGCTGGACGAGCCGACCACCGGGCTCGACGTGCCGGGCCGCCGCGCGCTCGAGCGGCACGTAAGGGAGCTTTGCCGTGAGCGCGGCATTGCTGTTCTGTGGGCAACGCATTTTCTGGAGGAACTAACGGCCGATGACGATGTGGTGGTGCTGCATCGAGGAACAGTACGCTGGGTCGGCCGCGCCGATCGCCTCGCTGCCGATCTCGGTGTCGCCAGCACGGCGGAAGCCTTCGCGTTGCTGACGGGGGCCGAATGAAAACGTCTCACGCCGTGCGGGCGCTGAACGGTATCCTGCGCAGGGAGATGCTACGCACGCTGCGGCAACGCGGCCGATTGCTCTCAGCGATGGTAAGGCCGCTTGTCTGGCTGGCGATCTTTGCCGCCGGCTTCCGCTCCGTTCTCGGCCTGTCGATCACGCCGCCCTACCAGACCTATGTGCTCTACGAAGTGTATGTGGTGCCCGGGCTGGCGGCCATGATGCTGCTCTTCCACGCCATGGCGAGCTCGCTGGCCATGGTCTACGACCGCGAGATGGGCAGCATGCGCCTGTTGCTGACGGCGCCGTTGCCACGCTGGTACCTGCTTGCCGCGCGGCTGCTGGCCAGCGTCATTGTCGTCATGCCTCTGGTCTATCTATTCCTAGTTATCGCGCGCTATTGGGACGTCCGGCCGCCGGCTCTCGGCTATGTCGCGGCGTTTCCGGCGCTCTTGCTGTCGGGCCTGATGCTTGGCGCCTTCGGATTGCTCGTATCGTCGGTCTCGACGCAAATGGAGAACTTCGCCGGCGTGATGAATTTCGTCATCTTCCCGATGTTCTTTGCTTCGACGGCGCTCTATCCGCTGTGGCGTCTCGCCGAGGCGGGGCCGGTCCTGGCAACGATCGCCGCGTGGAACCCGTTCAGCTCGGCGGTCGAGTTGATCCGCTTTGCGCTGTATCTGCGGTTCGATGCCGCTTCAGCCTTAGTCGTATTCATCTGTCTGCTCGCGTTCTTCCTCGCTGCCGTGGTCGGTTATGACCCCGGTCGCGGCCTGTGGTCGCGGCGCCCCGGAAGCTGAACGATAAACTGCTCCAATCACTTCAAGGCATAGAGGTAGGCTGCGATATCGCGCGCCTGCTGCTCCGTGATCCCTGTCGATGGCATGGCCGTGTGCGGATTGATCTCCCTGGCCGATCGTATCCAGCGCACCAGGTTCTCCGGATTGTTGGCCATGACGCCGCCGATAATGACACGGTCGGCAAGGCTTGCGTCGAGGCGAGGGCCGACTTGCCCTTGCGCGCCCGGCACGCCCGTAATCGTGTGACAGCCGGAGCAGCCATTCGCGGTCATGATCGGCAGAGCGCGCGCAACGTCACCGCCCGTGGCGGCCTGCGCCTCGTGCCGGATGCGCGCGGCCCGATCGGACCACCAGGTCAGCCCGACCACAACGGCGATGAGCAGCAGCAGCGTGGCGCTGGCGGCGGCAAGCAGTTTAGACAGGCCCGAGCGCATGCGCCGCCTCCCTCCTTCCGCTCGCCCTGATCCACAGCCCGGCCAGCAGCAATGCCGCCCCGCCATAGATCAATCCGGCCGGCACCCACATCACCAGCCCGGCAAGCTGCTGGTCCTCCAGCGGGCTCAAATTCCACAGCGCCGCCCCCACGGCGTTCTCCGGGTACCAGAGCCGTGGCGAAAGCAACAGGAGAACGCCGAGCAGGCCAGTGTGCAGCGAGGTGACGAAGAGATGCATGACCGCGCCGCCATAGTTGTGCTGACGACCGGAGCGCGGCAAGATCGCCCACCAGAACAGCAGGCCGGTTCCAAGGAAGCTCGCGTGCTGGGCATAGTGCAGCACGCCGCGCTCCAGCGCTGCCTCGAACACCGTCGGAATGTGCCAGATCCATATGGCGATGCCGTGAACAATGGTCGCGCTGAGCGGCCGGGTTGCGAAAGCCCAGACCGCCTGCAACCATCCGGCGTGCCCGGCAATTCCCAGAACGCGGCGGAAGCGGGTGGGGAGGCCCCACATCAAGGCCGCGGCCGGGCAGGCCGCGACCAACAGCGGCGCCGCCACGGCCATCAGCAGTTCATGCTCGATCATATGCGCGGCAAACACCTGCTCGCCGAGCGCGTGAATGGGGCTGACCAATGCGGCTGTCAACATGCCCCATCCGGCCGTGAACAGCAGCGCCTGGCGCAGCCGCAAAGTCCTGCCGCGGCCGCTGCGCCGCCAAAGCCGGCTCGCGCCCACGGCATAGACGAGACCAAGGACGGCAAGCGGCAGCGTAATCGGCAGTGCGAGCGTCCATCCGGCTTCTGGCGCGCCGGCACCAAAGCAGATCGAGGTTGAGAACAGCGCGTCGAGGTTCATCGCAGGCACTCGTCCAGGATAAGCGCGGCGCTGCCTTGCATGACGATGACAAGTGCAAACAGCAGAGCCGACAACATGCCGAGATTGGCGACGAATTGCTCGGTGCTGCGCGTGCGCTCCGGCTTGAAGGCGGCGCCGCCCTGCCGCTCCGCCCGCCATGACAAGGCGCCGCCGAGCAGCGAAAGCACGACGAGCATCAGTGCCGAGGGAAGTACCACCTCGACCTGACGGTTGCACTGCCACGGCACGATTGCGTAGTTCAGCTGCGTGGAGATTGCCCAAGCCATCGGCCCTGACAGAAGACCGCCCCAGGACGTTCCCATTCGCAACGCGCGCATCAGCCCAGCCTCGGCATCCAGTAGATGAGCAGATAGATCGGGATCCAGGTCAGGACCACGAAATCCCAATAGAAGACATTGTCGCCGACATCGCCGAAGCGCCGGCCGCTATAGCCGTGGCGTGTGAACATCAGCACCGTCAAAACGATCGTGTCGCCGATATCGGTTATGAGATGCGTGGTGTGCAGCCCGAGCAGCACCCAGAGCATGGATCCATAAGCATTGGTGTCCCAATAGATGTTCAGCGCCGGAAACTCGAACCAGCGCACGACAAGCGGAGCCAAGCCGAGCAGCGACATCACCACCATGCCGATCCGCACCGGCCCGATCGCGCATTGCTTGGCGTACCGGTTGAGGATGTGGTTCGGCACTAGGCTGACGATGAGAAGCAGGGTCACGATCGTCCCCGGCCAATGGTTAGGCTGCGGAGCGCTTAGACGCCAGTTGGGCCACACCGTCGTCAGATAGAGGTAGGCGCCTGCGGCCAGCGCAAAGCCCGTGCCCTCCAGCGCCATGAAACCAAGCGTACCCCACCAAGTCGGGCTGCGCGGGCCATGTCCAAAAGTCGGGAGGCCGGAAAGATCTAGCTCAGGACGCTGGCTCATTCCTCGTCCTCCGGATCGCCCTTGGGCCAAAACCATCCGATCAAGGTGATGGCGATCGGAGCGGCGCCCCAGACAACCGCCCATGGCGTGAAGATCGAGTAGACAAACGTGCCGCCGACGGAGAGCGCCGCCAGCAGCGGCCAGATCGACGGTGTCGCCGATTTCTCGCGAATGTCTGGATGGGCCTCCGCAACGGTCGAGATGAGGAGTTCGCGCGCATCGACCCGCAACCCGGTCGCCACGGGCAGCGCTTCGCGCTCGGCCCAGAGCGGCTCGACATGCGTGACAATCGGAATGCGCGCAAAATTGTAGCTCGGCGGTGGCGAAGACGTCGCCCATTCCAACGTTCCGGCACCCCAGGGATTGTTTCCGGCCGGGGCGCCTTTCAGCGCGCTATACGCGAGGTTGAAAGTGAACAGGACGAAGCTCAAGAAGAAGAGCACCGCCCCGGCCGAGATGAAAAGATTGATGTTTCCCCAGCCAAGCTCGGCCGGATAGGTGTAGACCCTTCGCGGCATGCCCCACAGCCCGACGAGATGCATCGGGAAAAACGTCGCGTTGAAGCCGATGAAGGCCAGCCAGAAATGCCAGCGTCCGAGGCGCTCGCTCATCATGCGGCCGCTGATCTTCGGGAACCAGAAATAAGCCGCGCCAATCAGCGGGAACACCGAGCCGCCGATCAGCACGTAGTGGAAATGCGCGACGACGAAGTAGGTATCGTGGACCTGGAGATCCAACGGCACCGAGGCGAGCATGACTCCGGTCAGGCCGCCGATGACGAAGATGAAGAAGAAGCCGAAGACGAACAGCAATGGGGTCCGAACCACGGGTCTGCCGTCCCATAAAGTCGCGAGCCAGCAGAAGATCTGCACACCGTTCGGAATGGCGATCATCATGCTGGATGCGGTGAAGAAACTGGCGCCAAGCTTCGGCAAGCCGGTGGCGAACATGTGATGGACCCAAAGCCCGAACGAGAGGAAGCCGACCGCGATCAGCGACAGGACAAGCCCGAGGTGGCCGAAGGTCGGCCGCCTGGCGAAGGCGGGGATGATCGAAGACACCATGCCGGTAGCCGGCAGGAAGATGATGTAGACTTCCGGGTGGCCAAAGAACCAGAAGAGATGTTGGAACAGCAGAGCGTCCCCACCTTCCGCGGGGTTGAAGATATGGGTGCCGACCAGCCGGTCCAGGATCAGGAAGGTGGAGGTGATCATCACCGCCGGCATCGCGAAAACGACGACGAAGGAAGTGACCAGCATCGCCCAGACATAGAGCGGAATCTTGTCCAGCGACATACCGGGCGCCCGCTGCTTGAACACCGTAACGATGGTCGCCACCGCGACGGCCAGGGACGACACTTCCGTATAGGTGATCATCTGCGCCCAGACGTCAGCCCGCTTGCCCGGTGCGAATTCGGGGCCGGACAGCGGCACGTAAGCAAACCAGCCGACATCGGGCGCCATGTTGAGCGCGAAAGACACCCAGGCGAAAACGCCACCCGAAACGTAGATCCAATAGCTGAAGGCGTTCAGGCGAGGGAACGCGATGTTGCGGGTGCCGACCATCAGCGGCACGAGATAAATTCCAGTCGCCTGCACGATGGGCACCGCGAACAGAAACATCATGGTAACGCCGTGCATGGTGAACAGCTGGTTATAGAGGTCCGGTCCGATCAGACCGCGCTGTGGACCTGAGAGCTGGATGCGCATGGCCACCGCATTGAGCCCGCCCAGGCACAGAAATACGAAGGCGGTGATCAGATAGCGCCGGGCGATGACTTTGTGATCGACGCTCGACAGCGCGCCGATGATGCCGGGCGGCGTGCGCCATGTCCGCGCCAGCCAGCGATGCAGGCTGGCATCGTCCATGCCGGTGTCGCGCGGTCCGTCATGCTCGGGTGCGACATCGCCCTTGGCGGATGTTTCGCGCTCCGGCGGCAGGTCGCGCTGGCTTGTGAGGTCAGCGCTGCTCATTTCAGACCCTCGAGATAGGCGACGATGGCGTTGAGCTCGTCGCCGCTAAGATCGACCACCGGCATGTGCGACCCGGGCTTGATGCCTTGCGGGTCGGCTATCCAGGCGGCGAGATTGCCGCGGCTCATCGTCAATGTTCCGGCGGCGAGCGTCTGCCGACTGGCTATATGAGTGAGATCGGGGGCGACGGTTCCTCCCGCGGCCGTGCCGCCTATCCTGTGGCACATCACGCAGGGGCGCCGCAGAAACAGATCTTCGCCGGCTTTGGCCTCGTCCCCGGTCGGAGCAGCGGCCGGCTGCAACTGGTCGTTCCACCAGGCGTCGAACTTTGCACGCGGCTCGGCGATGATGAAGGTGCCCATGTTTGCGTGCTGCGCGCCGCAGAACTCGGCGCATTGGCCCCGGTAGACGCCGGGCTTGTCGGCCTTGATGTCGAGCACGTTGACGTGGCCGGGAATGAGGTCGAGCTTGCCGGAAAGGCTCGGAATCCAGAAGGAATGGATGACGTCGGTCGAGGTCAGAAGAAGCCGCACCGGCTCGCCTGCAGGGATATGGATCTCGTTCGCCGTGGTCAGGATGCGGCTCGGCGTGGCATCCTCATAGCGTACCTCCCACCACCATTGATGGCCCGTGACCCGAATGGTCAGCGCGGCGTCCGAGCCGATCGCGGCGAGCGTCCTGTTGGCGAAGAAGCTCAGCAGCGTCAGCCCGATCAGGATCATGGCGGTCAATCCCACGGCGGTCAGGACCACGCGCAACTTCCGGCTGTCGGCGCCGGCGTCGATCGCGAGCGGTTCCGCCTGCGCGCGCGACCGCATCATCAGCGGCGCGGCGAGGGCGATCATCACCAGCACCCACACCACCGCGCAGAGGCCGGTGAAGAACCAGATCAGCCACGCCAACTCGCTCGCGGCGGGACCTTTCGGGTCGAGGGCCGATTGCCAGCCCGCGCATCCCTGGAGCAACAGAGTGCCGGCGGTGGCGAACGCCATCGAGATGAGGCGGTTCACGGCGACTTCCCCAGCGTGGCCGCGTCCGGCATGCGGTTTTCGGAAGGATGCACCATCATGTCGTCATTGCGTTGCGGCGCGGCGGAAGACGGCGCGTTGCCGCTCAGCGAGTGTACATAAGCCGCAAGCTCCCAGATCTGGTCGTCGGGGATCTTGTCGCGAAAGCTCGGCATGCCGTTCGGCCGGCCGTCGCGGATCGTGGCATGGATGCTTTCCATCGAGCTGCCATAGATCCACTTCTGGTCCATCAGCGCCGGCCCCATGCCGCCGCCGCCATTGGCGTGGCACCCCGAACAGTTGAACCAGCTGAACAGACGCTTGCCCTCGCTCATGTGGAAGGCGTTGGCTGCGAAGCTCGCCGCCTTGTTGTCGGTGGGGGAGGGTCGCTGGCCGCCCGGCTCCAGCGTGGTCACAGGCGTCGGCTGTTCGCCGGATCCGAGCGCCGATTGCGGGCGCGTGTCACGCTCCTCGCGTTGGCAGGCGGCCAGGATCAGCGTTGCCGAAACCAGCACGGCAACCGCGCGCATCATCGTACCGTACTCCCGGAAGCGTCGAGACGGGGAACGCCGTACTGGGCCAGCACGGCGTTGATCTCGGCCCTGTGCTTGGCGAGCGCGGCATTCACTTCGCCGCGCAACGCATCGTCCTCGCGGCGTACCCCCATGGAGATGTCGTAGACCATCGGCAACAGTGGCCCGTCTATGAGAGGCACGACCGGCGTGACGCGGAGCGGCACCTTCTGCCTAGCGGCGAAATAGCCGGCAAGCGGTCCCCATACGACGGCGAGATCGATCTGACCCGCGGCCACCGCTTCGACGATGCGCGCCAGAGGATTGGGCGCGGAATAATCGCCATAGACAGGAAAGCCGACGAGATGTCCGACGATGCCGCGGCGGCCAAGCGCCTGGACCGGCGGGGAGTTGGCGCCGTCGTCGCCGATGAGCTGAACGCCGATCCGCAATTCGCGCAGGCGCGCATCGTTGAAGGATCCGATGTCCGGACCGTCCTGGCGCGTGACGAAAACGTAGGACGACCTATAATATGGCGTGGTGGTGCGCAGCATTTGGAGATTAGCCGGGGTGCCGGGAACAAGATCGCACAATCCGGCCTTCAGGGTGTTGCGCACGAAGCCGCGCCGCTGGGCCCACCAGGTGTAGGACAGCTTTGCCCCGAGCTCGCCCGCCACGATTTGCGCGATTTTGTTCTCGAAGCCCTGACCATCCGCATTGGAGAAGGGCATGTTGTTGGGATCGGCGCATACCCTGAGCTCGCGTGCATCGGCCGCTGTCGCCGCAAGCATCGGGGCCAGCGTGCCGATGCCGATCGCAAGCAGCACGAGGGCCCAGCGTCCCAGCCTCACGGCTGTCTCGAACACATCAAGGGAGCCGGAACACATAGAGCGTGCCTCCCGCCGTGGTCGCGTTCTTCAGATCCTTCATGGCGTTGACGAAGCCAAGCGCGGCAGTGGCGTCACGTGGGTCGAGGTCGCCGGAGACGATGGCGCCGGCCCAGCCGCCGACGCCGGAGAGGATGGCGACATATTGATGCCCGTCGGGTCCGCGATACGTGATCGGCTGGCCGATGATGCCCGACGATGTTTTGAACTGCCAAAGCAGCTCTCCGGTCCTAGCGCTGACCGCCTTGAACCAGCCCTCCATCGTGCCGTAGAAGACCACATCGCCCGCGGTCACCACCGCGCCGCTCCACACCGGGAAATTCTCCTTCAAGCTCCAGGCGGGTTTCTCCGCGGCTATGTCCCAGGCGGTGAAGGCGCCGCGATTGCCGCCGGGGCCGGGGATCATGCGGACGTTCATTCCCACATAGGGCGTGCCGGCGATGTAATTCACCTCGACGCCTTCTTCATCCATGCACAGATTGTTGTGCGGGATGTAGAGCAGGCCGGTCTTCGGCGAGAACGCGGACGGCTGCCAGTCCTTGAGACCCGATGCCGTCGGACAGATATCGCGAACGACCTTGCCGGTGCCGGTCTTCTTGTCCGGGTTTTCGATCAGCCGGCCCGTCTTGAGATCGACACCTTTGCTGGAGTTGACGGGGCCGAAGGGCTTTGCCGACAGGACCTCGCCGGTGGTCCGGTCGAGGATGTAGAGATAGCCGTTGCGCTCCGGCCGGACCAGCACCTTGCGCGGCTTGCCCTGCCAGGTCATGTCGAGCAGGATCTGTTCGTTGATGCCGTCATAGTCGTGGAGGTCATGCGGGCTCCACTGATAAAACCATTTCGCCGCCCCGGTGTCGGGATCGCGCGCAAAAATGCCGGACGTCCATTTGTTGTCGCCCGGCCGCAAATCCGGATTCCATGGTCCTGGATTGCCAGTGCCGTGGAAGATCAGGTTCAGATCGGGATCATAGGAAATCCAGCCCCACATGTTGCCGCCGCCGATCTTCCAGGCTTCCGGCGGCCAAGTGGTTACGCCAAGGTCCTTGCCTTTGTCCGCGTCGTAATGCGGCTTGAAGTCCGGCCCTATCAGCACGTCCTTGTCGGGGCCGGTGCCGTATGCCGTCCAGACGACATGCCCGTCTCCCACATCGAGCGCCTTGACCCAGCCGCGCACGCCCATCTCGCCGCCGGAATTGCCGACCAGCACTTTGCCCTTCACCACAAGCGGCGCCATGGTGATGGTCTCGCCGATGTTGATGTTGCCGATATGCGTGTTCCAGATCGGCTTTCCGGTGTTCGCATCGAGGGCAATGGTGTGGCCGTCCAGCGTATTGAAGAAAATGCGCCCGTCGGCGAAGGCCGCCCCTCGATTGACGACGTCGCAGCAGGCCACCCCCTGTGCCGCCGGCTCGGGATTGGGCTCGTACTTCCACTTCATCGGCGCGCCGGGCTTGGAGAGATCGAGCGCATAGACGAAGTTGGGGAATGGCGTGACGATGTACATGGTGTTGCCGACGACCAGGGGCGCTGCTTCCTGCCCCTTGTTCACGCCGGTCGAGAACGTGAACGCAACCTGCAGGTTCTTCACGTTGCCTTCGTTGATCTCGGAGAGTTCGCTGAAGCGCGTCGACGCATAGTTCTTGGCCGGCATCGCCCATTGACCGTCATCGGGTGGCGAGGCTGCGGCGGGCGGTGCAATCGCTTCTGTCTTAGAGGGCTCCGAGACAGCGCCCTGGAGCGGGAGCCAGGTGAGCAACGTTACTAGAAAGATGCCCGTGCCGAGGGAATTCCGGGTGGCCAACGTGCGGGTGTGTCGTCCTGCGTCAACGCGCGTTGGTCCCAGCTGCGGCATGCCTTTCATTTATGGATCGAGCCTCCCACGCCGGCACCGAGTTCCGCTGCAATGTCGGCCTCGGTGCCGGCACAAAGCGGATGGCCCCAGCCGGAAGCGCTTTTGCCGCCGGGGTCGAGATCGTAGACAATGGCGTCCTTGCGATTGGGGTTGACGCCTGCGGGAACCTTGTCGAGGCCGAGCGCGGCCCGGATGCGCCAGGCGACATTGTGATCGGCGCATGAGGAGTCCCCGGAAACGCCGAGGCCGCCCACGATGCCCTTGCCGTCGTAAAGGGCAAGCCCGCCGCCAAACACCACTACGCCTCCGATCGGCTTGCCGACCAGCGGATCGCTCGCGCTTCCGAAGGTTTTGGGATCGCCCGCATAAGCCGCGGCCTGGTTGACGGGATTGGTCGCCTGCAAGCCAAACAGCGGCCCGCCCGGCTGCACTCCCGCGTAGAGATTGGCCGTCGACAGCGCCATCTGAGCCAGGCTGAGGCCGTTGGCCGTGTTGGCTTTCTCCGCTGCGATCAGCCGGCTGCCCGGCCATTGCGAATCGACGGCAGGTCCACTGAACGCAACCGCGCAGACAGTGCCGTCGCGGGCAATGATCGCCGCCCATTCATTGGTGTCAAAGCCGCCATTGGCCGGTCCGCCGCTTGCCTTCACATTGGCCTTGAGGGTTGTAAGCAGCTTGTCGTGATCGGCCGGGCAGGGCTGCTGCGCCATGGCCTTGTCGGCGTGGAACAGGTCAGCCATCAGCAACAGCAGACCAAAGACAGGCACCAAAAGCTGACGGCCACACATCGTCCTGCGCATTCGTTCGACACCAAAAGAGCACCCTGCAAACCCGAAACAGGAGGGTGAGTTCAACGCGGTCGGTGCGTAACTCGCAGAATGCTTCTATGTTCCTGCGTTGGAAAAATTCGTGCAGCTGGATTGGAACGCTAGCCGTTCACGGCGCCTGCGGCGAGCACCTGAAACGCGAAAACGGGGACCGCGGAGGCACTCGCCTCTCCGCGACAAGGCTGTTGCCTTGCGAGGGCGTTCACCACCGACCTGTTCCAGGCTTGTCGCCGAACGTCGCTGCTCCCGCAACGACGTTCGGCTCTCAACTAACCCTTACGTGAGCGTTTGGCGGCGCGCTCTGCCGCGGCCGGAGCTTCCTCGATGTCGGCCGCGCCTCCGAAATCCACGTTCTTGGTACGACCGGCTCCCGGACCGGCACCCAGGTCAGCGCCTGTAGTCGGATCGGAAGCGGGATCGGAAAGAGTACGCTCGGCCATCTTGGCCACCACCTTCATGTCTTTGGCGCCCAACTTGACGGTCGCTAGGCCGTCTCCGCCATCGACGGGCATCACCTGTTCGAGATCATCGATCCGATCCCACTCTTCGCCCGAATTCCATGGGCCATTGACGTCGCCGTCGCCCTGAGAGGTGTTGACGTACATGCTGGCGAACTTTTCGACGCCCGGGAGCTTGCCTGACGGGAAATTGTTTTCGATCGCATAGAGTGCTTTCTCAAACGACTTCTGGTGAGCAATCTCGCGCGTCATCAGGAAGCCGAGCGCGTCCTTGATGCCCGGGTCGTCGGTGATGTTGATGAGGCGTTCGTAAACGATTTTGGCGCGCGCTTCGGCGGCGATATTGGATCGCAGGTCCACCGTAGGCTCGCCGCGCGAGTCGACATAGGCGGCGGTCCAGGGAACGCCGGCTGAGTCGCAAAGCGCGGGAGCGCCGCCGAACAGAATCGATTCCTTGGCCGTTGTACCGCTGGCGCCGATCATCAGGTAAAGGTCCGCTTCTTTCATTTGGCCCTCGGCAAGTTGTGCCTTGAGCCCCTTGTTCAGCATGGTGACGATCGATCCCACCACTTCGAGGTGGCTGAGTTCTTCGGTCGCGATATCCAGCAACATGTCGCGACGGCCAAGATCGTCTTCGCCAAGCCCCTGCGTGAAATAACGCATCGCCGCGGCAAGCTCGCCATCGGCGCCCCCGAACTGCTCCATGATCATGCAGGCCAGGCGGGGATTGGGCTCCGAGACGCGAACGGTGTATTGCAGGCGCTTGTTATGCATGAACATGGACATTTCTCCGGTTAGAACGTCCGAACATCCCCGCAAGACGATTGTTCCCTCAGCGGCTGACTCCTGGCCCGTTTTCTGTTTCGATGACCGATCCCAGCCGATGGTGTCGTCGGCCCTCCCCATAAGCGCGTGACGGCAATGGTCTTTTTTACGAGCGATACGCATTTCAACGATCCACGCATCCTCCGGATCGATCGCCGGCCGTTCGGATCGCTGGCCGAGCACGACGAGGCGCTGATTGCGCGGTGGAACGAGACTGTCGGCCCCGAGGATGAAATCTGGCACCTTGGCGATTTCGCGCGCCTCGGCAAGTCGAGCGTCGAAGCACTGCTGGCCCGCCTAAACGGCCGCAAGAACCTCATCGTCGGCAACAATGATGCTTCCGAAACAACGGCTGCGGGCGGGTGGAACAGCGTCCAGCACTATAGGGAGTTCATGCACGAGGACCAGCTCATCGTGTTGTGCCACTATCCGTTCCGGACGTGGAACCGGATGGGCAAGAAGTCGATAAACCTGCACGGACATTCGCACGGCAAATTGAAGCCGCTGACACGCCAATATGATGTCGGTGTCGACAGCTGGGACTTCCGGCCCGTTCCATTGCCCATCTTGCGCGGCAAGCGCGGCTCGGTCTCGCGGCTGAAATGAAGAGAGATCGGTGAGCGAGGCTGGCCGTTGCCCGTTCACTTTCGATCCAGCACCTTGCGGATCTTCTCGGCCAATTGGTCGATCGTGTAGGGCTTGGTCAAAAGCTCCGTTCCAAAATCGAGCGTACCGTTGTGGACAATTGCGTTGCGCGTGTAGCCGGTGGTGTAGAGCACTTTTAGCGAGGGGTGCGCTTGTTTGACCTGGTCGACCAGTTCGCGGCCCGACATCTCCGGCATGACCACGTCAGTGAACAGAAGCGAAGGCACTTGCCCGTTTTGGACAGCCGCCAGCGCCTCCCTTGGCCCTTGCATTTCCAACACGGAATAGCCCAGTTCCCGCAGCGCTTCCGCGGCCATCAGCCGGACGCGATCTTCATCCTCGACGACCATGATGATCTCGTCCGCACTGCCGGGGTGCTCGCCCGCCACGGCCTCGGTTTGGCTGTCGAGCACTCCGCCGTGCGAACGCGGCAAGTAAATTTTCAAAGTGGTTCCGATACCCTGCTCGGAATAGATCTTCACGCTGCCGCCCGACTGACGAACAAACCCATAGACTTGGCTCAGCCCCAGCCCGGTGCCTTTGCCGACCCCTTTGGTGGTGAAGAACGGATCGAAGGCTCTGGCCAAAACGTCAGCAGTCATGCCGGTTCCGGTATCCGTAACGGCTATCATTACGTACTGGCCGGAGGGAATAGCGTTCTCCCTGCCATAGCGATCGTCGATGTGGGTGTTGGATGTCTCGATCGTCAGCTTTCCACCGCTAGGCATGGCATCCCGTGCGTTGACGCAAAGGTTGAGCAGCGCGCTTTCCAATTGCCCTGCGTCGGCCTCCACATGCCATAGTCCCGCGGCGAGCACGGTCTCGATCTGGATGGTCTCGCCAAGCGTCCGGTTCAGCAATTCGCTCATGCCGGAGACAAGGCGATTTGGATTCAGCCGCTTCGGCGCCAGCGGCTGCTGGCGGGAAAAGGCAAGCAGCCGCTTGGTAAGTTCCGCCGCGCGCTGTGCTCCATCTATCGCGCCGGTCACGAATTGGTGGACGTTGGTGTCGCCGTTTCTGAGCTTGCGCTGCACAAGATTGAGGCCGCCGATGATGACAGCCAGCATGTTGTTGAAGTCGTGCGCGATACCACCGGTGAGCTGTCCGACAGCTTCCATCTTCTGGGCCTGGCGCAGGTGCTCTTCTGCTCTGGTGCGTTCGGCAACTTCGTCTATCACACGCTGTTCGAGCGTGCCGTTGAGTGTCTGCAGCGCCTTGAACAGTCGGGAGTTGTCGATTGCCGTCGCGGCATGGCCCGCAAGCCCCAGCAACGCCGTCTCTTGCTGTTCGGCGAAGACGCCGGTCTCTGAATGACCAAAGAAGAGGCCGCCCAGCACCTCGCCCGAACGCGAGACGACCGGTACGGCAAGATAGGAACGCACCGGCAGATGGCCCTCCGGCATTCCCTTGCGGGGCCAGTTCTTTCCGTAACGCGGATCGGCGAGTATATCGTCGGAGCGCACGACGCTTGTCCCGCGGAATGTGGGCTCGAAAACCGCGGTGTTGCGCGGCATGGGGAAATTTTCGAATGCGGACCGAGGTGCCCCGGACAGGGCGTAGAGCATATAGCTGTCGCCCTTGTCGTCGATCACATTGTAGAAGAAGGCTCCGAATTGTGCGCCCGACAGTTCTACGCCGGCATCGGTGACTGTCTGGACGATCCGCTCCACGTCAAGCTCGGCCGCCACGGCGGCAGCGGTGGCGTTCATCAACTGGAGCTGATGCTCCACCCGTTTTCGCTCGGTGACATCCACGACGGTGCCGATGAAGCGAACCGCGCGGCCGGACTGGAAAATCGATTCCCCCGTTGCGGCAATCCAGCGCTCCTTGCCGTCCCGCAGGCCAATGGTCCGGTATTCGATGTCGTAGCGCGAAGAGGTGCCTGGCGCGAGCGCCTGGCGTACGGCCTCGTCGGCCCGTGCTCGATCCTCTGGATGGAGGCCCGCCAGGAATGCGCTTTCATATGTCACCTCCGCGTCCGGCGGCAGCCCAAAAAGGGCTTTGCAGCGATCGTCCCAGCGCAGCACCCTGGTTACGGGATCGTAGTCCCAGGTGCCGATAGCGGCCGCGTCGGTGGCAAGCCTCAGCCGCTCCTCGCTCGCCCGGGCCGCCTGTTCCGAGCGAACGCGTTCGATGTGAGCCCAGGACCTCTCCGTCACCTCGGTCAGCAAGGACAGTTCGCGTTGCGACCAGACGCGAGGCTGCTTGTCATGGATGGCCATCAGGGCGGTCAGCCGGCCCTGTTTGACCAGAGGCATGCAGATGGTTGCCGTTATGCCGATATCCTGAAAGGTCTTGGCCTCCTCGGGAGCAATTTCCGCAAGGTTGTTGTTGATGATAAGCGGCCGATTGGCGCGGAGATTGGTGACTGCCAGGCGACCGAAATCGGCAAGACTGTAATACCCCCTGATGCTTGGCGAGCCGGGTGCGCTCCAGTCGCCGCGAATAGTGAAATGGTCCTGGTCCTGCTCCATGTCGGCGTAGGCGCAAATCGAGACGCCCAGGTGTTCACCGAGGAGACGAGTGGTGATCCGCATGACGGCGTCGGCATCGGCCGCGAGGGCAATCTCCCTGCCGAGGCGGTCCAGAAAGGCGAGACGCTCGGCGTTCTCGCGCAGGGCGTTCTCGGCGCGAAGCCTCTCTATCGCGGTACGCGTCCGGTCCGCCACCTCCGAGATGAGGGCGATCTCCTCGGTCGCCCAACGTCTGGGCGCGGAGTGGTTCAGGTATAGCAGCGCCACCAACCCGCCATGCTCGGTAACGGGCATGTTGATGACGGATTGAGCGCTGATGGCTTTGAGGGCATCCGCATGGCCGCTGGTTCGCGGGTCTGTCTCGGCGTTCTCAAAGACGACGGTTTCGCCGCGCTTCAAATCGTCGATGTACGAACCGTAGTTCCTGAAATTCAGCGTCCCGGCCAGGCTTTTGATGCCGGGTGCGTTCCAATCCCTGTCGATGGTGATGGTTTCATTCTCAAGATCGATCGTGCCGTATCCGGCTCGGCTGATGCCAAAATGGTGCCCCAGCAGTTCCGCGGCTGCGTAGGCCAGTTCTGCAGGATCCGTAATCTCGCGAATCCGGTCGCCCAGCGCTGCCAAAAGCTCGAAGCGCTGCAGTTCAGACTGACGACCGCGTGAAGTGTCCCCCATCTCGCCCCCGTTTTTGCCCGGACTGAATAATGCGGTCGACGGCCAAGAGTTCCCTTAAAGGACGGCACGTTCTGACCGACGTGACGGCTGCGAGCCCGACACTGGCCACATCGGCTCTGCCGATGACGGTCTTCCCTCATGAATCCTTATTTGGGTACATCATAGTTTAATGACACGTGGTGCGCCGCGTCGCATAAACGTCGGACCAGCGGACATGTGACGAGCTCCGCTGCCTGGGAGCGACGATCGCACTCTCGCGCGTTTGGAGACGCTGATGCTTGACCGAGCCACTCGCACGAACACGGAAGCTCTCTACCCGAATGACCTGGACACTCTTCGCGCGGTTTTCGACGCAATGTGCCAGGAATTTGCCGTTCTGCCGGACAGCACGGCGGCCCATTCCATCGCCAGGGAACTTGTCAGGCTTTTCCAGACCGGAATGACGGAAGCGGCCATGCTGATGGTTGCCGTGCGTGCGCGGTGGCAAGGCGATTGGAAAATGGAACACAGCAGCGCTGCCTGACGTTTGATGGCCAGGCGTGCCGATCCATGGCGCCACCGACAGCAGCGCCCGAGCTGAGGCGCATGTCTCAACTCAACGAGGCCAATCCAACTCGATCCAGGCTGGTGCGTGATCGCTCGGCTTTTCCCATCCTCGCACCGCAACATCCACGCCCGCGCCACCCAGCCGCTCCCTGAGCGAGGGGCTCACGAGAAGATGGTCCATGCGAAGGCCAGAGCTGCGGTCGTAGCCGCCCCGGTAGGAGAAGTTCCAATAGGTATAGACACCCCTTTCGGGCTGGATCAGCCTGACTGCGTCGATCCAGCCCTCGGCAAGCATCTCGGCGTAAGCTTGCCGGCTCTCCGGAAAGTAGACGGCGTCACTCAGCCATCGAGCCGGCACCGCGGCGTCGATCGGCGCGGGCACAACATTATAGTCGCCGCAGAGCACGCTGGCAGGCGAGTCCCTGATCAGGAGCCGTCCGTAGTCGATCAGCCGCTCGAACCAGCGGAGCTTGTAATCGAACTTCGGACCGGGTGCTGGGTTGCCGTTGGGCAAGTAGAGACAGCCGACGACAAGCCCGTCGATGTCCGCCTCGATGTAACGGCTGTGCGTATCGTCGACGTCACCCGGCAAACCGCGGCGACGTTCCTGCGGCTGCTTGCCTCGCGCGAGAATGGCTACGCCATTATAGGACTTCTGCCCATGCCATATCGCTCCGTAGCCGGCGTTCCTGATGGCCTCGGCCGGAAACTTCTCGTCCGATGTCTTTAATTCCTGAAGACAAACAATGTCGTACTGCGTCTCGCCCAGCCATTTGAGCAGAACCGGCAACCGCCCGTTGACGCCGTTCACATTGAAAGTCGCGACCCTGATCATCTTCGAGGCGATCCACTCATGGTGCTCTCCATTCGGTGAGTTCATCTTGACAATCAGCATCAACCACCAATCGCCAAGAAGGTTTCGATGCGAACACAGACAGATCCGCCGCGCCCATGCTCATGGAGAGCTTATTTCCAAGCTGTTGAACCGGCTGTGCAGCGTTGTCGGTGTCTGGCGGAACAAGCTGTGGCCCCGAAGGTTGGGGGCACGCAGACAGGTTTCAACAGGCACGGGCATGGCGTTCGACAGAGAGGATGCGAAACTCGCGGCCGGACTGCTTGTCGCGGCATTGGCGGCACTGGCGGGATACAACGCCGTCCGCGCCAGACGGGCGATCGCCGCCCGGGCATACGGATGCGTGATGGAGATCGGTGGTCTGCGCCTGCATTTTATCGAAGCCGGATCCGGCATGCCGCTGCTTCTGCTGCATGGCAACGGATCGATGGCGGAGGATTTCAAATGGAGCGGCATCTTCGATGAGGCGGCAAAGACCTACCGGGTACTCGCATTCGACCGTCCCGGCTTTGGGAGAAGCTCACGGTCGCGCCGGCGCTGGTCCGCTGGCGACCAAGCCGACCTCATACATGCCGCCGTCAACAGGCTCGGTATAGAGAAATATCTCGTGCTTGGACATTCCTGGGGAGCTTGGATCGCCCTCGAGCTGGCGCGCAGGCATTCGCCATCCGTCGCCGGCATCGTGCTGGTCTCAGGCTACTACTATCCGCCACCGCGGCTGGATCTTGCACTGGCCGCGCTGCCGGCATTGCCTGTGATCGGCACCGTGTTTCGTCACGCCTTGCTGCCGCTGCTGGTGAGGCATGCCTGGCCTTGGGCAATGGGGAAGATCTTTCAACCAGCGGCAATAGCGGGCGATTTCGCCGCACTCGCAAAAGATGTCGCCAGCCGGCCATCGCAACTGCGGGCGGTTTGTTTCGAGTCGGCGTCGATGCTGGGCGCGGCTCTGTCGAGGAAGGCCAGCTATAGGGACATTGCCGTGCCTACCGGCATCCTGGGGAGCCGGCGACCGCTTGTTCGACGCGGAACGGGATGCGCGACGCCTGCATGCGGAGATCTGTGGCTCTCTCCTTGAGGTCATTCCGGACACTGGCCATATGGTTCATCAGAGCGCCCCGCAGGCCGTGGTCGGCATGTTGCACGCGATTGCAGGACGGCACGCCATGTCCGAAAGGCCCCGTCGGCGGCGGCTCGAGCCGTGTGCCGAGGAGTTCGAGGCAGGTCCGGCCTCGCAGAGATTCCAGGCGGGCGACAAGTGATGCCGTTTGCACGAACCGTTCAAACGGGGTTCTCAACATGAGTGATCAAGCCGACATGCAGTCGGTACTGCACCAGAACATACAGGCTCTGGTCGAGCAGAGGCGACAACAGGAGGAGCACAGGTGCGCATTGTGCCATTTCGCGCTTCGCGGGAAGCATGACTTTCGTCTATCTGCATCTCGCAATTCTTGCCGCCTGGGTTGTTGCGAACCTTGGCGTGATACCAACCCTTCCAGCCTGGGACCCAACGTTTGTGATCCTGGCCATGGTCGCCTCTGTCGAGGCAATCTTCCTGTCGACCTTCGTGCTGATCAATCAGAACAGAATGGCCGAACACAGTGAGCGCCGAGCGGAGCTGGATCTACAGATCAGCCTTCTCAACGAACATGAAACCACTCGACTGATCGAGATGATGGCCGCCTTGACGGCGCGTCTGATTGTCCCGACCCCGGTCTCATTGGCTGAGCTTTCGGTCGAGTTCGTCCAGCAGTGACCGATGCTCGCTGGGCATGTCCGCATCAGTTGGCAAATCCAGCAATTGGCGCAACTGGCGACGACTGGCATCTGATGAAATCCACTGACGAATGAGACGGGCTATGACCTTCTGTTGTGCCTTGCCGATTTCTTCCATGTTATGCACCCGAACTTTGTCCGCGGCTCGAACTCGGCGGGTCTTCGATGGTTCCCCGGTCGGGTGCAGAACCGAGGCGAGTTGAACAACAGTCTGCAGGCGACACGGCTTACTGCGGCCCGATGGCCGACCTATCGAGGATGCCCAGCGGGTGCGGACACGTGGCAAAGACCGTGCGCCGTGGGGGTGGTGGGCTGATCACCTTGGCTGCATCAGAAAAGCTATTTCATCAATTTGACCTGAAGCGAGAGGCTCAGCCAGGTTGCGAATAGCAGCATCGGAACTGGGCGTCGGCAAAGTCGACGTGGGCCCCGAAGCCGTTGCGATCACCTTGCGTAAGAAGCCGATGGCGTCCCTATGGCGCAACAGGAAGGCGCTGGGCCTGGATACCGAAACGGCCGCTTGATTTTCAGGCGATCAGTCCAGGCCTCGGACGCCGATGCAGTCCGCCTGGCACTTGGCGCCGTGCGCGCCGCCCAGTCGGGTGACGTGATTTGCCCGAACCCGTGAGCATCGGCGATCTCATGGTCACGGGCACGCGCGACATTAACCCGCGCCCGTTCCGGCATGCTTGGAATCCGGCTGCAGTCAACTGCGCCTTGCGGCCACACCGCATATGGCGGATTCGCGCGGACTACCGGCTCCAGATCGTGTGGGAAGTTCGGCACCTCGACAGGCATTCAGCGGTCGGCTCCGCTCTCGTGAGTGACTGCCGGAAATATCTCGGCAACCTCGATCATGATGTCTTCACGAAACGAGGCGCGAATCCTCTTTTATGACCAAACTTGGTGCTGGGACCAATGTTCCCGCTCCACGCCCAACGTGCCGAAAGCCACTTGGGGCAGCGCAAGTTGCGCTCTGCGCGAATATGTCTGATCATGTGAAGTTGGGCAGGAGAATTGGATGGCGATAAGTCGGCTAAACGGCGCGCAGCCCTCTGTTCCTAGATTGAGGGACATCGACACCGCGGCCACGGCTCACCCGCGCACTGCTTTGCCCACCGTAGCGACCGTCGTGACAGTGGTCGCCGCGTTGTATTTCGGCCGCGAGGTATTCCTGCCGATCGCGATCGCGCTGCTGCTGACTTTCGCGCTTGCGCCGGTGGTTTCGGCGCTCAAACGGATTGGCATTCCCCGCCTTGCCGCCGTCATCTCCAGCGTGCTTGGTACCTTCGCAGCGCTCGCCTTCTTCTCCTTCATTGTCGTTACGCAAGTCGGGGAACTGGCGCAGAATGTTTCGCTTTACCAAACAAATATCCTGGCCAAGGTCAGGTCGCTCAAGGAAACCGGCGTCGGCGGCGGCATCATCGCCAGATTGACCGGGGTGATCGAGCGCGTCGGCCAGGAGATCAACAAGCAGGAGCCGGCCCAGCCAGCAGCCAGCCAGCCTCAACGCGAGCCGGTTCCCGTTGAGATCGTGTCACATGAAAGGCCGCTCGAGATCCTGCAAAATTTGATCGCCCCGCTTGTCAGTCCGCTGGCGTCGGCGGGGCTCATCATCGTCGTCGTCATTTTCATGCTGCTTGAGCGCGAGGATCTTCGCGATCGCTTCATACGGTTGGTCGGCTACGGCGATCTTCACAGAACCACCGAAGCGCTTCAGGACGCCGGCAAACGGCTCGGCCGCTATCTGCTCATGCAACTGGTCGTGAACATCTTGTATGCCGTCCCCATCTCGATCGGGCTGTGGATCCTTGGGATCCCCAATGCGCTGTTATGGGGTTTGCTCGCATTGGCGCTGCGATTCGTTCCCTATATCGGTCCTGTCATCGGTGCACTGCTGCCCTTGTTCCTTGCCCTGGCCGTGGCGCCCGGGTGGTCGCTCCTACTGTGGACAGCCGCGCTGTTCGTGATCATGGAAGTCATCACCGGCAATGTCATCGAACCTTGGCTCTACGGATCGCGCACAGGGCTTTCTCCCTTGGCCGTCATCGTGGCAGCGATTTTCTGGACCTGGCTCTGGGGACCTCTCGGTCTGGTCTTGTCTACTCCGCTCACGGTCTGCCTTGTCGTGCTGGGCAGGCATGTGACGCAGTTCGAGTTCCTCGACGTCCTGTTCGGTAACGAACCGGTGCTCGAGCCGCATGCCCGGCTGTATCAGCGCCTGCTGGCCGGCGATCCAGAAGAAGCCACGGACCACGCCGAGGAAATTCTCGAGGAACAATATCTGGTCGAGTTCTACGGCAAGGTCGCGGTTCCCGCCCTTCTGCTGGGCGAACAGGATCGGGTCAGGGGCGTGATGGATGATCACCAGCTGCGGCAGCTGGCTGCCAGCGCCCAGACCTTGGTAGCCAATCTTGACGACAGCGCTCACGAGGAAGCGGAGGAGGACGATCTCGCCCCGGGCGAGGCGTCCGGCTCGGAAAAGGAGAAGGCAATCGACGCGGAAGCCGGACAGGACGTAGAGCTCCCAGACGGCACAGGCCTGACCGTGCTTTGCGCCGGCGGGCGCGGCGAACTCGACGACGCGGCCGCCGCGATGCTGGCGCAGATCCTGCTGATCCAAGGCGCGGCGACGTCGAAGGCCAGTTTCGTAGATCTGCATCCGGCGGGCATTCGCCGGCTGGAGCTGGGAGGGCTCAACGCTGTCGTGATCGGGTTCCTGAACCGCAACTCCGTCAAACATGCACGTTTTATGGTGCGCCGCATAAAACGTATCAATCCAGCGATACGGGTGGGCGTGGTGTTCTGGGGAGGAAACGGCGAAGATCACGGCGAGACAGCCGGTAAAACGGGCAATGACATCAATGCCGATTTCATCGCGCTCGACATGGTCGCCGCGGTGACCGGAGCGCTATCGAGGGATCCTGCGGTGGCGCTGAAGGCCGTTGCCAAGCGGCGTGCTCGTCGCAGGCCGCCGGCACGCAAGAAAGACGCCCTAGTGCCGGCCAAATGAGCTGGAGGAGGGCGCTCCGGCCTGTCGGATTCAGGAAAATGGGCTTCGGTGACCGTGCCTTGGGAGGGTGCAGGTCGTTCAAGGCATCGTTCCGGCTTGATGGGCCGTCATGGCGGCCATGTTCTCGTTCAGGTGGGCCATGATCCAAACCGATCCCAGGACCACCAGCGCAACGATCAGCACGCCGAAGGCCAGGGCGAGAATGTTGTTGGTGTTGTCCGGCCCGGTGGTCAGGTGCAGAAAGAAGACGAGATGCACACCCATTTGAGCGACCGCGAGCACCACCAGGGCCGAGATCACCGCCGGCTGGTAAATCAGGTCGGTTTGAGCCGCCAGGAATGACGCGATCGTGAGCAGGATGGCCAGGCCGTAGCCGATCACATAGCCCAACAGCCCTCCAGCCACTTCGTGCTCGGTTATGCGTTCCTCGCCCGGTGCGGAATCGCGGCGATCCTGCATCTCGCCGGGCCCGCTCTCGATGTCGGTCATGGCGATGCTCCCAACAGATAGACCAGGGTGAAGATGGCGACCCAGATGATGTCGAGTGCGTGCCAGAAAAGCCCGAAGCAGTGGAGCCGCCGCAAAATATCCGACCGAAAACCCTTGACCCACAGCTGCGCCATCATCGTGCCCAGCCAGAGCAGGCCGAGCCCGACATGGGTGCCGTGGCAGCCAACTAGGGCAAAGAAGGCTGATAGAAATGCGCTGCGCGAAGGCCCCGCCTGCTCGCCGATCATCGCCGCGAATTCCTGCACCTCTAGAAACAGGAAGGCTGCCCCGAGCAATCCGGTGACGAGCAGCCAAGCCTGCGTGGCAGCCATCGATCTGCGATCGGTCGCGAGCGTTGCCAGGCCACCGGTGAAGCTCGACGTGAGCAGAAGGCCCGTCTGCACCGCAACGCGGGTGGGCTCGAACAATTCCTTGCCGGTCGGTCCGCCGGCGGTCGCCTTGGCAAGCACGGCATACGCCGCGAAGAAGGCCGAGAATATGATGATGTCAGACAGCAGAAAGATCCAGAAGCCATATGCCACGGTGACGAATTTCGACGCCGGGCCGCCTTCTCCGTGGCCGGTCGCGGAGCGCACGCCGTACCGGCCGCCGTGACCAAGCCGATAGGGGTCTCGTGTCTGGGTGCCCGCGCCGAAGTCGCCGGGTAAAGCGTGATCGCTCATGTCGGGCGCTCCCTTCTGCGCAACCAGGCAAACTGCGCGGCCTTGCGGCCCTCGTCGATGCGCGCGACCTCTTCGGCGGGAATCTCATAATCCCCATGATCGCGCCAGGCGAAGACGACGAAGGTTGCGTAGGCGCCGATGAAGCCGACGATTGCCAGCCACCATATGTGCCAGATCAGCGCGAAGCCGATCAGCGTGCTGAAGAAGGCGGTGACGAAGCCTGTCGGGCTGTTGCGCGGCATCTCGATAGGCTCGTATGCTTCCTCCGCATCGGGCCTCTTCTCCTCCCTTGCTTGTTGCTTGATGCCCCAGTAGGGCTCTTCATCCTCGACGTAAGGCAGCCGCGCGTAGTTGAAGATGGGGGGAGGGGAGGATGTCGACCATTCCAGTGAACGCCCGTCCCATGGATCGCCTGTCTCGTCGCGAAGTTTATCGCGATGTCGGATCGAAACGGCCAGTTGCATGATCTGCAGTGCGGCGCCGGCGATCATCACCAGCACGCCGAACGCGGCCACCACCAGCCATGGCGCCCACAGATCCATATCGATATGTTGCAGGCGCCGCGTCATGCCGAGCAGACCGACGATATAGAGCGGCACGAAGACCAGCATGTAGCCGGCCAAGGTGACCCAGAATGCGGCCTTGCCCCAGCCTTCGTGCAAGCGGAAGCCGAACGCCTTGGGAAACCAGTAGGTGAAGCCGGCGAACGCGCCGAACAGCACGCCCGAAATGATGACATTGTGGAAATGCGCCACGAGGAAAAGGGAATTGTGCAGCACGAAATCGGCCGGTGGGACGGCAAGCAGAACGCCAGTCATGCCGCCGACGGTGAAGGTGGTCACGAAGGCCAGCGCCCAAAGCATCGGCGTGTCGAAGCGGATACGCCCGCCATACATGGTGAAGAGCCAGTTGTAGATCTTCACCCCGGTGCCGACGGCGATGACCGACGTGGCAATGCCGAAGGCGGCGTTGACGTCTGCTCCGGCGCCCATGGTGAAGAAGTGATGCAGCCAGACCATGAACGAGACGATGCAGATGAACATCGTGGCCGCGACCATCGAACGGTATCCGAACAGCGGCTTTGACGAGAATGTCGAGAAGACCTCGGAAAAGATGCCGAAGGCGGGAAGCACCAGAATGTAGACCTCGGGATGGCCCCAGGCCCAGATCAGGTTGACGAACATCATCTGATTTCCGCCGGCTTCGTTGGTGAAGAAATGGAAGCCGAGATAGCGGTCCAGCGTCAGCATCGCCAGCGTGGCGGTGAGGATCGGGAAGGCGGCGACGATGAGCAGGTTGGACGCGAGCGAGGTCCAGCAGAACATCGGCATTCGCAGGTAGCCCATACCAGGCGCACGCATCTTGAGGATGGTCGTCACCAGGTTGACGCCGGTAAGCAGCGTGCCGACGCCGGAGATCTGGATCGACCAAAGATAGTAATCGACACCGACGCCCGGCGAGTAGGTTGTCTCCGACAAGGGGGCATAGGGCAGCCAGCCGGTGCGCGCGAACTCACCGATGACAAGCGAGATGTTGACCAGCAGGGCTCCGGAAGCCGTCAGCCAGAAGCTGACGGAGTTGAGCGTCGGAAAGGCTACATCGCGTATGCCAAGCTGCAGCGGTACGGCGAAATTCATCAGGCCGATCATGAAAGGCATCGCCGCGAAGAAGATCATGATCGTGCCGTGCGCGGAGAAGATCTGGTCGTAATGCTCCGGCGGCAGGTAGCCCGGCCCGTGGATCGCCAGCACCTGTTGCGTGCGCATCATGATGGCATCGATGAAGCCACGCAGAAGCATGAGCATCGCCAGCACAATGTACATCACGCCGATGCGCTTGTGGTCGACCGAGCTTATCCACTCGTTCCACAGATAGGGCCAGTAGCCCTTCACCGTTATCCAGCCAAGCACGGCGGCCGCTGCCAGAAAGACGCCGAGAGCCGCGACGAGCGGGATGGGTTGATCGAAGGGAATGGCCGACCAGTCGAGCTTGCCCAGCATCGTCATTGCGCCCCTTCTGCCTGTGGATGATGCCCGGTCGCCGCCGCCGCCGCGGGCAATGCCTTTGGGCTCACCTGTGGCTCGCCGCCGGCTGCACTTTCAGCGGGCCCCGGACCCGGGGGCAATGTCTGCTGAGCGACGGCATCGAACAGCCCGGGCTGAACATGGCCGAACGTGGACGGCGCCACGTTGGTGCTTTGCCGGGCGAGCTCGCGATAGGCATTGGCGTTGAGCACGCCGCCGCCGCCGCGCAGCGACGACGCCCAGCGGGCGAAGGCATCGGCTGACACTGCGCTCACGCTGAAATTCATGTCCGAGAAGCCGTCGCCGCTGAAGTGCGCCGACTGGCCGTAAAAGCTGCCCTCGCGGTCGGCCTGCAGATGCAACTCGGTCTGCATGCCGTTCATGACGTAAACCATGCTGCCAAGCTGGGGCACGAAGAACGTGTTCATCACGCTGGCCGAGGTCAGCTTGAAATGCACTGGAACGCCGGCGGGGATGACCAATTGATTGACCGCGCCCACGCCCTGCTCGGGATAGAGGAATAGCCATTTCCAGTCGAGCGCCACCACCTGGATGTCAAGCGGCGGCTGCGCGGAAGGGATCGGCTTGCGCGGATCGAGCTGGTACGATCCGTAATAGATCAGCCCGCCAAGGAAAAAGATGGTGAGCGTCGGGATCGACCAGACGATCAACTCGATGCGCCCCGAATAGGTGAACTCCGGGTCATAGCGCGCGTTGCTGTTCGAGGCGCGGAATTTCCATGCGAAGGCCAGGAGCGCAACAAGCGTCGGGACAACGATCACCAGCATCACCGCCAGTGAGTTCAAGAGGATCGTGCGGTTGCCCGAGCCAATGGGTCCTTGCGGGTCGAGCACACCTCCCGCGCAGCCGGGGAAGAATGCGATTGCCGGGACCCAGAGCAGTTGCCGCCCCGGCTTGGGGCTGGATGGCAACAACACTGGCTCGGCCAGCAATCCTGGAGAGGACGCGTCCTTGGGGCGCGCGTTCTTCGCGCTTTCCATCTGACCTCTTCCCGTGATGCAACTTCAAGGCACGGCCGGGTGCCGCCCTCCGCCGGACGCCCTAACCGGCGCCTCCCGAGTTTGTTCCGCCGGTCCATGCCATTGGTGATCATGCCCGGCTTCGGCGCAAAAGTGGAGGTCAAGACCGGGTGGCGAAGACCGCTGGGGCCTTATTGTCGTTTCCTCGGCGAGACGCCCGCCGCACCGCTAACCCGTTTTCCCCGCCGGATAGACACCCTCCAAAACATCATTGAAATGGCGGCTGACGGCCTTGTTGCACTCGCACGCGAGCGAGCGCAGTCCTTCTGGATTGCGCACCGCAAGCCGAGATCGCCTGGTTTCGATACCGACAGCATCTTCCGTGCAAGCCGGATGCCGGCCCTTCGGTCCCAAAACGAGACACATCTAAGGCCAGTGTTGCCCCGGGGTTACAGCGCAATACCTGGTTTTAGTCTACAAGATCTTTGCGTAGGGGTTTCCTGGGCACGGTGGACCGTCTGGGAACTAGGGGCAGATATGAGGAAGGTAGCCCGTCGATTTCGGTCGACGGGTTTTCTTTTGGAACATCGACCAGGGAATGCCGGTTCGCGTGTGCGGCTTCCTGCTTTCCCTCCCAACACGCCGCAATCAGAGTGTCCGGTGCTCCGAGACAGGCCTGCTCGACCCCGGGCGGCGGGCCATATCGGTGGAGTTGACCGTTGGCGGGTAAAGCCGCCGCCCGTTTCCTGCCTGGCTCAATTAAATGGCTGAATTTCAAACCGACCCATTACCAACCGGCGCATTGACGCGCGACCCTTTCGCTGCAAGGATATATTAACGATTTGTTTACCAGGCGCCAGTCACCGCTGGGAACTTGGGGGGAATTTGGAACCGTTTCTGGGTACGAACCGCCTCAATTGGGATGATCGGGCCGAACTGCATTCGACCGACACAACAGGCAGCTATCACATCGAAAATGTGCTGGCAGGCGGATCCAATCTTTATGAACTGGAGACGGAGGAGGTCGGTGATATTGTCGGCAAAGACATCGTCCATTTGCAATGTCATATTGGGCTCGACACGATCAGCTTGAAGAATCTCGGCGCGGGCAGCGTGACCGGTCTCGACTTTTCACCGACGGCGATCGCCGCTGCGCGGGATTTCGCTGCGAAGGCAGGCACTGAGGTGCGCTTCGTCGAGGCGCCACTGTTCGAGGCAGTTGAAGCACTCGGCCGGACCTTCGACGTCGTTTATGTTACCTGGGGCTCGGTAAACTGGCTGGACGACGTGTTCCGCTGGGCGCGGGTTGTTGCTGATCTCCTGCGACCCGGCGGCAGGCTCTATATGGCCGAGGGCCATCCGTTGATGTTTCAATGTGATCGCAAGGCCGCGGCGCTGGAGTTTAAGCACGATTGGCGAACGCCTACAGCTCTGCCGCTCACATGGAACGAGGAACGGACCTATACTGGCGACGACCGCATTTTGAAGCATTCTCGCTATTATGAGTGGATTCATCCGATCAGCGACGTGGTGAACGCGCTGATTTCAGCTGGGATGACGCTCGATTTTCTGAATGAGCATGACACGGTTTCTTGGCAGCACTTTTCATTCGCGGTGAGAGCCGGCAAGGATATGTACGGCTTACCCAACAACTCTCCCAAGATCCCAATGGCCTACTCCATTGGCGCGACTAAGCGAAGCGTCGGCAAGATACCATACCTTGTTGCTCCCAAAACGATTGCGGACCACTGTTAATCCAGTTTTGCACTGTCATCCCCTGGGCACGATCACCCGGACCCGGGGATCATCCCCGCCGACACGTTGCCTCATTGAGTGGCCGCTGGGTCCAATCGCCTCCGGCGACGTGCCAGAACGACCTCCGCGGTCGGACAGTGCAAAGTTTTCAGAACTGTGAAGTTCAAAATTAATTAATGAAAGCTAATGTTCTATCGGCGGATAGATCCGAGAATCTGAACAACACAGGGGAGTCTCACCCTATTGGCTCTTTTCGGCGCTAGGTTCGGCGGCATAAAGGATGCTGTTTTTTCCTCGGCAAACATCCCGGCCGCAATGGCGGTCTTGGTTATTGCGATTAGCGCAGCGTATGCGGACCACCAGAACAAAATCGTTTCGGACCAAACCGCTCGTGCGGATGTTCTGGTCAAGGTCAATCTGATCCGCGCCAAGCTAGAAGGGAACATCAACGGAAACCTTCAACTCGTGCATGGACTGGTCGCGACGGTCGTGACTGAACCCTATATGGGACAGCAACGCTTCGCCTCGCTCGCGAGCAACCTGTTTGGCGGCGACTCGCAATTGAACAATATTGCTGGCGCGCCCGATCTGGTCGTTTCCTTAATGTACCCTCTGAAGGGCAACGAGAAAGCGGTGGGCCTCGATTACCGAATGGACGATCGGCAGCGCAACGCCGCGCTGCGGGCACGAGACGAGCGCAAGTTGATTCTAGCCGGTCCGGTCGACCTGAAGCAGGGCGGCCAAGGCTTCATCGGCCGTTTTCCGGTTTTCGTGCCGAGCGCGGGCAATACTGAAAGATTCTGGGGCATCATTTCCGCCGTTGTCGACGTGCAGCGCCTTTACAGGGCGAGCGGCCTGTTTGACGATGATCTCGGGATTGACGTCGCGCTCATCGGTAAAGACGCCCTCGGCCCGCGTGGAGATCAATTCTTCGGCGATATCGGCGTCCGCAAAAGCAATCCAGTGACGGCCGAAGTTCTGCTCCCCTCAGGTTCCTGGCAAATAGCGGCCATCCCCAAAAGCGGCTGGCCTTCGACACCTAGCAACGCGTGGTTCTTGCGCGCGATCATGGCCGCGGCCGGGGCGCTGGTTGTGATCCCATTCTTGGTCACCAGTCGTCTGATTGGCGAGAGGCAGCGCAATTATGCGGAACTGCGTCGATTGTCGAGACGCCTCGAACTCGCTCTGGAGGCGTCGGCTATTGGCGTTTGGGAACACGATCTCGCGACCAATGATCTGTCCTGGGACGACCGCGTCAACGAAATATATGGCAAACCCAGCGATGGAGGACCTCGCGGCTACTCGGATTGGGCGGGGGCAATTCACCCCCAGGATTTAGCCGGCGCCAACGCAGATTTCGACCGTGCCGTGGCCAGCCGCGGAACATATTCGTCGGAGTACCGGATTATTCGTTCGGACGGCGAGATTCGTCATGTCCGAGCCAAGGCGACGATATACCAGGCTCCAAACGAGACGGCCAAAATGATTGGTGCGGAATGGGATGTAACAGCCGACGTTTTGCTGAATACCGATCTGGTTCGCGCAAAACAGCTGTCTGAGTCGAAAAATGCGGAACTCGGGGCAGCCAAGGCGCGCATAGAGCATATTGCGCTTCACGATTCGCTGACCGGTCTGCCCAACCGTCGTTACCTCGACCAGATGTTGGAGGAGTACACAGCAAATGCAAAGCGTGATGGGTGCTATGCGGCCCTGCTTCACATCGACTTGGACCGGTTCAAGCACATCAACGATACTCTTGGCCATGCCGCGGGTGACGCGATGTTGGTACACGCATCTGCCGTCCTCCGATCCAAGGTCGAGAATGGGGGATTCGTCGCTCGGATCGGAGGAGACGAATTCGTCGTCCTGTGCACGGTGAATGACGATATCAAGCAACTAGCGCTGCTGGCTGACCGCATCATCAGTCAGATGGGCGAACCCGTCTACTACCGCGGTCACCGATGCCGTTTTGGTGTCAGCGTGGGAATTGCAGTCGACAACCGAAAAGACGCCGAAGCCAAGCACCTGCTGATGAACGCCGACATCGCGCTTTACCGAGCAAAAAGTCGTGGGCGCAATCGACACGAATTCTTCACTGAGGCGATGCAAAGCGAAATCGTCGACACAAAGCGGATTGCCGATGAGCTGCTTGGCGGCCTCGAGCGTAACGAGTTCATAGCCTTCTACCAGCCCCAATTTAGCGCAAAAACGCTCGAAATTGTCGGAGTCGAGGCCCTTGCGCGATGGAGACACCCAAAGGAGGGTATTTTAGCGCCGGATGTCTTTCTAAAGATTGCAGAAGAACTAAATGTCGTGTCGACGATCGATCGAACCATACTGAACCAAGCGCTTTCAGATTTCCAAGGCTGGTCTGCTGCGGGTCTTCATATACCGCGCGTATCGGTCAACGTTTCGGCACGGCGGCTTCAGGACGAAGAACTCATAAAGAGCTTGAGAGAACTAAATATCAAGAAGGGAACAGTTTCGTTCGAGCTTGTTGAATCCATTTTCCTTGATGAAAACGACGATTTGGTGACTTGGAATGTCGACCAGATCAAGCAACTGGGCATTGATATAGAGATAGATGATTTTGGCACCGGCTATGCCTCCATAGTCAGCCTGCTCAAGCTACAGCCTCGCCGACTGAAGATAGATCGGCAGCTGGTCATCCCAATTGTCGAATCGCCGCAACGAAGGCAGGTTGTCTCGTCGATCATCGAAATTGGCAAGTCCTTGGGTATCGAGGTTATAGCGGAAGGCGTCGAGACGATGGAGCACGCACGCGTGCTCAAGGGGTTGGGCTGCGATATACTGCAGGGTTATGCCTTTGGGCAGGCATTGGATTCCGACCGCCTGAAGGTCTTGGTTCGCTCTCGGCGTCTGCGTGCGGCCAGCTGAGTGATAGCTGCTGCGTTTGCTGCCTGCCTGCTTCGCATATACTGGAACCGCGGACGTTGACGCTAGCGCCTTCGCCTATACATCGTGTCAGAAGGCAATATCTCGCTCCCCGCAATCTGGATCTACAAGGACGTGACAACATGACGGCTCTGGGCGAAAACGGTCGTACCGGCTACCTGCTTGGCGGAACGGCAGCTGTCCGGTCCAGATCGCCCAAGGCCGCCAGTCTGCTCACGGCAAGCGGTCATTCAACAGTTCTACAATTCGTGATTGACTGGGGTTCTTGGAAGTTTTTCGAAATTTCTGGGTGGCGCCTCAGTCCGAATTGCGGTTGCTTTTGAACAAAGTGGGACACTAGATTCGGTTTTAGGAAGCTTTGAAGGCATCGACTTCTTGCACATACGCCAGATTGCGTGTCAGCACGAAGTCCCACGCTTGCTACCTTTGAACGGCAGCTTTGAGCCACAAGGAGACCGTCCTCGCTTGGGTTGCAGGCCACGCAAGGCCTATGAAATGGTCCCGGCTGCGTCTCGCTGTAGTCCACTGCCCGGAGGTTGAGAGAAACACTCCTCTCTCGCTTGCGTCCGCAGCAACTAAAAATGCCCGGTTGGAAATCTCACATGTCTGTCCTACCTCCTCAGGACCGCTCGCTCGAGACCTTCTTCTTACCATCGGGAATTGATCGCGGTGCGGGGGCATTTTCCCGTGGATATCAAAACTGCCGTTCAATTGGCGCCATCGCCGTAGCGGCGTTCCAGCGCATCGGCTATGCGCTCGCAAAGGAGCTCCGCAGTAGCAGTCGTGAGGTGGAGACGAACGTGGCCTCTTTCGGGGTCAACGAGTTCAACAAAGATCCCGGAATCGGATTGTCCGGGCTGATCCAAGACGTCCTTGACGACAAAATCGACTGTCTTGTCCAATTGTTTGGCCCTAAATGTTTCGCAATCCCACCGGTTCTACAGGCGGCTTCCCGGGAAGCCCAAGTCTGTTTCGATGATTGTGTGCGTAGTACTCGGCAAGAGCCTGCGTCGCGAACACTTCGACCGTTGACTCGCCACTCTCAACGACACGGACGATCCACCGGTTCTCGACTGTTTAACCAGCACCTCGTTTGGTTCTCCACCCACCATCCCCGTTCTCGGTTTGCGCGACGCGAGATGCTTCGCGTTTTCTTCAGAGAAGAACATCCATACTTGAGCAGCGTCAATCTAATATTTTGTGATTGCAGATCCAAATCGAATTGATGACATGGGACGAAGCGCCCCTTTCTTAGTTGGCGGTTATCCCCACGTTAAACCCGTTGTTACGAGGCGCCACCCACCTCCAGGCGGCAGCACCGGTCCTGTAGTGTCCCACCGGATGAACTCGACTTCCTTCCCGGGGCTCGCCGCACGGTGTTCAACAGCACCTCGTGCAGGACGCGCAGGTTGGGTGTTCTGGCTGGATCCTGAAGAACAGCTGGTGGCGGTCCGGGAAGCGGCGCTAATTGAGGCCCCAACAGGGGACGGTCCATTTACCTACCCACCGAATGCCGAGTTCCTAGGCCTCACTCACAACAGATGCCTCCACGGCAGCCAGCGGCGCTTCCAGCGTCCAATTGATCCCATGCGAGCCACACTCAAGATCGGCCTTCCCGCCGACAGCCTCAGGCGCTACCCGCTTCAGCACCACGGTTCCAAAGCCGCCCTGACCGATGGCCTGGACCTTCGGCCCATCGGTTTCGGCCCAGGCGAGGTTAAAGAGCTTCGAATCTCCCGAACCGTTCGTATGCCATTGGACGGAAATCGTGCCCCTGTCTCCCGAAAGCACGCCGTACTTGGCTGAGTTGGTCGCGAGTTCGTGAAAGGCAATGCCGAAATACTGGACGGCGTTGGGGCTCAGCACTATGGATGGTCCCGACATGGAAATCCGCCCCTCATTCCCGAACGGTTTGGCTTGCGACAGCAGCAGTTCGAAAAGGGTCACGCCTCTCCAATCGCCAGCGACAAGCAGATCGTGCGAGCGTGACAGGGCCATGATCCGCTCGCGAACCTGCCGTTCGAACACCGCAGGGTTCTCGGCGCGCTTGTTGGTTTCCCTGATCATCGAAAGGATGACGGAATACTGGTTTTTGACCCGGTGGTTGACCTCGCGCATCAGCATGCGGATCCGCTGCTCGTTCTCTTTTGCCGATGTGATGTCCCTGGCAATCTTCGATGCGCCGATGATCTGCCCGGTTGCGCTGCGCACGGGCGATACCGTCAGCGAGACCGGAACCAGACTGCCATCCTTGCGCTGACGGACCGTCTCGTATGTGTCGACGACTTCCCCACGGCGGATGCGTTCGAGGATGCGGGGTTCCTCGTCCTGGTGGTCATCCGGGATCAGCATCGTCACCGAACGGCCGATCGCTTCCTCGGCGGTGTAGCCGAACAGCCGTTCTGCGCCGCGATTCCAGCTCTTGATGATGGTGTTCAGGTCCTTGCTCACGATGGCATCGAACGAGGATTCCACGATCGCCGACAAATGGTGCCTGGCCTCCTCGGCATTCTGGCGGTCGGTGAGGTCAAACAGCATGTTGACGGCACCGATCAGCTTGCCCGTCTCATCGCGGAGCGGCGTCGGATATGGCTGAAATGGGAAGAAAGATCCGTCAGGGCGCTGCGCTATCGCCTGCTGGCCACGCACAGGGCGGTTTTCCTTCAGCGCGATCGCCATGGGGCACTCATCGTGAGGAAGGTCCTTGCCGTCCGGTGTGAACAGCTTGAACGTCACGCACCACTTGTCCTTGCCGATCTCGGGCTCGCGGCCCGCCATTTCGGCGGCGGCTCGGTTGTAGTAGGTGATGACCCCATCCGGGTCAGTCGTGTAGATGGCGACAGGGAGACTGTCGAGGACCTGGTGATAGGTGCTGTCCTGCCGCTTGAGCTCCGTGCGGGTGCGTTCCAGGTCGGTTACATCGACAGTGAAACAGCGTGTGTTGATTAGCTTGCCGTCGCGGAAATGCCCGCTGGAAGAAATTTCAACGTGCTTGATCGATCCGTCGTGGGCTCTCAATCGCGCCGGATATCTGGCGATCTTCTCGCCACGGGAGAGGCGGTCCAAAATGTCCTCGATCACTTCCCGGTCGGGATAGAACTCCGCGACGTGGCGACCGATATAGTCCTGCGCCGGAAACCCGAGAAGGTCGAGCTCGGCCTGGTTGGCATGAAGAACGACACCATCCGCACTTACCAGATGGAGCGCAACGGCGCCGTTTTCGAAGAAATCCTGGTAGTCGAAGTTCCGATTATCCTCACAAGGCATGTCCGGGTTCTTGAACGCGACAACATTCGCCTGCGGCACTTCATTCATCCCAAAACCCCTTTCTGCTCAACCGGCGGTAACGCGGGTGTCGCCAATTTGTTCCTGTAGCTCGTCCCTCGCGGGACGCTCCTCTTGATTGAGCTTGTGGAGGCATGCAAATCTGAGCTCGGACGGAAACCACCGTGCCTCACATGGACAAACCTCTCGTCCTGGTCGTCGACGACGAAGCCTTGATTGCCGCGGAGATGGAGACTGCTCTTTCCGAGGCGGGCTTCACGTAGCTTTGGGATCGTCGTGTGCACAGGCAGAGCGTTTGCTCGCGAACCACATGCCCGCGCGATCCTGGATCGGCTTGGTATGCCCAAGCAGGTCGTGAGGAACTTTACAGAATGGCCTGCGGACCTGACTGTGAAAAGATATGCAGGGCGAAAGCGGTTGTTCGGCCGTGTCGGGCGATCGCTTTCGATACCGCCTCGATCGCACCATGACGCCCTTGAGGGGGTGGAAAGCGTTCATCTGGCGGACTAGATTTCCCCACATGCTGGAGCCGCTAGGATCGGATCTTTGGTTTGCGGATGGCGGAGTCGTATCGTTCAAAGGCTTCGACTATCCAACACGCATGGTCGTCGTGCGTCTTGCCGACGGCGGACTGTGGCTATGGTCGCCAGTCGAAAGAACGGCAGCAATTGAGGCCGAGATTCGGTCCCTGGGTCCTGTTCGGCATATCGTCAGCCCCAACAAGCTGCACTATCTGTTTCTGGAGGACTGGCAGGCCGCATTCCCGGATGCGAATGTGTGGGCGACGGCGACGACAATCGCAAAGTGCAGGCAGCTCCGCTTTTGCGGGGTACTGGCCGACAATCCGCCCGCCGAATGGAACGGGCAGGTCGACCAATTCTACTTCACCAATTCGCCATTCATGGACGAACTGATCTTCTTCCACCGCGCGTCGCGGACCGCCATCATCGCCGACCTCTCTCAGACCTTCAGCGCGACGTTCTTGAAACACCATTGGCCTTGGTGGATGCGAGCAATCGCAAGAGTTTCCAAAATGATCGAAGGGTGGGGTTATCCCCCGATCGACTATCGGGTCAGTTTCCGCAACCGCTCAACAGCGCGCCCAAAGATTCGTGAGCTGATCGGAAAGCACCCCGAGCACGTCGTCGTGGCGCACGGTGAGGTTGTCAGGACGGGTGGCGAAGCATTTTTGCGGCGGGCGTTTTCATGGTTGCTCCATTAGCCCCAACGTCAGAGCGGACAGTCGCCGAACGGCCTTTATCTGCTGATCTGTGCGCGAGACGAGATAGTTCGCTCTGAGGTTCGAAAGTTCTGCAATTGCGACTGAAAGGTTCCTGAACGCTTTGGAACCTTGGCCTGGCTTCAGCCGGGCTTGCGCAAGAACGCCAGGCGACGACGCTGATCTGCCGCGCCAACTATCCCGGAATGAATGCGTTGATTGGCTATTTGGCCGACGAGTGCTGTGCCGACGCGAAATGTGCGCCCGCGGCCAGCAAAGCCATGGCCTGATTTTTTTTACCTGCGTAATTCGAAGATACTGGAAGGATCGAAAAATGGACGCAATCGCAGATCTACCGGTGGCAGTCATCGGCGCCGGTCCGGTCGGCTTGGCCGCGGCAGCCCAACTGATCCGCCGCGGGCTGAAGGTGGAGGTTTACGAGGCCGGCTCGCATGCCGGTTCGAACCTTTTGGACTGGGGCACGTGCGGGTCTTCACGCCCTGGCGCTATTGCGTCGATGCCGTCGCCCGGCAGCTGCTCGAAAGCCATGGGTGGAGAATGCCCGAGCCCGAGGCATTCCCCACTGCCGGTGAGATCGTCGCCCAATACATCAGCCCGCTCGCGCAACTTCCGGAACTGGCCCCGTCCATCGAAACAAATGCTCGCGTCGTCGCGGTGTCCCGATGGGGTGCGGACAAGGTTGTCAGCAAAGAGCGTGCAACTAAGCCCTTTATGCTGATGGTCGAAACTGCCGGCGGCCGGCGCCGGGATGCGGCCAGCGCTGTAATCGACGCCTCGGGCACATGGCAAACACCCAACCCGCTTGGCGCCGGAGGCCCGTCCGCCGAAGGCGAAAACGAGTTCGGCGACCGGATCGCCTACGGCATACCTGATGTACTCGGCCGGGACCGCCATCTCTACGCGGGGCGTACGACTCTCGTGGTGGGGGCTGGTCATTCCGCAGCCAACGCATTGCTGGAACTGACCAAGCTGTCAGAAAGCGCCCCGGGCACTTCAGCAATCTGGACGACGCGCAGCACTGACCTAGTCCGCATCTACGGTGGTGGCGATGCCGACGCGTTGCCGGCACGTGGCGAACTCGGCTCCGAAGTGAGGGAGCTTGCCGAAAGCGGTCGCGTCCAACTTGTCACGGGCTTTGCCACGACAGCAATCCGGGAGGTTGACGGCCGCCTGCTCGTGGAAGGGCAAACAAAAGACGGTATTCAAACCATCGGTCCCGTCGACAGGATTATCGCGGCCACCGGCCAGCGCCCGGACATTGCCTTGACCCGCGAGCTGCGGCTCGACCTCGATCCATGGCTTGAAAGCGTGAAGGCCCTCGGTCCTCTCATCGATCCCAATGAGCACTCTTGTGGGGACGTCCCGCCGCATGGCCACCGCGAGCTCAGCCACCCCGAACCGGGGTTCTATACCGTCGGCATAAAGAGCTACGGTCGCGCTCCGACATTCCTGCTGTTGACGGGCTACGAGCAGGCCCGCTCCGTCGCGGCGGCGATCGCCGGTGACATGGCGGCCGCCGATGCCGTTCAACTGGTTCTGCCGGAGACGGGAGTTTGCACGGTGCCGGCATCCTTTTTCGGCTCGTCAGCCGAAGGCTGTTGCGGTGGCCCGGCGCCAGCGGCGGTTGATGCCTGCTGTGTTGCGGATGTCCAGGCCAAGGAGAGTGGCAAGTCTGGCTGCGGCTGCAGCGCCGCGGCATGACCTCTTCGCCTCAGCCGACCACCACCGTGCGCAGCCGGCGCACGATCATCACCACGCTTGGCGTCACACAGATCATGGCGTGGGGATCATCGTACTATCTCCCCGCGGTCATTGCGCCGGCAGTCGCTGCGGATACCGGCTGGCCTCTGGCCTGGGTCGTCGGAGGCCTGTCTCTTGGATTGCTCACGGCGGGAGTCATCTCGCCGCATGTCGGTTCCTCGATCGAACGACACGGCGGCCGAAACGTCTTGGCATTCAGCGCGGGATGCATCGGCCTTGGCCAGATCGGACTTGCGGTCGCGCCCAATTTGGCCGCGTACATCGGGGCCTGGCTGGTGATCGGCCTCGGCATGGGGGCAGGGCTTTACGACGCCGCGTTTGGGACGCTTGGCCGGCTCTACGGTCATGGGGCGCGGTCCGCCATCACGACGCTCACCCTGTTCGGTGGCTTGGCGAGCACAGTGTGCTGGCCGATCTCGGCGTTTCTGCTGGGCGAGATTGGTTGGCGCGGCGCCTGTCTGGTTTACGCCGCCGTTCAGCTTTTCATTGCTTTGCCGCTCTACCTCGTGATCCTGCCTCGCGGCGTGCCTCAACCGTCTGCCCAAGCCGGACCGAACGCGGCAGCGACGCCGGCTCTGCCAATCGGCCGCCATCTCACGATCATGGTTGTCCTGGCCGCGACTCTTACGCTTGCCGCCGTCATCTCCTCGACCTTGTCGGTGCATCTTCTAACGATCCTGCAAAAGAGCGGCAAGACTCTCACTGCGGCCGTGGCGCTTGGGGCGCTCGTCGGTCCCTCCCAGGTCGCTGCACGCACAATCGAGATGATGATCGCGCGCTTTCATCACCCGATCTGGACCAAGTTCGCGTCGGTGGCCTTCGTCGCAATCGGGGTCTCGGCGCTCTGGGTCGGCATGCCGATCGTGCCGTAGGCGCTCGCGTTCTACGGGGCGGGCATCGGGTTGGAGTCCATTGCTCGCGGTACGCTACCGCTCGCCTTGTTCGGCTCTAACGGATACGCCCAACTGATGGGCCGCCTTGCCATGCCCAGCCTGATCGCCCAGGCAGCAGCACCGTCCATTGGCGCATTGCTGCTGCAACGCTTTGGCGCCTACGGCACACTGGCCACGCTCACCGGCCTGGCACTGATCAACGTCGGCTTGGCATGCGCATTGGGCTGGCTGGTTTTCAGTCGGCGTGGCTTTCAAATTCAGCCGAAATAGCCTCGGTTGTTTACGAGCCATGTGCTGGACCGACAAGCTCGCGTTCCATGGCGGGTAGCGGCGGATAGGGCCGGATATAAATCGGATGATGGATGGGGAAGATACATAAAGAAAATCAGCTAGTTACGAGATGTTGTGTGCAAAAATCGCACACGAAAGTTCTGCTACTTTTCCTTTTTCGTTCCCACGACAGAGCCGCCGATACTCCGATTCGGGCCCTCTTTTGCCGACGAGAATTGCCGCTTCATTGCGGACGTTCGCTACGATATCCATTGGCCGCAACATCCGCTCTGGCCTCCAATTCCCCTGGAGTTTTAGAAGCTTTCCAAACTTTCTGCCTTGCGCCTCAGCCCCAATCGCGTGCGCTTATGGGAGAAATTCGGATGTCAGAACCGGTTTTGGAAGTTGCCCGCCAGATCTTCGAAGCGAGGAGCTCAGAACAATGCGGCACCCCTGATGAAGGTGTCCAGCCTCGGGCCGGCTATGGCGGCATGCCGGTGCTGCGCGAGGTCTTGCTGGAGGTCAATAAAGCCGAGATCGTCGCACTGGTGGGCAGCAACGGCGCCGGCAAGACGACGCTGCTGAGAGCGCTGTCGCGGGTGATCGGCTCGACCGGCACGATTGAGTTCGCCGGCCGCGACCTTTCGCCGATGACGCCCGACGAGGCGTTTGGCACAGGGCTGGTTCAGGTGCCGGAGGGCCGCCAGCTTTTCGACCGGATGAGCGTCGAGGACAACCTGCTGATGGGCGCCTACAGGCGCGGCGACGGCCAGGCGATCGGTCGGGACCTCGAACGTATCTACGGCCTGTTTCCGCGTCTTGGCGAGCGCCGTCTCCAGCTTGCCGGCTCGCTGTCGGGCGGCGAGCAGCAGATATGTGTGCCATGGCGCGCGGTCTTATGGCGGCGCCGGTGCTGTTGATGATCGACGAAATGAGCCTTGGCCTGGCGCCGGTGATTGTAGAGCAGTTGCTGGAGGTTTTGGCGGGCGGTCCGCAAGGAAGGCGTCACGATCCTGCTGGTCGAACAGGACGTGCACCTGGCGCTTTCGGGCGCCGATCGCGGCTATGTCATGGAGACCGGCCGCATCGTCCACCATGGCGCGGCAAAGGCGCTGATCGACGACCCGGCAGTGCGCAAGGCATATCTCGGGCTGTAGGTGGTGCGACTCGAGCTCGATGGCCATGAGCGAGCCGCTCTCCCAGCAAAAAGTCCATCCCTGCGTAGGACATGGACGAGTTGCGTCACAAGAAGCTCGCTCTGCACCAAGCTAAATGACCAGCATTATGGCCGCCCCAATTTGCAGAACGCTTGAGGCACAAGAGCTATTTCAGCCGCTTGTGTGCGCCAAAAGAGTTGCCGCAGTGCCGGGCAATGCTTGATGCAGACCTGTGCAAGCCACTGGGCGTCAGGCGTCCATTCGAACAGTGGCGCCAGGCTGCGGTTGATTTCTTTCCATGGGCTCATCTATCTCGCAGCAGGCACGAAGTACGGCATGCGCCTTCGAAAGCTTGTGCGGCGAGAGCTCGAACGTCAGCAGCGCGTCTTATGACATCCCCACTACCATTTTCTAACCGGTCTGTGCCATCTCGGTCGATGCCGTTCGACACCGGCGCCCACCAAATCGGAGCTCGGTTCGTCCAGGCACTCGGACCAGCGTGGGTTAATAGCGTCACGCTCCCCGTTCCGCGCAACTAGACAAACATCATCACGATGACCGCGCCGATCACTATGAGGACAAGTCCGCCAATGAGCATCGGCAGCAGATTGTTGTCCGGGTCGATGCCAGAATCAATCGTCTTTGTTACCTGTTGATCGTTCTTCTTTGGTTCAGCCATGGCTCGTCTCCGTTCGAGGGAAAGCTGCCGGCGCTACATTATTCGCCGCCGCGTGCCGACCCGACACGAGCCGGTGATGTCGGGGAGCCGAGGAAGTCCCCGGGCATCAGCACGATGTCGGCCAACGTGTAGCGGTCAAGAGTGTTCTGGAAGGAGGCTATCGCTTCGCCAAACATGCCTGAGAGCTTGCAGGAGGCAGTCAGCACGCACTGGTTTCCGGAGGCAAAGCACTCCACAAGGGCGAAATCCGGCTCGGTCAGTCGTATTACGTCGCCAATCCGGATCATCTCGGGCCGACAACCCAGAACAAGGCCTCCGGAACGGCCGCGGATTGCCTTCAAATAGCCGCTGCGGGTCAGGGTATTGGCCACTTTGTTCAGATGCGTCTTCGACACTTTAAAGGTGCGGGCGGTTTCCTCAATCGTAATCAGGCGATCGGCAGCTGAGGCGGCGTACATCAGCATCCGCAAGGCATAGTCCGAGAAGGCGGTCAGCCGCATGGATATCTCCTGTCGCCGATTGGTGCGCATTGGCGGAAGCCACTCACAAACCGATGCTGCATCACAGGTCCTTCTCGACGATGGGTTCGATCCCAATCGTGGGCTCGCCGCGGTTGAAGGTTATCGCGAGACGGAAACTGTGGGCGATGCGCAGCGCGCGATCCATAAAAAGCGTCGCCACCTCGGCCGGACAAATGCGACGCACCGTCGTCCGAAACAACATTAGCCAGCGACGGAAATGCGGAGCGTCGAGACCGGCTATGGCCAGGTGTGGCGGCAGCGGCCTGCCGCCGTAACGGGATGTCCGAAGAAGAGTTGCAGACCAGAAGTCACACATCTTCGCCAGATGCTGCGGCCATTTATCTGGCTCGATCCGATCGCGGAAGATGGGACCGAGAAGATCATCACGACGAATTTCGTCATAAAAACCGTGGACTACACGGCGGATCATTGCCTCGTCGAGTATGTCGGGCAATGGCACACCGTCGACCACGATTGTTCTCTTGCTTCGACCGTTTCCGGTCATTGCGTAGCTCCTGTTTTCTCCGACGCAAGCTGCCTGCGGCCTTGGTCGCTCTTCGATGAATCCTCCATAAAAGATAGATTGTCAATCTATCTTATTGCGCGACAATTCACCAGAATTAGGTATGTTCGACCAAGCCGCGAATGACGAGCCCTGAAACAATGCCAGGCCTGAGGCGGGAACTACCTAAATTGGCGGGGAATTCCTGATTCGGCTCAGTTTCGAGAGTCGCCAAGGCCTCATCAGATGACCGTGCCAGCCGCAGTTGCTCCCGAACATGAGGTGCCCGAAGCAGGCGACATATTCGCGAAAGGGCAGGAAGAAAGGTGGGAGTGGCAGAGCTCGGCCAGAGCACAGTGTAAATGAGATCCGCGGGATCGTCGTCCGGACCATCAAAGCGAATGGGTTGAGCCAAGCGTGTCAAAGATGCGACCGGCGAATAGATTGTACTGAGCAGAGCGTGGGGGATCGCGACGCCACGACCGATGCCCGTTGAGCCGAGGCGCTCCCGGTCGAAAAGACCCCGCAGAATTACCTGCTCGTCAAGCCCAGTTCTCCGAGCATCCTGACGGCAATTTTTGACAGGGCCGATTGCTTTCCCTTGGTCACAAGGCCGAGCAAAATGTCGTCATCTGACAAGGTGGGGGAGATCATCAGAGCCAACCTCGTGCGACACGCATCTTTAAATGGCGTCCAGCCGCGTTGCTTAAGCAGGGCAGAATTCACAAGGAACGAAATGGAGGTCCTGGCTGTCCCGGACGCGACGCCAGCGCCCTCTCGCGTCCGGGCTACGAGCCTGTTTTGAGGCGTTTCGACTTTGTCGAAATCGAGTCTGAAACATATTCATAGCAATCTGGAAATAGTAAAAACTCTTTCGAAATCAACCAAAACAGTGTCCGCTTTACGAACAGAAATAATGCACTGAAATGGCAATTAATTTCGTTTGACGAACAGAATGGTCTCCTGCTTGCTGGGCGGGCGCAAACACCGCGCCAGCAAATGAAAAGCGCATTGCCAAACTTGTCCAGATTTTTGTCGTCGCTTTTTTAGTCAAAGAAGGAAGATAGCGTGATGAAACATCTCGCCCTCGCAGTCGTCCTCACAACGGGTAGCTCGTGTTGCGCCTTTGCGGCGAACGAGGTAACCAAATCCCCGCCAGCTGCTCCTTACCAACAGGTCAGCAAGCTAGTGAAATTGCCCGACTTCCTACCAGGCATGGGCCAACTCTTCGTTGATCCGGCTACATTGCCGGTCGGGCCGTTCCTTGCCTACGACCACGACGGCAAGCTTGTCAGCACCATCTACATGCTGCCGATCAAGGATCTCAATCCGGACAAGCGTTTTGACGACCTCGCGGCCCCGGGCGGAAATGTCGACCACGTCGATGTCTACTACAATGCCGGCCATCCAGGCGTCGAAGTCCCGCATGCCCACGTCGTGCTCTGGCATGTCTCGGTTCCTGACGAAGCGCGGGTCGCCAAATGACGCTCACGCGTCGTGAGATGCTGGGAAAGGGCGGTGGGCTTGCCGCCTCCCTTTCCCTATTCCCGTCGACCGCATGGGCCAGCAGGGCGGTGGACATCGGGATGCAAGGGCGCGACGAGGGCTCGCACGTCTGGTTCGACCCGATCGGCATTCTGATCAAACCAGGTCAGACGGTCCGCTGGACCAATCTCAATCCTGGCAATTCGCACACGACCACGGCGTACAATCCGACAAACTTCGGGCGATCGCTTCGTATGCCCAAGACGGCAAAATCGTGGGATTCCGACTACCTCCTGCCAAGCGAAAGCTTTTCGGTCACCTTCACTGAACAGGGGGTCTACGATTATTATTGCATCCCGCATGAGCACGCCGGAATGGTCGGCCGCATCATTGTCGGCGAACCCGAGACGAACGGCTGGACTGAACTTGCCGGGGCCAATGACGGCCTCCCAGAGGAGGCCCTCAACGCGTTTCCGACGGTCGAAGACATTATGGCGAAAAGGATCGTCCGGCGCGCCTAGGCCATCCATTGGACATACGACTATCGGCGACAGGGAGGACTGAATACGACCATGCGAGGGGAAGCGCGAGTTTCCTGACCGTCGCTAGTTATCGATTGATTGGGGGCGACCTTCATGACAGGCAATATTCCTCCGCGCGATATTCAATCACGCTCCCAAATGGAGCACGGCGAGAGCGCTCATGTATCGGACATGCCCATCAACGTCCTAACCGCTGTCCAACAACGTGAGCGTGCGACACATCGGCTTGCCGCCCTGGGCGAGATGACTGGCGGAATTGCCCATGATTTCAGGAACCTCCTGGCAGTAATCGAATCCGGCCTAAGGCTTGCGGAGAGACGAGCCGACGAGCCCGAAAGTGTGCGGGCCTACATTGCCGCCGCACGGGAAGGAATCGACCGAGGGATCGAGTTGACGTCGCAGCTGCTCGCTTTCGCAAAGCATCAGGAACTCGATGCCCACGCTGGCAATTTGAATGAGTTTCTCAGCTCTTTCGAGCCTTTCCTCAGGTATGGCGCGGGACCAGACATCAGAGTGAAGCTCGAACTTGGTTCTGGTATCCCGCAATGCCTGATCGATCCCGCATTTTTCGACGCAGCAGTGCTTAATCTCGTCATCAATGCGCGGGATGCCATGCCGAACGGCGGCGAGATCCGGGTCATCACCGGGCGATTGGTGCAGACGGCCGCGTCACCAGACCCGCCCGGGCCGGGAACCTACGCGTGCGTTCGCGTGAAAGATCACGGTTGCGGCATGCCTCCGGAGGTCTTGCAAAAGGCATTCGAACCCTTCTTCACGACGAAGGGCGAGAAGGGCACAGGGATAGGACTGTCGCACGTGCAGGCCTTGGCGAAGATGGTTGGTGGTCAGATCCGGGTTGCGAGCGAGCAAGGCGTCGGAACGACAGTCGACCTCCTATTCCCATCGATCGAACAGGCTACTTAAGCGTCGAAAAAGGAATCCTGCGATTTGATGTCGCGTGCGACGGAATGCAGGCCGGCAAGAGCGGGAACTACTACGCTCTCGTCCGCGCTTGCGGATTGCACCGCGTACACCGGATAGGAGAATTGCGGCATCTCGGGCACAAGATGCAGCCGGCCGGCTGTTATGTGAGGCTGCACAGAACTCATCCTGAAATATCCGGATCCGCCAGTCGCAAGAACATAGCTCAGTGCTAGCGGACCGAGATCGAAAGAAAGATCGGGCGCAGCACTCGGGAAATTCATTCCGTGGTGAAGGCCAAAATCCGGCCCCCAATCCATATAAACATAATCGGATTCGTCCAGGAGGCGCGCTTCGGAATCGGTAGTCACGAGGACGAGTTTTTCCTCCAGAAGCAGATCGATCTTCAAACCTGGTCTGTGTGGCGGTGCGTACATGATCGCCAGGTCGACCATTCCCGACGCGACCTGGTTGATCAAATCCTGTGGCACGTCGACGTGTACTCGAAGTGCAATGTCCTGGAGCGATCCGCGCATCCATCGGACCCAATCGAGCAGAAGGGGTTGCGCAAGGCTGACTTCGCTGCCGACGGTTAGGACCGCTCGGCGTCCCGGGGGCACGGCCACCTGATGAAGAGTGCGTTGCCATAGCTGGACGAACATCGGCGCGTGGCGCAGGAACTGCTCACCGGCCGGAGTGAGCGAAGCCCCGCCTTTATGCCGGACAAAAAGCGGCCGGCCCAGCTGCTGCTCGAGCCTGCGGATACGCGCGCTAACCGTCGTCTGCGCGACGTTGAGCCGTTCCGAAGCCCGAATAAAACTTCCGGTCGAAACGATCTCGATGAAGGTACGGGCGAGCTCGATATCCACGACTAGGATAGCATAAAAATTGCCTTCAAATGTCAATCAAATTCGTTTGTCAAATAGATCGTACTGCTAATAGGCTTCCTTACAAATCCACCAAGCCTAGCGCTGGATGCTGCGCAGCGCCGGTTGGAGCGAGCGCAAGCTCTCTCCATCGTCCCCATTGTTTTGCCTACAGCGTCATAGGAGGAATCATGTCAAGGGAAGAAAAGAGCCAAGGCGATGTGGGTCGGCGCGACTTTCTGAAGCTCTTCGGCGCGGCCGGAGCTGCCGGAGCGGCAGCGAGTACTCTGCCACTTGGCGGATCCGCATCGGCGGACGAAATCATGGCTGCGACCACCGCAAATAAAAAAAATCACCACGTGACCGCCGCCACTACACCGCATGTTGGAGGTTCTGGCTATGAATTCTTCAATGTAGACGAATCCGCCTTCATCGAAGCGGCAGTCGATACGCTCCTTCCAAGCGATTCAACAGGCCCCGGCGCCAAGGAACTTGGCGTTGCGACCTACATCGACCGGCAGATGGCAGGTGGATACGGCAAGGGTGACCGCCTGTATCTGGAAGGACCATTTGGCGAGGGTACGCCCGAGCAGGGCTATCAATTGCCGATGACGCCATCGGAACTGATCCGGGCCGGCATCGCCGACGTCAATGCCTTCGTGCAGAAAAACCACAAGAGTACATTCGACGGCCTTTCGGCAAAAAATCGTGCCGCGGTGCTGGCCGATCTCGAGAGCGAGAAGGTCGAGCTCCGAACCGTGCCCACCGCGACCTTCTTCGGGCTGCTGCTTCAGCTGACGATCGAGGGCTATTTCGCCGACCCGATGTATGGCGGGAACAAGGACGGAGCGGCTTGGAAGATGATCGGGTTTCCAGGCGCCGACGCCATGTACATGGACAAGATCGAACCCTTCCGGAACAGGCCCTACAAGGCTGAACCCAAAGGCATTCAGGACCTCATCTAGCCGACGGAAAAGGAGACTGTAACATGGCCACCAAACTCAACGCTGTCGATGTCCTGATTGTCGGTCTTGGTTGGACAGGCGGCATCATCGCCAAGGAGCTCGCGTCGACGAAGCTGAAAATTGTCGCCCTTGAGCGGGGAGGCCCGCGCGACACCAATCCGGATTTCATCGACCCGCAGATCCATGACGAACTGCGCTACGCCGCCCGCTACGATCTCATGCAGAACGTCCGGCGGGAAACCATCACCTTCCGCAACCGTGAATCGCAAACGGCGCTGCCGATGCGGCAACTCGGCTCGTTCCTGCCTGGCCAGGGTGTCGGCGGAGCCGGTGTGCACTGGAACGGCGTCACCTGGCGCTGGCTCGAATGGGATCATCAGGCGCGCGCCCGGACGGTCGACAAATACGGCGAAAAGATCATCCCATCGGATATGCACCTGCAGGACTGGCCGATCACCTATGACGATCTCGAACCCTATTACTACAAGTTCGAAAAGACCTGCGGCACCTCCGGCAAGGCCGGCAACATCAACGGCCGAAAGATCGATGGTGGCAACATCTTCGAAGGATCGCGAAAGGAGGAATACCCCAACCCGCCGATGATCGCCGCGCAGAGCATGGTGATGTTCGAGAAGGCGGCCCGTAATCTCGGATACCACCCTTTCCCCAATCCGTCGTCAAATGCGTCGCGGGATTACGTCAATCCCGATGGCGTGGCCTTCGGCCAATGTCACTATTGTGGCTTCTGCGAGCGTTTCGGCTGCGAGGCCAATGCCAAGGCCAGCCCGCATTTCACCGTCATTCCGCTGGCGCTGAAGAACCCGAATTTCGAGCTGCGCACCAACTCGATCGTGCTGAAGGTCAATCTCGACTCGACCCGCAAGAAAGCGGTCAGCGTCACCTATCTCGACGCACGCGGGCGGGAGTTCGAACAGCCTGCCGACCTCATCATCCTGTCAGCCTACGCGCTCGGCAACGTCAACCTGCTGCTGCAATCGGGCATCGGCGTGCCTTATGACCCGGCCATGGGCAAGGGCGTGGTCGGCCGCAATTACGCGTATCAGTGCGGTGGCGGGGCTACGGCCTTCTTCGACAAGGAAACCATCCTCAATCGCTTCATGGGCGCCGGCGCGCTCGGCACGACCATGGACGATTTCAACGGCGACAACTACGATTTCGTGAAGGCCGGCTACATCGGCGGCGGCGGCATCAGCTGCAGCAACTCGGGCGCCCGGCCCATCCAGTCGCATCCAACTCCGCACGGCACGCCGCGCTGGGGCTCCGCCTGGAAGAAGGCAGTTGTCGACAATTACGACCACGCGGCCAGCGTCGGCAACCAGGGCGCGGTGATGGCCTACCGACAGAACTATCTCAGCCTCGACCCGACCTACACCGACGTCTTCGGGCGTCCATTGATGAGGATGACATTCGACTTCCAGGACAACGAAGTCAGGCAGATGAACGGCCAGGCCGACATCTGCGTGAAGATCGCCAAGGAGATGGGTGCGACAAAGGTCGATCGGAGCATCCCTCCCGTGCCCTATTCGATCGTGCCTTATCAAAGCACGCACAACACGGGCGGGGCAGTGTTTGGAGCCGATCCGAACACCAGCGTCCTGAACAAATACCTTCAGGTCTGGGACGTCCCGAACGTGTTCGTGACCGGCGCGTGCGTGTTTCCCCAGAACGCCGGGAAGAACCCGACCGGACCCGTAGGCGCTCTTGCCTACTGGGCGGTGGACGCGATCAAGAACACGTATCTGAAGAGCCCCGGCCCACTGGTTCCCTCCTGAGGCAACGCTGCCGGATCCGGATCCGCGGTTCGGGTCCGGCAGACTGGGTGCGTTTCAATCCCCAGATTGCCAAGGGCAGTCGACCGAAACCAACCCTTAACTCGTTGAAAGAAGCAACCATGAAATCGACTTTGCTCGGATTGACAACCGCAATTCTCACTACAGTCGGGTCGGCCCATGCGCTGGAGGCATCCCCCGGCAACGCCGAAGCCGGCGCAACCGTCTTCAAGAGGTGCATGGCCTGCCACTCGGTCGGCCCAGACGCCAAGAACGGAGTAGGTCCGGCCTTGAACGGCGTCGTCGGCCGAGCGGCCGGCGTGTATCCGGGCTACGACTATTCAGCGGCGAACAAGAATTCCGGTTTGACCTGGGATGAACCGACGCTGACGACTTATTTGCACGCACCACGCAAACTGGTCCCCGGCACAAAGATGACGTTTGCCGGTCTCAGCAAGGACCAGGACATCGCCGACGTGATCGCCTATCTGAAACAGTTCAACGCCCAAGGACAGAAGGTCGCCCCTTGAGTCAGGGGCAACCTTCCGGATCGCAAAGCACGACCTTTATGAAGTTCCTGCTGCACCACGGCCTGGGATATTCCTCGATCCATCGGATCGGGAACTACCTGCGCAGCCATGGTGCGGGTCGTCACTGGATCGAGCGATATCGCGGCGACGTCTTTTTGGTCGTATCGGACGAAGCCGACGAGGCGATCCTTAGAAAGGAATTCTCCGACCTTCTTGATGCTGTCAACGAGACGGAGACAGACGGGATACGACGCTAATGAACGAAAACATTCTCGACGAGGAGGTGAAATTGAAGCGGGCATATGAGAGTCCCGCTACCGACGATGGCAAGCGAGTGTTGGTCGACCGGCTTTGGCCGCGAGGGGTCAAGAAGACCGAAGCCGCCATCGACTGTTGGATGAAGGAACTCGCGCCAAGCACCGAGCTTCGGCGATGGTTCGGACACGATCCAGCCCGTTGGGAGGAATTCCGCTGGCGATATGCGGCGGAAATCCATGAGCATCGCGATGAACTGGACCAGCTGCGCGACCTGATACGGCAGGGCACCGTTACACTCGTCTACTCGGCTCATGACGAGGTCCACAACGACGCCGTCGTCCTTAGAGAGATTTTGCTGAGACACCGATAGAGATGGGGCGCTACTCCACTGCCATTGGGCGTGCGATCGCGGCCACGGCAACAAACTCTCCGGGAACCAAAGCAGAAAACACCCATCCAATGATCGATGGGCGTTCACCTTAGAGGAGAAGACGATGAAATTCTTCGTCGATACCGCCGATATATCCGAAATTCGTGAGCTTGCCGCCGCTGGCGTGCTCAACGGGGTGACCACAAACCCGTCGCTTATAGCAAAGACCGGACGACCGATCAGGGATGTGGTCAAGGAGATTTGCCAGACGATCGAGGGTCCGGTTTCAGCGGAAGTCACCGCGACCCATTTCGACGGCATGGTCGCCGAAGGAAAGCTTTTGGCCGGCATCGCCGCCAATGTGGCCGTCAAGGTGCCGTCGACCTGGGATGGGTTCAGGGCTTGCCGGGCTCTCAGTCAGCTCGGCCACAAGGTAAATGTCACCCTGTGCTTTTCAGCCAACCAGGCGCTGCTCGCAGCCAAGGCAGGCGCGACCTTCATTTCGCCGTTCGTCGGCAGGCTCGACGATCTTGGTCTGGACGGCATGGAGGTGATCCGAGAAATTCGCAAGATCTACGACAACGACAAATCCTTTACGACGGAAATCCTGGCGTCTTCAATTCGCACCCCTCTCCATGTCAAACAGGCGGCGATCGCAGGCGCAGATGTCGCCACGGTACCGCCAGCGATACTCAGAAGCCTCGCCAGACATCCACTCACCGACAAGGGCCTGGAGTCCTTTCTTGCCGACTGGGGAAAGACTGGGCAGGCAATCCTGTAATTGGGCGCAAATCCTGTTAGGCGCAGTGGAATCTCCGAAGGAAACCATCATGAAAACTGCACTCAACTACCGATTAAATTCGTTTGCATGATATCCGCGAGAGCGGGAAACTGCAGTGTGAAGCCACTCAGCCCAATGCGTCACGCAGTCGGAATGCTGGCGCAGCTGGTGCTGAGAATCTGAAGGGCGCACTAGCCAGGCAGAAGGTATCCCGAAGCAGTGGGATTGCCGCTTCGCCGCACGAGCGATTTTGATACCGGATCGCCAAGGAGAAGAATATGGCTGAAGCTGATACCAAGTTAACCGGGCCGGATCTGGTGCAGGGGATCGCGCTGTCAGACCTTCCCGATGGCGGAAAGCTTGTCGGCCATCGTGGCGATGAGCAGGTATTGCTTGTGCGCCGCGGGGCGGAGATCTTCGCCATCGGCGCGACATGCACACATTATAGCGGACCGCTCGGTGACGGACTTGTGGTGGCGGGTACCATTCGGTGCCCGTGGCATCATGCTTGCTTCGATTTGCGCACAGGCGAAGCCTTGCGAGCGCCTGCCTTCAATCCACTCGCTTGCTGGTCGGTGGAACAACGTGATGGTCGGATATTCGTGGGCGAGAAACTCAAACGGACGGCGCCGAAGCCGCGCGGCGGAAGCGCTGGCCGGGCCCCCGAGAAAATCGTCATTGTCGGCGGCGGCGCAGCGGGTTTCGCAGCGGCCGAAATGCTGCGGCGGGAGCAGTACCAGGGCAGCATCGTCATGATCAGCGACGACCATGCGCCGCCCGTCGACCGGCCCAACCTCTCCAAGGACTACCTCGCCGGAAAGGCTCCGGAGGACTGGATCCCGGTCCGCGGCGAGAAATTCTATTCAAAAAACAACATCGACCTGCGTCTCGATACGAAGGCCGTTGATATCGACCTGCGTTCCCGCGAGGTCGTCCTCATCGATGAAGGAAGGATTCCTTACGACAGGTTGCTGATTGCGACCGGCGCCGAACCTGTCCGCCTGACCATCCGTGGCGCCGACCAGCCACACGTTCACACGCTGCGCTCGTTTGCAGATTGCAAGGCGATCGTCGAGCGAGCCACGACCGCGCGGCGCGCCGTCGTGCTTGGAGCCAGTTTCATCGGCTTGGAAGTTGCCGCAGCCCTGCGCGCGCGCAATATCGAAGTTCATGTCGTGGCGCCGGATAAGCGGCCCATGGAACGGGTCCTCGGTCCGCAAATGGGCGACTTCATCCGCGCACTCCATGAGGAGCATGGCGTCGCATTCCATCTTGAGAACACGCCGACCAGCATCGACGGCAGGAAGGTGAAACTTAGCAGCGGCGGTACGTTGGCGGCGGATTTCGTCGTCGTCGGCGTCGGCGTGCGGCCGCGAACCGGGGTTGCCGAAAAGGCGGGGCTCGTCCTTGACCGCGGCGTCACCGTGAATGCCTTCCTGGAGACGAGCGCACCGGACATATTCGCGGCCGGCGACATTGCGCGGTGGCCGGATCCTCACACTGGCGAGAACATTCGGGTCGAGCATTGGGTGGTTGCAGAGAGGCAGGGGCAAACCGCGGCCCTGAACATGCTCGGCCATCGCGAGAAATTCGCAGCTGTGCCGTTCTTCTGGAGCCAGCACTACGACGTGCCCATCAACTATGTCGGCCATGCTGGGCAATGGGACGAGATCGCGGTCGAGGGAGATATCGGTGCCAGGGACTGCCTGCTGCGCTTCAAGCGCGATGGGCGCACGCTGGCAGTCGCTTCGATCTTCCGTGACATAGAGAGCCTGGAGGCCGAGGCCGAGATAGAGCGCCAAATAGCCTAGCGAGCGCTCTGCGGCAATCCGGGCCGAAGAGCGCCGTCAAAATGGCGAACGGGAATGTGGTTGTGACTGAAAGGAGTTCGACTATGTCCACACTGCAGCAGGAACTTGGCGTCACCGACGGTTTTCGCACTGTTGGGTCCGCCCAGCACTATTCAAAGGTCGTGAAATTCATCGACGAGCTCGCCAGACAGGCTGCTAACGATGCACCGACCTCGGTCGAAATTTTTTCCGACAGAGGCCGCTGGTACTGCCGGGTCCGTCGCGGCGATGAAAAGACCCGGCCGATGGGTCCCTATACCAAACAACAGGCTGAGCGGATCCAGGAGGCTCGTAGAATGTTGATCGCCAAAAGAGGTACCGCTCGGATCATGTTCGAGTAGGGAGAGGACGTTCTCCGCCGGCCGGCGCACTTCTCATCACAACGATCGTTCATCATCGACTTTTTTGAAACTGTGCAGGTAGACCTCCAGCTTTGAGGTTGCCGCCTGGTGAAGCCGCGTTGCGCGGCAGGATGTCTGTTGACTTTTTCCCGTTGGCTCAGCCGGCATCATCTCCAACATGGAAGGAACGCCCAATGGGCTACAAGTCAATCGTTCTCAATCTCGATATCGACGGTATGATCGCTCCTGTAGTCAAGCTTGGCGTCGATTTGGCCCAGCGGTTTGATGCGCGCCTGATCGGTCTCTCGGCCGCCGACGTTCCGCCGCCCGTCGTAATGGAAGGAGGAGTGGCCTTCGACGGAGAGAGCATGATGCGCCACCGCAAGAACATCGAGCGACGAATTGAGGACCTCCGCACGGAATTCGAAGATCTTGCTGGCGCAACGGTTGAGACGGAATGGCGTGGGGCCGTCGGCAATCCGACCCGCTTGCTGATCAGCGCGGCGCGTGTGGCCGATCTCATCGTCACAGCACCGCCCGAGGGTGCCTCTTTTGGCAACGTCCATCGTTCCACCGATCTCGGCAGCCTGATCCTTCAAGCAGGACGGCCAGTCTTTGTCGCCTCGAGCAACCAGGAAAATTTCCGCATCGACAAGATCCTTGTCGGATGGAAGGACACGCGTGAAGCCAGGCGCGCGGTTACTGACGCCATGCCCTTTTTGCAAATGGCTCAGGAGGTTCGTGTCATTACGATCGACAATGACGCAACCGACGAAACCTGGAATAGTCTGGACGATGTTGTTGCCTTACTTTCCTTTCACGGCGTAGAGGCGAAGGCGGACGTTTTTCCGGAAAAATCCGATGGGGAGACGATCGCCGATGTCGCCGACGCGATGCATGCCGATCTGATCATATCCGGCGCCTATGGCCACAGCAGATTCAGGGAATGGATCTTCGGCGGTGCTACACGCTCGCTGCTTGAAAATGGTCGACTGAATCGAGTCATGTCGAATTGATCGCGATACTCGATAGTGGGATGAGCATCGTCACAAGCTGACAAATCCACGGATGCCGCGCAGCGCTCGGGACTGCGACCAGGCTGTCAACCAGGCTTACCGGACGAGCACATACCCGTTACTCGCCTGACGTGGCGATCAACATCCAATTCCGCTTCGTTGACTGGGTTTCACTGGCGAACGTCCACTTGTCGATCACCTCAACAATCTGCTCGGGATCGCCGGCGAGGATCTCGTTGTTGACCGAGCGTGTAACGCTCACCAACTCGGAAACATACCGAACCACAATCTCAGTGGTGCCGTCCTCATCAAGGGTATCGACGATCTTTGCTTCGCTGGTGCCGATGAAGGTCAGAAGCAGCGTCTCCTTGCGGTCCCGGCGTTCGGAAATGGCTAGCTCGAAGGCATCAAGCACTTCCGGCCCGACTAGGCGCTTCAACGCCTGGATGTCACTGTCCGCATAGGCCCGCAGAATAGTTTCATAGGCTGTCTTGGCGCCAGCCAGAAACGCGGCGACGTCGAAATCCGGGTCGATCTTTCGAATCCCATCCAAGAGGGTATCGGCGGAGGCCCTGCGTTCGTCACTGTCGTTCCGTTGGCCCGTCGGCGCATCATCACGCTTGGCCTTGTCGTTGCATTGACGCGGCTGGGTTTGGCCCCAAGTGCTCAGCAAGGCCCAATAGAACGCGATGATCCCTAAGAGCAGGATGTGGCTGTTTGGATCTGTGGTTTCGTTCATGACGTTCTCCCGACGATATGTCGAAGCGACAGCTGGCACCGATCTCCAACAGAGCGACGATTAGGTAATGCGCGGCAGCTTCTCCCACTGATGGAAGGGCGGTGGCGACGGCAGTTGCCATTCGAGCGTGGTCGCGCCTTCGCCCCATGGATTGGCAGTGGCCTGGCGTCTGCGACTGAAAGCTTCCGCCACCGTGATGAAGAAGACGATAAGTCCGGCAGTTGAAATGTAAGCCCCGATCGACGACACGAAATTCCAGCCGGCGAAAGCATCGGGGTAGTCAGCATAGCGTCTCGGCATGCCGGCCATGCCGAGAAAATGCTGCGGGAAGAAGACGAGGTTCACGCCGACGAACATCAGCCAGAAATGCAGCTTGCCCATCCTTTCATTGTACATGTAGCCGGTCATCTTCGGGAACCAGTAGTAGAAGCCTGCGAAGATGGCGAAGACGGCTCCCAAGGACAGCACATAGTGGAAGTGGGCGATCACGAAATAGGTGTCGTGCAACGAGCGGTCGATCCCGGGGCTGGCGACCATGATGCCGGTGACGCCGCCGATGGTGAAGAGGAGGACGAAGCCGATAGCCCAGAGCATCGGAGTCTTGAACTCGATCGATCCTCCCCACATAGTGGCCAGCCACGAAAACACTTTCACGCCAGTCGGAACGGCAATGACCATCGAAGCGAAGGCGAAGTAGCGCTGAGTGTCGACCGACAGCCCGGTCGTATACATATGATGTGCCCACACCACAAAGCCGATAGCCCCGATTGCCACCATGGCGTAAGCCATGCCGATATAGCCGAAGATCGGCTTCTTGGCGAAGGTCGAGATGACATGGCTGATGATGCCAAAGCCGGGAAGAATCATGATGTAGACTTCGGGATGACCGAAGAACCAGAACAGATGCTGGTAAAGGATCGGATCACCGCCGCCGTCGGGGATGAAGAAAGTCGTGCCAAAGTTGCGGTCCGTGAGCAGCATCGTGATCGCGCCAGCGAGCACCGGCAGCGACATGAGAAGCATGAATGCGGTGACCAGCATCGACCAAGCGAACAGAGGCATCTTGTGCATCGTCATTCCAGGCGCGCGCATGTTGAAGATTGTGGTGATGAAGTTGATGGCGCCGAGGATTGAGGAAGCGCCCGCAAGATGGATCGAAAGAATGACGAGGTCGACTGCAGGGCCGGGCTGGCCGGAGGTCGAGAGCGGCGGATAGAGCGTCCAGCCACCGCCGTGGCCGAGGGTGCCGGGCGCTCCTGGAACGAACATCGAGGTGATGAAGAGGATGAACGCCATCACCAGAAGCCAGAACGAGATATTGTTCAGTCGCGGAAACGCCATGTCGGGCGCGCCGATCATGATCGGCACCATCCAGTTGCCGAAACCGCCGATCAGGGCCGGCATGAGGACGAAAAAGATCATGACCAGCCCATGGGCGCTGACGACGACGTTGTAGACTGCTGGATCGCCGAATATCTGCAGTCCCGGCTCCTGCAGTTCCATGCGAATCAACAGGGAAAGCGCGGTGCCGAAGACCCCTGTCATGATCGAGAACACCAGATAAAGCGTCCCGATGTCCTTATGGTTCGTGGACCACAGCCACCTGGCGAAGAAACGGGGCTTGTGGTCGCCGAACGTTGTTGCTGGGTTCGACATTGTGCTCTCCTGCCGTTTATTCAGGCATGCAGGATGGTTTCCACGATGGGCGACGTTCAGTCGCCGTCGCAACCGGAGAACCAGGCGCTGCCTGCTTCGTGTTTCAAGCGTCCGTGACGATTACGTCCATCGGAATGTCGTGAGGCTGCGGATGGATCGTTCGGAGCCGGCTTCCCGTGTAGCCCACTCCGATAACCAGCGGCCGCCTCTGCATAGCCGCGAGCGTTCTGTCGAAGAAGCCGCCACCATATCCTAGGCGGTAATTCGCTCCGTCGAAGCCGACCACCGGAGCGATCACTATATCCGGCAGGACCGAAGGCCCGCGTGACGGAACCAGGATGTTCCAAACGCCGCGCTCGAGCGGATCACCCGGCCGCCAGGACCGGAACTCAAGCGGCCAGCCTTTCCTGATGACAACGGGAAGCGCTATCCTGCCGCCGCGTTCGATGATCTTGATCGACCAGTTGCGAAGGTCGGGCTCGCCGCGGAACGGCCAATAGCCGCTGACGATGCGACCGCTGACCTTGCCGATGGCAAGATCGAGGCTCGAAGCGATGCGGTCCGACCTGGCCTTCTTCTCATCGACATCGATGGCGAGGCGCTCCTCGATCAATCTCTGCCGCTCTGCCTTTCGCCAGCGCAAGATTTCGCTCCAGGATTCTGCAGTCTCCGAATGCCCGCCATACTCGGGCGACAGCTCGCGCGCGTAGCAGGGCGGAGATGCGTATTCGTGGATTTCAGCGTCGGGGTATCTCTTTTCGGCCATCGGTAGCTCCGTATCCGCGCGCCACACTTTGGTGAAACCCTGCTCCGCAGGAAACAGGAAGGCAAACGGAATTAAATGCTGTACCAGTGCAAAATTATTGCGTTCATAGGAGCGGCCGGTGGACATCGATAGAGCGCGCACTTTCCTTGAAATCGTCCATTCCGGCAGCTTTCTGAAAGCTGCCGATCGGCTCCACGTCACGCAAACCACGGTAAGCGCGCGAATCCGCACGCTGGAGGAGGAGCTCGGACGTCAGCTCTTCATCCGTAACCGCAACGGCGCGCAACTGACGCCGGCGGGTCGGGAGTTCGAGCGCTTCGCCCAGTCCTTCGTGCAGATCTGGGAACGCGCTCGACACCAGCTCGCCATCCCATCGGGACGGATAAGCGTCGTGGCGCTGGGCGGAGAGCTCAGCCTGTGGAACCCGCTGCTGCTCGATTGGCTGGTCTGGATGAAGAAGGCCAGGCCGGAAATCGCCATCCAAGCCCAGGTCGGCGTGCCGGATCAGCTCCTCGATCAGCTCAGGACCGGCGTTCTGGACATTGCTGTTCTCTATGCGCCGAAGCTGCTCCCGGGCTTCAGAGTAGAGCTTCTCGTCGAGGAGCAGCTCGTCCTGGTCCGCACCACGGACAGAGACGGGGAACCCGGCGGCTCCAAGGACTACGTCTATGTCGACTGGGGGCCGCTGTTTGCGGCTCAGCACGACGCAAGTTCGACCGCGTTCGGGGAACCCGGATTGCTGGTCGGCCTCGGGCCGCTGGGTCTAAACTACATTCTGCGCGCTGGCGGAATGGGTTATTTTCGCAGGGGCGCCGCGGCTCCTCACATCGAGGCGGGGCAACTCGAGGTCGTGGAGGGCGCGCCGGAATTCACCTACCCGGCTTATGCCGTCTATCCGGAAGCAAGCGAGGCGCGAGCCGACGTGCAGGAGGCGCTACGCGGCCTGAAGCAAGTTGTGAAATGATCGTTCCTCCCAGGCGAAGCCACGTCGCTGGAAGGGGATGGATCGCCACGGATTGACCGAACATGCCTTATCCATTTTACACCATCGGCCACTCGACCAGGTCAATTGCCGAATTCGTTGCTCTGCTACGGGTTGGAGAAATCGCTTTGGTGGTCGATATCAGGACCGTCAGGCGATCAAGGGCGAACCCGCAGTTCAACAGCGACGCGTTTCCGGAAAGCCTGGCGGCGTTCGGCGTGGGATATGAGCATATTGCCGAGCTTGGTGGCTTGCGCGGCAAGGCGCGCGAAATTCCAGCGACGCTCAACGCATTCTGGATCAACCAGAGTTTTCACAACTATGCCGACTACGCGCTGTCAGCGGAGTTTCATCGCGGCTTGGACCGGCTAGTATTCCTCGGCAGGCAGCGACGGTGCGCCGTCATGTGCTCGGAGGCGCTCTGGTGGCGCTGTCACAGGAGGATCGTCGCGGACTACCTGATCAGCCGCGGCGAGACGGTCTTTCATCTGATGGGCGATGACAAGGTCGAGCTGGCGAAACTCACCGGCGGCGTGAAGGCAAGGCCCGACGGGACGCTTGTCTATCCGCCTTCACAGCCTTCGGGGTAGTCGAGCTCTCAGGCGGCCGACGGACCCGGGTCGTCGAACCCGGCATCGAATGCCGCCGCAACCTTGTTCTGACCTTCGTTGTGCGGTTCACCGGAACGATGGACGACGCGCAGACGCGGCCCGCCCGGCCGCCACGGCCCCGGCTCGGCAACCCCCGCCAGCTTTAGTCTCTCCCGCCTTGCGGCTTCTGGCAGATAGACCACTTCATGTACGGTCAGCGTTTCAAGGCTGCCGTCCGAGGTCGGAATGGACATGGACTGACCCTCGGCCAGACCGAGCAGCGCCAGCCCGCGCGGATTGGTGATAGGCAACAGCATGCCAACCAGACCGCGCATCTGGTCATGGGCGACGATGCGGGTTTCGGCAGGGCCGTCGTTCACCCGATAAGCCACGCGGCTGCTGAGTGTCACGACGTTTGCCGGGATGTCTTCCCGAAACATCACGAATGCGCTCGAAATCTTCCGTTGGAGAATAGTTGAGAAGGTTCCGTCGCGGGTAGGGTGGCGTTCCCGCATCACTTCGAGAATCGTGTAGTCCTTGGTCGTCAGTTGACAGCCATCGATAGCAGGCATTGTACGTCTCCGGCCGATCCGTGAAAGAGGATCCGGCGTCAAGCAATTGATCGGGTATGGAATGCTACCCCTGTGCCGGGCCAGGATAGGCCGGCGCAGGGGCCACACTCCCGCGATGAGGCTGCCCGCGTGATTGAGGAGACGGATGGAGACGCCCATGTCTAGACGCCCGCAGCGATTGTCGAAGACGCTGGCGCGCGCTGATCGGCACCATCGCCTTCCGGAGCGAGCTGGGTCACGTCAAGCACCAACAATTCGTGCCGGCGCCCATCCCGGGCGGTCCACATGATCGACTGTCCAGCCGAGAGGCCGATCAGGGCTGTGCCAATCGGCGTGAGGATCGACACCTTGCCTTCGGAGATGTCCGCATCGCCAGGGAAAACCAGCGTGACCGTTTTCCGATCGCCGGTGTCGGGCTTGAAGGTCACAGTCGAACCCATCCGGACGGTGCCGGCAGAGACCCAGTCATCGGCGACGATGCGCGCGCGCTCAAGTTCGGCGAGCAACTCATCTGCCGCCTCCGGATTCCGGGCGGCAACGGTGTTCGCGAGGGCCGACAAACGTGCATGATCCGACTGAGAGATGCGGATGTTCGGCTTGCGCCGGGTTTTCTTGTTGTCTTGCATTTGAATGCTCATAATTTTTGTGCCAGCCGTCATCAGGTGGCGGAAGTGGCCAAAACTCGGGGAGTTTTTTGCTTGAAGCCGCAATAGCCAAGGGACGTTCAGCCCCGCGGATTATCCAAGTCGATGGAAGGATGCCCCTCGGCTCGGGGCACATGGCAGCCGAGCCGGGGGTTACGATCCCGCGATGGGGCAAACCCGGAAAAGAAAATCGCAAAGAATTTTAGCGGCGGCGTTCATAGGACCATAGTTGGGGAAGCAATCTGGGAAGTCAAGGCAGCCGCCTCAGCGGCGTCAGTCTTGGGCTATTTGAGGCGAACGCCGAGCAATGTGTTTATCACCAGTTCTCTTCCAACCCTGTTTATGCCGGTTCCGAGCGGTCTCTCTTCCGCCAGCCCGAGGAAGACGAGGCGTTCGGCCAACGCTTTCGATAGAGCCGGGTAGGGTCCGCGATTCATGCGCTTAAGCGCTGTTTGTTCCTCCTCTGTGAGGTCACCCCATACAACCTTCATGACGCTTTCCTTGATTGCACCCGGTCAGCCAATGCGGGATTAAATTATCCAGCGACGGCTGTGACATTCATCAATCCCGCAAACCTGAGTCTATGGAACGGCATCTGTTCCGACGATGCCGCCCTCGTTCTCCAGAATACCGATCCGCTTGACTTCCGAGCGGTTGAGTTTCAGGCGCACGCCGACACCGCCGCCGTTCTCGGCGATGAAAACGGCGCCGGCGTTTTCAAGCGTGGTTTGCAGCGTGTCGCAGACATCCTCGGCGGGAAGGCTGATCCGGCGCTCGAATTCTTCGATGATCAGCGCGTCCACGCCTGAATTGCTTGCGAGCTTTTCACGGGTCCATTCGACCAGCGCGCGCGCCGCACGGCATTGAGCACCAGTGATCATCATAAATCTCCTGCCGGACTGCGTTCGGGAGCGAAATCACCGCCTGTTCAAAGCCAAAGGCGATCCGGGCGCGGCGGTTTCATCCAAAATGCATATCGAATCCGAAAAGGGAAGGGCAACGCCACGCCTTGAAAGCGAAATTGACGATGCAAAATACTTGTGCTGAAGCGGCAATAAATTTCGTTTGTCTTGCATGTAAGGATGAGGCAGGCTTCGGCAGCAAATTTTGACAGGATCGGGTGCCAGCAGCAGGTCCCAACGCCAGGACGACTTGGCGATGTCGCGCGAAGGTACCCAGGCTCGGCGGCGATGACGAACGCTTTTGAAGATATCGGTAGAACGGTTTCCGGCTCGGACGTTCAGCTTCATACAGTCGGTCCATTGACATCGGCCAACCGCCTCGACGCAGGTTCCCGCATCCTGATCGCGCCCACGGATGCCAATGCTCTCAAAACGCGGCTGCGTGAGGAGCTGCTCATGCAAGCACAGGCCCGGCTGCCGATCACGTATGCAAGTCTGGCCGAGAGCATGGTCGGTTCGGGCGCAACAGGCGTGATCCGAGACGTGCTCGAACAGCTGATGGACGACGATGCAGGCGAAGGCCAGCCATTGCTTGCGGCTGTTGCCGTGAAGGCGCTCGAGCCCGGTCTGCCCGCTCCCTGGTTCTTCCGGAAAGCCGAGGACATGGGGCTGTTCGATGGCGATCCGGCCGATCTGGAAGCCTATGCTTTTCATGCAAGGGAGTTCTATCGCGCGATCCACCTCCATTCTGTCAACGGGCAGGGCTCCGGCACCTTGCCGTCGGTTCTTCAACACGCAGACAGGTGAAGGAGAACGAAATGCTGATCGCCAAGGATGTCATGACGTCGCCTGTCATCGCGGTCGGGCCTGACAGCACGGTGGATGAGGTCGCCGATATTCTCTTGTCGCACGGGATCAGCGCCGTGCCAGTGATTGACCGAGGTGCGCTGCTGGGCATCGTTAGCGAAGGGGACCTGATCCGCCGGGCGGAGATCGGCACGGTGCCGCAAGCTCGTTCCTGGTGGCTTCATTTGTTCACCAACAACACGGCTCAGGCGGAAGGCTACGTCAAGTCTCATTCCGAACATGTGACCGACGTCATGACACGGCAGGTTGCGACAGTGGTCGAGAGCACGCCAGTCGCCGAGATCGCAACCTTGCTTGAACACAATCGGATCAAGCGAGTTCCGGTGGTTCGCGACGGAAAGGTGGTGGGGATCGTCAGTCGCGCCAATCTGGTGCGAGCACTGGTCGTTGCCAGGAAAGGCTGGCGCGCTCCGGCCTTGCACGACGACAGCAGCATCAGGATGGAGATTGTCGACGCCTTGCGATCCGAATCGTGGCCCTCGACTTCGGAGGTGAGCGTGAACAACGGCGTGGTCACCCTGTGGGGAACGTACATGTCGGAGCAGGAGAGGAAAGCCTCGATCGTCCTGGCAGAAAACACCGCTGGCGTGCTTGCTATCGACGACCATCGCATTCCCCTCGATATGACCTACGGCTTGGTCTGAAGGCCACGGAATGACGTTTGTGGTCACTGACAATTGCATCAGATGCAAATACATGGACTGCGTGGAAGTCTGTCCTGTGGACTGTTTCTACGAGGGCGAGAACATGCTCGTCATCCACCCCGACGAATGCATCGACTGCGGCGTCTGCGAGCCTGAATGCCCGGCGAAAGCCATTTTTCCCGATACCGTGCCTGGTCTCGACGATTGGCTCGCGCTGAATGCGGAGTACGCGTCTGTGTGGCCCAATATTGCGATCAAGCGCGATCCACCCGCCGACGCCAAGGCGTTCGACGGCCAAGCAGACAAGATCGCGAAATATTTCTCGCCGGAACCTGGGCTGGGCGACTGATCAAAATGAACGCATATGCGCACCAGCAGTCGCCACTTTATCTGGGTATCGACACCGGCGGCACGTACACCGATGCCGTGCTGTGGTCAGAATCTACAGGCATCGTGGCCAAGGCCAAATCGCTGACCACACGGCACGATCTTGCCGAGGGCATCGCCGGTGCCGTCGACGCTGTTTTATCCGAGGCTGCCATCGAACCCGGCGCGATCAAGCTCGTCTCCATGTCGACCACGCTCGCAACCAACGCCCTCGTCGAAGGGCAGGGCGGACGTGTCGCGCTGGTGATGATCGGTTTCGCCGAAGCCGACCTTGACCGGAACGGATTGTCAAAGGCTCTCGGCTCCGATCCCGTGATCTTTTGTCCGGGCGGACATGACGTCCATGGCGATCCGCGTCAGCTGGTGCTGGACGCTCTCGTGGCTGCGCTGCCGTCTCTCGCCGACACGGTCTCAGGCATCGCCGTGGCCTCCTATTTTGCGGTTCGCAATCCCGAGCATGAGGTCGCGGTACGTGACGTCATTCGCGAGCGTACCGGGCTTCCGGTGACCTGTTCGCATGAGCTGTCGTCGAAACTCGGCGGCCCGCGACGGGCGCTGACCACGCTTCTCAACGCTCGGTTGATCTCGATGATTGATCGTCTTGTCGACGCCACCGAGGGCTTTCTGAAAAGACGCGGGATCGTCGCTCCGCTCATGGTCGTGCGCGGCGACGGCGCGCTTGTCACCGCTGAATTCGCCCGCGCCCGGCCGATCGAGACCATCCTGTCAGGACCAGCGGCAAGCCTGGTTGGAGCCCGGTACATGACCGGAATCGATGACGCAGTGGTGTCCGACATCGGCGGCACCACCACCGACATCGCCGTTCTGGACGGCGGTCGCCTGCGGCTCGACCCGGAAGGCGCTACCGTCGGCGGAATGCGAACCATGGTGGAAGCCGTCGCCATGCGCACCTTTGGCCTCGGGGGAGATTCGGAAGTCTCGCTCCATGAGAGGTCGCTGACGTCGACGATCGTTCTCGGCCCCCGTCGGCTCGTGCCGCTGGCGCTGGCCGCGGTGAAGCACGGTGATGTCATATCCAAAGGACTCAAGCGGCAATTGCTCAGCCCTAACACCAGCCGGCTGGACGGCCGCTTTGCATTGCGCACAGGCGTGCCCGAGCGTCTGGCTGCGGGCCTGACAGTTACCGAGGCACGGCTCTATGCTGACATTTCGGCAATTCCCGCAGCCCTTGATCGGCTGCTCGCATCGACGTCACAGGTCGCGACACTCAATCGCCTCGTCGCGCGCGGTCTGGTGCATATCACGGGCTTCACGCCATCCGATGCGGCCCATGTGCTCGGTCGGCAGGACAACTGGGATCCTGTCGCGGCTCGACTGGGCGCCGAATTGTTCGCACGCAAGCGCGACGGCCAGGGGCATCGTGTCGCCAAAGGAGCGGAAGCATTTTCCGAGATGGTCCTCATCGCCGTCACCCGGCGTTCTGCAGAAGCCATTCTTGAAACAGTCTTTGCCGAGGACGGGCTGGATGGCGGCGTCTCTGTTTCCAATCCGCTGGTTCAGCGTGCGGTAGAGCGAGGAGACGGCATGGCGCAGCTGTCGATCGCACTCGACCGGCCAGTGATCGGCCTCGGCGCTTCGGCATCGCTTCACTACGCGCGGCTGCCGCCGATCATCGGCAATGTGTGCAAGATCGCCGAACATGCCGACGTCGCCAATGCGCTAGGCGCGGTGGTCGGGCAGGTACGGATGTCGGCGGAAGCCCGCGTCAGCCAGCCGGAGATCGGGCTTTTCCGTCTCAATTCCGGCCTGCGGCTGGACGACTATGAGACCGAGGACGAGGCGATGGCTGCCGCCGAGGCCCACATTCGTGTCCTGGCGGCAGATCTTGCCGCGCGCGCCGGGACCGATCAGGCGCGGATCGAAATCGCACGGGACATAAGAGTCGCCACAATCGAAGGCGAGCGCAGTTTCGTCGAAGCCATCGTCGTCGCGACAGCCACCGGGCGGCCGCGGATCGCGTCCTGACCTGGATCGGGGCCGCCCTGTGGCCACGGCCGGAACGTTACGCAGGCTGGAGCCCTTCGCCGACCCGAAGACCGATATAGGCCCTGGTGCCAATCAATACTCCGCACGCCAGCGGGACTTTGCAGTGGGTGCATGTGCCATCGACCGCCAGCAAATGGTCGCCGACGCGTACCAGGACCAGCTGACCGGCGGCATAGGCATTATTGCGATTGCCACGGTGAACACACCAACAGCGAGGTCAGGGTCGGTTTCCGCGGGCTGTTTCGATGCCATCTTGGTTCTCCTTCACCATCCTGACGGCGTGCGTCGACCATGCGCCAGACATGAAATTGGATGCAGCGCTTTTCGAAAAGTTCCCGTGGTTCGCCACGGATGGTACCCTTCCTCCTGGGTGTCGTGCCAGTCGGGAACCAATCCTCGCCAGCCGCATCCGATGGTTTCGAACGCGCCGACTATGCACTGATGGAGCCGTTCGCCAAAGGCCTGGCGCAACTGCGAGAGCTTGGCAGTGAGCATCGCTGCGCAATCATGTGCCCGGAAGCCGTCTGGCGGCGCTGCCACCGCCGCATCATTGCCGACTACCTGCTCGGAGTAGGCGAACGCGTCATGCACATCCTGGGGGCGGGTCATGTCGAGGAGGCCAGCCTGACGCCCGGCGCTGTAGTGCGCGCGGGTGGAAAGATCGTTTATTCCGGGGAGCATCTCCTCGGGAAATTCGCAGGTGCGGCCGGTTCAGTTTTCGTTGGTTGCCCCGAGCGCATGGTCGACGATCGTCTGCGCCTGGGCCAGGATGGCGTGCAGGTGATCCTGGCCCCGAAAACTCTCTCCGGAAATCTTGTATATATCTTCGGTGCCTGACGGGCGCGCGGCAAACCAGCCGTGGCCACCTTGAGGCTGTTCGATTTCGGCATTGCTGCCGGGTGCCCGGCTGAGCACCGACTTGATCGGCTCTTCGGCCAAGGTCTTCGACGTGATCTGCTTGGGTGAAAGCTTCGACAGCTTGTCCTTTTGTGCCGGGGTCGCGATGGCCGGATACGGTCGGCAACCGGCTCGCCCAAATCGTTCGTCAGGTCGCGATAGACCTCGCCTGGATCCTTGCCCAACTTCGCCATGATCTGCCGACAATAACGCCGGAACGATGCCACCCTTGTCGGTTGTCCTGACGGCCCGTTGCGGCGCATGAACGTTGCTCCTGCACTTTCCTCGCCGCAAAAACCCAGCGAACCGTCCTGGAGCCCCTCGGCCAACCATTTGCCCTTGCGACCCATCGAGCCGGCCAGACCGTGGCTGGTGAGAAGCTGCCGGTAAGTCTCGTTGGCAGCAAGCGAGGACATTCGACTTGCTCGTAAGCCTCCGAAGTGCGCCGCAACCGCTCAGCCGCTTTACCTGCCCAACGGCTGCTTGGACAACAAAACCAGTTCAGCCGCGATATTGGGAGCCGCGATCGGAATGGTGAACGCAGTCCGGCGGTGGGGATCTACGCTCGATGCGGCGCGCAAGGCGGCGCCCGTCAGGCGGGCATCGATGGCGACATTCGGTTGCAGCCGAGAACCGTGGATCGGACTCACAGCGCCTTCGACCGAAACAAATCCTGTGTTCGGCCTTTCCGATGATCGGTACATACTGTAATTGCCCGCAAGCTAAGGCTGATGGGCGTTAACTGGAGGCCGGATTGGTCTGAACCAGGACGTTGTCCGATTTTCACTACAAGAATGCGTGTTTTGCCCAATGGCCGATAATTTTGGTTCGACCTCGGAACGCTCGTCGAAGGACTACCTAGCTTTTCTTGACGGGCTCCGGGCCATCGCGATCCTATCGGTAGTATTCTATCATCTGTATGGCGACCGCCTCCCCAATGGTTTTTTGGGAGTTGATGTTTTCTTCGTCATTTCTGGTTTCGTCGTCAGCTATACGGTGTCGAGGCGCTACCGGGGCCAGTCCGCTTTTCATTTTGTATTGGAATTCTATGCACGCCGATTCACAAGAATCATGCCGGCCCTGTTGGTGTGCTTGCTGTTCAGTGCGCTCGCCACCTTTCTGTTCGTTCCGGACGCCTGGCTCAGCACATCAATCAGCAAAACCGCCTCTTCCGCCTTCGTCGGCCTGAGCAACATCTCCCTGGCCAAGGGAACCGACTATTTTTCACCCGTGACCGAGTTTAACCCATTCGCTCACACGTGGTCTCTTGGGGTTGAGGAACAATTCTACGTTGTTTTCCCGCTGCTGTTTTTCCCTTGGGTTATGGGACCGCGCGGGAAGCGATTCTCGGCGTTTGTTTATGGTGCGCTTGCCGTCGTCTCGATGGCGACATGGCTTCATCTTCTGGCTGCAAATCCGCTTCACGCCTTCTACATGCCCTATGCCCGCTTTTGGCAGTTGGCATGCGGCATATTGTGCTTGCAACTTGTCAGCCGAATAGGAGGACGGACGGGCCTTGAGAGGCATTGCAATCTTGCTGCCACGATCGCCCTGATAGGCCTCGTGGCAACATTCGCGCTCGACTTTGGCAAGGGTTCCCATGGGCTTGAGAATATCGCTGCAGTTGCCTGCACAACTATCTTGATCGGATGCCTCTACCATCTGGGAAGTGATCGTGCGCCACACTTTGCGGTGTTGGAAACAAGGCCGGTCAGGTTCGTCGGCTGGATCTCATATTCGCTCTACCTGTGGCATTGGCCTGTCTTCGTGATCGCAAGATGGACGATAGGCATCGAATCCACCGCCACAAAATTGGCAGCGTTGCTGATCGCGGTGGCGTTCAGCCTCGGCTCGTATTTCTGGATCGAAACACCGACGCGTCGATTGCGGATTCTGAGAATCGTCCCCGATATGGCCGTTGTTGCCCTCTTTTTAGTTGTCATCGCTGCCGCGTTTTTCGGCTTCAAATTGATGCGCGACAATCGATATGAAATCGCCTTGAGCACGGTCATGAGGAATCGAGGCGAATGGTATGCAACCTCACCAGACACCTCTCCCCAATCTCCTGGTTGTGCCGTCGTCACGGAAACTGTGGAAGAAGCGCAGTTCTTCACCAAACGTGGCTGCCCGGGCGAAGGGCGCAGCGAGACCTTGTTCGTGCTGGGCGATTCTCACGCGGGAGCCTACATTCCTATGCTGGAGCGCTTCACGCTCGAAACCGGCATCCGAACGGTGGTGGTGTGGACCGCCGGTTGCCCGTTTATCAGCTTCAACCTCGCCCAAGATACTGCGCCAAGGTGTGCTCATGCCACGAGTGCCAGCGCGGCCTACGTCGCCAAGATTGCCAAGCGTCGCGACCTGCTGTTCCTGCCCTCGCTCCGACTGGCCCGACTTAGTTTTCAGGAGGGTTCGGGCCCCGAAGGTAACGCTGAGACCAGCGAGCAGCAGAGGGAACAGACCGTCAAGAACGCTATCGAACAACTTACCCACCTCTCAAAGGCGGGACTGTCGATTGTTTTCGAAGGCCCAAAGCCAATCTTCAGGGCCGCGGCCTTTCGATGCAGTGATTGGTTCAATTCAATGAACCCGTCCTGTGCCAATGGATTCGACATCGATCGAAAGTTAATAGAAAAACTTCGGTCACCAATTTTGCAGGGCTACGCCGAGATATCAGCGGCTCTGCCGAACATTCACGTCTGGGACCCTTTGCCTACCCTCTGCCCGCAAGTTACATGTTCTGCATTCAGGAATGGACACCCGTTGTTCTTCGACGGCGATCATGTGACGGCCTATGCCAATTCGCTTCTGGTGGAGGACTTCGTGTCAGAGATCGAGGCTGCAACTTCTGATCCATGAAAGTTGCATCGTCCCCCCAAATGCAACTATGTCGGACGCAGAACTGAAATTCAACGAAAGAGTGTGTGCCAAGCATTATGCAAAATGATTGGCCGCGCTAATTTGGGAGTCCGAGGCTGCTGATCGGCCTTGGAATTGGACGTTTAACGGGACGCCAGTCTGGAGCCCGACCCAGTGGAAGTGGCCGCTACTTTCTCGGCCTGGCCGCTGGTGCAAGGCGGGCGGCGCTACGCCTTTTGGTGCTTCGCGCCGCCCGCCATTTGCGCGAGACACCGCTTCGTTTACCGGGCCTTCGGCTCACCATGCCGTTCAGCATCGAACGCCTGCCGACCCTTTGCAGTCCATAATCGTTGTGCTTGCTCGCCTTCATCGCCCTGCAGTTTGGCGGCGATCCAAAGCAGCGCGCCGTAGATGATAGCGCGATCGTCATTGGTGAGCTCGACGATGCCTGCTTTGACGACGAGCCCACCGAGTTCGATGAGCTGCCGTGTGCGTTGGCGTCGCGCGACCTGCCACATGCGCATATCATGCCGAGCCAGAGCCGCTCGCAGTCGATTGCGGGCTGCCCGGTTGTGCTGGAGCGCTACGAAGGTTCCGCTCAGACCCCGGAGCAGTTCCCCGGGACCTGCTCGCGAAAAACATCGCCCCACGCTTGGCCCATGCCTCACGCTTTGCGGTGTCTTTCGTCTCGGCAATTGCGACCAGTGCGCCGGCCAGTTCGTCTGTGCTGAGCTGATCGGCGCCGGTGGCGATCACCAGTTCGCCCAGCTGCTGCACCTTCCGCGTTTTAAGGTCTCGCGCTTTGTCTTCCAGCGCCTTCAGTTCGGCGTCGAAGTCTCGTGGTTTGCGCATGGCAGTCTCCATCGATTGTCGATGTGGCAATGATAGGCGAGCGCTTGCCGGAAGGCTTCAGGGTTGCCGAGACAGCCCGGGACGGGCTGGTCCATCCCGAGAATTTTTCGAGGGAGGGCGCGCTTATACGTCGTGCCGACGTAGGCTTTGCCGTGCAAATGATCTGGGCGCGATGGCGATCTATCATCTTCACGTCAAGGTCATTGGCCGCAAGGCAGGCTCAAGCGCGGTGGCGTCAGCCGCCTACCGCTCGGCTTCGCGGCTGCGCGACGAGCGGATCGATCGTGTTCAGGACTTCTCGGCCAAGCGCGGTGTCGTCCATTCCGAGGTGATGCTGCCGGAGGATGCACCCGAAGCCTGGCGCGACCGCGAACGGCTGTGGAACGATGTCGAGGCGTTCGAGGTGCGCAAGGATGCGCAGTTGGCCCGCGAAGTCGAGTTCGCCCTGCCGCGTGAACTCAGCCAGGCGCAAGGCATCGAACTGGCGCGCGACTTTGTACAAGTCGAGTTTGTCAGCAAGGGCATGGTCGCTGATCTCAATGTCCATTGGGACAGGGCGGAGGATGGCAGTCCCAAGCCGCACGCTCATGTCATGCTCACGATGCGGTCCGTGGACGAGAATGGTTTTGGGGCGAAGGTTCGAGACTGGAATGCTACCCAGATGGTCGAGCGCTGGCGCGAGCGATGGGCGGAACTGGCCAATGAGCGTCTGGCCGAACTCGACATCGACGCCCGCATCGATCACCGCAGTCTGGAAGCGCAGGGCATTGCCCTGGAGCCGCAAACGCAGATTGGTGCGCCGGCGCAACGCATCGAGGGCAATGGCCTTGCTGCTGGCGACAGGGAAGCAGATCGCGCCGAACTGCATCGCGAGATCGCGCGCAACAATGGCGCGCGCATCATTGCCGATCCTAACCTCGCGCTGGACGCCATCACCCATCAGCAATCGACCTTCACCCGAAAAGACATTGCCAAGTTCTCGCATCGGCACAGCGATGGAGTGGAGCAGTTCAACGCGGTGGTGGCAGCCATCACCAACGCACCCGATCTGGTCGAACTCGGCAAGGACCGGCGCGGCGAAGACCGTTTCACCACCGGGCAGATGATCGAGACCGAACAGCGCCTTCACCGCGCGGCTGAGCGTATCGATCTGGACGAGCGACACGCGGTGAGTGACGCACATCGCGAGGCAGCACTGGCGCGAGCTGCGCAACGCGGTCTTGTCCTGTCACGTGAGCAGACCGATGCGCTTGCGCATATCGCCGATGGTCACGGTCTTGGTGTCGTCGTCGGCTTTGCCGGAACGGGTAAGAGCGCCATGCTGGGTGTCGCGCGCCAGGCATGGGCAGCCGCGGGCTACGAGGTTCGAGGCGCGGCACTGTCCGGCATTGCCGCCGAGAATCTGGAAGGCGGATCAGGCATCCCGTCACGCACCATCGCCAGTCTGGAGCATAGCTGGGGGCAGGGCAGGGATCTTCTCACCACGCGCGATGTCCTGGTGATCGATGAGGCCGGCATGGTCGGCACGCGCCAGTTGGAGCGCGTGCTCTCCCGTGCGGCGGACGTTGGCGCAAAGGTCGTGCTGGTCGGCGATCCGCAACAGTTGCAGGCAATCGAAGCGGGCGCTGCATTCCGTTCCATCCATGAGCGACACGGCGGTGTCGAAATCGGTCAGGTGCGCCGGCAGCGCGAGGACTGGCAGCGCGACGCCACGCGCGATCTGGCAACCGGCAGGATCGGCGCCGCAATCAGCGCCTACGACGCGCAAGGCATGGTGCATCAGGCTGCAACGCGCGACGAAGCTCGAGGTGAACTCGTCGAGCGCTGGGACCGCGACAGGCGGGCGCATCCAGAGGCGAGCCGGATCATCCTCACCCACACAAACGACGAAGTACGCGCCATGAACCAGGCAGCGCGCGAGCGCATGCGCGCTGCCGGAGAACTCGGCGACGATGTCCAGGTGAATGTGGAACGCGGTGCAAGAAACTTCGCCAGCGGCGACCGGGTCATGTTCCTTCGCAACGAGCGCGGGCTTGGCGTCAAGAACGGCACGCTTGGCATCGTGGAGGAGCTCAGCACACAGAGCATGACCGTGCGCACTGATGACGACAGATCGGTTCGCTTCGACCTGAAAGACTACGCGCACATCGACCACGGCTATGCCGCGACCATTCACAAGGCTCAGGGCATGACTGTCGACCGGACCCATGTGCTCGCCACGCCGGGCATGGATGCACATGGCAGCTACGTCGCCCTGTCGCGGCATCGAGATGGGATGGATCTGCATTACGGCAGCGATGACTTCGCGACCCGCGAACGGCTGCACCGGACGCTGTCACGGGACCGCGCCAAGGACATGGCGTCGGATTACGAGCAGGTAGACCCGGCGCAGAGCTATGCCGAGCGGCGGGGCATCACGTTCCGACAGCGCGTGGTCGAGATCGCGCGCCGGATCGTTCCGGAGAAGCTGCGCGACAGGATCGGCGGACTGCTGGACGGGTTGCGATCGCCCGCAGACGGCGAGCCCACGCAGGAACGTGGACCTGGGCCGGGAAGGGAGAGCGTTGGGGTGCGGCTCGGAGATGCAGGCCGGACACCGGAAAGGGATTCTTCTGCCGGGGGAGTGCCGCGCGACACGAATCAGCCGGGGAACCCCGAAGCAGAGATGCGCCGAGCACGCACCCAAGCGCTTGTTCGTCACGCGCGCGCTATCGACGCGATCCTCAGTACGGGACATGCGGACGGGCAGGGCAGTCCCGAGCAGATGCGCGAGTTGAGGGATGCCCGTAGCGCTTTCGAGAAGGTGCGGCCGCATGGCTGGCTCGATGCCGAAGCGGCCTACGTCAAGAACCCCGAGCTGGTTCGTGAAGCGAGCGCCGGCCGCATCAGCCGCATCGTGCTTGCTCTCCAGCTTGAAACGGAAATTCGCACTGGGATGGACCTCGATCCCGGCGGTCGCGCCGACCGGTTCGTGGAACGTTGGCAAAAGCTCGACCGTACCGGAAGGGAGCAATATCTGGCCGGCGACATGTCGGGCTACAAGTCAACGCGCTTGGCCATGTCCGATATGGCCAAGAGCCTTGAACGCGATCCGCAGCTTGAATCCCTGCTTGCCAACCGGAAGCGCGACCTTGGGATCAACGTGGAGACGGGCCGTCGCCTGGGCGCGGAACTCGCCTTTAGCCATGGCATCGGTAAGGGGCGGGGGATTGGAATCTAAGGCCTGCCGATTTGCCGCCGTTTCCACTCCGCAGTCGGCTGAGGCGACAAACCTGATTGCCTCCGGCATGGGGTTCGTCCTGTCTGTCCCAGCAGAAATCAGCAAAAACCAGTGAGAAGCAGGCGAGCTATGCCCGAGCCAGATCGTATCATACGCCTCAGAACCGTCCTTGACCGGACCGGTTTGTCCCGCTCGACCGTCTATCGCAAGATCGCCGAGGGCACGTTCCCCGCTCAGATCAAGGTAAGCATCAACGGGGCGGGCTGGCGTGAATCGGATGTAAGTCGATGGGTTGACGATCCAGTTGCATGGCGAAGAGAGCGTTAGCTCTGACTGCGAGCGAACCGAACGCCAGGGCCGCCGCCGTTCTCTGGGATGAACTTCATTCCCGCTGCGTTGTCGGTCAGGCTCGCCGCAATCTAACGCCCGGATGATTGCCGTTAGTGAACTCCACGCCCTCTGCCTCAAGAACGGCACGGATTTTGTCCTGGGTTTCAGCAGATACCGCCGCGACGCGCTCGCTGTCGCTCTCACAGCGTTTTACAGTAGGAATAGAAACGCCAGCCCGCTTGGCAAGCTCCGATTGTGATATGCCGATCAAGGCTCGGGCCGCGCGCATTTGTGCTGCTGTCACCAATTTCTGTTTGATCCCTTTAGATCATTGCGCTATGATCCAAAGGTATCAGTGGATACCCTTGGCCTGTTGTCGGGGGTGCGGCTAGACGCAGTGTTGACGCACCATGCCTAGCCTGACCACGCCAAAGCTGTCTGGAGCTCGGATCATGGCTGATTCCGACAATACCATGACTTTGCCTTTCGTCATCGGCCCGCAAGGGGATAAGCAGAACGTTCCCGAACGGCAAGCAATGGACCCGGCGTCAGGCCTTTGGAGCGAGTGGCAAAAAGCTCGATATGCTTCGTTGCTGTTGTGTCGGGTGCAGCAGCGTTTGGAGGCACGAATGATGGCCAATACCGGAATTCCGGTAGTGACCTCAGGCGAATCCGCGTCTTGGCGGATGTCGGTGGCCGCGTCGGAGGAGAGCGCCGAATATGCGGTGGCTCGAGAGGCAGAGGTGTTTGCCATGACCGAGGCACTCAAATTTCAAGATGCTATCCCCAGTGTTGCTGCTCTGTCGCTCGCTGGGATCATCGCGAAACTGGACATGATTGTTGGTGCCGACCGGGACATCGGCGATCCGACGGATTTTCCATGGCCGCACATTGCGTCCGTATTGCGCGACCTCAAGGCACTTGCGGGCGATCTGCCAGCCTATCGATCGGACCGCACCGCTACCCGTGCTGACGTGGAGAGATATTGGAACGAAGCCATCAAGCTCGTGACGGCGCTTTCGTACGAGGAATCCCAACGGAATGGTCCTGTTTTGTGAACCTCCCGTAGCCGCATATGACGCGGGCCTCTAGGCTACGGCATCACTCCCCGAGAATGCTGCGGATTGGAGCAGGTGGGAAAAAAGCTTGGCCACGCCGAGCAACGAGCTCGTAGTATACGCTGTGGCGAAATCACCACGCCGTCCAACCTCGTCAAGTGGGCGCGCATGACCGACGCGCACGCTGAGGCATGCCATTGCACGATTGATGGCGCGCGTCTCTTTGCATGTCGCAGGTCTTCGCGATGCTAGCTTTCGTGAAGCCGAACGGCCGATCGACTTTGGCAGCAGCATCGTGGTGCCGCCTTCACCCTGGCCGCTGGGGTCATGATCTCGTGGTCGCCTGGCACGTGAGCTGCAGCGGTATTGATCAACTTCTGCAGAGTGCGCCGTGTCAGCATCCAGGGGCGATGAAATACTTCGACCGCAACCTAAGCCTAAGAAGGCGTACTCCCGCTAACTATGCAGCCTTCGCCGCGTGGATAGTGTGGAGCATTTCCGGCTTGAGGTGCGTATAGCGCCGCAACATCTTCCAGTCCTTGTGCCCCGTGACCAGCGCTACCTGTTCGATTGTGAACCCAGCTTCAAAAAGGCGGCTCGTTCCTTCGTGCCGCAAGTCGTGAAAATGAAGATCGAGGATTCCCAGGTCAGCACATCCTCGACGGAAGGCAGTTCCAATTGACCGATGGTTGAACGGGAAGATTCGATCGTCGTCATTGCTGCGCTTTGTCAGCCGCTCTTCAACAATGGCCCACGCATCATAGCCAGTGGCTGCGAACAGCGGTATGCGCTGGTTGTTACCGTTCTTGTTTCGAGGGTCCTTCCTGTCGCGGACAAGGAGCATCCGCGTGCGAGATTCCAAATCGGACCAACGCACCTTGCAGATCTCTTCCTGGCGCATCGCGGTTGCGATAGCGAATCGAATGATCAGGCTAATCGGTGCAATCTGGCGAGGGTTTGCCTCGAAGTGAGCGATAAGCTTGTCGAGTTCATCCTGTGTCGGTCGTCTATCTCGCTGTTGGCCTTTGCCAACGAGACCGAGCCTCGTTAGGGCGACACGCGCGAAATCAACTGGTTCGACCTTGACGGGCAGGCCGTGGACCGCAGCGGCGTGGGTAAGAACAAGTTTTATAAAGCCGATGTCGATACCGAGGGTCATCGGTCCGGCACCTTGGTCGGCGCGGTCACGACCAAAACGAATGAGCCGCTCGCGATCGAGCGCTGCTAGGTTGCACTTCCCCAAATGCCGTCGGAGCATATCGAGGGCCGCGGCCTTGGAGCGGCGAGGGGACTTGCCTACATCGCACATGTCGTCGATATGAAGGTCTATCAGTTCGCCGAAGGTTTTGAGGCGCGCTATGCGGGACTTGGTCGGCGTCTCACCTCGATCGACCTGGCGCTCGGTTTCGGTGGCCCAACGCCGGGCGTCGTCTCGGCGCAGGAAAGTCTCGCTGACGTAGCGACCTTTGCGACGGACTTGGACGCGCCAGGAACCGGATGAGAGTTTTGTATAGGTGGCCATTTTTTCGTGTGCGCTCCGTGTGCACTGAGAGATCGAAACGTGGCGAAAAGGGTCGTATTCTGGCGTAAGGTGGCGTAGCGGCGATGGCGACTAACAAATTGATGTTAAAGAAAAAATGCTGAAATATCAAGAGCATAGACTCGCTTTGGCCCCGATGATGGACTGGACGGACCGGCATTGCCGCTTCTTCCATCGCCAGCTGACGACCCGTGCGCTGCTCTACACCGAGATGGTGGTGGCCGATGCGGTCATCCAGGGCGCGCGCGATCGGCTGCTTGGCTTCGATCAGGCGGAACATCCGGTCGCCCTCCAGCTCGGCGGCTCCGACCCCGCGAAACTTGCCGAGGCGGCGCGCATTGGCGAAGCGTTCGGCTATGACGAGATCAATCTCAATGTCGGCTGTCCGTCGGACCGCGTCCAGTCGGGCACGTTCGGCGCCTGTCTGATGAAAGTGCCCGACCTTGTCGCCGACTGCGTCGCGGCCATGAAAGCGACGGTGAAGATCCCCGTCACCGTGAAATGCCGCATCGGCGTCGACGAACAGGATCCCGAACCGGCGCTCGATGCGCTGGCGAACGGGGTTTTCGAAGCCGGCACCGACGCCTTGTGGGTGCATGCGCGCAAGGCCTGGCTGGAAGGGTTGAGCCCGAAGGAAAACCGCGACATCCCGCCGCTCGACTACAACAGGGTCTATCGGCTGAAGGCCGGAAAACCGAACAAATTCATTGGTATCAATGGCGGAATTCAGTCGCTTGACGAAGCGCGCGGGCATCTCGATCATGTCGACGGCGCCATGCTTGGCCGCGCCGCCTACCACACACCAGGTATTCTGGCTGGCGTCGATGCCGCGTTCTACGGCACTGAGCCAGCGGCATTCGATTTCGCCGCCCTGATCGATGCGATGGCGGACTATGCGGCGCGCCATATCGAACAGGGTGGGCGGCTTGGCCATGTCACCCGCCACATGGTCGGGCTGTTCCACGGACTGCCCGGCGCGCGCCGCTACCGCCAGATACTGTCGACGGACGCGACCCGGGCCCGCCGCCGGGCCGGGGGGGGGGAGCGGGCGTGGGGG
>NZ_JAIUIU010000030.1:0-55241 GCF_020165775.1 Mesorhizobium sp. B263B2A
GCCTACTGCCTACTGCCTACTGCCTACTGCCTACTGCCTACTGCCTACTGCCTACTGCCTACTGCCTACTGCCTACCTCACCACCCTGACCACCGTCCTGTCCGACAGCAGTGGCAGCAGCCGCGCCATGGTCCGCGCCGTCACCGCGACGCAGCCTTGCGTCGGCGTGAAGCCTGGCCGCGCCAGATGGAAAAAGATCGCGCTGCCGCGCCCGCGGCGGCGCGGAGCGATGTTCCAGTCGAGCACCAGGCAGGCGTCATAGAGCCGGTCGTCGCGCCGCATGCGCTCGTGGCTGGCGCCATAGGGAATCTTGACCGGACGGTTGTAGTTGCGGTCATCAGGCACCTCGCACCAGCCGAGATCGGGCCCGATCGGCGTCATCGCCAGCCGGGTCCGGCGCGCGCCGGCAAACTGATCCCCCCGGAAATAGCCTGACAGCACCCGCATCGAGCCGAGCGGCGTGGCGCCATCGCCCTCACGCTTGTCGGCCGAGATGCCGCCACGCCCCAGCGCGCAGGCAAACACCGTGTTTCCGGCCTGCAGCAGGCCCTGGGTTGGGTGCCCTGGCCTCGCCCGCACGGTCAGCACACGCAGCCGTTTTACCAAAATTGCGCCGGCTGCATTGCGATCGTGTTTTTTCTTGTATGATCGTGCCACGGAACAAATCACTGTGATCGGCTGTTGTGCCGGCCAGCTTCCGCATAAATACGCAGCGGTCAACTGAATTCACTTTTCAAAACAACGGATTGATCCATGACTTCACGCACCATCCTGATCGTCGACGACGATGACGACCTGCGCGGCACACTGGTCGAGCAATTGTCCCTCTACGAGGAATTCGACGTGCTGCAGGAATCGACTGCGGCAAAAGGCGTCAACACGGCGCGCGGCGGCCTCATCGATCTGCTCATCATGGATGTCGGCCTCCCCGACATGGATGGCCGAGAGGCGGTGAAGATTCTGCGCAAGGGCGGCTACAAGGCGCCCATCATCATGCTGACCGGCCACGACACCGATTCGGACACGATTCTCGGTCTCGAGGCCGGCGCCAATGACTATGTGACGAAGCCGTTCCGCTTCGCGGTGCTTCTGGCACGCATCCGCGCGCAGCTGCGCCAGCATGAGCAGAGCGAGGACGCCACCTTCTCGGTCGGTCCCTACACATTCAAGCCAAGCCAGAAGCTGCTTATCGACCCGCGCGGCGCCAAGGTGCGGCTGACGGAAAAGGAAGCCTCGATCATCAAATATCTCTATCGCGCCGACCAGAAGGTGGTGACCCGCGACGTGCTGCTCGAAGAGGTCTGGGGCTACAATTCCGGCGTCACCACGCACACGCTGGAAACCCATGTCTACCGGTTGCGCCAGAAGATCGAGCGCGATCCTTCCAATGCGGAAATTCTTGTGACAGAAAGCGGTGGCTACAAGCTGGTTCCTTAAACATTTCATTATCCAATGAGCGGTCTGGGCGGAACCGCTTTCGGGTGCGATCCTGTCGGAGGGGATTCAGGGTCTGCTCGTGAAGGAGGGATTGGACTGACCGTTCGGGGACGCAGCTAGAGATGGCGTTGGATGACGACATCCGCATCCTGTCCGCCGTGAGGCTCTTCGAGGGCTTCACGCAGGAACAGTTGCGCCTACTCGCCTTCGGCGCCGAAACCACCTTTTTGCAGGCCAACCACAAGCTTTACCGTGAAGACGACGTCGCTGACTCGGCCTATGTCGTCGTCAGCGGCCTCATCGTGCTCTATCGCGAACAGAACGGTGAACGCATCCCGATCGGCAAGGTCGGCCCCGGTACCATGCTCAGCGAACTGGCGTTGATCGCCGATACCAACCGGCTGACCAGCGCGTCGGCCGAGATCGACTCGGAAGTGATCCGGCTCAGCCGCAAGATGTTCCGCCGCATCCTGGAGGAATATCCGGAAGTCGCGGTGAAGTTGCATGAGCGCATATCCGAGGAATTCCAGGCGATGATCCGCCGCATCGAGAAACTGGCGCCGCGCTTTTCGGAGTGAGCGGGAGAAGCACGTGGATTTCCAGCTTGTTCGCGCCACCGAAACCGACCTGCCTTTCATCATGGCGACCGAACGGCGCGAGGGCTACGACGCATACGTCGGGCGTTGGGACGAAGCGCCATTGCAAGGCACTTGGCGATGACAGCCATGCCTATTTCGTTGGGATCGCTGGTTCCGTGCCGATTGGCTTCGTGATCCTGCGCGATTGGGCTTCCGCCGAACGGGTGACACTGGTCAAGCGCATGGCCGTCGTCACCCCGGGGCAGGGCCAAGGCAGAATGCTGCTGGCGGCGGCGGTCGACCGGGTATTTGTCGAAACCGACGCCTATCGGCTCTGCATCGGTCTTTTCCCGGACAACCACCGCGCGCGGCGTGCCTATGAGGCTGTCGGCTTCACGGCTGAAGGCATTGCGCGCGGCAGCGCGTTTTTCCAGGGTGTGCATCGCGACGAACTGGTCATGGCGCAGCTGCGGCCGGAGTGGGAAGATCGCCCCGGATAGTCAGTCCAGGTCGAACCGCGCAATCACCGGCACGTGGTCCGACGGGCGTTCCCAGCCGCGCGCCAGGCGCAGGATTTCGTAGCCGGTGAAGCTTGGCACCAGGTTCGGCGACGACCAGACATGGTCGAGCCGCCGGCCCCGGTTCGACGCTTCCCAGTCCTGCGCGCGATAGCTCCACCAGGTGTAGAGTTTCTGTTCTGATGGCACGTTGAGCCGCATCAGGTCGATCCAATTGCCGGCCAGCCGCATCGCTTCGAAGTTCTCGGTCTCGACCGGCGTGTGGCTGACCACGTTGAGCAGTTGCTTGTGCGACCAGACATCATGTTCGAGCGGCGCGATGTTGAGATCGCCGACCAGGACCGAAGCCGAGACCTCGTCATGCTCGGCGCGGATAGCGTTCATCTCGGCGACGAAATCGAGCTTGTGCTTGAATTTCTTGTTGATCACGGGATCTGGCTCGTCGCCGCCCGCCGGCACGTAGAAATTGTGCACCAGGATCGTCTTGCCGCCGGCCCGCACCGTCACCGACAGATGCCGGCTGTCCTCGATCTCGCAAAAGCGGCGCTTCTCGACCACCGCGATCGGCCGCCGCGCCACCGTCGCCACGCCGTGGTAGCCCTTCTGGCCGTGGAAGGCGATGTGCTCGTAGCCGAGCTTGCGGAACGCCTTTTCGGGAAACAGCTCGTCGGGAACCTTGGTTTCCTGCAGGCACAGCACATCCGGCGCCTGCTCGACCAGCAAGCGCTCGACGATCGGCATGCGCAGGCGCACGGAGTTGATGTTCCAGGTGGCGATGGAAAAGGGCATGCGCGGGAATCCAGTCCGGGGCAGAGCAAGCCCCGCCAGCTCTAAGACGGCCGGACAGGACATTGTGCCCTATGAAGTTGGCTCCCGAACTACTGCCAGCCGCGCGATATAAAAACAAGCGGGTGCTAACCGCCAATCTCAGCGCCGCCCCTCATTGCCCTGCCGGGCGTTTCTCCCCGTAAACGGAGAGAAAGAAGCTGGCCGGGCCGCAGCGCCTTCTTTCAACGCTTGCAACTGGCGAAATCGGCAATGGCAGCGTCCTTCTCCCCGTTCACGGGGAGAAGATGGCGGCAGCCAGATGAGGGGCAGCGCTAGCGCCCAAAAACCTTGCCGCAGCGACGGAAACTACCTTGTCTTCGTATTCAGCTCGCGGTTGGCCGTATAGTCGATGGCAAAGGTGTCCGGGGCGAAGCTGACGCCTTCCTTGGTGTTGAAGATCATCACCGTGGTGTCCTTGCCCTGCGCATCGGTGATCGTCCACTGGCGCAAATCATAGGTTTTCGGATCGAACATCATGGTGATGCGCGCATTGCCGAACACCGACTTGTCGGAAAGCTGGATGGTGGTGAGATCATCCTCTTGCTTGACGCTTTTGACGCGGTCGCCGGAGAGGTCGATGCGGTCGTCGAGCAAAAGTTTCAGCGGCGTCTTCGACAGCGGATAGAGATCGGACGTGTTCATTTTCTTGTTGAGGATGACCACCGACTTGCCGTCGGAAATCACCTTGAAATTCGACGAGCCGTCATAGTTGAAGCGGATCTTGCCCGGCCGTTCGAGGAAGAACTTGCCGCCGGTCTGCTCGCCCTTGGGGCCGAACTGGACGAATTCGCCACTCATCGATTTGACCGCGGAAAAATGGTCGGCGATCTTCTGCGCGGCAGCGGGCACGGCCGCCTGCGCCGAGGCCAGCAGCTGGAACCCGGGCACCAAATTGATGGCGGCGGCACCCGCGAAGGCAAGGCCAAGGCCGAGCAGTTGGCGGCGCGTCGGGGCAAGATCGCTGAGCACTGAAAGATCGTTTTTCATATCGGTCACTCTCGTCTGATTCCTGATTTGGTGGCTGTGGTGGACCCCCAGTTGGGCTTAAGTTTGACCGGGCGAACGCTGCCTCCTGCCATGAACGCGCCAGAAAGTTCAAAGTTGCCGCGAACGCCCCATCGTCAGAACTTGTCGTCTTCGGTCGGCACCAGGATTTCGCGTTTTCCCGCATGGTTGGCCGGGCCGACAATGCCTTCCTTTTCCATCTTCTCGATGATCGAGGCGGCGCGGTTGTAGCCGATGCCGAGACGGCGCTGGATATAGCTGGTCGACGCCTTGCCGTCGCGCAGCACCACGGCGACCGCCTGGTCGTAGGGGTCGTCGGAATCCTCGAAATTGCCGCCGCCACCGCCGCCCGATCCGCCCTTGCCGGACGGCTCGTCATCCTCCTCGTCGTCATCCTCGGTGATCGCGTCGAGATATTCGGGCACGCCTTGCAGCTTCAGATGCGCAACGATCTTCTCCACCTCCTCGTCGGCGACGAAGGGGCCGTGCACGCGCTGGATGCGGCCGCCGCCGGCCATGTAGAGCATGTCGCCCATGCCGAGCAGCTGTTCGGCGCCCTGCTCGCCCAGGATGGTACGGCTGTCGATCTTCGACGTCACCTGGAAGGAGATGCGGGTCGGGAAGTTGGCCTTGATGGTGCCGGTGATGACGTCGACCGACGGACGCTGCGTCGCCATGATGACGTGGATGCCGGCGGCACGCGCCATCTGCGCCAGGCGCTGCACAGCACCTTCGATGTCCTTGCCGGCGACCATCATCAGGTCGGCCATTTCGTCGATGATGACGACGATATAGGGCATCGGCTCGAGATCGAGATCCTCGGTCTCGTAGATCGCCTCGCCCGTCTGGCGGTCGAAGCCGGTCTGCACCGTACGCGAAATCTTCTCGCCCTTCTTCTCGGCCTGTTGGACGCGTGCGTTGAAACCGTCGATGTTGCGCACACCGACCTTGGACATCTTGCGGTAGCGGTCCTCCATCTCGCGCACGGTCCATTTCAGCGCCACGACCGCCTTCTTCGGATCGGTGACGACCGGCGTGAGCAGATGCGGGATGCCGTCATAGACGGAGAGTTCCAGCATCTTCGGGTCGATCATGATCAGCCGGCATTCCTGCGGCGTCAGCCGGTAGAGCAGCGACAGGATCATCGTGTTGATGGCGACCGACTTGCCCGAGCCGGTGGTGCCGGCGACCAGCACGTGCGGCATCTTGGCGATGTCGACGATGACCGCCTCGCCATTGATGGTCTTGCCCAGCGCCAGCGCCAGCTTGGCCTTGGTGGTCTCGAAATCACGGCTGGCCATGATTTCCCGGAGATACACCGTCTCGCGCTTGGCGTTCGGCAGTTCGATGCCGATGGCGTTGCGGCCAGGCACCACGGCGACGCGGCAGGCGATCGCGCTCATCGAGCGGGCGATGTCGTCGGAAAGGCCGATAACGCGTGACGATTTGATGCCCGGCGCCGGTTCGAGCTCGTAGAGCGTCACGACGGGACCCGGGCGGACGGCGATGATCTCGCCCTTGACGCCGAAATCTTCCAGAACGCCTTCGAGCAGGCGCGCATTCTGTTCCAGCGCGTCCTTGGAGAGGCTTGGGTCTCGCGCGACGTTCTTCGGTTCGGACAGGAAATGCAGCGACGGCATTTCGAACGTGTCCGAGCCGATCATCGATGTCTGCGCCTCGCGCTGGACGCGGGCGCCCGGGGCCGGGCGCGGCGCCGGCGCCTCGACGCGGGTGGCGGCATCGGAACGGAACTGCTGCACCTTGGCCGTGGGCGCGGCGCGGCGCAGGGCGACGGGCTCGTCGTCGAAATCCATGTCCCGGTCGTCGCGGTCGAAGATGTCGTCATCGTCGGGATCGACGGAAACGCTGCGGTCATTGACCATGGCGGCGAAGAATTCCGGCTCGACGCGGGCGCGGCCGTCCTGACTCATGCGTGATTCGGCGAACTCAGCCGATTCGACCCGTTCGGCGGCACGGCGCCAGGCGCTGGCGCGCGGCTCCATCTCCGGCTCGTACTCGTCCCGCTCGCGCTGGCGGCGCACGGCGCGGCGATGCATCCATGCACGCAACGAGAGCCACCAATGGGTGATCGCACCGAGTGCCAATATGCCCTCGTCGCCCTCATCCTCATCATTGTCGAACAAAAGCTCGTCCTCGCGCGGGTCAGCGGCGGCCGGCTCTTCCATGACGGCGAAGCCGTTCTTGCGTCCGGTCAGCGCCGCGCCGTAGGCGAACAGCCAGAGCGCCGGCGCGGCCAAAAGCACGGCAAGCACGCTGGCGATCAGGCCGGTCGGATAGCCGCCGATGAGGACACCGGGAATCTTCAGCACCATGTCGCCGAACACGCCGCCAAGGCCGGTCGGCAGCGGCCAGGTCTTGGGCGGGACGATGCAGCCGGCGATCGCGGCGCAAAGCAGCGCGAAGCCGAACCAGTACAGACCGCGCTTGGGCAGCCTGTCGACACCGCGCGCCGAAAACAGGAGGTAGCCCCAGATCACCGCCGGAACCAGCGCGGCAACCGCGGCGAGGCCGAAAAACTGCATGGCAAGGTCGGAGAACACCGCGCCGGCATAGCCCATGGCGTTGGTGACGATGTTGTTCGTCGCGTGCGAGAAGCTTGGATCGGCAACGTTCCAGGTGGCGAGGCTGGCGATCCCGAAGGCAACAGTCAGGAACAGGCCGACGCCGACAAGCCGGCCGACCTGGCGTCGCGCGAAAGCCTGGATGCCGTGCCCCGTATCGGCCATCGCGAGCGGTGCTGAAGCCCCTGAACGCATGCTCTTCCCCGTCAGTGATTGCCTGGCCCGAGCGCATGACGCACTCCGGCAGATTCGGAGGCCAGACTAGCCGTGGGAAGGTTAAGGCTGCATTAACTATAAGGCCGGTGAAGCCACTCCCATTGCATGAAAATCTTCCGGCCAACCCAGCCGCATGAAAATGGCGGGCGCGTTGGCCCGCCATCCATTCGTTTTGGGATCGGGCAGCGCGTTACTTGTTGGCCCCGCCAAGCGCCTTCACATTGGCGCAGAACTCGGCATGAGGCTTGCTCATCGCCGCGTCCTGGCATTCCTTCATCATCGCGTCCTGCTTCTCCTTCGGCATGGCCATGAAGGCGGCCTTGAATTCTTCCATCGGCTTCATGGTTTTCATGCTGGAATCGGTGAAGAACGGCGCCATGTTGTCCGGTTCGTCGAGAGCACCGGCAAGTGCCACGCCACTGACCATGGAAAGCGCGAGTGCCCCGAGGCAGATATTCTTGAAGTTCATGTGAAAATTCCTTCCCTGTGTTTAAAAAAACGATCGTCGGAACGGCGATCGTCCCCATAGTTCGGGGCCAGGGCGGTCAATGTTTCCTCGAAAAGCTTGTTCACGCGAACGTGATTTCGTGAATCCGGACAGCGACAGAATGCCTGCACCAAAAAAGAGGCCCGGATGCGATCCGGGCCTCAAGGCGTGAACTCCTTTCGGGAGTGTCACGACGGGATTTTCTTCGAAGCAATTCCAGGGTGCAAGTGCATTGCCGCCCGCGATTGCGTGGAACAGGCAGGGGACCGGCGGGAGGAGGATCCGCCGGTCCCGTTGGCCAAGCAGGCCTTATGGCACCACTTCGCCATGCTGGGAGATGTCGAGGCCCTCGACCTCTTCCTGGGTCGTCGGACGCAGCCCAACCAGTGCCTTGACCACGTAGAGGATCACGAAGGTGGCGACGGCTGTCCATACGATGGTGACCGCAACGCCGTAGATCTGCTTGCCGAGCGAAGCGCCCGACGACAGGCTGTTGATCGCAGGATCGGCCAGCACGCCGGTGAGCAGAGCGCCCACCACGCCGCCGACGCCGTGCACGCCGAAGGCGTCCAGCGAGTCGTCATAGCCGAATATGTGCTTCACCTTGACCGCCGAGATGTAGCAGATGACGCCGGCAAGAATGCCGACGATGAAGGCGCCGGTCGGGTTGACGAAGCCGGAAGCCGGCGTCACCGCGACGAGGCCGGCGACGGCACCCGAGATGATGCCGAGCACCGAAGGCTTCTTGGCGACGATCCATTCGGCGAACATCCAGGCCAGCGCCGCCGCGGCGGTGGCAACCTGGGTGTTGAGCATGGCCGCACCGGCAAGGCCGTCGGCCGCCAGTTCCGAACCGGCGTTGAAGCCGAACCAGCCGACCCACAGCAGCGAGGCGCCGATCACCGAATAGACCAGGTTGTGCGGCGCCATGTTGGTGGTGCCGTAGCCTTCGCGCTTGCCCAGGACCAGCGCGCAGACCAGGCCCGCGACACCGGCATTGATGTGGACGACCGTGCCGCCGGCGAAGTCGAGCACGCCAGCTGAGCCGAGGAAGCCGCCGCCCCAGACCCAATGCGCGATCGGCACGTAGACGATGAGCAGCCAGAGCGCCATGAAGATCAGCAGCGCCGAGAATTTGAATCGTTCGGCGAAGGCGCCGGCAATCAGCGCCGGGGTGATGATGGCAAAGGTCATCTGGAACATCGAGAAGACGAACTCGGGAATGTTCGCGACCCCCGGCAGCCACAACGACGAGGTCGTGATGCCGTGGTGGAAGAATTTCGAGGCGCCGCCGATATAGCTGTTCATGCCGCCGCCGTCTGAGAAGGCCAGCGAATAGCCGAACATGAACCACAGCACCGTCACCAGGCAGGTGATGGCAAAGCTCTGCATGACGGTGGCAAGCACGTTCTTCTTGCGCACCATGCCGCCGTAGAACAGCGCCAGCCCGGGGATGGTCATCATCAGCACCAGCGCCGTCGAGGTCAGCATCCAGGCGGTGTTGCCGGTGTCGAGCACTGGCGTTGGCGCGGCGGCCGCCGCGGCCGGAGCCGCTTCCTGCGCGAAGGCGGCGACGCTGCCCAACGCTGCGAGAGCGAGCGAGCCCAAAAGGGCGGCGCGTCCCGTCGTCTTCAAGGTAGAAGAAATATTCATTGAACTCTCCATTGGAATACGTGTTCGCCGCTCAGAGCGCGTCGGTGTCTGTTTCGCCGGTGCGGATGCGCACCGCCTGATCGATGCCGAAAACGAAGATCTTGCCGTCGCCGATCTGGCCGGTCTTGGCGGCCGCCGTGATGGCTTCGACGGCCTTGTCGACCATGTCGCCACTGACCGCGACCTCGATCTTGATCTTCGGCAGGAAACTGACCGCGTATTCCGCCCCGCGATAGATTTCCGTATGCCCCTTCTGACGCCCGTAGCCTTTGACTTCGGTGACGGTCAGGCCCTGGATGCCGACGGCGGTCAGCGCTTCGCGTACCTCGTCGAGCTTGAACGGCTTGATGATTGCCATCACGATTTTCATAAGGTTTCACCCTTTGCTGTTGCGGTGACCCGCGTTTGCACGACTTCACCGATCCCAAAGAGCCGGAGAGTGCCAACAAGGATTCAAGCTTCATGCCAATTGCGGAGGCAGAACATTAACCCGTTGTAAACAAAAGGATTGAGAGGCTGTCGGCCGCCTCGTGCACGCAGGCACGCCAAAGCGTATGCACAAAAAATGTGCAATTTTTCGAAATTGCCTATTTCGCCGGCTTTGTGCATGGGACCGAAACACGGAGCCGGTTTTCGCGGACAAACGGTTTTCGTTTGTCCAGAGATCCTGCTCAAACAAGACTCGCATTGCTCAACGCTTGAGCCGGATCAAGCCTTCCTGGGCCATCGAGGCGATCAGCGTGCCGTCGCGTGCATAGAGCGTACCGCGGCTGAAGCCGCGCGATCCCGAGCTCGACGGGCTGTCCTGCGCATAGAGCAGCCAGCCGTCGAGCGCGTGCGGCCGGTGAAACCACATCGAATGGTCGAGGCTCGCCGCCTGGATATCGGGATCGAACAGGCCGCGCCCATGCGCGAAGGTCGAGGTGTCGAGCAGCGTCATGTCGGAGAGATAGGCGAGCAGCACCGACTGCAGCGCCCGGTCGTCGGGAACCGGCCCGGCAAGGCGGATCCAGACATTCTGGCGGGGCGGCAGCTTGTCGCGGCTTTCATAGTGCTGGAGATTGACCGGCCTGAGCTCCAGCGGCCGCTCGCGCGCCCAGAAACGGCGCACCGCGTCCGGCACGCGCTCGGCTTTTTCGAGCAACTGACGCTGCGTCTGCAGACCTTCCGGCGGCGGCACGTCGTCGGGCAGCGCGAATTGGTGTTCGAGCCCCTTCTCGTCGACCTGGAACGAGGCTTCCAGCGAAAAGATCGCCTGTCCGTGCTGGATCGCCAGCACGCGGCGGGTGGTGAAGGAGCCGCCGTCGCGAATGCGGTCGACCTCGTAGATGATCGGCACCTTGATGTCGCCGGGCCGCATGAAATAGCCGTGCAGCGAATGCACGAAGCGGTCCGGCTCCACCGTACGCTGCGCCGCCACCAGGGCCTGGGCGATGGTCTGGCCGCCGAACACGCGCTGCCACTCCACCTGGGGGCTGCGACCACGATACAGATTGTGTTCCAGCCTCTCGAGGTCGAGAATGCCGAGAAGCTCGTCCATGGCCGCCGTCATGTTTTGTGACCTCGCCTCAAAATTGCTATGGCGGTTTCCGACAGGAAGAACGAGCCGTCAAGGGCGCAAGCCCCGGCCGACGCGCAAGGAGCCAAGACATGGAACGCAAGGCGGACGCCAAGACCAGATCCGGGCTCGATGTTCTCGTGGCCGGCGCCGGCTATGTCGGCCTGGCCACCGCCGTCTCGCTGAAGCAGGCCCGTCCGGGCCTTGCCGTGGCGCTGGTCGATGCCGCGCCCGCCGGCGCCTGGCAAAAGGATGGCCGCGCCTCGGCGATCGCCGCGGCCGCCTGCCGCATGCTCGACCAGCTCGGCGTCTGGGCCGAGATCGCGCCGCAGGCGCAGGCGATCACCGAAATGATCATCACCGATTCGCGCAGCACCGATCCGGTGCGCCCGGTCTTCCTGACCTTCGGCGGCGAAGTGGCGCCGGGCGAGCCCTTCGCGCATATGGTCGCCAACCAGGTCCTGAACGGCGCCTTGCGGGCCAGGGCCGAAAGGCTCGGCATCGACATCATCGAAGGTGTTGCCGTGCAAGGCTTCGAAACCAATAGCGCCGGCATGTCGGTGCATCTGGCCGACGGTGCCGCGCTGACGGCACGGCTTTTGGTTGCCGCCGACGGCGTCAATTCGAAACTGCGCGACATGGCCGGCATCAAGACGGTGAAGTGGGACTATGGCCAGTCGGGCATCGTCTGCACCGTGGCGCATGAACGCCCGCACAATGGCCGCGCCGAAGAGCACTTCCTGCCAGCCGGCCCGTTTGCCACCTTGCCGCTGAAACCCGATGAGGACGGCACCAACCGCTCTTCGATCGTCTGGGTCGAACGCGCCGAGGATGCCAAGGCGCTCGTGGAAGGCGACGATCTCGTCTTCGAGCACGAACTCGAACTGCGCTTCGGCCTGAAGCTCGGCGAAATCCGCGTCGCCGACAAGCCGCGCGCCTGGCCGCTCGGCCTCACCATCGCACGTGCCTTCGTCGCCCCGCGCATCGCGCTTGCCGGCGACGCAGCCCACGGCATCCACCCGATTGCCGGCCAGGGGCTCAATCTCGGCTTCAAGGATGTGGCGGCGCTCGCCGAGGTGATCGTCGAGGCGGACCGGCTCGGCCAGGACATCGGCGCGCTCGACGTGCTCGAGCGCTACCAGCAATGGCGCCGCTTCGACACGGTGCAGATGGGCATCACGACGGATGTGCTGAACCGGCTGTTTTCCAACGACATCGCCCCGCTGCGCACCGTCCGCGACATCGGCCTCGGCCTCGTCGAACGCATGCCGCGCCTGAAGGATTTCTTCATCCGCCAGGCGTCGGGACTGTCAGCCGGCACGCCGCGCCTGTTGAAGGGCGAAGCGATCTGACCGTCTCACGGACGGACACGCCAGAGAGTGCGGTCAAGCCTAGTTGACCTCGAAACCGAGCTTCTGCCGCAGCCGCAAAATGCGCTGGTCGGCGATCTCGAGGCGCTTCTCGCCGCCCTGGGCGGCGCGGTTGACCATCTGCAGGAGATCGTTGCGTTCCGACACGTCGAGACGCTCGCGCAGGAACGGCGCCAGTTTGTCGATGACGATCGTCGTGTCGTCGATCTGCGAGGCCGCCCATTTGGCGTAGATCACCGCCTCGTCGGTCTTCTTCTTGTCGGCGATTTCCGAGATCACCGACCGGATGACGGCCTCACGCTGCGGCAGCACCGGCCCGTCCTCGGAGACGATCGCGGTGATGAGCGTTGCCGCCGCCACCACCGGGTCTTCGATCGCCGTCAGCGGCGAAAGGGCCGCTTGCTTGCGCAGTTTCTTACGACGCACGGAGCCCTGGACCCGGCCGATCACATCGGCAACGTCACGCGCGGCCTCGTTCATGGCCTTCATCCGGTACCACCAGAGCGCCGCCGCTCCGAGCACGCCAAGAACGGCAATCAGGAAAGGCATGTCGGATTCCCCCAAGATCCCGGCGACGATAGGAGAACTCTCGGCTTGCTTCAACGGCGAAGAAATCTCGGCGGCTCCGCCAGGCACCTAGAGCAATTCCAGGAAAAGTGTGAAGCGGTTTTCCGTCCGGAATTGCGTCAAAACAAAGAGTTAGAGCAGTTCACCGTTTCCGTTAAACGGTGGACTGCTCTATCCCGTTGGGCCGCAGGCAAACAATCCTGCCTATGATCCCGGCACATTGTAGATCGCGCGCACCTCGATGGTGCCCAGTTCAGCCAGCGGAATGTCGCCGGCGATGTCCAGCGCCTCCTCGAGACTGTCGGCTTCGATCATCAAGAAACCGAGCAGCTGCTCCTTGGTTTCGGCGAAAGGGCCGTCGGTGATCAGGCGCTTGCCCTCGCGCCGCCGCACCGACTTCGACGTCCTCACCGATTGCAGCGCTTGCGCGATGATCAGCTTGCCCGCTTGATCCAGGGACCTGTCATGGGCCAGCGAATCGGCATCGAGCTTGGCCATACCCTCCGGGGTCAGCGCGTGGAGGTCTTTCTCCTCACCATAGACCAGGCAGACATATTTCATTTCGAACTCCCGTGCTGCGATGAATCATAGGATGCCGCGACAAGCATGTCAGCCTTGCCGTCGACCGCCGCCGCGTGGTCGAGAAAGCACGCCGCGACCGCGATGATGGCGACAGCCGCCAGCAGCCTGCCGAAACCGGACGCCGGCGGATCCAGCCAGAAGTCTTGCCGTCGCTGAGCCTTGTGGCCCGGCTTGTTCCACAGCGCGAAAAACAGATTGTCCATGTGAACCTCCATCCGGCCACAACCCCGTGGCCGCCCGCAGGACGGTCGGGCCGGATGGAAGTCGACATTTTTGCACGCACTTTTTTCAAAAAGTTCGAAACCGTCGCAGCCCAACACCGCGCAATGTCCAAAGAGCACAGTGGCCTTCGTGTCCGCGCGCGCTATAGTTGACCTGACGCCGGGCTCACCCAGGCAACCAGCCAAGACAACCGGCCACCGCAACCAAGGAGGACTTCATGGACCGCACTGCAAACGCCGTCTGGAAAGGCAATCTGAAAGAGGGCCAAGGCACGCTCGACACGCAGAGCGGGACGCTCAAGGGCACGCCCTATTCGTTCAAGGCGCGCTTCGAGGACGAGAGCGGTAAATCCGGCACCAATCCGGAAGAGCTGATCGCGGCGGCCCACGCCGGCTGCTACGCCATGCAGCTTTCGCACTTCCTGGCCGAGAACGGCACGCCCGCCGCCGAGCTCGACGCCAAGGCCGTGGTGACGCTGGTCCCCGGCACCGGCATCACCGGCAGCGCCATCACGCTGGTCGGCAAGGTGCCCGGCATCGACGCGGCGAAATTTGGGGAATTGGCCGAGAAAGCCAAGGCCGAGTGCCCGGTCTCGAAGGCGCTCGGCGCCATCAACGTATCGCTCGACGCCCGGCTCGGCTGAGCAGGCCGACCTGAAGTGACGAACGCCGGCCTGAGAGCCGGCGTTTTCGTTATGGGCGCCGGCGCCCCTGCGCGGCGACCTGGGATCAGAGCAATTCCAGGAAAAGTGTGAAACGGTTTTCCGTCCGGAATTGCGTCAAAACAAGAAACTAGAGTGGTTCGCCGTTTTCGTGAAACGGTGAACCGCCGCTCTGGCAGCCTCAACCGCCCAGCGCATCAAGCCGGGCGCGTAGTGCGGCGACTTCCTGCTCCAGTGCTTCCAATCGCGCTTCCAGGTCGGAGGCAGGCATGGCCGGCGCGCTCCGCTGGGCCGAAAGGGCGGCAACGTCCACCGGGCCGGCGAGGAGATGCACATAGCGGTCCTCGCGTTGGCCTGGCCCGCGCGGGATTTCCTGGATCAGCGGCGGGCGACGGCCGATCAGCATGTCGAGTTCACCGCGCAGATCCTCGATCGACGAAAACCGCGCCATGCGCTCAGTCCGCGCCAGGAGTTCATGCGCCGTCTGTGGCCCGCGCAACAGGAGCAGGCCGAGCAAGGCGGTCTGCGGCGTCGTCAGCGAGAAGCGCTGCGCCATCTGATGTTCGTAGCGCTCCACGCGCGAGCCGAACATCTGCCGCACCAGCCCCTTCTGCTCGAGCAGCTTCAATGCCCGGTGCACCTCTGTCTGCTCCAGCGCCATCACAGGTTCGCGCGCCGTCTTCTGGTTGGCGGCGGCAAGTGCGGCATTGAGCGTCAGCGGATAGACATCCGGCGTCAGCTCCTTCTTCTCGATCAGGCAGCCGAGCACCCGGGCTTCGATGGGGGAAAGGATGGGAAGGTCTTCGCTCATTGGATGAGTATCCTTTTTGAGGTCGAGGGACAGCACCCCCCTCTGTCCTGCCGGACATCTCCCCCGCAAGGGGAGAGATCAACAGCTTCAGCGCTGTCCATCCACTCTTGCAACGGTGGAAAGTAGCGAAAGTCGAGATGACGGCCAATCTCCCCCCTTGCGGGGGAGATGTCCGGCAGGACAGAGGGGGGTGTGACGGATCGCTACGGACGACAATTTCGTCGAGACTGACCTCCGCCTAGACCCGTCTCTCCACCATCATCTTCTTGATCTCGGCGATTGCCTTGGCCGGGTTCAGCCCCTTTGGACAGGTCTGGGCGCAGTTCATGATGGTGTGGCAGCGATAGAGCCGGAACGGATCCTCGAGATTGTCGAGGCGCTCGCCCGTGGCCTCGTCGCGGCTGTCGATCAGCCAGCGATAGGCCTGCAGCAGGGTTGCCGGGCCGAGATAGCGGTCGCCGTTCCACCAGTAGCTCGGGCACGAGGTCGAGCAGCAGGCGCACAATATGCATTCGTAGAGCCCGTCGAGCTTCTCGCGGTCCTCATGGCTCTGCAGCCATTCCTTGGCCGGCTCCGGCGACACCGTCTTCAGCCATGGCTCTATCGAGGCGTGCTGGGCGTAGAAATTGGTGAGGTCGGGCACCAGGTCCTTCACCACCTGCATGTGCGGCAGCGGATAGACTTTCACGGCGCCGGAAATGTCGTCGCAGCCCTTGGTGCAGGCCAGCGTGTTGGAGCCGTCGATGTTCATGGCGCAGGAGCCGCAAATGCCTTCGCGGCAGGAGCGGCGCAAGGCCAGCGTCGGGTCGATCTTGTTCTTGATCCACAGCAGCGCGTCGAGCACCATCGGCCCGCAATCGTCCATGTCGACGAAATAGGTGTCGATGCGCGGATTCTCGTCATCGTCGGGCGACCAGCGGTAGATGCGGTATTCCCGCAGATTGGTGGCGCCCTCCGGCTTCGGCCAGGTCTTGCCCTGCTGGATCTTCGAGTTCTTGGGGAGCGTCAGTTCGACCATTTATCTCAGGTCCTTTCGGATGACGAGCTTCAGCCCGGACCAGATTTCATTGACGGCGGCGACCTTCACATCGACAAGGTCGAGCTTCAGCGCTTCAGTGCGGACAACGCCTTCGGTGACGTCGGTCGGCACCTTCGACGCTTTTTTCGGCCAGTACACCCAGACCATGCCGCCGCGCTTGATCGCTGCCTCGACATCACCCAGGCGATCCTCGATCTCGGCGCGCTGCCGGGTGAAGGCATGGACGGCGTCGTATCTTTGATGGCTGGCCGAAATGTCGGACCATTCGGCAAGCCGGTCGACCTCGGCAAAGGCCACGGCGTCAGCCAAGTCGTCGAGTTCTGGCGGCAGCGCGATGAAGGCAGCGGTCATACCGTCCTTCAGGCCGAGCTTGGCCGGAAAGGGCGTGCCGGAATATCCCGCTGCCACCAGCGCCATGGTCAATACACCCTGGCCTTGGGCGCGATCTTGGCCGGGTTGATACCGCCGTCGGCTTCCTTGCGCTGCAATTCGGTGTGCACCGGCCGATAGCTGAGCGTCACCTCGCCGGCTTCGTTGAGCCGCGCCAGCGTATGCTTGCGCCAGGTCACGTCGTCGCGCGCCGAAAAGTCCTCGCGGGCGTGTGCGCCACGGCTCTCCTTGCGCGCCGCGGCGCCGTAGACCGTGGTGATGGCATTGGCCATCAAATTTTCCAGCTCAAGCGTCTCGACCAGGTCGGAGTTCCAGATCATCGAGCGGTCGGACACTTTTATGTCCTTGAGCTCGCCCCAGATCTGCGAGACGCGCCTGCAGCCATTGTCCAGCGATTCCTGGGTGCGGAACACCGCCGCGTCCTCCTGCATCGCCTTCTGCATCTTCTCCCGCAGCACCGCCGTCGGCGTCGAGCCGTTGGCGTAGCGCAGCCGGTCGAAGCGGTCCATGATCTTTTCGACCGAGGCTTCGTTGGGCGAAGGGATCGCCGAATTGCGGTCGATGACCTGGCCGGCCCGGATCGCCGCCGCGCGGCCGAACACGACAAGATCGATCAGCGAGTTCGAGCCCAGCCGGTTGGCGCCATGCACCGAGGCGCAGCCCGCCTCGCCGACCGCCATCAGCCCGGGCGACACCCGGTCCGGGTTTTCAGCGGTAGGATTGAGCACTTCGCCCCAATAGTTGGTCGGCACGCCACCCATATTGTAGTGCACCGTCGGCAGCACGGGGATCGGCTCCTTGGTCAGATCGACGCCGGCGAAGATCTTGGCCGATTCCGAAATGCCGGGCAGCCGCTCATGCAGGACGGCCGGGTCGAGATGGTCGAGATGCAGGAAGATATGGTCCTTCTTCGGACCGACGCCGCGGCCCTCGCGGATTTCCAGCGTCATGCAGCGCGACACCACATCGCGCGAGGCAAGGTCCTTGGCCGACGGCGCGTAGCGCTCCATGAAGCGCTCGCCTTCGGAATTGACGAGGTAACCGCCCTCGCCACGTGCGCCTTCGGTGATCAGGCAGCCGGCGCCGTAGATTCCGGTCGGGTGGAACTGCACGAACTCCATGTCCTGCAGCGGGAAGCCGGCCCTGGCTGCCATGCCGCCGCCGTCGCCGGTGCATGTGTGTGCCGACGTCGCCGAGAAATAGGCGCGGCCATAGCCGCCAGTCGCCAGCACCACCATCTTGGCCGAGAACCGGTGGATGGTGCCGTCGTCGAGATTCCAGGCCACGACGCCGGTGCAGGTGCCGTCCGGCTCCATGATCAGGTCGAGCGCGAAATACTCGATGAAGAACTGCGCGTTGTGCTTCAGCGACTGGCCATAGAGCGTGTGCAGCATGGCATGGCCGGTTCGGTCGGCGGCGGCACAGGTGCGCTGCACGGGCGGGCCCTCGCCGAAATTCATCATCATGCCGCCGAACGGCCGCTGATAGATCTTGCCCTCTTCGGTGCGCGAGAACGGCACACCGTAATGCTCGAGCTCGTAGACGGCGGCGGGCGCCTGCTGGACCATATACTCCTGCGCGTCGATGTCGCCCAGCCAGTCCGACCCTTTGACGGTATCGAAGAGATGCCATTGCCAGTTGTCCGGGCCCATATTGGCGAGCGAAGCGGCAATGCCGCCTTGCGCGGCCACCGTGTGCGAGCGGGTCGGGAACACCTTGGTGATGCACGCCGTGCGCAGGCCCTGTTCGGCCATGCCGAGCGTGGCGCGCAGGCCAGCCCCTCCGGCGCCGACGACCACCACATCGAACTTGTGATCGACGAAAGTATAGCCTGCCGTATTGGCCGATTTCGCGTCCTTGGCCAAATCAGCCTCCGAATGCCAGCTTGAGCAGGGCGAAGATCGAGGCGACGCCGACCGCTACGGTGAAAAAAGTATTGAGCGCGACAAGCGCCAGCTTCATGCCTTCGCCATGCACGTAATCCTCGATGATCACCTGCATGCCGATACGCATATGGATCAGCCCGGAGACCAGCACCAGGGCCACCACCAGCGCCACGAACGGATTGGCAAGCGCTGCCCGCACCTCCGCAAAACCGGCGCCGTTGAGCGCGATCAGGAACCCGACGAAAAACAGGATCAGCGGGATGTTGGCGATCGCGGTTAGGCGCTGGCGCCAGAAATGTCCGGTGCCTTCGCGGGCGGAACCCAGGCCGCGGACCCTGGCCAGCGGCGTGCGCATGTCGGTCTTGCCAGTGCTCATGATCAGGCTCCCCGCGCCATGTAACCGGCGACCCAGATCAGCAATGTCAGCAGGATCGAGCCGGCCAGCGTCGCCCAGGCGATCTTCGATGCCGTGTCCTTTTCAAGACCGGCGCCGGTGTCCCAGACGAGGTGGCGCACACCGCCCAGCATGTGGTGCATCAGCGCCCAGGTGTAGCCGAACAGGATGAGCCGGCCGAGCCAGGTGCCGAAGGCCCAGCTGACCCAGTCGAAGGCGCCTTGCGAGCTTGCCGCCGCCATCAGCCAGATCGCGACCAGCAGAGTGCCGAAATAGAGCGCACCGCCGGTGATGCGATGGATGATCGACATCGTCATGGTGATCGGCGGCCGGTAGATCGTCAGATGCGGCGACAGCGGCCGTTCACGTCTGGCATTGGCGCGGGTGGCTGGTGATCTACTCATGGCTCCCCCAGTTCGACGTCCGGAGCCGCGATGGAGAGCGGCATTTGCCGCCCTTATGTATGACTTCGGACAGCGGGTTTCTAATGCTCTTTTTGCACCGCGTCAAAGCCAGAAAATCGTTTTGGAAACGTCATTTAGTCTGACAAAAAGGCAGGCTCGGGCTTCAATCGATTAGGGGCTGGTAGCCCGCGCCGCGCTCGATGTCGCTGCAGTGCAGCATACGCAAGTCGTTAGCCGTGCGATCTATCGCCTGCAGGTTCGCGGCGTCGAACCCCTCTTCATCACCAGCGCCTCGCGCCCATCGATCACGATTGCGTTATGCGTGGCGGCTTCCTGATAGCGGCTGGACTGGTTGGCAGGCGACGCCACGAATTCTTCGGTCGCGCCATCCGGCTCGATCACGCGCAACGATGAGCCGAGATTCTGAATGGTGATCGCGCTGCCATTGCCGCATCCATAGGTTGCCGTACCCACTGCGGATCGCGGCGCGGTAAGGTCGGTGGTGATCTTGGTTGGCGATGTCGGAGGTGCCACGGCTGCCATGGATTGCTGAGCCGGCGCGGGCGAGATGGTGTTGGCCGCCTTCGGCGCATTGTCCTGCGGCACACAGGCGGCAACGATGGCGAGCAACGGAAGAAAGGACACCCAAACCGTCCGGCGTAACGCCATATGCTGTCCTCCCCTGCGGCAAACTAGCCGCGATGCTTTGCCAAGATCAAGGTCGACCCGATGGCTGGCGGCGATGGTGCGGCCAAGCATGGCCGAATGATGGCCACGGGTTTACCCTCAGGTCGGAAATTAACCATGTTTGGCGAGACATCGCCGGCAAACGCGCCGGCCTCTTAACAAAGGTTAAGAAAAGGTTAATTTCTGATTCGAGGAGCCAATGCATGTCGCCCAAAAACGCGTCAGCGGTTTTGGGACAATGGCATGCATCCAAACAAGGATTAAGGCGCGTCGCGACGCGCTTTGGCCTTTAACCATCAGGAGGACGCCATGCGTTCCAACTCTGGCAGATCGCGCCTTGCGGCGCTCATCGTGGCGGCCTCGGTCGCCGGCCTGGCGACGGCACCCGCACTTGCCGGGGCACGCCATCAGGATCGCGTCTACGCCGATTCCTTCGGCAATCTCGTCATCGACAGCGCCGCCGGCTACAAGCGCATCATCGTCGGCGAAGGCAAGCTCGCCAAGCAACTGTCCGACTACACCAGCGCCGGCCAGCCCAAGGTGATCTACCAGGACGAAGCCGATGAGATATCGAGCGGCAGCGATTGCTACCGGCCGCCGGTCTTCGTCAAGGGCCGCAGCTACATGTACGGGCTTTCCGAAGGCGAGATGCCCGAACTCAGCCCCTGCCGCTAGAGCATGATCCCGAAAAGTGGGAACCGGAAGAGATCATGCTCCAAGAAAGAGTCGGATCAGGATCACGGTCCAACCAAACGTCATCCTGATCTGGAACTCACGACGATTGCGTTAGCCGGCCACTCGCCTCCGGGTCCGGCTGAGACACGTACGCAGTCGCGACCGGCATTCTTCGCCAGATAGAGCGCCTCGTCGGCACGCCGCATGAGATCGGCAACGGTTTCGCCCGGATGTAGTTCGGCAACCCCGAAGCTCGCCGTGCAGCGATTGTCGGCCGGCAGCCCGTCGATGGGCAGCGTGCCGAACGCGCTGCGCGTGCCCTCGGCGAACAGCCGGGCGCCGGCAAGGTTGGTTCCCGTCAGGATGATGGCGAACTCCTCGCCACCGATCCGGCCCGCGGCGTGGTGGCCGGCGGCGGCCTCTCGAAGGAGGCCGGCGAAGGTCTCGATCACCCGGTCGCCGGACGCATGGCCGAAACCGTCGTTTATGCTCTTGAAATGATCGAGATCGGCAATCACCAAGGCGACCGGCACGCCTTGCCGCACGGCGCCGAGCACCGCCAGCTCGGCCTGGCGCGTGAAGCCACCGCGATTGAACAACCCCGACAGCATATCCACCTCCGACTTCGAGATCACTTCGACCAGCACATCGCGAGCGAGTATGGCCAGCGTCAGCAGTGCCAGCGCCAGCGCGAAGACGGTGCCGAGCGACTGCGACACCAGCGCGTAGTTGCTTTGCAGGTAGGCCTGCGGATTGGCGCCCCAGCCGCCCAGCGCATGGGCGATGAACGGCTTGGAGGCGAACTGCAGGCCACTGGCCGCGAGCACCCCCATCAATATGAGATCGAGCCGGCCACGCCTTTGTCTTGACGACCAGACGATGACCAGCCCGACGAACTGCATGACGGCATAGGGAAGCTGGTAGGCCATCATGCGGACCAGCGACTGGCGCGGCAGGTCCTGGACGAAATAGACGGCGACGGTGGTGGCGAAAAGGAAGAACAGCATCGGCGACCATGGCGGCGCCACGCCGTATTTGCGGGCCAGCCCGCCATTGAAGGCGATGGTGGCGGCAAGGAAAACCGCGAAGGCGGCGACCACCGGGAGCCGCGCATCGGTGAAGGCGGGAATGCTGAATTCGATGGCCGAATAGACCATGCCCAGCAGGTAGCCGAAGGCAAACCAGCGCGCCGGCGCGCGGCCGGCATCATGCAACGCGACCGCCATGAAGGCAGCCGCCAGCAAGCCGGCAACCGACAGGTTGATCAACAGGATGAAGTTGGCGCCGCTCATCTTCTTTCAAACCCCGAGCCCCACCTAAGCATCGACGGGCGAAAAAGACGTTAACGCGAGGCCGGGCGCGCCGGATCAGCTCGCCTTGAGCGGCTCCGCCACGAACACCGTTTCCGGTCGCTCGTAAGACAGGCGCACACTGTCGCGGCCGTTCTTCTTGGCTTTGTAGAGCGCCTCGTCGGCGCGGCGCATCAGGGGCTCCAGCGCCTCGCCGCCGCTGCGCGCCGCCACGCCGAAACTGGCGGTGACCTTGGTGCCCGGAGGAAGCCCGTCAACGCTGCCGGCCGAATAAAGCGTGCGCACGGCCTCGGCGAACAATCGCGCCGATGCGAGATCGCTGAGCGGCAGGAGCACCGCGAACTCCTCGCCGCCGATGCGCCCCGCGGCACCCCGCGTCCCGGCCGCCGCCTGAAGCTTGGCGGCGAAGTCGGCGATCACGCGGTCGCCCGCCGCATGGCCATGCACATCGTTGAGCGCCTTGAAGTGGTCGAGGTCGGCCAGCACCAGGGCCACCGGGAATTTTGCCCTGGCGCAAGTCTCCAGCAGCCTCGCGGCGCGCTCCTCGAAACCACGGCGGTTGAGCAGGCCCGACAGCGGATCGGTAAACGTTTCGGTCTTCAGCGCCTTCATCACGTCGAGTGCGGCGGCGGTGAACAGGCAGAGCGCGATCAGCAGCGACAAAAGCGCGTGCGACAGCAGCGCCGTCGTCCAGTAGGACGAACCATAGAACCCGTCATAGCTGGCAAACGGGCCGTGCGCGATGACCACGACGAGAGTGCGCACGAAGAAGTTGAGGCCCGACAGCAGCGACAGCACGAACAGGATTTTTTCCGTCGGGCCGTTATTACGCACCGGTCTGAGTTCGGCGGCGACCAGCAGACTGATGCCGCCGAAGGCGAAATTCATCGCCAGGATGCGCCAGGTGAGATCCGGCGCCACGAACAGGAACCAACAGAAGGACACCAGCCCGCCAAGCGCCAGCACGCCGATCCCGACATAAGGCACCTTGCGGCCGTAGCGGGCGACAATGGCGCTGGACAGGCAGCAGCCGGCAATGGCGAAGCAGATGTTGGACACCAGCTTGGTCAGCACGATGCCAATTGGCAAGGTGAAATACTGGAACAGAAAGCCCGGCGCCGAGACGCAGTAACTTATCGCCAGCACGGCCAGATAGGGACGATGGCGCTGATGGGCCCATAGCACGAGGAAGGCCGCGCCGAGTGCCAGCGCGATCGTCGGATTGAGCAGCGCTATCAACAGACCGGTGTCCAAAGGACGATGACTTCCCCTCGCTGACGTCAGGGAAGACCTTAGAGCGCAAGCGCAAACAAGCGGTTAAGCCCGGGCCAAGTCTCGACATATTGTCAGGGAACCCCAACCCGCGGCCAGCGTTCTGAGGTCACAATCGGGAGCAGCCCATGGCCGACATGATTACACTGACCGACCACGAAGCAATCCGCTCGTGGGCTGCCGGACGAGCCGGTTTTCCCGCGATCGTCGATATATCGCCCGAAGCGGGAACACAGCCCATGTTGAGGCTGGTCTTTGGCCAGCATGCCTACCAGGATCAAGACCAGCCGGAACGGCCGATCAATGCCGGAGGCTATGAACTCGTCGAATGGGACGAATGGTTCAGGCTCTTCGAAGAGCAGCAGTTGGCGCTTGTGGTCGCTTCCGACCAGCCGGGACGCCGGGAGGAGTTCCACGAGCTCGTCCGCCGCGACGGAAAACCCTGAACCCGAGCCCGCGCGGCTCGGGTTCTGTTGAAGTTGGGATTATTTCCAGTCGCGGATGTCGACGAAGTGGCCGGCGATCGCCGCCGCCGCCGCCATCGCCGGCGACACCAGATGGGTGCGGCCCTTGAAACCCTGCCGGCCCTCGAAATTGCGGTTCGAAGTCGAGGCGCAGCGCTCATGCGGCTTCAGCCGGTCGTCGTTCATGGCCAGGCACATCGAGCAGCCCGGCTCGCGCCAGTCGAAGCCGGCGGCGAGGAAGATCTTGTCGAGACCCTCGGCTTCCGCCTGTTCCTTGACCAGGCCGGAGCCCGGCACGATCATCGCATCGACATGCGGGCTGACCGTTTTGCCTTCGACCACCTTGGCGACGGCGCGCAGATCCTCGATACGGCCATTGGTGCAGGAGCCGATGAAGACGCGGTCGAGCGCGATGTCGGTGATCTTCGTCCCCGGCGTCAGGCCCATATAGTCGAGCGCGCGCTGCTTGGAGGTGCGCTTGTTCTCATCGGTGATGTCGGCCGGGTTCGGCACGATGCCTTGCACCGAGACGACATCCTCGGGCGACGAACCCCAGGAGACGATCGGCGGCAGCTTGGCCGCGTCGAGCACGATCACCTTGTCGAAATGCGCCCCTTCGTCCGACTGCAGCGTCTTCCAGTATTCGAGTGCCGCATCCCAGGCAGCGCCCTTCGGCGCGCGCGGCTTGTCCTTGACATAGGCGAAGGTCGTCTCGTCGGCGGCGATCAGGCCGGCGCGCGCGCCGCCCTCGATCGACATGTTGCAGATCGTCATGCGGCCTTCCATCGACAGCGAGCGGATCGCCTCGCCGGCGTATTCGATGACATAGCCGGTGCCGCCGGCGGTGCCGATCTCGCCGATGATGGCCAGGATGATGTCCTTGGCGGTGACGCCTTCCGGCAGCACGCCGTCGACACGCACCAGCATGTTCTTGGCCTTGCGCTGGATCAGCGTCTGCGTCGCCAGCACATGCTCGACCTCGGAGGTGCCGATGCCGTGCGCCAATGCGCCGAAAGCACCGTGGGTCGAGGTGTGGCTGTCGCCGCAGACGATGGTCATGCCGGGCAAGGTAAAGCCCTGCTCGGGACCGATGATGTGGACGATGCCCTGGCGGATATCGTTCTCGGAATAATATTCGACGCCGAAATCCCTGGCGTTCTTGGCCAGCGCCTCGACCTGGATGCGGCTTTCCTCGTTCTTGATGCCGAACTTGCGCTCGGGCGAGGTCGAGACATTGTGATCGACCACGGCCAGCGTCTTTTCCGGATGCCGGACTTTCCTGCCGCTCAGGCGCAGGCCTTCGAAAGCCTGCGGGCTGGTCACTTCGTGGACGAGATGGCGATCGATGTAGAGCAGGCAGGTGCCGTCGTCCTGGCGGTCGACGACATGGTCGTCGAATATCTTGTCGTAGAGGGTGCGCGGTGCGCTCATGTGCGTAAATCCGTCGATATGAGAATTGGGGAGAGCAGATGCCGGCAGGTCGGGTCCGGCGCAACGACCTGGACAGGTCGGCCTAGCTAAGTCGGCTGGTCAGCGCGCCGCTGACGCGCGCGGAAAAGCGCGACGGCAGGCGTTTTCTATCCTGCAGCACGAAACCCTTGTAAGCCGGATCGCCAAAAAGCTCTTCCATGGCGTGGCTCATATCAATGTTTTGGCTTTTCGGCAATTGCGGCGTGGCGCGGCGCGGCTTTCCCTTCTCCCCTTGTGGGAGAAGGTGGATCGGCGCGCAGAGCCGAGACGGTTGAGGGGTGCGCGAAGGATCTCCGTCTTTGCCAAGCTGGAACACCCCTCATCCGACCTCGCTTCGCAAGGCCACCTTCCCCCACAAGGGGGGAAGGAAGAACTCGCAGCTCACAGCACCTCGAACACAAACGTCTTCACCAGCGCATCCGGCTCAGCGATCGCGTAACAGCGAAACCACGGGCTTTGCTCCACAGGCCGCCATTTCCTTGTCCGCTCCAGCTCATCGAACGCCGCCTGAAAACCGCCGTTTTCGAACACCTGGTCGCGCACGGTGAAGATGGCGTGGCCGCCCTTTCTGGTGATACGCACCAGCTCGTGCAGGCCCGAGGCCGGCGCGTGGCCTGATGGTGAAGACGCCAGTCGAGAAGAAGGCGCGGAAATACCCGTCCGGCCATGGCAACGGCCCGCCAAGCATCGCCTGCTTCAGCTCGCCATAGGCGTTGCGGCTGCCGGCGATCTTCAGCATATCGTCCGAGAGATCGAGCCCGGCAATGTCGCCGTAACCCAACGCCTTCAGCGACGGCCCCGACAAGCCGGTGCCGCAGCCGGCGTCGAGCAGCGGCCCTTCACCCGCCGGCACGTGGCGCGCCACCCAGGCGGTGATCAGGAACGGCAGCAGGTAGCCGAGCGAGGCGGTTTCGCTGTCATAGGTCGCGGCCCATGCGGCGTAGGCCTCTTCAAGCGCTTCCGGCGTGTCGGCGCCGTAGACGGAATCCAGCGCGGCATTGGCCTTGTCGACGATCATGAAACCTCCCAACCAGATATGTCGAGGTGATCGTAACGCCGTCCTTGTCCAAAAACTATTCCTCGTGCTGGCGGCGCAGCCGCCGCTCCAGCGCTCTGAGCGCCAGCGACAGGCCGACGGTCAGGATGAGATAGATGTAGGCTGTTATCGAATAGGTCTCGAAGAAGCGAAAGGAGCCGGCGGCATAGACCTTGCCCATCTGGGTGATATCGGCGACGCCGAGCACCGAGACCAGTGAGGAATCCTTGACCAGGGCGACGAAATCATTGCCGAGTGGCGGCAGGATGGTGCGGATCGCCTGCGGGAACACGATCAGCCGGAAGCGTTGCGCGCGGCTCAGCCCGAGCGCCTTCGCCGCCTCGATCTGGCCCTTTTCGACAGCCTGGATACCGGCGCGGAAAACCTCCGAGATAAAAGCCGAGTAGCCGATGGTCAGCGCCATGACTGCGCGCCACAAAAGCGACACGTCGCGCACCAGAAGCTCGCCGAACAGGCCGGCATTCTGCAGAGGCGCGGTCAGCGTGTTCCAGGCCGCGACGAAGGCCGGCGCGCCGGCGAAGGCGATCCAGAACAAAAGCACCAGGATCGGCACGCCGCGGATGATCTCGACGTAGAAGCGGGCGATCTGGCGCAGCCAGCGCGAGCCCGACAATCCCATCAGCGCAATGCCGAGACCAATGGCGGACGCCAGCGCAAAGGCGACCACGGTGACGAAGACGGTGACGCCGATGCCCTTGGCGACCGTGGCGAAGACCTGGGCATAAAGGTTGCTGGTGGCGATGAACAAGGCGGCCGCCAGGGCCAGGACGGCGGCAACCGCAAGCCACCAGGGGAAGTCGGGCTTGGAGGAGGACAGAGGTGCCATCAGGCAATGCTGACAAGGCAGATATCGCGAAGGTCAGGTGCCAAGGCGCCCCCCTCTGTCCTGCCGGACATCTCCCCCTCAAGGGGGGAGATTGGCAGCCTCGTCGGCGGTACTCTTCTTACAACATTGCTGATTAGCGAAATCGGAAAAGACATCCGATCTCCCCCCTTGAGGGGGAGATGCCCGGCAGGGCGGAGGGGGGCGTTCAAGCGCAAAGTCAGCGGGAAATCACTGCCCCATCTTGTAGTCAAGGAACCACTTCTTGTTGAGCGCATCGAAGGTCCCATCCGCCTTCAGCGCCGCGATCGCCGCGTTGACCGGCTTCACCAGGTCGGACCCTTTCGGGAAGATGAAGCCGAAATCCTCGGTGCCGAGCGGGCCGCCGATCAGCTTCAGCTTGCCCTCGGAAGCATCGACATAGCCCTTGCCGGCGGTGCCGTCGGTCAGCACCACGTCGACGTCGCCGGACTTCAACGCCTGCACCGTGGCGCCGAAGGTCTCGAACAGCTTGATGCGCGGGTTCTGCTCGTTGCCATCGAGCACGCTATAGACGGCGGTGTAGAAGGGCGTGGTGCCGGCCTGCGCGCCGATCAGCCCGTCCTTGAAGGCGCCGAAGGTCTTGGCATCGGTGAAGCGGCTTTCATCGCCACGCACCAGCATGAACTGTTCCGAGCGCATATAGGGGTCGGAGAAATCGACCTTCGCCTTGCGGTCGTCCTTGATGGTGATGCCGGTCATGCCGATGTTGTACTGGTTGTCGGAAACCGCCTGGATCATCGCGTCCCAGGAGGTGTTCTGGTACTCGACCTTGAAATTGAGCCGCTTGGCGATTTCGTCCATCGCGTCATATTCCCAGCCGATCTGCTTGCCGGTCTTGGCATCGATGAATTGCAGCGGCGGATAGGCGTTCTCGGTCACCACCACTACCTTCTTGCCGCCGAGATCAGGCAGCGCCTGCGCGAGGGCGGCAACGGGCGTCAGGATGAGGGCAAGCAGGCCGGCCAGCAGCAGTTTCGATTTGGTCATGACACACTCCCGAAAATTGAAAGCGCCCGGTCGTCGGCCGGGCTTGCAGGAAAATCCGCGCCGACTTTAGCTTGCCGCAAGCGCCACGCAAGACGGTCCGCTGCGTCAGTGCAGGCGAAAAGGGATTCCGATGCCCTCAATCGATGAATTTCGGGCCGGGAATTTCGGGGTGATCGGTTACACCGCGGCAGGGGTCAACGCTTCCGCGTCCGCCGGCCGGTCATCGGCGATGGCGCTGCGCATGCTTGAAACGAGGCGGGTGAGTGTCGCGTGCAAGGCTTTCACGTCGCCCGGCTCCAGCGGCACGGCGCAAGCCAATGCGGTGGACACGTCCTTCATGCGCGCGCGCAACGCCTGGCCCTTGGCCGTCGGTTCCACCAGCACGCGGCGCTCGTCCGCGGCGTCGCGCCGGCGAGTGACGAGACCGCCTGCTTCCATCCGCTTGATCAGCGGCGTCAGCGTGGCGGAATCCAGGCCGAGCGCCACGCCCAGCTCGCCAACCGTGCTTGGCGTTCGCTCCCACAGCGCCAGCATCACCAGATATTGCGGATAGGTGAGACCGAGCGGCTCGAGCAGCGGCCGATAGACCTTGGTCATCAGCCCGCTCGCCGAATAGAGCGCGAAGCAGAGCTGCTGGTCGAGCCGTGGCACGGGAATCGTCCCGACGGCCTCCGCCGGGACGTCGCTAGCGCTCTTTGTGGTCTTTCCCGTCATGCCGCCCTTACCGAAAGCGCTACGTCGATGTTGCCCCTGATGGCGTTCGAATAGGGGCAAACATTATGCGCCTCCGATACAAGCGCTTCCGCCGCCGCCTGATCAAGGCCTTTCGTCTCCACCGCGAGCGCGACGCCGAGCTTGAAGCCTTCGCCATTGGGAAGAAGGCTGACGGTAGACGTTATCGCGGCATCCTCGAGCGGCAGCTTCTGCTTGCGCGCGATGAAGCGGACGGCGCTTTCGAAGCAGGCGGCGTAGCCGACGGCGAAAAGCTGTTCGGGGTTCGTGGCGCCTCCCGGCCCGCCCAGTTCCTTGGGCATTGCCAGATCGACCTTGAGCAGGCCGTCGCTGGTCTCGCCATGGCCGGCGCGGCCGCCGGTGACGTGAGCGTGTGTCGTATAGAGTGCCATATCAAATCTCCAATTATTTTGTGCACTATTGTTTAGTACACAAGATAATATGCCGTCAACGCCCCGCATCCGATTTTCGGGGCCGAAAGCGTTCACGGTCTGGTGAAACGAAAAAAGGCGGCCGAAGCCGCCTTTTTGAATGTATTTTCCGAAACCTTATTCGGCGGGGGTCGCTTCCGCGGCGGCCTTGGCTGCTGCCTCGGCCTCGGCGGCTGCCTTCTTCTCGGCGGCTTCCTTGGCGGCCGTCTCGGCGGCCAGCGCCTGGGCGGCGGCGACCTTCTCAGCCTCGATGCGGGCCTTCTCGGCGTTCAGCGCATCGCGCTCTTCATCGTTGAGCTTGCGGGCGCGCACGCCGGTATTTTCCGAAATACGGGCCGACTTGCCGCGACGGTCGCGCAGGTAATAGAGCTTGGCGCGACGCACCTTGCCGCGACGCACGATCTCGACGCCCTCGACCATCGGCGAGTAGACCGGGAACACGCGCTCGACGCCTTCGCCGTAGGAGATCTTGCGGACGGTGAAATTTTCCTGGAAGCCGGAACCGGCGCGGGCGATGACGACGCCCTCATAGGCCTGGACGCGGGTGCGGGTGCCTTCGGTCACGCGGACCTGGACGCGCACGGTGTCGCCGGGCTGGAATTCGGGAAGCTTGCGCTTGGCTTCGATCTTGGCGGCCTGTTCGGCCTCGAGCTGACGGATGAGATCCATCTCAATAATCCACTTCTTGTTCTTCCGACAGTCAGAGCGTCCGACACTCGCCTTGCAGTTCCAATGACCACTCGGCTATGTCCTTTGTCGAGAAGACATCCATCTTCAGACATCGGACAGGGGCGACTACACCGTCATTGTTGACGGGCCCGGCAGATTTTTCTTGCCGGTACGGGCGGGCACATACAGCTATTTCAGCACTTTGTCACGCCCGCGCCAGAGACTTTTTTGCCGGCATGGCCCCATTGTAATACCGGCCGTGCCGGGTTGCGCTGGTCACCGGGGCTTTCTAAGCCTGACATAACACAGTTTTCCACGGCGGCACTCCATGTCTGTTCTCGACGCCACCCTGCTTTTCCTGGCGGGCTTTCTGTCAGGCGCCGCCAATGCGGTCGCCGGCGGCGGCACCTTCATCACCTTCGGCGCCATGACATTGGTCGGCGTGCCGCCGATCGTCGCCAACGCGACCTCCTCGGTCACGCAATTTCCGGGCTACATCACTTCGACGCTCGCCTATTGGACCGACATCAAGCATTTCTGGCGCGGCGCCCTGCTGCTATGCCTGATCTCGGCGGCCGGCGCACTGGCCGGCGCCTTCATCCTCCTGGCGCTGTCCAACCCGTCCTTCCGCGCCATGGTGCCGTGGCTGCTGCTGGCGGCGACGGCGCTTTTCGCCGCCGGGCCTTGGCTGAAGCCGGCACCGAAACCAGGGCATGAGGCGGCCGTCGGCTCACTTGCCGGTTCGCTGGCGCAGTTCGCCACCGCCATTTATGGCGGCTTCTTCGGCGCCGGCATGGGCGTGATGATGCTGGCGACGCTCGGCCTGACTCAGGCCGGCGACTACCACCGGCTGAACGCGCTGAAGAACATGCTGGCCGTGGTCATCGCCGCGGTCGCCATCGTCGTCTTCGTCTCGGGCGGCGTCGTCGCCTGGCCGCAGGCGATCGTCATGATCCCCGGCGGGGCGCTCGGCGGCTATGCCGGCGTGTGGATCGCCAAGCGCGTGCCGCAGAACGTGGTGCGCGGCTTCGTCATCGCGGTCGGCCTGTTCCTAGCCTTCTACTATTTCAGCAAAGGCTGATCGCCGAACAGATCCGGCCGGCGTTCTTTCGTCAGTTTCTCGGACTCCGCCCGCCGCCAGGCGGCGATCTTCTTGTGATTGCCCGAAATCAGCACTTCGGGGATCTCCCGACCCTCGAATTCCTGCGGCCGTGTGTAATGCGGGTGTTCGAGCAGGCCGTTTTCAAAACTCTCTTCTTCGCCCGACACCGCATTGCCCATGACCCCGGGCAACAGCCGCACCACCGCGTCGAGCAGCACAAGTGCTGCAGGCTCGCCGCCTGAGAGGATGAAATCGCCGATCGAGACTTCCTCCAATTCCCGCGCGTCGATCACTCGCTGGTCGACGCCTTCGAAGCGGCCGCACAGGATGACGGCTCCCGGCCCGGCGGCGAGTTCGCGCACGCGCGCCTGCGTCAACGGCTTTCCGCGTGGGCTCATCAGCAGGCGCGGACGCAAATCGCCCTCAGGAGAGGCGTGGTCGATCGCCCTGGCGAGCACATCGGCGCGCATCACCATGCCGGCGCCGCCGCCGGCCGGCGTGTCGTCGACGGTGCGATGCCTGTCGGTGGCGAAGTCGCGGATCTGGATTGCTTCCAGCGACCAGGTGCCGGCCTCGAGCGCCCGCCCGGCCAGCGACAGGCCGAGCGCGCCCGGGAACATCTCGGGATAGAGCGTCAGCACCGAAGCCTTGAATGTCACCGGTTGCCCCCGGCATCGCGCGGCCCGCGCGGCCGGCCCTTCGGGTCGAAATCCTCTTCACGCGGCGCCTCGCCATCCTCGTCCTCGACAAGCCCGGCCGCAGCCGGGTCGATGCGGACAAAACCCTCGGCGATCGACACCTGCGGCACGGCGGCTTGCGTGAACGGAATCAGCACGCCCTTGCGGCCGCCCAGCGTCACATCGAGAATGTCGCCGCCGCCGAAATTGTGCACCGCGACCACCTTGCCGAGCGCCGCACCCGTATCGTCGCGGACCTCCAGCCCGATCAGGTCGGCATGGTAGAATTCGTCCTCCTCGCCGTCGTCGGGCAGCATCGAACGGTCGACGAACAGTTCGGTGCCCGCAAGCGCCTCGGCGGTATTGCGGTCGGTGACACCCTTGAAACGTACCACGACGACCGTGTTGGCGGGCCTGATGTCGATGATCTGGAAGGCACGGCCATCCCTGGCATAGAGCGGCCCATAGTCGGCCAGCGCCATCGGCTCGCCGGTGAAGGTTTTCACCCTGAGTTCGCCTTTGATGCCGTGGGCGGCGCCGATCACGGCCATCTGGACGGGGTTCTGGGGCTTGCTCATGGCGCTTTTACCTTCGTCATCCAACGGCGGAGCAGGCGCGAAGCGACTGCGCAGACCCGAGGATCCATTCCGTTACGGTGACCAGTACGCAAGGCGGTTCAGGAGCCAATCACCAAGGTTTGGATTTGCCACCGATCGACTGTCTCCTAGCCCCACAGGGCTGCGATTTCAATGACGGCCTCTTCACCGCTTCCTAACCCGGGTGCCCGAAAATGGCAGCGAACCGGAACGACACCATGCAGGAATTCCTCATCCCGGCAAAACCCGATCTGCAGGCAGCGCGCGAAGGCTGGCTGAAGATGCTCGCGCGAGAACGTCGGCTGTCACCCGAGACGGTGGAAGCCTATGAGCGCGACACCCGCCAGTTCCTGCATTTCCTCACCGGCCATTGCGGCGGCTCGCCCGGCATTTCCGACATTGCCAATCTGCGCCCGGCCGATCTGCGCGGCTTTCTCGCCGCCCGCCGCAATGCCGGCGCCGGCGCCCGCACGCTCGGCCGGGGTCTCGCCGGCATCCGCTCGCTGCTGCGGTTCCTCGAACGGCGTGGCCTCGCCAATGCCGCCGGGGCGGCAGCCTTGCGCGCGCCGCGCCAGCCCAAATCCCTGCCCAAGCCGCTGACGGCAAGCGATGCCAAACATGTGGTGTCGGTGGAAGGCCAACTTGCCGAAGAACCCTGGATCGCCGCCCGCAACGCCGCCGTGCTGACGCTGCTCTATGGCTCCGGCCTGCGCATTTCGGAAGCGCTTGGCCTCGCCGGCGCCGACCTGGCGTCGGAAGCCGACACCGTGCTGCGTGTTACCGGCAAGGGCGGCAAAACACGGCTGGTGCCGGTGCTGCCGGTGGCGCTCAGGGCAATCGCCGAATACCGCCGGCTCTGCCCCCATCATCTCGACCCGAAGGGGCTGTTGTTTCGCGGTGCGCGCGGCGGCCCGCTCAACCCGGCCATCATCCAGCGCGACATGGCCAAGCTGCGCTCGGCGCTCAACTTGCCGGACACCGCGACGCCGCACGCGCTGCGCCATTCCTTCGCCACGCACCTGCTCGGCCGCGGCGGCGATTTGCGCACCATCCAGGAACTGCTCGGCCACGCCAGCCTGTCGACGACGCAGATCTACACCGGCGTCGACACGACGAGGCTGCTGGAAATTTACGAATCGGCGCACCCTAGGGCGTGAACCCTTCAATTTTGCAGTGCCAGTTAACCGTTTTGCCGCTTTTTGCGCTTACCAACGGTGTCATGAAACGCGTCATTGCCATCGCCGACCGCGCAGCGCACGTCTCGCTGAAACTGCTCGTCGCGCTCAACATCCTGTTTTTCCTGTCGTTCCTCGCCGTCCTGCTGTTCGCGGCTGGCAGGGCGCATGCCGAGATCCCGACTTGCACCGGCGCCGACATGGTATCGGCCTTGCAGAAGACCGACCCGGCCGCCTACCAGAAGATCGAGGCCGAAGCCGCAGCCACGCAGAACGGCAAGGGCCTGCTGTGGAAGCTCGAGAAACCGGGCGAACAACCATCCTTCCTGTTCGGCACCATGCACATGACCGATCCGCGCGTCACCACGCTGCCGACGGCCGCGCAGAAGGCTTTTGACGCCGCCGGCACCATCATCATCGAAACCACCGACGTGCTCGACAAGCAGAAGATGATGACGGCGATGCTGAAGGAGCCGGACCTGATGATGTTCACGGACTCCACGACGCTGTCGTCCCTGCTGAAGCCGGACGAAGCGGCCGCCATGAACGCCGCGCTCGACGCACGCGGCATCCCGCCGGCCACCGTCGCCAAGATGAAGCCGTGGATGCTGTCGGCCATGATGGCGCTTCCGGCTTGCGAGCTCGCCCGCCAGTCCGGCGGCGCGCCGGTGCTCGACGTCAAGCTGGCCGAAAGCGCCAAGGCTGCCGGCAAGCCGGTGGAGGGATTGGAAACGGCCGAGAGCCAATTGCGCGCCATGGCATCCTTGCCGCTCGCCTTTCACATGAAAGGCCTGGTCGACACGCTGAAGCTGGGCGACAAGGTCAATGATATCAACGAAACCATGATCGTGCTCTATCAGCGTGGCGACACCGGCATGTTCTGGCCGCTGTTCCGCGCCGCCATGCCGGAGGAGCAGAACGACGCCTCAGGCTATGCCGCCTTCGAGGAAACCATGATCACCAGCCGCAACAAGGTGATGGTCGACCACGCCGAGCCGATCCTGGCCAAGGGCAATGCGTTCATGGCGGTCGGCGCCCTGCATCTCCCCGGTCCGCAGGGACTGGTCGAGGATTTCCGCAAAGCTGGCTATACCGTCACTGCCGTGGGGCTTTAAGCCCTATTTGATCAAGACCTGAGCCAGCATCGCCGGAACGATCATGCGGTGGAACGGCATGATGATGGCGAGATACGTCCGCCCAAACAGATTGTGCGTCTTCACGATCGTCGACGCCGCCACCTCCTGCCGGCCCGCGCCGAGGTCGTTCACCTCCACCAGGATGCGGAAATCGAGATGCCGGTCGTCCAGGCCAAGGACGACCCTGCCATGTGCCTGGCTGATGAGCGGAAATATGCCGATCCTGGTTTCCGGCGGTGCGTCGGGCTCCGCCCCCGTTTTCAGCCCAAATGGCTTGACGGCGAGGTTGCGTAGCCGCGTAAGCCGGTCGACCCATCGCGGTGTCCGCCCCAGGACGCGTTCGGCCGCGCCAATGGCGGTCAGGGCAAGGCCATCGGTTGTCAGCACGTATCGGTCGGCGAACTGAGCGCCGGCAAGATCGCCTTCGGGATCGGGAAAAGTCTGTGCAGTGATCGTCATGCCGGCAATCCCCAACAACCAACGATAGCATCCGTTGGCTTGGCTCGCTGCGTGGCGAAACGCCGCCGTCCGGCGAGGCACCAGTGCTCGAAATCAAGCTGGCGGGAGGCGCCATCTTCCAGTCCTGAGCGACTGGTCGAGGATTTCCGCAAAGCCGGCTATACTGTCACCGCCGTCAATTGAGTCGGACGGCAGCGGAGGGCCACAGGCGCCGTGTTTCCGGCGGTTTGCTCCGCTAGCGTGAAACCCATTCAACGGTTGCGCGTTGATGGCTGTTGATTGATCATTTTCATCCACGGAGGACACTTTTATGGCGAATCCATCAAACGACACTCCCAGGCCGAGTGGCGGCAGCGGTGGCAGTCCCTGGCTGATTGCGCTGGTCGTGGTTATCCTGGCGATTGTCGCTTATTATGTTTTCGGAAGAAGTGGCGAACACCCGGCACCCGCCGAACCGCCAGCGGCCAGCACACCGGCCCCGGCGCCCGCGCCGGCTGAACCGATGAAGCCAGCCGAACCAGCGCCTGCGCCCGCTCCGGCACCAGCACCAGCCCCGGCGCCGGCTCCGGCTCCGGCGCCCGCCCCTGCGCCAGCACCGGCTCAGTAATCGGCTCGAAATCGAATACAAACGGCCCGCCGAAAGGCGGGCCGTTCTGTTTTTGGGCCGTTGGAGACTTTGACGCCAAGCTACTCCCGCGCGTTGGTCGCCTTTAAATGTGGATCGGCTTGAAGAACGTCGCCAGCGCCGCTTCCTTGACCGCTTCCGACATCGTCGGATGCGCATGGCAGGTGCGGGCGAGGTCTTCCGACGAGCCGCCGAACTCCATTAGCACCGCCGCCTCGTGGATCATCTCACCGGCGCCGAAGCCGACGATATGAACGCCAAGCACGCGGTCGCTCGTCTTGTCGGCAAGGATCTTCACGAAACCGTCGGTGTGCAGCATGGCGCGTGCCCGGCCGTTGGCGGTGAACGGGAATTTGCCGGCCTTGTAGTCGATGCCGGCCTTCTTCAGCTCTTCCTCGGTCTTGCCGACCGAGGCGATTTCCGGGCTGGTGTAGACGACGCTCGGGATGACGTCGTAGTTCACATGGCCGGCCTGCCCGGCAATGGTCTCGGCCACCGCCACGCCCTCGTCCTCGGCCTTGTGCGCCAGCATCGGCCCGGCGATGACGTCGCCGATGGCGTAGATGCCGGGCACATTGGTCCTGAGATGACCGTCGGTCTTGACCCGGCCGCGCTCGTCGGCCTCGACACCCGCTTCCTTCAGGCCGAGCGTGTCGGAATAGGCGCGGCGGCCCGTGGCGATCAGCACCACGTCGGCATCGATCGTCTCGGCAGCGCCGCCCTTGACCGGCTCGAAGGTGACGCTGACGCCCTTCTTTGCCTTGGCGACGCCGGTGACCTTGGCGCCGAGCTTGAACTCGAAGCCTTGCTTGGAGAGCAGGCGCTGGAACTGCTTGGAGACCTCGCCGTCCATGCCGCCCAGGATGGTGTCGAGGAACTCGACCACGGTGACCTTGGCGCCGAGCCGCGCCCAGACCGAGCCGAGCTCGAGCCCGATGACGCCGCCGCCGACCACCACCAGATGGTCGGGAACCTTCGCCAGCGACAGCGCGCCGGTCGACGACACGATGACCTTTTCGTCGAAGTCGACCTTGACCCCGGGAATGCCGGCGACGTCCGAACCTGTGGCGATGACGATGTTCGCCGTCTCGATCTCCTCGACCTTGCCGTCCTCGCCGGTCACCGAGACCTTGCCGGCCGCGACCACCTTGCCGGTGCCGCGGAAACTATCGATCTTGTTCTTCTTGAACAGGAAGGCGACGCCGTTGACGTTGGACGTAACCGTGGTGTCCTTGTGCGCCATCATCTTCTTCAGGTTGAGCTTCGGCGCCGGTATCTCGACGCCCAGCGTATCGAAGGAATGGCCGGCCTCGGCGAACATTTCGGAGGCATGGAGCAGCGCCTTGGACGGGATGCAGCCGATGTTGAGGCAGGTGCCGCCGAAGGTCGCGTTCTTCTCGACCACCGCGACCTTCAGCCCAAGCTGCGCCGCCTTGATGGCGCAGACATAGCCGCCCGGTCCCGATCCGATGATTACGACGTCATAAGCCATGTTAATTTCCCTTTGCTTGGCGCTCAACGGCCGCCGCTGACATTCAGGATCGCGCCCGTCGTATAGGACGCGGCGTCGGACAAGAGATAGAGGACCGCGCCCGCGACTTCATCCGCCGTGCCGGCTCTTTTCATCGGCAGCATGTCGCGGAACCGTTCCACCCGGTCCGGCTGCCCGCCGGAGGCGTGGATTTCGGTGTCGATAATACCGGGCCGCACCGCGTTAACACGAATGCCTTCCAGCGCCACCTCGCGGGCGAGCCCGATGGTGAGCGTGTCGACGGCACCCTTGGAGGCGGCATAGTCGACATATTCGCCGGGCGAGCCCAAAGTCGCGGCCGCCGACGAGATGTTGACGATGGCGCCACCCGAACCGCCATAGCGGGTCGACATGCGCTTCACCGCCTCGCGGGCGCACAGGAACGCACCGACGACATTGACGCGCATCATGCGTTCCAGCCGCGCGACATACATCTCGTCGACCCGCGCCTTGAGATCGACGATGCCGGCATTGTTGACGAAGGCATCGAGCCGGCCATAGGCGCGGTCGACGGCACCGAACATGGCCACGACATCGGACTCCACGCCGACATTGCCCTTGACCGGAAACGCTTCTCCGCCGGCGGCCCTGATCTGGGCAACGAGCGCGTCGGCGGCATTCCGGTTCGTGGCGTAATTGACCGCGACGCGGTAACCGGCCTTGGACCCGAGCCGGCAGATCGCGGCGCCGATGCCACGGCTGCCGCCGGTAACCAGCAGCACCTTTTGCGCCTCACTCATTCCTGGCACCCCTTCAAGGCAAACACATCCCACGGCACTTTCGAAAACCCGCCGCCGCCATACAGTTTGGACTGGCGCAGCGCCGGACCGAGATCCGGCAGGATCAGCGTCTTCGGCGCTTCGACACCCTCGGCCGGCAGCAGGCCAATGCCGCCCTTGTCGTCCGACGTGTAGATGACGCCATGCCAAAGCGTACAGGCGGCAAGTTCATCCCCGGTAGCATCGCCCTCCGGGCATTTGTACATCAGCGCGCCATTCGGCCGCGCCACGCCTTCGTTCCACATGACGATTCCGTTCAGCACCACATTGTTGTCGAGGATCATGCGGAATGTGTTGGTGACGGTGGCAGAGGTGCCGGTCGGCGTGAAGTCTATTTCGCTGCCGCTTTGAGCATCGCCATAGACGGCGAGTTCGATGGGGCAGGCAGCATGAGCAACGGAAGCCGCTACGAGAGAAACTATCGACCCAGCGATAAATCCGATCATGGGCGAAGCGACGTTTGTCATCAGCTAGCCCGATCACCTTCTCGGCCGTCGGCGTTCTCCAGCACCTCGAAATCGGTCATCAAGACCAGTGGTTCGCCAGTGGCGTCCAATCCCCAGAAGGACTTATACCCGCCGTCACCGAAACCAGTATCGAACATAGCGACGTTGAGCGGGTTTCCTTCCATCGGACTATCCATGCCAAACCTGTCGAGAGACCACGCAACATCAGCAAGATAGTCGTCAAGTTCTTCCTGGTCGGTCATCAACGTCAGGAGCGACTTGTCCATGAACGACGCGACAGCGTCATCCACGATAAATTCAAGAAATTCCGACTCATAAACCGGTGGGCGATCGCGAGCGAAGGTGGCCAATTCCCAGCTCACCGGCAAGCCGGTACCAAATCGCAAGACTGCCGCGGCAATGCGGCCCTGCGCCTGAAGCAGCATGACTGGATAGCGTCCTGGCTTCACCTTGCGGCTGAACGCAGGCCGTCCTAGTCCGGTGATCAGCGGATCGCAGGCGACGATTTCGCCGGTCGGCAGCTCAAGCTCACCGATTGTGGTGGCGGCGATCTTCCGCTCCGCCATCTCGGCTTCGCTCAGGGCGAAGACGCCGAGATTGCTGCTGACCTCGGAGGCGTCCCAATCGGCGGGCGAAGCGACCATAGGCCGATCGTAGAAAAGCCAGACGCGTCCACGCCGAAACCATCGGCGTAGTGTATCCGGCCAGCCGCTCATTGCGGATCAGCTCCGATCACAAATCCAGCACCAGCCGTTCCGGATCCTCCAGGCTTTCCTTGACCCGCACCAGGAAGGTCACCGCTTCCTTGCCGTCGACGATGCGGTGGTCGTAGCTCAGCGCCAAATACATCATCGGCCGGATCACGATCTGGCCGCCGACCACGACAGGCCGGTCCTGGATCTTGTGCATGCCGAGGATGCCCGACTGCGGCGCATTGAGGATCGGCGTCGACATCAGCGACCCGTAAACGCCGCCATTGGAGATGGTGAACGTGCCGCCCTGCATGTCCGCCACCGACAGCTTGCCGTCGCGCGCGGCGATGCCCAGCCGGCCGATCTCCTTCTCGATCTCGGCGATCGACATCTGGTCGGCATCACGCACGACCGGCACGACCAGGCCCTTCTCGGTGCCGACGGCGACGCCGATATGGGCGTAGTTCTTGAAGATGATGTCGGTGCCGTCGATCTCGGCATTGACCGACGGGATTTCCTTCAGCGCGTGGGTGACGGCCTTGGTGAAGAAGCCCATGAAACCGAGCTTCACGCCATGCTTCTTCTCGAACACATCCTTGTACTTGGTGCGCAGCGCCATCACCGCCGACATGTCGACCTCGTTGAAGGTTGTCAGCATCGCTGCGGTCGACTGCGCTTCCTTGAGCCGGCGCGCGATGGTCTGGCGCAGCTTGGTCATGCGCACGCGCTCCTCGCGCGAGGCGTCGTCGCCGGAGGATGGCGCACGTACGGCAATAGGTGCTGGTGCCGCCTTCGGCGTCTCGGCCGGCTGCGACGGCGCGCCCTTCGAGATAGCGTCGAGCACGTCGCCCTTCAGCACCTGGCCGCGCTTGCCCGAGCCGGAGAGCTGATCGACAGACAGGTTGTTCTCGGCGATCAGTTTGGCGGCGGCCGGCGCCGGCGGCATGGTGCGCGGCTCGACCGGGCCGGCATCGCCGGCGATCCTGGCGGTCTCGGCGGCGGCCTGCTTGGTGGTGTGCGCCGCGTCGGGGCTCGACGCCTGCGCCACCGCTTGCGGCTTGGCCTCCTGCTTGTTCGCGGGGGCAGCGGCAGAACCACCCGCCGAAATCATCCCCAGCAAGGCGCCGACGCCGACCGTCTCGCCTTCCTTGGCGGTGATCTCGCCCAGCGTGCCTGCGGCGGCGGCCGGAACCTCCACCGTCACCTTGTCGGTTTCGAGCTCGACCAGCGGCTCGTCGACGGCAATGGCATCGCCGACCTTCTTGAACCATTTGCCGATGGTCGCCTCGGTGACGGATTCGCCGAGAGTGGGAACGCGGATTTCGGTAGCCATTGTGCCTGTCCGTTCTTTCGGTTCTGTTGTTCGCCCAGATCTTCTCTAATCGCCCAGATCTTCTCTATTCACCAAGCGCGTCTTCGAGCAGGGCGGCGAGCTGGGCAAGGTGCTTGGACATCAGCCCGGTCGCCGGCGACGCTGACGCCGGCCGGCCGGTGTAGCGCACCCGCTGATGCTTGGCGTCGATATGTGCCAGCACCCATTCCAGATAGGGGTCGATGAACGACCAGGCGCCCATGTTCTTGGGCTCCTCCTGGCACCACACCATCTCGGCGTTGCGGAAACGCGACAATTCGGTGATCAGCGCCTTGGCCGGGAATGGATAGAGCTGTTCGACGCGCAGCAGGTAGATGTCGTTGATGCCGCGCTTCTCGCGCTCCTCATAGAGATCGTAATAGACCTTGCCCGTGCACAGCACGACGCGGCGGATCTTGGAATCCTTGGTGAGCTTGATAGGCTGGTTGGGCAAGAGCTGGGCGTCGTCCCACAGCAGCCGGTGGAACGAGCTTTCGCCCGAGATTTCCGGCAGCGTCGACACCGCCCGCTTGTGGCGCAGCAGCGACTTCGGCGTCATCAGGATCAGCGGCTTGCGGAAATCCCGCTTCAGCTGCCGGCGCAGGATGTGGAAGTAGTTGGCCGGCGTCGTGCAATTGGCCACTTGCATGTTGTCCTCGGCGCAAAGCTGCAGGAAGCGCTCCAGCCGTGCCGAGGAGTGCTCCGGGCCCTGGCCTTCATAGCCATGCGGCAACAGGCAGACGAGGCCCGACATTCTGAGCCACTTGCGCTCGCCCGAGGAGATGAACTGGTCGAACACCACCTGGGCGCCGTTGGCGAAGTCGCCGAACTGCGCTTCCCACAGCGTCAGCGCCTTAGGCTCGGCCAGGCTGTAGCCATATTCGAAGCCCAGCACCGCTTCTTCCGACAGCATCGAGTTGATGACTTCGTAGCCGGCCTGCGCCGCCGACAGATTGTTGAGCGGGATGTAGCGGGTCTCGTCGCGCTGGTCGTAGAGCACGGAATGGCGCTGCGAGAAGGTGCCGCGTTCGGAATCCTGCCCCGAGAGGCGGATCGGGTTGCCGTCGAGCAGGATGGCGCCGAAGGCCAGCGCCTCGGCCGTCGACCAGTCGATGCCTTCGCCCGATTCGATCGCCTCGCGGCGGTTCTCGAGGAAGCGGATGATCGTCTTGTGCGCCTCGAAGCCCTTCGGCACCTCGGTTAGCTTCTTGCCGATCTCCTTCAGCGTCTTGACCGGCACGGCGGTCTTGCCGCGCCTTTGTTCGTCCTGGTTGTCGGCCGTGCGCAGGCCCGACCAGGCGCCGTCGAGCCAGTCGGCCTTGTTGGGCTTGTAGTGCTGGCCGACTTCCCATTCCTGCTCCAGGTGCGCGCGCCAGTCGGCCTTCATCTGGTCGAGTTCGGCCTGGCTGATATGGCCCTCGGCGATCAGCCGCTCGCCATAGATCTGCACCGTCGTCTTATGGGTGCGGATGTTGCGGTACATGATCGGCTGGGTGAAAGCCGGTTCGTCGCCCTCATTGTGGCCGAAGCGGCGGTAGCAGAACATGTCGACCACAACGGGCTTGTGGAACTTCATGCGGAATTCGATCGCCACCTTGGTGGCATGCACCACGGCTTCCGGATCGTCGCCATTGACGTGGAAGATCGGCGCCTCGATCATCTTGGCGACGTCGGACGGATAGGGCGACGAGCGCGAGAAGCGCGGATTGGTGGTGAAGCCGATCTGGTTGTTGATGATGAAATGCAGCGTGCCGGCGACGCGGTGGCCGCGCAGGCCCGACAGGCCGAGGATTTCGGCGATCACGCCCTGGCCGGCGAAGGCGGCATCGCCATGCAGCAGCAGCGGCAGCACCTTGGCGCGCTCCTCCAGCGGCACGATCTCCTCGCGGCCGCGACCGAACAGAGAGTCCTGCTTGGCGCGCGCCTTGCCCATCACAACCGGATCGACGATCTCCAGATGCGAGGGATTGGCGGTCAGCGACAGATGCACCTTGTTGCCGTCGAACTCGCGGTCCGACGAGGCGCCGAGATGGTACTTGACGTCGCCGGAGCCCTCGACCTCGTCAGGCGCGGCGGAGCCGCCCTTGAACTCGTGGAAAATGGCGCGGTGCGGTTTGGCCATCACCTGGCTGAGCACGTTCAGCCGGCCGCGGTGGGCCATGCCGAGCACGATCTCCTTCATGCCGAGCTGGCCGCCGCGCTTGACGATCTGTTCCAGCGCCGGAATCAACGCTTCACTGCCGTCGAGGCCGAAGCGCTTGGTGCCCTTGTACTTGACGTCAATGAACTGCTCGAAGCCTTCCGCCTCCACCAGCTTCGAAAGGATCGCCTTCTTGCCGGTGGCGGTGAAGGAGATTTCCTTGTCGGCGCCTTCGATACGAGCCTGGATCCAGGCCTTTTCCTCGGGATCGGAGATGTGCATGAACTCGACGCCGAGCGTCGAGCAATAGGTGCGGGTCAGGATCTCCAGCATCTGCCGGATAGAGCCGAATTCGAGGCCGAGCACGTTGTCGAGGAAGATCGGCCGGTCGTAGTCGGCTTCGGTGAAGCCGTAATTCTCGGGCGACAATTCATTGTAGTCCTCGAGCGGCTTGGCGATGCCGAGCGGGTCGAGATTGGCGTGCAGATGGCCGCGCATGCGGTAGGCGCGGATCATCATGATGGCGCGCACGGAATCCCGCGTCGCCTGGTGCACATCGGCGTCGGACAGGACCACGCCGTTGGTGACCGCCTTGTCCTTGACCTTCTTTTCGATCGTCTTCTCGACGATGCCCCAATTGCCGTCGAGCGCCGACACCAGTTCGCCATTGGCCTGCAGCGGCCAGGAGGGCTTTTCCCATGAGGCGCCCTTGGCATTCCTGCGCACATCGCCGGCATCGTCCTTCAGCCCGGCGAAGAACTCCTGCCATTCGGGATTGACCGAGGCGGGATCGTCCTCATAGGCGGCATAGAGCGCGTCGATGTAATCGGCGTTGCCGCCATACAGGAATGAGGTGAGAGAAAACTGGTCGTTGGCCTGATCTTGTCTTGCCATGTCACTTAGCGGAGCCGCGCTCCGTCTCCTTGTCAGAGCAAATAGGGAGTAGCGAATAGCGAGTAGGGATTTCCCTGGGCCGCGCGCTACTTTGTTCTTCCCTATTCGCTATTCACTACTCGCTACTCACTTAACCCTTGATCGCCTCGACCAGCGTTGTGCCCAGCCGTGCCGGCGAAGGCGATACCTTGATGCCGGCCGATTCCATCGCCGCGATCTTGTCTTCCGCGCCGCCCTTGCCGCCGGAGATGACCGCGCCCGCGTGGCCCATGGTGCGGCCGGCCGGCGCCGTGCGCCCGGCGATGAAGCCGGCCATCGGCTTCTTGCGGCCACGCTTGGCTTCGTCCTTGAGGAACTGCGAGGCGTCTTCCTCGGCCGAACCGCCGATCTCGCCGATCATGATGATCGACTTGGTCTCGTCGTCGGCGAGGAACATCTCGAGCACGTCGATGAATTCGGTGCCCTTGACGGGGTCGCCGCCAATGCCGACGGCGGTGGTCTGGCCGAGGCCGACATTGGTGGTCTGGAACACTGCCTCATAGGTAAGTGTTCCCGAGCGCGAAACAACGCCGACCGAGCCCTTGCGGAAGATGTTGCCGGGCATGATGCCGATCTTGCATTCGTTGGGGGTGAGCACGCCCGGGCAGTTCGGCCCGATCAGCCGCGAGGCCGAGCGGTCGAGCCGCGCCTTGACCTTGATCATGTCCATCACCGGAATGCCTTCGGTGATGCAGATGATCAGCGGGATCTCGGCCTCGATCGCTTCCAGGATGGCTTCGGCGGCACCCGCCGGCGGCACGTAGACGACGGACGCGTTGGCGCCGGTCTTTGCCTTGCCTTCGGCGACGGTGGCGAAGATCGGCAGGTTCTCGCCCTTCGACCCGGTCCAGGTCTCGCCGCCCTTCTTGGGATGGATGCCGCCCACCATCTTGGTGCCGTGATAGGCCAGCGCCTGTTCGGTGTGGAACGTGCCGGTCTTGCCGGTCAGGCCCTGCACCAGCACCTTGGTGTTCTTGTCGACGAGAATGGACATCTGAGCCCTTTTCTAAAAACCGTTGATCGAGGAAGGCGAGACGCGCCGGTAGACGCCGCTCACCATGTCTTGCCAGCTATCGCTGCCGGCAGGTTTGAAATGCAGCCGCATGCGGTAGGTGTCGTCAAAAACATATGTCACGCGCGCCGCGCCGCGCGGCGACGACCGTTCCAGAACCAGCTCGCTGCCGTCCCACGTGCCCGTGGCCGGCGATGTCGGCACGAAACCCATCGAATCGAACTGGTGCATGGTCACCGCGCCGCTTTGCTGGTCGAAGCCGAACACATTGTGCGCGCCGAACGAAACCGTGCCGTCGCGGCGCTGGCGATAGCGCTGCACCACGAACAGGCCGCCGAACTGTGCCTCCGCCAGCACTTCGGAAGTCGCAGTGCCGGCATCGGCCCATTGCGTGCCCGACACCTCTTCCTCGCCGCGCCACGCGCCGACCAGCGCCTGCAGGCGCTGGTGATCGGCCGAGAGCGAGGAGAAGGGGGACGCGTTCATGGCTCAGAGCCGCTTCAGGTCGGTGACGGTAAGATCGCTCTTGGCATTGCCGGTGTTGAGCGTCGTCGCCGGCTCGAACATCAGCACCACCGGCTCGGCGGTCAGCGAGCGCGGCCGGTGCTCGACGCCACGCGGCACGACGATGAAGTCACCCTCGCCAAGCTCGACCGGACCATCACGGAAATCGATGGCGATGCGACCGCGCAGCACCAGGAAGGCCTCGTCCTCATTGTCATGCGCGTGCCAGTCGAAGGTCTCGCCGAACTTGGCGACCTTCGCCTGGCTGTCATTGACGTCGCCGGCAATATGCGGATCGAAGACCTTCTTGATCTTTTGATCCGCCGCCTCGACCAGGTTTATCTTGCGCGGGGGCACCGGCTCAGCCCTTCACCGCCGCCACGATCTTCTTGGCCGCGTCGTCGAGATCATCGGCCGAGACGACATTCAAGCCGCTGTCGTTGATGATCTTCTTGCCGAGCTCGGCATTGGTGCCTTCCAGACGCACCACCAGCGGCACCTTCAGCCCAACTTCCTTGACCGCGGCGATGACGCCCTCGGCGATGATGTCGCACTTCATGATGCCGCCGAAGATGTTGATCAATATGCCCTTGACCGCCGGATCCTTGGTGATGATCTTGAATGCCGCCGTCACCTTCTCCTTGGACGCGCCGCCGCCGACATCGAGGAAGTTGGCGGGCTCGGCGCCGTAGAGCTTGATGATGTCCATCGTTGCCATGGCAAGGCCCGCGCCGTTGACCATGCAGCCGATATTGCCGTCGAGCGCGACATAGGCGAGGTCGTATTTCGACGCCTCGATTTCCTTCTCGTCCTCTTCGGTGGTGTCGCGCAATTCGAGCACGTCGGGGTGGCGAAACAGCGCGTTGTTGTCGAACGACACCTTTGCGTCGAGCACGCGCAGCCGGCCGTTCTTCATGACGATCAGCGGGTTGACCTCGAGCAGGCTCATGTCCTTCTCGACGAACGCCTTGTAGAGTATCGGGAACAGCGTGTTGCCATCTCCGGCCGCGTCGCCGTCAAGCTTGAGCGCGCCGTTGAGCGCCTTCAGATCGGCCGCGGTCACACCCTTTTCCGGATCGATGGCGACGGTGATGATCTTTTCGGGCGTATCATGCGCGACCGCCTCGATGTCCATGCCGCCTTCGGTCGAGACGACGAAGGCGACGCGGCCGACCGAACGGTCGACCAGGATCGACAAGTACAGCTCGCGCTCGATGTCGGCGCCGTCCTCGATGTAGAGGCGGTTGACCTGCTTGCCGGCCGGGCCGGTCTGCTTGGTGACCAGCGTGTGGCCGAGCATCTCGTTGGCGTTGGCGACGACATCGGCGACCGACTTCGCCAAACGCACACCGCCCTTGGCATCGGGGCCAAGTTCCTTGAACTTGCCCTTGCCGCGACCGCCGGCGTGGATCTGGCTCTTCACCACATAGAGCGGGCCGGGAAGCGCTTGTGCCGCGGCTTCCGCCTCATCGGCCTTGAACACCGGCACCCCCTCGGCCACCGGCGCGCCAAAGCTCTTCAGCAGCGCCTTGCCCTGATATTCATGGATGTTCATATGGGTTGTCTCCAGATCGGCTGCTGGGGTTCACTTAGAGGCGAGTTGCGGCGCGATCTTGACGCAGGCCTCGGTCAGGCCCTGCACCGTCGCCACCGAAGCGTCGAACATCTTCTGCTCGGCCTTGTTGAGGTCGATCTCGATGATGCGCTCGACACCGCCGGCGCCGATGACCACGGGAACGCCGACATAGGTGCCCTTGACGCCATACTGGCCGGAAAGGTGCGCCGCGCACGGCAGCACGCGCTTCTTGTCCTTGAGATAGGCTTCGGCCATCGAGATCGCCGAGGCGGCCGGGGCGTAGTAGGCCGAGCCGGTCTTGAGCAGGCCGACGATCTCGGCGCCGCCGTCGCGGGTGCGCTGCACGATCTGGTCGAGCTTCTCCTTCGAGGTCCAGCCCATCTTGATGAGATCGGGCAGCGGAATGCCCGATACCGTCGAATAACGGATCATCGGCACCATGGAATCGCCGTGGCCGCCGAGCACGAAGGCGGTCACGTCCTCGACCGAGACCTTGAATTCCTCGGCCAGGAAGTAGCGGAAGCGCGAACTGTCGAGCACGCCGGCCATGCCGACGACATGGGTCTTGGGCAGGCCGGAAAACTTCTGCAGCGCCCACACCATGGCATCGAGCGGATTGGTGATGCAGATGACGAAGGCCTTCGGCGCGTATTTCTTCAGGCCGGCGCCGACCTGTTCCATGACCTTGAGGTTGATGCCCAGCAGGTCGTCGCGGCTCATGCCCGGCTTGCGCGGCACGCCGGCGGTGACGATGCAGACATCGGCGCCCTCGATGCCGGCATAGTCGTTGACGCCGGTCAGCCGGGAATCGAAACCATCGACCGGCGACGACTGCGCGATATCGAGCCCCTTGCCTTGCGGGATGCCCTCGGCGATATCGAACAGCACCACGTCGCCGAGGTCCTTGAGGCCGATCATGTGGGCGAGCGTGCCGCCGATCATGCCCGAGCCGATAAGCGCTATCTTGTTGCGTGCCATGTGAGGATGTTTTCCCTTTGTCTGTGACTGCGCCCAAGTCTTTGACGACTTGATGACGGTGCCGAGGAAGGAGGCCGGAATGTTGCGGGAAACCGCGAGATTTCGCCGCACCCAATAGCCCCGGTGCGAGGTAAATTCAAACGATTATTTTAGGGCGAGCATTTTCAATCGGTTAGATGGTTTGGGATTTACGTAAACGTCAAAGTTTGTAAGCCGACTTGGAGGTATCTACACAATGAAGATGGAGATCGTAAGGCTTGAAGCTGGCGATGACGCCCTTGTGATGCGGGTCGCCGAGGATGTGTTCGAGTCTTGGAAGCTGGCGGGACAGCGCCCCCCTCTGTCCTGCCGGACATCTCCCCCACACGGGGGGAGATTGGCAGCTTCGGTGCCCCGCTCACCCTTGTAACGTCGCAGATCGGCGACGGCCGATCTCCCCCCTCGTGGGGGAGATGTCCGGTAGGACAGAGGGGGGCGCGAAGGATCGCGGCTTCCAGAGATTCTCTTTACACCTGCGCCTGCGACGCCTCCGGCGCCGCCTTCGCCTTTCGACGCTCCGCCCAATCCTCCAGCCAGTCCCGGCTCTGCATCTCGATCAGGCGTGAGGCCGTGCGTTCGAATTCGAACACCTCTACGCCGCGCTTGGCCACATAAAGCTCTTGCGGCGGAGCGTCGGCGCTCACCACCAGCCGTGTGTGATGGTCGTAAAGCGTGTCGATCAGCAGGATGAAGCGCTTGGCCTCGTTGCGTTTGCCTTCGCCCAGCACCGGCACATGGTCGATGAAGACGGTCGAGAAGCGCCCGGCAATGGCCAGGAAATCGCGAGCGCCGAGCGGCTTTTCGCAGAGATCGGCGAAGGAAAAACGCGCCGCGTCGCCGGCGGCGGCCGGCACGATCACTTGCCGGCCCTTCAGCGTCAGCGATGTCGCGGCCGTCGGCGCGCCGCGCGTCATCGTTTGCCACGCCGCGTCGAGCATATGGTCGGCGGCAGCGTCCGCCGGCGTGACATAGACCGGCGTGCGGGCGAGCTTTTCGAGCCGGTAGTCCTTGTCACTGTCGAGCGACAGCACCTGGGCGTGCCGTTCCAGTATGGCGATGAACGGCAGGAACAGCTGGCGGTTCAGCCCGTCGCTATAAAGGTTCTCCGGTGCCACGTTCGAGGTGGCGACCAGCACCACGCCGCTGGCGAACAATGCCGAGAACAGCCGCGACAGGATCATCGCATCGGCGATGTCGGTGACCGAGAACTCGTCGAAGCACAACACCCAGGCCTGCTCGGCCAGCGTCTTGGCAACCGGCGGGATCGGGTCGTCTTCCCTGACCTCGCCATTCTTGCGCGCCTGCCGATGCTTCTGGATGCGGTCCTGCACGTCGGCCATGAAGTCGTTGAAGTGGACCCGGCGCTTGCGCCGGACCGGTAGCAGCTCGAAGAACATGTCCATCAGCATGGTCTTGCCGCGACCGACGCCGCCATGGATATAGAGGCCCTTGACGATGTCCCGCGTCTCGCGCTTGCGGGCAAACAGCCAGCCCAGCGCACTCGACTTGTGCGCCAGCCGTTTTGCCGAGATCTCCGATGTCAGCCGGTCGAGTGCCGCGGCGATGCGTTCCTGCGCCGGATCGCGTTCGATCCCGCCGGTTTCCACCAGATGGTCGTAGCGCTGCCTGACGGTCGCATGGGTCTGGAGGCCGTCACGCAGATGCATCGGTCACGTCGTTTGTACAGAGCAAGAATCCTCAGGGACTAGGTGTGTTGAGATTCAGGTCAGGCCTAGCCGAGAATGGTGGCTTTCGAGAACCGGAGCGGAGCGTACTTAAAGTACGTGAGCACCGGAAGCGCAGAAAACCGCCGTTCGCAGGCCGGCATCACCTGAATATCGGCATACATAGCCTACCTTGTAAGCGAAATCGCCTGGCCGCTGGAAGTCTGGCCGTCGAATTTCGAGCCGCCCGAGGAATAGAGCCGCGCCAGCGAACCGCCATTCTCGTCATAGAGCGTCAGCTGCTTGCCGGCGACGTTCCAGGACTTGATGCCGTCGATCGGCGCCGGGCAATGCAGCGGCCCGGCGCGGAAGCCGGCGCCGAACTTGGTCTGCGGCGTCGCCACCTTGCAGCTCTGGCCGGCAACGCTGACGTTCCATACGCCGGCGACGCTGGCCGCGCTGAGGTCCGCGGCCCCTGCCGGCGCTGTGCCATCCGGCGGCAAGGACGCGACCTGCGTGTTCGCCGGCGCTGTCGGGAATTGCGCTGGGTCGGTGGTGCCGGGCGCGGCCGGCGGCGGCAGCTGGTTGGAGGTCACCTGGCCGGCCGGGGCCGGCTGCAGCGGCGCCGGCTGCTGGTCGTCCATCGACGAGAAGCGTGAGGTCGAGCAGCCGCCCGCAAAAAGCGCTGCCAACGATACGGCCACCAGACCGCTTTTCGAAAAATTCATTGCAACCTCCGTCGGATCCGGCTGGGGGGATGCCGTCCGCGCAATCTCACCTCCACCAAGATGGAGAAGGTGGCGAAATTTCAACCCGATATGGTTAAAATAGGGTTTGCAGCAAGATTTGTTGCAAATTTATCGCATTTACGGCGCTAGACGCGCGCTCGGCACGAACACACATCCGTCCGGCCCGACGATATGGCATTCGCGCAAGCCATGCGGCTTGTCGATTGAGCCGGCCAGCACGATGTGGCCATGTTCCAGTGCCGCCGCCTCGACCGCATCAGGATCCGCGCCATAGAGACGCAGTTCGATGCCGGCGCCGCGCGTCTCGATGCCGGCGATGACCCCGGTCATCGGATTGTCGAGATAGGAATGGTCGGCGTGCAGCATGAACACCGATCCCAGAAGCTCGATCGCCGCGAAATCTTCGTCGGCATAGATCATATGGGCGCCGAGCACGTCCCGGCAGAAGGCCTCCATCGCCGCCATGTCGCTTACCAGCAGGTTGACGCCGATGCCGCGCGCCAGCGAGCGGCCGAAATCCTCGGCCTTCATCCATGGCGTCTTCGTCCGCTTCATGGCCATGGCGTTGTCCTCGCTCCCAATCCTTGGCGATCCCACTCGAACCGGGGCGATCCTAGTCGAACCGGCTGCCTCACCCTTGGCATTCGCTCGCCAAATGCTTGCGCCAGCCAAGGCAGCGCTTATGTCTAGAAATCCAACCCTGCCGGAGCGCAAGAATTTGGCCGCGAGACCGAAAGTCGCCAACCGCTATTACAGCGGCCCGCCCAGCGATCATTTCGACGGCAGCCTGTTCTTCAATCCCGGCGGCCAGTTGCCCGGCCGTTTCGCCGATCTGCTGAAATGGCAGTTCAGCGGCCAACGCGCCAAATGGCCGGCCACCGATCCGAGCCCCCTGCCGCAGGCGAGGCCGGCGGGGCGAGTAAACGGCTCCGGTCTGACCGTGACCATGGTCGGCCATTCGACCTTGCTGGTCCAGACGGCCGGCCTGAACATCCTCACCGATCCGGTCTGGTCGCCGCGCGCATCGCCGTTTTCCTTTGCCGGCCCAAAGCGTATCAATCCGCCGGGGATCGCCTTTGCCGACCTGCCGCCGATCGACCTCGTGCTGGTCAGCCACAACCATTACGACCATCTCGACCTCGCCACGCTCAGGCAGTTGAAAGCCAGCCATGACCCGCTGCTGATCACTCCGCTCGGCAATGACATGCTGATTGGCCAGGCGGTTCCCGGCATGCGGCTGGCGGCGCATGACTGGGGCGACAGGATCGAGCTCGGCAATGGCGCCTTCATTCATGTCGAGCCGGCGCATCACTGGTCGGCGCGCGGCGCCCGCGACCGGCGCATGGCGCTGTGGGCCGGCTTCGTTGTGGAGACACCGGGCGGCAAGACCTACTTCGCCGGCGACACCGGCTTCCACGATGGCATCAACTACCGGCTGATGGCTGGGAAGCATGGTGGCTTCCGCTTCGCCATCCTGCCGATCGGCGCCTACGAACCACGCTGGTTCATGGCATCCCAGCACCAGAACCCGGAGGAAGCGGTGCAGGGCATGAAACTGTGCAATGCGGCTTTCGCCGCCGGCTGCCACTGGGGCACGTTCCAGCTCACCGATGAGCCGATCGACGAGCCGGTCCGGAAACTGGCCGAGGCGCTTGCGGCCGAGCAGCTGTCGCCGGAGCGCTTTCGCGCCTTGCGGCCCGGTGAAGTCTGGGACGTGCCCTGAGGCTCGGTATCTGCCTGGATTGGCGTTTACCTCACGGCGGTTTTCGCCCACCATGATGTCATCATGTCTCGAGGAACGGAGTCGCGCCTCATGAAAACAGTCCTGGCAGCCCTCGTCGCCGCCGCAATCTCCACCTCGACGGCCTTTGCCGGTGAGATCGGCGACCGTGCCGCCGAAGCCGAAAAGCTGCTCCAGTCCGGTGATTCCGCCGGCGCGCTGGAAAAGTTCCGCGGTGCCGAGGACGCGCTGTGGGAGGCGATGCCGCTCGCCGTCCTCAACGTCAAGCACGTCGACACCGCGGCGGGCTTCGGCATCTACACCGAGCGCGCGAACCACATCTATAAACCCGGCGAGAAGATCGTGCTCTACATGGAGCCGGTCGGCTACGGCTACGGCTCCGACGGGCTCGGCAACAAGCAGATCTCGCTTTCGGTTGACCTGACCGTGGTTTCAGCCTCCGGCGAGGAACTCGGCAAGATGGAGAAGATCAGCCGCGTCCAGGTCGCCTCGCGCTCGCGCAACCGCGAACTGTTCTTCAAGCTGGACCTGTCCCTCGATGGCTTGCCGCCCGGCAAATACCGCTGCGACTTCCTCATGCACGACGAGAATTCGAGCAAGACGGGGCCGTTCAGCACCGACATCGAGATCGCCGGCTAGGTTTCGCCGCTGACATTCCCTCGCGAGCGACGGAACCCAAGCACGACAGCAGCGTTTTCATGCAGTTACAAAATCTGTCGGCTCGAGAGGCATTTCCATGCTCAGATGGATCATCATTCTCCTGATCATCGCCGCCGCCGCCAGCCTGCTCGGCATGCCGGCGTTGGCCGGGGCCGCAGCCACTGGCGCGCGCATCCTTATCGGTATCGTGCTCATCATCTTCCTGCTGATCTTGTTTGGGGTCTTCGCGGTGACGTAAAGCGGCTGCGCACTGGTAATTCCCGCCCGTTTCCGCCATATAGCGCCAAACGGACACGGAACTTTTCGGAGCGATGGCAAGCACGACCCCTTTCGCCAAGATGAACGGCATCGGCAACGAGATTATCGTCGCCGACATGCGCGGTCGCGCCGATCGGGTGACGGCGGCCGCGGCGATCACGCTCAACGCCGATGCCGCGACCGGCTTCGACCAGATCATGGCGATCCATGACGCAAGGACGCCGGGCACCGCCTTTTTCATCGACATCCTGAATTCCGACGGCACCGGTGCACAGGCCTGCGGCAACGGCATGCGCTGCGTCGTCCAGGCGCTCGCCGCGGAGACTGGCCAAAAGAGCTTCACCTTCGAGACCGTCGCCGGCATCCTCAACGCCAGTGAACATGCCGACGGCTCGATCTCGGTCGACATGGGCATGCCGCGTTTCGGCTGGCAGGACATTCCGCTGGCCGAAGAATTCCGCGACACCCGCATGATCGAATTGCAGATCGGCCCGATCGACGCGCCGGTGCTGCATTCCCCCTCCGCCGTCTCGATGGGCAACCCGCACGCCATCTTCTGGGTCGACCGCGACGTCTGGTCCTACGAGCTCGACCGTTTCGGTCCGCTGCTCGAAAACCACCCGATCTTCCCCGAACGCGCCAACATCACGATCGCGCAGGTCACGTCGCCCGAGAGCATGATCATCCGCACCTGGGAACGCGGCGCCGGCCTGACCAAGGCCTGCGGCACCGCCTCCTGCGCCGCCGTGGTGGCAGCGGCCCGCACCAGGCGGACCGGGCGCAGCGTCAGCCTGCTGACCCCCGGCGGCGGCACGCTGCATGTCGAATGGCGCGACGATGACCACGTCATCCTGACGGGTGCCGCCGAATGGGAATTTTCCGGCAGCTTCGATCCCTCGACCGGCGCCTGGGCCCGCGACACCGAAAGCGCGGCCTGATGTCGGTTGCTCTGTCCAAGAGCCCGAACGTCGATGGCTCCCTTTCCGAGGCCCCTAGCCGCATCGACGTGGTGACCTTCGGCTGCCGGCTGAACACCTATGAATCCGAGGTGATGCGGCGCGAGGCCGAAACGGCGGGTCTCGGCGCGCTGGCCGGCGGTGCCGTGATCTTCAACACCTGCGCCGTCACCGGCGAGGCTGTGCGCCAGGCCAGGCAGGCGATCCGCAAGGCGCGCCGCGACAACCCGCAGGCGCGCATCATCGTCACCGGCTGCGCCGCGCAAACCGAGCCTGAAAAATTCGCCGCCATGGACGAGGTCGATCTCGTGCTTGGCAATGAGGAGAAGTTGCGGGCGCATTCCTATCGCGCGCTGCCGGATTTCGGCGTCAATGACACCGAGAAGGCCCGCGTCAACGACATCTTCTCGGTGCGCGAAACCGCCGGTCATATGGTCGACGCCATCGAGGGCCGGGCGCGTGCCTTCGTCCAGGTGCAGAACGGCTGCGACCATCGCTGCACCTTCTGCATCATCCCTTACGGCCGCGGCAATTCGCGCTCGGTGCCGATGGGCGCCGTGGTCGAGCAGGTCAAGCGTCTCGCCGGCAATGGTTATGCCGAGATCGTGCTGACCGGCGTCGACATGACGTCTTTCGGTGCCGACCTGCCGGGTGCGCCCAAGCTCGGCAAGCTTGTGAAGACGATCCTCCGGCAGGTGCCGGACGTGAAGCGCCTGCGGCTGTCGTCGATCGATTCGATCGAGGCCGATGACGAACTGCTCGACGCCATCGCCAACGAGCCCAGGCTAATGCCGCATCTGCACCTCTCGCTGCAGTCGGGCGACGACATGATCCTGAAGCGCATGAAGCGCCGCCATCTGCGCGACCAGTCGATCCGCTTCTGCGAGGATGTGCGCAAGCTGCGCCCTGCAATCGTCTTCGGCGCCGACATCATCGCCGGCTTCCCGACCGAGACCGACGACATGTTCGAGAACTCGATCAATATCGTCGCGGAGTGCGGCCTGACCCATCTCCACGTCTTTCCGTTCAGCCCGCGCGAAGGCACGCCCGCGGCACGCATGCCGCAGCTGCGCCGCGAGGTGGTCAAGCAGCGCGCCGCCCGGCTGCGTGCAGCCGGTGAAGCCGCCTATCGGCGTCACCTGTCGTCACTTCCCGGCACGCGCCAGTCGATCCTGATCGAGCGTGACGGGCTTGGCCGCACCGAAGGCTTCACGCTTGCCGCATTGGGCACCGGCGCGCCGGGCGAGATCGTCGAAGCGACAATTACTGACCACGATGGCGCCCGGCTGATCGCGGCCCCGCTTGCCGCTTGCGCCGCCTGAGAAACGCAAAGCATGGCTGGTTTTTTCAAGAAGATATTTTCGTTCGGCAAGAAAGAAATTGTCGAGGAGCGGATCGACGAGACCGCCCCCCTCCCGCCGATCAAATGGGATGCGCTGGACGCGCTGAAGCCGGCGGCCGAGCCTGCGCCCCACCCTCCCCCCGAGGGGGAGGGTCGACGCGAAGCGGCGGGGCGGGGTGACAGCGCCGACGCCAGCGCCAGTGCCCCCCCCCCCCCCCGGCGCGGGCGCCGGCGCCGGCCCCCGCCCCTGCGCCAGCACCGGCTCAGTAATCGGCTCGAAATCGAATACAAA
>NZ_JAIUIU010000031.1:0-55010 GCF_020165775.1 Mesorhizobium sp. B263B2A
GGGTGGACCGATCATCGATGCCTCACTCCGCTGGAACACCCCTCATCCGTCTCGGCGCTGCGCGCCGATCCACCTTCCCCCACAAGGGGGGAAGGAAGAGCCTAGCGATCCCCAGTGAGCTCCGCGATGATTGCATCGACCTCAGCACGTGCGGCATCCATCCCCTCACCGGTGTCGATGATGAAATCCGCCAGCCTGCGCTTTTCGGCATCCGGCACCTGCTTGGCCAGGATCGCCGCCAGCTTTTCCTCGGTCATGCCAGGCCGTGCCAGCACGCGCTGGCGCTGGACTTCGGCGGGTGCGGTGACGACGACGACCTTGTCGACGCGGTTGCGGCCGCCGGTTTCGAACAGCAGCGGAATATCGAGCACGGCGATCGATTCGCCCGCGGTACGATGCCTGGCCAGGAAGGCGTCGGCGTCGGCGCGCACGAGCGGATGGATGATGGCTTCGAGTTGCTTCAGCGCGGCGGGGTCACCAAGCACACGGGCGCCAAGTCTTGCTCGGTCGACCACGCCGGCAGCGGTTGTTCCCGGGAAAGCCGCCTCGACCAGAGGCGCTGCCTTGCCGGCATAGAGGCGGTGTACCGTCTCATCGGAATCGTGGACCGGCACGCCGGCCTCGGCGAACATCTTGGCCGTCGTCGACTTGCCCATGCCGATCGAACCGGTGAGGCCGAGCACGATCATGGCTTCGGCACCAGGTCGGCGACGATGATCGCGCGGAGCTCGGCCGTGACCTTCGGCCTGACGCCGAACCAGTGTTCGAAACCGGGCACGGCCTGGTTGAGCAGCATGCCGAGCCCATCGACGGTCTTCAGCCCCCTGGCGCGCGCGGCGGCAAGCAGCGGTGTTTCCAGCGGCACATAGACAAGGTCGGTGACGATCGCATGGCTCGGCAGCAGCGTCGGATCGGCGGCGAGGCCCTCATTGCCGACCATGCCGAGCGCCGTGGTGTTGACCAGCAGGCCGGCATCGGCAAGCAGTTCGCCGGTCTCAGCCATGCCGTGCGCCGAAACGCCGGCGCCGAAACGATCGCGCAACTCCACCGCCCGGGCGAGCGTTCGGTTGACGATGCGGATGTCGGAAATGCCGCGCTCTTTCAGCGCGTGGATGACGGCGCGGGAGGCACCACCAGCACCGAGCACCACCGCCGGTCCCTTGCTTGCCCAGCCCGGCGCGTAATCATCGAGATTGGCGGCAAAGCCATGGCCATCGGTGTTGCCGCCCCACAGCGTGCCGTCCTCGAACCACAGCGTGTTGACGGCGCCGATCTCCTCCGCCGCCTGGTCGCGGCGGCCGGCCAGCGCAAAGGCGGCTTCCTTGTGCGGGATGGTGACATTGCCGCCGCGATAGCCGTTGGCCTGCAGGGTTGCCAGGAAGTCGGCAAAGTCGTGCGGCGCGACATCGATCGCCTCGTAGCTGCCGTCGATGCCATGCTTGGCCAGCCAATGGCCGTGGATCTTCGGCGAGCGCGAATGCTTGATCGGATGGCCAGTGACAAAGGCCTTCTTCGTCGCCTCAGCCATCGATCGCTCCAAGCGTGCGCAACTCGGCCAGCAGCGGCAAAAGCGGCAGGCCGACAATGGTGAAATGGTCGCCTTCGATTTTCTCGAAAAGCTGGATGCCTTCGCCCTCGACCTGGTAGGCGCCGACGCTGGCCAGTGCCCTGGCGCCGACGCGGGCGAGGTGGCGGCCGATGAAAGCGGGATGGAGCTTGCGCATGGTCATGGCGGCGATGCCGACATGACGCCACAGCACCTCGCCGTCCCTGACCAGCACGGCGGCGCTGTTGAGCTGATGGGTCTTGCCGGACAAAGCCAGCAAATGGCGCCGCGCGCCTTCCATGTCGGCCGGCTTATGGAACACCTCGTCACCCAGCGACAAGGTCTGGTCGCAGCCGAGCACCAGGGCACCCGGCCTGCGCTCGCTCACCTCGGTGGCCTTGGCCTCGGCCAGCACCAGGGCGACGTCTTCCGGCGAAACACCGCTATCCTGCAACGGTGCCTCGAGCGCGCGCTCGTCGACCTCGGCCGGCACCGCCTCGACATCGACCCCGGCACCAAGCAGCATCGCCTTGCGGAACGGACTGCCGGAAGCGAGGATGATTTTCTCGGTCATGCTTGTTCACCAGGGTTGGCGTTCCGTCACGCACCCCTCATCCGACCGAGCTTCGCTCGGCCACCTTCTCCCACAAGGGGAGAAGGGAGGTGCTGCGCTGACGCCGCTGCAAATCGCCAACTGGTGGTAATCTGCGGGACGCCAGCGCCGAGTTCTTCCTTCTCCCCTTGTGGGAGAAGGTGTCGCCGAAGGCGACGGATGAGGGGTGCGTGACGGAACGCTCACTTATCTCGTCTGCCTAGCGCGACTTCCCCCGCAGGGCAACAATCGCCGCGGCGGTTTCCTCGATCGAGCGGCGGCTGACGTCGATCATCGGCCAGCCATGGCGCGTGCAGATCTGGCGGGCGTAGGCGAGTTCCTCGTTGATGGCGGCGCGGTCGACATAATCGGTCGGCACGTAGGAGCTGCTGTTGCCCAGGATGCGGTTCTGGCGGACATGCGAGATGCGTTCTGCGGTGGCGATCAGCCCGACCACCAGCGGCGTCTTGGCCGCGACCAGGCTTTCGGGCACGGGCACGCCGAGCACGATCGGAATGTTGGCGGTCTTGATGCCGCGATTGGCGAGATAGATGCTGGTCGGCGTCTTCGAAGTCCGCGAGATGCCGATCAGCACGACATCGGCATCGTCCATGTTGAGCGGCAGCTGGCCGTCATCATGGTCCATGGTGAAGTTGAGCGCGTCGATGCGACGAAAATATTCGGCGTCGAGGACATGCTGGGCGCCGACGCGCCGGCCGGCCGGCGTGCCTAGATAGGACTGGAAGACGGTAAGCACCGGCTCCAGCACGGAGACACAGGGCAGGCCCATCGCCGCACAGCGCTCATCGATGCCGCGCGCCAGTTTCTGGTCGACGACGGTGTAGAGAATGATGCCGGGCTCCTCCTCGATGTCCTCGAACACTTTCGCCACCTGCTTTTCGGTGCGGATCAGCGGGTAGATGTGCTCGATGGCGCGCGCGTCCTTGTATTGCGCCGAAGCCGCCCGGCCGGCGGCGAGCAGCGTTTCGCCGGTCGCGTCGGAAATCAGGTGCAGGTGAAAGAAGCTCTGGGGTTTGTTCACAGGGATCACCTGGGGCTGTGGGCGGATGTGGATAAGGTCGGACAGCGAGCCAGGCTCGTTGGAGGCGACTGTATCAGATGCCAGTTTGTCCACAATTCGATGTGCTGTCAGCTTCGCCGGAGGGCTGGGGACAAGTCCGTGGACGGATTCTCTTGGCCTCGGCCTGTCCACAGGGCCGGATTTTCCGGCCGGGTCCTAACGCCTTGGAACCAGTGATGGATTCCCGACTGTCCCCAGAACCCAACAATCCGGCCAAACGAGCGCGCGACAATATGCTTGCTGGCTTTTTGCCTGATGAAGCGGGACAGGTGGCAACCACCAGAACCAACAGACTCTTAGAATCAGAAGAATCTTAGATATAAGAATATTTGATTAGAAAGAGGCTTGGAGAAGCGAGCGCTCGATGCCCCAGAACCGGATCATGCTGGATGTCCTGAAGGGCAAGGCGATTTTTCCTCCACCACTCTGGATGATGCGCCAGGCCGGACGCTATCTGCCGGAGTATCGTGAAACGCGCCGGCGGGCCGGTTCGTTCCTCGATCTCTGCTATGATCCCGACCTTGCGGTCGAAGTGACGCTGCAGCCGATCGAACGCTTCGGCTTCGATGCCTCGATCCTGTTCTCGGACATCCTTGTCGTTCCGCATGCGCTTGGCCGCGACGTGCGCTTCGAGGAGGGCAGAGGACCGCTTTTGACGCCGATCTCGGCAGCGGAAATTTTGGCTCTCGAAAGCGACGTGTTTCACGTGAATCTCGAACCGGTCTACGAGACGGTTCGCCGCTTGCGGGCAAGATTGCCTGATGAGACGACGCTGATCGGCTTCTGCGGCGCGCCGTGGACGGTGGCGACCTACATGATCGCCGGCCACGGCACGCCGGACCAGGCACCGGCGCGGTTGTTTGCTTACCGCGAACCGGCGGCGTTCAAACAGCTGCTGAAGGTGCTGGCCGATCATTCCGCCGCCTATCTGATCCGCCAGATCGATGCGGGTGCCGACGTGGTGCAGATTTTCGATTCCTGGTCGGGCGTGCTCGACGATGCCTCCTTCGAACAGTTCTGTGTTCAGCCGGTGGCCGAGATCGTCAGGCAGATAAGAGCCGTCCATCCCGATGTGCCGATCATCGGCTTTCCCAAGGGCGCCGGCGCCCGCTACCAGAGCTACCGCGAGAAGACCGGTGTGACAGGGCTGGGGATCGACTGGACGGTGCCCCTGGCGGCAGCGAAGGACTTGCAGCGCTCCGGTGCCGTCCAGGGCAATCTCGATCCCTTGCGGCTGGTGGCCGGCGGCAAGGCATTATCCGATGGCGTCGACGCGATTCTCGGGGCGTTGGGGGATGGACCGCTGATCTTCAATCTCGGCCATGGCATCACGCCGGAGACGCCGGTGGCGCATGTCGAGGCGATGGTGAAATTGGTGAGGAGCGCGACACGTTGATGGCTCGGCCAAAAGAGATGAACAATTCAGGCAACACGACTAACACTGGGGGCAGCACCAGCCAGGCAATGATACGCATGACCGTCGGCATCGCCGCGCTGATCGTGCTGACGGCGCTTTTGTTTTTTGTCGCGCCCGACGGTTTCTATCCCTGGGCGAAGGCGATCCATATCCTGGCCGTCATTTCCTGGATGGCCGGCATGCTCTATCTGCCGCGGCTGCTGGTCTATCACGCCGATGCCGAGAAGGGCTCGGTCCAGTCGGAGACCTTCAAGGTGATGGAGCGGCGCCTGCTGCGCGGCATCATCAATCCGGCGATGATCGCGACCTGGATGTTCGGACTATGGCTGGCCTGGAAAGGCTTTGGTTTCCAGGGCGGCTGGCTGCACGCCAAGATCGGTTTCGTGCTGCTGTTGTCCGCCGTTCACGGCTATCTGGCCGGCGCGGTGCGGAAATTTGCCGAGGATCGCAATGAAAAGTCCGCGAAGCACTGGCGGATGATCAACGAGATCCCCACATTGCTGATGATCGCAATCGTGATCCTGGTTGTCGTCAAGCCGTTCTAGGCCTCCATCGGTCGCGTAAAACGCAGCTTGCTCTTTCACCCGACCGACGATAAAAGACGGGTCTTCCTTCCCGTCATGCGCCGCCCTTCACTGTTTTCGGCCGCGCCCGGCATTTGTCGCATCCCGCCGATATATTTTCCCCAAAGCAGATTCAGAGTCCGTCTATGCAAGAAATGAAACTCGCAGAGTTCAAGAACAAGAAACCGCCAGAGCTGATCGCTTATGCCGAATCGCTCGAGGTGGAAAACGCCAGCGTCATGCGCAAGCAGGAGCTGATGTTCGCCATCCTGAAGAAATTGGCCGCCCAGGAGATCGAGATCATCGGCGACGGCGTGGTCGAGGTGCTGCAGGACGGCTTCGGCTTCCTGCGCTCCGCCAATGCCAATTATCTGCCCGGTCCCGACGACATCTACATCTCGCCCTCGCAGATTCGCCGCTTTTCATTGAAGACCGGCGACACCGTCGAAGGGCCGATCCGCAGCCCGAAGGAGGGCGAGCGCTATTTCGCGCTGCTCAAGGTCAACACCATCAATTTCGACGACCCCGAAAAGATCCGCCACAAGATCCACTTCGACAATCTGACGCCGCTCTATCCTACCAAGCGGCTGAAGATGGAGATCGACAATCCGACCAGCAAGGACATCTCGCCGCGCGTCATCGACCTGGTAGCGCCGATCGGCAAGGGACAGCGCGCGCTGATCAACGCGCAGCCGCGCACCGGCAAGACGGTGCTGATGCAGAACATCGCCCACTCGATCACCGCCAACCATCCGGAATGCTATCTGATCGTGCTGCTGATCGACGAGCGGCCGGAGGAAGTGACCGACATGCAGCGCTCGGTGAAGGGCGAGGTCATATCCTCAACCTTCGACGAGCCGGCGGTGCGCCACGTGCAGGTCGCCGAAATGGTCATCGAGAAGGCCAAGCGCCTGGTCGAACATGGCCGCGACGTCGTCATCCTGCTTGATTCCATCACCCGCCTCGGCCGCGCCTACAACACCGTGGTGCCGTCATCCGGCAAGGTGCTGACCGGCGGTGTCGACGCCAACGCCCTGCAGCGGCCGAAGCGCTTCTTCGGCGCGGCCCGCAACATCGAGGAAGGCGGCTCGCTGACCATTATCGCGACCGCGCTGATCGACACCGGCAGCCGCATGGACGAAGTCATCTTCGAAGAGTTCAAGGGCACGGGCAACTGCGAAATCCAGCTCGACCGCAAGGTCGCCGACAAGCGCATCTACCCGGCCATGGACATCCTCAAGTCCGGCACCCGCAAGGAAGACCTGCTGGTGCCGCGCGCGGACCTGCAGAAGATCTTCGTGCTGCGCCGCATCCTGGCGCCGATGGGAACCACCGACGCCATCGAGTTCCTCATCGACAAGCTGAAGCAGACCAAGACCAACGCCGATTTCTTCGATTCGATGAACACGTAACGGTCGGTCCGAAACGTTCGGATTTTTGCATTGAGCCCCATTCCGGGAGACCGGGATGGGGTTTTGCTTTGGCGGGATCAGGTCGCATTCCCGATACCGAATGGCCATATGCGGCGGCACACAACGCCGTCTTCATGCGACGAGTAGCACTCCGCAGGTGCCGACGACGTGAACAAGACAATCCCGACCCTGATCGGCTTTTCGGCCATCCTGACCTGGTCCTTCCTGGCGCTGCTGTCGACTGCAGCGGGGCCGATCCCGCCCTTTCAACTTGCGGCCATGACATTCCTGCTTGGGGCGCTCGCCGGTGCAAGCAGCTGGATCTTCCGGCCGGCGGCTATCCGGTCGCTGCGGCAGCCATGGCCGGTCTGGGCGACAGGGGTTGCGGGACTGTGCATCTACCATTGCGCCTATTTCTTCGCGATCCAGTCGGCGCCGCCCGTCGAGGTCAGCCTGATTGCCTATCTCTGGCCATTGCTGATCGTCGTTTTCGCCGCCTTCCTGCCGGGTGAAAGGCTGCGGGTACACCACATTATCGGTGTTGTCCTTGGTCTTGCCGGCGCGATCGTGGTGATCACCAAGGGCGGCACTATCGGCCTCGCCAACGGCGTGATGAAGGGCCATGTCATAGCGCTGTTCTGCGCCTTCATCTGGGCCGGCTATTCGGTGCTGTCACGCCGGTTCGGCCAGGTGCCGACCGATGTCGTGGCCGGCTATTGCTTCATCACTGCGGCGGTCGCCTTCGCACTTCACCTGACGCTCGAGACCACCGTCTGGCCGCAGACCGCGACGCAATGGAGTGCCATCCTCGTCCTCGGTGCGATCCCGCTGGGCGCCGGCTTCTACGCCTGGGACTATGGCTGCAAGCACGGGGACATCATGATCCTCGGCGCCTTGTCCTACGCCGCGCCGCTGTTTTCGGTGATCGTGCTGCTGCTGGCAGGGTTCGGCGTGTTCCATTGGTCGGTGGCGCTCGCCTGCGTGCTCATCACGATAGGCGCGATGGTTGCCGCCAAGGATTTGCTGTTCAAGTCGCGGCCCGCCGCGGCGCCGGCTGAAACGGCAATTTTGGCTCCGGCGTCGCGGGCTGAGGGCACCTGATCTATCGGCGACGCAGGAGACGCTCGAGCTCTTCCAGATCGGTCACGGCGGGAAGGCAGACCTGACCGGTGCACAGCCAGGCGCCGGGCCTGTTGGTCGGCGGCAGGATTCCACCAGGCAGCAAGGGTCGATTCGCTGCCGTACCGATCGGCACGATGATATCGACGCGCCGCGGGTCGGGGCTTCTATTCGCTACCGGAACGAGCTTTGGATCCTCCGGCGCGTCCACGATGACCAGTTTCAGCGGTTCGATGGCAAGCGCGCAGGCATTGACGATGCCGGCCTGGCCATAGGCCTGGTGCTCGGCGCGGCCGGCGGCATGCTCGGCGATCATCCAGGCCCGCTCCTGCAGGTCGACATCGCCTGTGACGGAGGCGAGCCGGACCAGCGCCTCGATGATCTGGCTGGTGGCCGATGAAATGGCTTCGTCGACATCGCCCCTGATGCGGATCGGCACGTCTGTACTGTCCGAGGCGGTCAGATAATAGCCTGTTCCCGAAGCATCGGCGTGCCAGAGGTCGAGCTGTTCGACGAACCGGCCGGCCTGGTCGATATAGCTCCAATCGCTGGACGCCTCGAACAGCGAGATCGCGGCATTGGTCATGGCCGCGTAATCGCTCGACAGAGCCGGGAACAATTTCCGGGCGCCGAGCATCGAATGCGGCAAACGGTCGTCGCGGCTGGCGGCGCTGATATGGGCGAAGGCTTTTGCTGCGGCATCGATCCAGTCGGGCCGCGCCAGCGAGCGGCCGGCCTCGGCCAGCGCCGCAATCATCAGGCCATTCCAGTCGGTGAGTGTCTTGGCGTCGAGGCCTGGCCGGACGCGCCCCTCGCGCACGGCAAGAAGCCTGGCCTTGAGCGGGATGAGCTGTTCACGATCGGCCACGCTCTGCGAAAGCTGGGCGCTGGTTTGATGGATGATTGGCTTGCCTTCCCAGGACGGCGCGCCGGAAAGTGTGAAGTGTTTGAAAAACAAGGCGGAATCGTCGCCGAGGGCGGCTTCTATCTCGTCTCTGCTCCAGGTGTAGAACAGCCCTTCCTCGCCATCGCTGTCGGCGTCGAGGCTGGCGGCAAAGGCGCCGCCATCGACGCGCATTTCGCGCAACAGCCAGTCGACGGTGTCTTCGATTCGTATCCGGAACAAATCATTGCCGCTTGCGGCGAAGGCCCAGTTGCAGAAGCGGATCAGCTCCGCATTGTCGTAGAGCATCTTCTCGAAATGCGGCACCAGCCATTCCGCGTCGGTGGAGTAGCGGCTGAGCCCGCCGCCGATATGATCGTAGATGCCGCCGCCAAGCATCTGTTCGAGGCTGACCAGCACGTCGTCGCGGTGGGTAGGATTGCCGTCGCGCAGCCAGGACAGCCACAGGGTAAGCATGAATGGCGCGTTGGGGAATTTCGGCGCGCCGCGCAGGCCGCCGAGATCGCGGTCGATCATGCCGTCGATGCGGCCGGCGAGTTCGGACAGCGTGTCGCGATCGAGAACCGCCCTGGAATGCATACCCGAAAGCCGGGCCTCGACATGGGTGGTCAGGCCATCGGCGCTCTGGTGCAGGCTTGTCCGCTTCTCACGCCAGGCTTTGTCGACGGCCTCCATCACCTGGATGAAACCTGGACGGCCATAGCGCGCCTGACGCGGAAAATAAGTGCCGCCCCAGAACGGCTTGCCGTCCGGCGTCAGGAACATGGTCAGCGGCCACCCACCCTGTTCGCCCATGGAGGACAAGGCCGCCATGTAGATCTGGTCGATGTCGGGACGCTCCTCGCGGTCGACCTTGATATTGACGAACAGACGGTTCATGACGGCGGCGACGTCGTCATTCTCGAAGCTTTCATGGGCCATGACGTGACACCAGTGACAGGCGGCATAGCCGACGGAGAGGAGGATCGGCCTGTCCAGGGCCTTTGCCTCCTCGAGAGAAGCCGGCGACCAGGCCCGCCAATGGACGGGATTGCCGCTATGCTGCTGCAGATAGGGGCTGGCTTCGTCGGCAAGCAGGTTTTTCGCGGGCAATGTCACGGCAGGCGACTCGGGCACACTCGGTTCAACGTGTGGCGGAAGCTAGGGCGGTTCAACAAAGCGGGCAAATGTTTTCAGGCGATTCCATCATTGCACTGTCGAGCGGCCGGCTGCCGGCTGGTGTCGCGGTGCTGCGCATTTCCGGCCCGCAGACTCGATTCGTAGTCGAAACGATCGCCGGCGGGATGGTTAAGGCGCGCGCGGCGACCCTGCGCGCGTTCAAAGCGCCGGATGGAACGGTGCTGGACAACGGCCTGGTCGTCTTCTTCCCCGGTCCGGCCAGTTTCACCGGAGAGGACGTCGCGGAATTCCATGTCCACGGCGGGCGCGCTGTTGTCGCTGGAATGCTGCAGACGATCGCCGGTTTCGACGGCGTGAGGTACGCAGAACCCGGTGAATTCACGCGCCGCGCCTTCCTGAACGGCAAGGTCGACCTGGTCGAGACCGAGGCCCTCGCCGATCTGGTCAACGCCGAGACCGAGGCGCAGCGCCGCTTCGCCATCCGCAATACCGAGGGCGCCCAGAGCGAACTCTATCTCGGCTGGCGTCGGCGACTGATCCATGCGCGGGCGATGATCGAGGCGGAGATCGACTTTGCCGACGAGGATGATGTGCCCGGTTCCGTTTCGGATGCGGTTTGGTCTGATGTGCGGGTAATGATCGACGAGATCGATCGGCACATTGCCGGATTCCATGCCGCTGAGATCATTCGCGATGGGTTCGAGGTCGTCATTCTCGGTGCGCCCAATGCCGGCAAGTCGAGCCTGTTCAACGCCTTGGCGCGGTGGGATGCCGCTATTGTAACGGATGAGCCTGGCACGACGCGGGATCTGCTGGAAGTGGCGCTGGATCTCGGAGGGCTGCGCGTCCGGCTGACGGATACGGCCGGGCTGCGGGAAGCGCCAGGGAAGGTCGAGGCGATCGGCATTGAAAAAGCGAGGGCGAAGGCGGACCGCGCCGATCTCTTGCTGGTGTTGGAAGACGTAGCGGACCCCGGGGATATCGGGCCGTTGTCCGCGACGATCCCGGCATTACGCGTCGGAACCAAGCTCGATTTGTTGGACGCGCAAGCGTCCGCAGAAGCGGCCCGACGGTATGATCTCGTTATTTCCGTCGTGAACGGGGCCGGGGTGGATGCATTGCTGGCTGAGATCGGCCGGCGCGCGGCGGATGCGGCAGGCGACGTTGGCGATATCCTGCCGTCGCGGCTGCGCCATGTCGAATTGCTCGACGAAGCGAAGCGGCATCTGGTTCGCGCCATCGACAGTGGCGTTGCCGGCCAGGAGCTGCGTGCCGAGGAGCTGCGGTTGGCCGCCGATCGACTGGGTCGGATTGTCGGCGCCATCGACGTCGAGGATATGCTCGACGTTATCTTCTCGCAATTCTGCATCGGAAAATGACTCACGTGAAACACGCACGCGCCTGAAAGGGACGGTTGGTGATTCACGTGAAACATCGCCAGCCGTGGTGACTCAGCGAAAACACGGCGCCACACCCTACCTCCCCCTTGTGGGGAGGTCGGACCGCAGGTCCGGGTGGGGGTCAGCGCCGCACCCCCACCCCGCTGCTTCGCAGCGACCCTCCCCACAAGAGGGAGGGTATAGACGCATTGCCCTGTTTCACGTGAAACTAGCCGCGAAGTTTTCTTGACAGCTTGACCTTGCGGGGACATGTGTCCCTTCATTCTATTCGAGTCCAGGATTTGGAAATGACCGATCACTATGATGTGGTTGTGGTGGGCGGCGGCCATGCGGGTTGCGAGGCGGCCAGTGCTGCCGCGCGCGCCGGCGCCTGGACGGCGCTGGTGACGCTGCGCTTCGACACGATCGGAGTGATGTCTTGCAATCCGGCGATCGGCGGACTCGGCAAGGGCCACCTCGTCCGCGAGATCGACGCCATGGACGGGCTGATGGGCCGGGTAGCGGATGCGGCCGGCATCCAGTTTCGCTTGCTCAACCGCCGCAAGGGCCCGGCGGTGCGCGGGCCGCGCACACAGGCTGACAGGAAGCTCTATCGCCTTGCCATGCAAGAAGCGATTCGGCAGCAGAACGATCTCGACGTGATCGAGGCCGAAGTGCTCGACTTCGAGATCGATGGGGGGCGGATCGCCGCTGTGCTCCTGGCCAATGGAAGGCGACTTGCCTGCGGCGCCGTGGTGCTGACGACCGGAACCTTCCTGCGCGGGCTCATTCATATTGGCGAGAAGAAGATTGTCGCCGGCCGCATGAACGAGCAGGCGAGCTTGGGCCTGTCGGCGACGATGAGCCGTGCGGGCTTCAAGCTCGGCCGCCTGAAGACCGGCACGCCGCCGCGCCTGGACGGGAGGACCATCGATTGGGCGTCGCTGGAAAGCCAGGCGGCGGACGACGATCCCGTGCCGTTCTCGCTGATGACCGACCGCATCGAGACGCCGCAGATCGACTGCGGCATCACCCGCACGACCGCCGCCACGCATGAGCTGATCCGCGCCAATCTCGGTCGCTCGGCGATGTATTCCGGCTCGATCGAGGGCGTGGGGCCGCGCTATTGCCCGTCGATCGAGGACAAGATCGTCAAGTTCGGTGACCGCGACGGCCACCAGATCTTCCTCGAGCCAGAAGGGCTCGACGACGACACGGTTTATCCCAACGGCATTTCGACCTCGCTGCCGGAGGATGTGCAGCTCGACATCCTGAAGACCATTCCCGGGCTGGAGCGGGCTGTGATGCTGCAGCCCGGCTATGCCATCGAATATGATCATGTCGATCCGCGCGAGCTCAGTCAGACGTTGGAGACGAAGCGTGTCGCCGGGCTGTTCCTGGCCGGACAGATCAATGGCACGACCGGATATGAGGAAGCCGCAGGCCAAGGCTTGCTTGCGGGGCTCAACGCGGCGCGGCGCGCATCGGGCGGCGAACAGATCGTGCTCAGCCGCACCGAGGCCTATATCGGCGTCATGGTCGATGACCTGACCAGCCGCGGCATCAGCGAACCCTACCGGATGTTCACCTCGCGCGCCGAATTCCGGCTGTCGCTGCGTGCCGACAATGCCGATGAGCGGCTGACGCCTCTCGCAGCAAAGCTGGGAATTGCCTCGGCGCAAAGGATGCAGCGGTACGGCGACGCCATGCGGCGGCTCGATGAGGCCCGGGCGCTGGCGACGGCGCTGACGATGACCCCCAATGAGGCAGCGCGGCACGGATTGGAGATCAACAGGGATGGTGTGCGCCGGTCCGGCTATGAGCTGCTGGCCTATCCCGCTGTCGATGTGGCCTGGCTGGCCAGGGTCGAGCCAGGATTTGGTGGAATCGACGCCAAGACGGCGGAGCGTCTCGAAACGGAAGCGAAATATTCTGTCTATCTGGATCGGCAGAAGACCGATGTTGCGCAGATCCGCCATGAGGAGAGCCGGCTGATCCCGGAGACCGTCGATTTCGCCGGTGTGCCCGGCCTGTCCAATGAATTGAAGCAGAAGATGCAGGCGCGGCGGCCGCGTTCCATTGCCGACGCGCAGCGCATGGAAGGTATGACGCCGGCGGCGCTGGCGATCATTGTGGCCCATGTCCGGCATTATGAGGCTGCACAGAGGCCGCAGAGCGAACGAAGAGTTGTTGCGTGAGCTCACTAGAGAGCCTGCAGGGCGCGGCCGGTCCGGTTTCACGTGAAACATTCGATCGCCTGGTGGCGTTCGAAGAGATGTTCCAGAAATGGAACCGCAGCATCAATCTCGTGGCGCAGTCGACATCGGGCGATGTCTGGCAGCGTCACATCCTGGACAGCGCGCAGCTGGCGCGGCTGGAGCCTGATGCCAAGCGCTGGGTCGACATCGGCTCGGGCGGCGGATTTCCCGGCCTGGTGATGGCTTTTCTGCTCGCCGACCGCGACGGCGCCAGCATCGACCTAGTGGAAAGCAACCGCAAAAAAGCTTCCTTCCTGCAGGCCGTTGTTGGTCAGTTCAGCCTGCCGGCCCGGGTCGTGGCGCGCCGCATCGACGAAAGCCATGCGCTTGTTTCGGCACCGCAAATCGTCACGGCGCGGGCCTTGGCCTCGCTGCCGACGCTGCTGGATCTGTCGGCGCCCTGGCTGACGACAGGCGCGCGCGGCCTGTTCCACAAAGGCCGGGATTATCGCGCCGAAGTGCAAGAAAGCGTTAACCGATGGGCCTTCGATCTGGTAGAACATCCCAGTGTGACCGACCCGCATGGCGTCATCCTCGAACTGTCCGACCTGCGACCTGTCTGATCTAGACTTGTCGAGCCATTGGCGACCCGAAAAATGAATTTCTGGCATAAATCCATGATGAAGAACGGCCCCCGAATCATCACCGTAGCCAACCAGAAGGGCGGTGTCGGCAAGACCACCACCGCCATCAACCTCGCCACCGCGCTGGCCGCGATCGGCGAAAAGGTGCTGATCGTCGATCTCGACCCGCAAGGCAACGCCAGCACCGGCCTCGGCATCGACCGCAAGGACCGGACGGTGTCGTCCTATGACGTGCTGACCGGCGAGCTGGAGCTGGAAGAAGCGGCCATCCCGACCGCGGTGCCAGGCCTGTCGATCGTGCCGTCGACGCTCGACCTGCTCGGCATCGAGATGGAGATCGCATCGGCGCCCGACCGGGTGCTCAAACTGCGCAACGCGCTGCGCGCCGCGACCGAGCGCGGGGCGCCGTTCGGCTATGTGCTTATCGATTGTCCGCCGTCACTCAACCTTTTGACTTTGAATTCAATGGCCGCGGCCGATTCTGTTCTCGTGCCGCTGCAATGCGAGTTCTTCGCGCTCGAAGGCCTCAGCCAGTTGCTGGAAACCGTCGAGCAGGTCCGCCGCTCGATCAATCCGGACCTCACCATCCAGGGCATCGTGCTGACCATGTATGACGGCCGCAACAATCTCGCCAACCAGGTGGTTCAGGACGTGCGGCAGCATATGGGCGACAAGGTCTATGAGACCATCATTCCGCGCAATGTCCGGGTGTCTGAGGCGCCGTCCTACGGCAAGCCGGCGATCCTTTACGATTTGAAGTGCTCCGGTAGCCAGGCCTATCTGCAACTGGCCTCGGAAGTGATCCGTCGCGAGCGCAAATTGCGCGCCGCTTGATTGGAGCCGATGCAGGATCAACAGCCGATTCGATACCGAAACGATCTTTAGACCTTGAATAAAGAAGACTTGGAATAAAAATGAGCGAAGACCTTTCGAGAAAGAGACTGGGCCGTGGGCTGGCAGCACTGATCGGCGAAATCGACCGGCCGGCGGCACCCGAAAAACCTGGCATGAGCGCCGACGGCAAGGTGCCGATCGAGTTCATCAGCCCGAACCCGAAAAATCCGCGCCGGCATTTTGGCGATGCCGAGTTGACCGATCTCGCCCAGTCGATCCGCGAGCATGGCGTGGTGCAGCCGGTGGTGGCGCGGCCGTCGCCGACGCAGGCGGGCCGCTACGAGATCATCGCCGGCGAGCGGCGCTGGCGGGCGGCGCAGCGCGCCGGTCTGACCGAGATCCCGGTCATCATCCGCGAGGTCAATGACCGCACCGCGCTCGAGCTGGCGATCATCGAGAACGTCCAGCGCGCCGACCTCAACGCGGTCGAGGAAGCGCAGGGCTATCAGCAGCTGATCGACGAGCACGGCTACACCCAGGCCGATCTCGGCAATGTCATCGGCAAGAGCCGCAGCCACGTCGCCAACACGCTGCGGCTGTTGAAGCTACCGGATGTGATCCGCGACATGCTGGTCGACGGCGCGCTGTCGGCGGGTCATGCCCGTACGTTGGTCACCGCGGAGGATCCGGCCGGTCTGGCCAAGCGCATCGTCGAGGAAGGCCTTTCGGTGCGCCAGGCCGAGGCGCTGGCGCAAATGCCGGCTGGTCCCGCCGCGGCCAAGCCGAAGCAGCCGCAGGGCGCGGCGGAAAAGGACACCGACACGCTGGCGCTGGAAAAGCTGATGACCGACACGCTCGGCATGATCGTGGCTATCGATCACAAGGGCAAGGGCGGCGAGTTGCGGGTTTCGTATCGGTCGCTGGAACAGCTCGACGAGCTGTGCCGGCGGTTGAAGCAGGATCGGTAGTTAGCCGGCGAATTACCTTTGGGATTCGGCGTGGGCTGGCGTTGCCAGCCCTTCTCTTTTTCAGCGTCGATGATTGGCGAAATCGGCGAGGCTGCCAATCTCCCTCCTTGAGGGGGGAGATGGCCGGCAGGCCAGAGGAGGTCGTCTCCATCAAGCGCCGGCATCCTGCTGAAGGGGAAGAAGAGGTTGGCGTCCGGTCGTGCCGACCCCCTCTGTCGCCTTCGGCGACATCCCCCTCGAGGGGGAGATTAGCCGCGTTGCCCCAGCCTCGCGCTCTCCACCGCAATCCCCAGCAACGCCTGTCTTGCCAGCGCCACCGACAAATCCGGCCGCCGTCGCGTCTGCAATACTGCCGTCTGCAGCCGGGTTAGTGCACGGCCAAGCGCGTCGCTGCTCCAGCGCTCCAGCGCCTTCTCGACCAGCTTGCGGCGCGAGAAGAAAACCGGCGGGCGGGCGCCGGCGACGACCGAGGCCGCGTTGCGACCGCCTTGCTCCATCTGGCCACGCATCACCTGGATCTGCTGCAGCTGGCGCATGGCCGAGGACAGCACCAGGAAAGGCTGCCCGCCGGACTGGCAGTGGCGGGTGAAGGCGGTGTCGAAGTCGCCGACCTTGCCTTCCAGCAGCGCGTCGACGGCGTCGTCGAACGAAGCGCCGGACACATCGCCCGACATGGCCCGCACCTCTTCGAGCCCGATTTCCTTCTGGCCGTGGGCGTAGAGTATAAGCTTCTCGATCTCGCCGCGTGAGGCCAACCGGTCGCCGCCGAGATTACGGCGCAGCGCCTGCCTCGCCTCCAGCGTCATCGACATGCCGGCCTTGCGCAACTCGTCATCGATGACCGTATCGATGTCGCGCGCCTCATCGGCGTAGCAGGGCAACGCCATGGCTATGTCTGCGGCCTCGACCACGGCGCGCAGCCCGACGCCTTTCTTCAGATCGCCGGCCTCGATGAGGATGATCGCGTCACGCGCGGGCTCCGCTGCCAGCGCCTTGACATCGTCGGCCAACGCCTTCTGGCCGCTGGCATTGCGCACCCAGAGCAGGCGCCGGTCGGAAAACATCGGCACGGTGCGGGCCTCGTCGAGCAGCCGACCCTCGTCGCGATCGACCTCCGAGCCCTCGAGCCTGACCACCGAGAAGGGATCGTCGAGCGGCAGGCCGGTCTTTGCGGCAAAGGCTTTCGCGCGCTCGGAGACGAGGCCGCGATCGGGGCCGTAAAGCAGGACGATTGAGACGCGCGGATCAGGTCGCGCGAGCCAGGAATCGACCTCGAAAGCTTTCTTCTGTGCCATGAAGGGTGGGTTAGCATGATGCGGGGGCGGCTTCCAGCTTTGGCACCCTTCCTCTCCCTCCGGAGGGGGGAGAGGTGGCGCTGCGAAGCAGCGACGGAGTGGGGGAAGCCGCTCGTCAATCGCGCCGCCGCAAGAGATGCACACGCTGGCGAGCAAGAACTCAGGCAAGCGGCACTGAGGCGGAGCCATCGCTTCAACGAAAGGTCGACCCCCACTCCGTCGAGCTTCGCTCGACACCTCTCCCCCGATCGACGGGGGAGAGGAAGGGCGCGAGCTTGCCAGCCAATCGCCTTATCTTCCGACGAACTCCCGGCAATCTTGGCCCTAATTGCGCGCCAGCCCTCAACATCGACAAGAAATTTCGCGGACATATCTTCATCTTGGTGCGCGAGATGCCGGCGTGGCTGGTCCGATGCGCGAGACCTGCCCCAGCGAATTCGCACTGGTCTGGCGGCGCGGATGTGCAAATATCGGCACCAGGCAACATTGGAGGACAAAGGTCATGACCGATGCTGGGATGTTGCGTTTCCATGTTCCCGAGCCGGAAGTGCGGCCGGGCGGGGCGCCTGACTTTTCCAACGTGACCATTGCCTCGGCCGGTTCGGTGCCGCGTCCCGATATCGACGTCGATCCGCGCACCATCCGCGACATGGCCTTCTCGATCATCCGCGTGCTGAACCGCGATGGCGAGGCGGTCGGGCCGTGGGCCGGGCTGCTCACCGACGAGGAGCTGCTGGAGGGCCTGCGTCACATGATGACGCTTAGGACCTTCGACGCGCGCATGCAGATGGCGCAGCGGCAGGGCAAGACGTCCTTCTACATGCAGCATCTCGGCGAAGAGGCGGTGAGCTGCGCCTTCCGCAAGGCGCTATCGCCGGGCGACATGAACTTCCCGACCTATCGGCAGGCCGGCCTGCTCATCGCCGACGGCTATCCGATGGTCACCATGATGAACCAGATCTATTCCAACGAGGCCGACCCGCTGAAGGGCCGGCAGTTGCCGATCATGTATTCGTCGAAGGAGCACGGCTTCTTCTCGATCTCCGGCAACCTGGCGACGCAGTATATCCAGGCGGTCGGCTGGGCGATGGCTTCGGCGATCTCGAACGACTCCAAGATCGCCGCTGCCTGGATCGGCGACGGCTCGACGGCGGAGTCCGATTTCCACTCCGCACTGGTGTTCGCCTCCACCTACAAGGCGCCGGTCGTGCTCAATGTGGTCAACAACCAGTGGGCGATCTCGACCTTCCAGGGCATTGCACGCGGCGGTTCGGGCACCTTTGCCGCCCGTGGGCTGGGCTTCGGCATTCCGTCGCTGCGCGTCGACGGCAACGACTATCTCGCCGTCCATGCCGTGGCCAAATGGGCGGCGGAGCGGGCGCGCGGCAATCTTGGGCCGACGCTGGTCGAATATGTCACCTACCGCGCCGGCGCGCATTCCAGCTCGGACGATCCTTCCGCCTATAGGCCAAAGACCGAATCCGACGCCTGGCCGCTCGGCGACCCGATCATGCGGCTGAAGAACCACCTGATCCGGCTCGGCGTCTGGTCGGACGAACGGCACGCGCAGGCAGAGGCGGAAATCCTCGACACGGTGATCGCGGCGCAGAAGGAGGCCGAAAGCCACGGCACGCTGCATGCCGGCGGCAAGCCGTCGACGCGCGACATGTTCGAAGGGCTCTACGCCGAAATGCCGCCGCATCTCCGGCGCCAGCGCCAGCAGGCGGGAGTCTGAAGCCATGCCAAGGCGGACCATGATCGAGGCGATCCGTGATGCCATGGATGTGTCGATGGGGCGCGACGACAAGGTTGTCGTGTTCGGCGAGGATGTCGGCTTCTTCGGCGGCGTCTTCCGGTGCACGCAGGGCCTGCAGGCCAAATACGGCAAGAGCCGCTGCTTCGACGCACCGATCAACGAATCCGGCATTGTCGGCTCGGCCATCGGCATGGCCGCATACGGCCTCAAGCCTTGCGTGGAAATACAGTTTGCCGACTACATGTATCCGGCTTACGACCAGCTGACCCAGGAAGCAGCTAGGCTGCGCTACCGCTCGAATGGCGACTTCACCTGCCCGATCGTGGTGCGCATGCCGACCGGCGGCGGCATTTTCGGCGGCCAGACGCACAGCCAGAGCCCGGAAGCGCTGTTCACCCATGTGTCCGGCCTGAAGACGGTGGTGCCGTCCAATCCACATGACGCCAAGGGGCTGCTGATCGCGGCGATCGAGGATCCCGATCCGGTGATCTTCCTCGAGCCGAAGCGGCTCTACAACGGCCCCTTCGACGGCCATCACGACCGGCCGGTGACGCCTTGGTCGAAGCATGAGCTCGGCGAGGTCGCCGACGGCCATTATACCGTGCCACTCGGTAAGGCCGCGATCCGCAGGGCGGGCTCGGCGATCACCGTGCTTGCCTACGGCACCATGGTCTATGTCGCGCAGGCAGCAGTCGAGGAGACCGGCATCGATGCCGAGATCATCGATCTGAGGACGCTCTTGCCGCTCGACCTCGACACGATCGTGGCCTCGGTCAAGAAGACCGGGCGCTGCGTCGTCGTGCATGAAGCGACGCTGACCTCCGGCTTCGGTGCCGAGCTGTCGGCGCTGGTGCAGGAAAACTGCTTCTACCATCTGGAAGCGCCGGTGGCCCGCGTCGCCGGCTGGGACACGCCCTATCCGCATGCGCAGGAATGGGACTATTTCCCCGGGCCGGCGCGGGTCGGCCGAGCCCTTATTGAAACGATGGGAGCTTAAGATGGGCGAACACATCATCAAGCTGCCCGATGTCGGCGAGGGCGTCGCCGAGGCCGAACTTGTCGAATGGCACGTCAAGGTCGGTGACATCGTGCGCGAGGACACCGTGCTCGCCGCCGTCATGACCGACAAGGCGACGGTCGAGATTCCATCGCCCGTCGATGGCGAGATCCTGTGGCTGGGCGCCGAGATCGGCGACACGGTGGCGATCGGTTCACCGATCGTTCGGCTGCAAGTAGCAGGCGAGGGGAATGTGAGGCCGCAAGGCGGCGCCAACGTCGAGCCGGTGGCCGCCGAGCCTCCGGCGAAGCTTCCGACGCCGAAGCCCGAGAGCGCCGCGCCGACCACGAAAGCTCAGTCGGCCAGTGTGCCGGAGGCGAAGCCTGCCCCGGCCGCTTCGAAAAGTCCGGCAAAGATATCCGTCTCCGGCGCGCCGCGTCCGGAGGGTGAAAAGCCGTTGGCATCGCCAGCTGTTCGCCTGCGCGCGAAAGAGGCGGGTATCGATCTCAGGCAGGTCGCGGGAACAGGCCCGGCCGGCCGCATCGGCCATGAGGACATCGAGGCGTTCCTGGCGCGTGGGCCGCAGGTGGCCAAGGCATCGGGCCTTGCCCGCAACGACGCGGTCGAGGACATCAAGGTGGTGGGCTTGCGGCGCAAGATCGCCGAGAAGATGACGCTGTCCAAGTCGCGCATCCCACACATCACCTATGTCGAGGAGATCGACGTCACCGCGCTGGAGGAATTGCGCGCCGCGCTCAACAAGGAAAAGCCTGCGGCCAAGGCGGAGCGGCCCAAGCTGACGCTGCTGCCATTCCTGATGCGGGCGATGGTCAAGGCGATATCGGAGCAGCCCCAGCTCAATTCGCTGTTCGACGACGAGGCGGGCATCATCCACCAGCATGGCGGTATCCACATCGGCATCGCCGCGCAGACGCCGTCGGGCCTGGTGGTGCCGGTGGTCAAGCATGCCGAGGCTCGCGACATCTGGGATTGCGGCGCCGAGGTCGTCAGGCTGGCTGAGGCCGCCAAGTCGGGTACGGCGAGCCGCGACGACCTGTCCGGTTCGACGATCACCATCACCTCATTGGGCGCCATGGGCGGTGTGGCGACGACGCCGGTCATCAACCACCCGGAAGTGGCGATCATCGGCGTCAACAAGATGATGGTGCGGCCGGTGTGGGACGGCACCCAGTTCATTCCGCGCAAGATGATGAACCTATCATCGAGCTTCGACCATCGGGTGATCGACGGCTGGGACGCGGCGGTGTTCATCCAGCGGATAAAGGCGCTGCTGGAAACGCCAGCGCTGATTTTCGTGGATTGAGGGGGATGTTGATCGCGAAGCACGAAGCGTCGGGATCCAGGCTCCCCCTTCTCCCCTTGTGGGAGAAGGTGGCGCCGAAGGCGACGGATGAGGGGTGTTCCAGGGAACGCAGACGTCTCATTCCGCTGAAACACCAACGCCTCACTCCGCTGGAGCACCCCTCATCCGTCTCGGCGCTAACGCGCCGATCCACCTTCTCCCACAAGGGGAGAAGGGAAGGCGCGCCGTGGCGTTCGCCGAAAGGACAGCCAAGATGAAAGAAATCTCCTGCAAGCTGCTCGTCATCGGGGCCGGTCCGGGCGGCTATGTCTGCGCTATCCGCGCCGGCCAGCTCGGCGTCGATACCGTCATCGTCGAGGCCGGCAAGCCCGGCGGCACCTGCCTCAATGTCGGCTGCATTCCGTCGAAGGCGCTGATCCATGCGGCGGAAGAGTTCGAGAAGGTGTCGCACATGGCCGGCGGCAAGAGCCCGCTCGGCATTTCGGTCGCCGCGCCTACGCTTGACCTCGGCAGAACCGTCGCCTGGAAGGACGGCATTGTCAGCCGGCTCAACAGCGGCGTTGCCGGCCTGCTCAAGAAGGCCGGCGTGAAGACCGTGCATGGCTGGGCGACATTCCGTGACGGCAAGACCGTCGCGGTCGAGACCGAGACCGGCGTACAGGTGATCCGCGCCGAGGCGATCGTCATCGCGACGGGCTCGGCGCCGGTCGAACTGCCGTTCTTGCCTTTCGGCGGGCCGGTGATTTCATCGACCGAAGCGCTGGCTTTGAGCGAGGTTCCGAAGAGGCTCGCGGTGGTCGGCGGCGGTTATATCGGGCTCGAACTCGGCATGGCCTTCGCCAAGATGGGTACGGCGGTGACCTTGGTCGAGGCCTTGCCGCGCGTGCTGGCGCAGTATGACGCCGAACTCACCCGGCCTGTCGTGAAACGGCTCGCCCAGCTCGGCGTCGAAGTGATGCTGGGCGCCAAGGCCAAGGGCGTCAAGGGCGATGCGCTGCTGGTCGAGACCGCGGAAGGCAAGAGCGCCAAAATTGCCGCCGACAAGATCCTGGTCACGGTCGGCCGCAAGCCGGTGACCGAAGGCTGGGGGCTCGACCAGATCGACCTCGACATGGCCGGGAAATTCATCCGCATCGACGACCAGTGCCGCACCTCGATGCGCGGCATCTTCGCCATCGGCGACGTCACCGGCGAGCCGATGCTGGCGCACCGGGCGATGGCGCAAGGCGAAATGGTCGCCGAGATCGTCGCCGGCCACAAGCGCGGCTGGGACAAGCGCTCAATCCCCGCCGTCTGCTTCACCGATCCGGAGCTGGTGACGGCGGGCCTGTCACCCGAAGAGGCGAAGGCGCTCGGCGGCGAGATCAAGATCGGCCTGTTCCCGTTCGCCGCCAATGGCCGGGCGATGACGAAGATGGGCGAGGATGGCTTTGTCCGCGTCGTAGCACGCGCGGACAACCATCTGGTGCTCGGCATCCAGGCGGTTGGGCAAGGCGTGTCGGAACTGGCGGCGGCTTTCGGACTGGCGCTGGAGATGGGTGCGCGGCTGGAGGACATCGCCGGCACGATCCATGCCCATCCGACGCAGGGTGAGGGATTCCAGGAAGCAGCGCTCAAGGCGCTGGGCCACGCGCTGCATATTTGAGGGCACTTTTCCTCTCCCTCCGGAGGGGGGGGAGAGGTGGCGCTGCGAAGCAGCGACGGAGTGGGGGAAGCCGGTCCTCAAATGCGCCGCCGCTGGCAACTCACCACAGGGCCTCGATCAGGGCGAGGCATCGTTTCGGCTTGAATAGCAACGCCTGAGCCAGGTCGACCCCCACTCCGTCGAGCTTCGCTCGACACCTCTCCCCCGATCGACGGGGGAGAGGAATGGCGCGAACCTGAGCGCTACCTCAGCTCGCTAGCCGGCTCACCATCTCGTGCTGGGCGTAGGCGCGGCCGAAGCGGTTGGCTAGGAATGCGTCCAGCGCGATCTCTTCCTGCTTGACGAAGCCGGTTGCCGGCAGGCTGCCGTCGGCCAGCATGTCGAGCACAGCGCAGATGCCGGACGCGGTGGTGATCTGGATGGCGCTGCGCACCACGCTGCCGATCCGCTTCGAATAGATCTTGTTGGCGTAGGTCTCCTGCAGCAGGCGGCCGTTCTTGCGGCCGGAGACGGTGACGAAGACGATGACCACGTCCTGCAGCGTTGCCGGGAGCGCGCTCTCGAAAATGTCCTTGAGCACCTCGCGGCGATGGCGGAGCCCAAGGTCGTTGAGCAGCGCCTTCATGATCGCGGCGTGGCCGGGGTAGCGGATGGTGCGGTAGTTCAGCGTCCGCACCTTGCCCTTTAGCGTCTCGGCCAAAGTGCCGAGCCCGCCCGAGGTGTTGAACGCCTCGTAGGTGACGCCGTCGAGCGAGAACTCCTCGCGCTCTTCCAGCGGCGGCACTTCGACCAGCTCGCCCTCGACGATCGCCTCGCACGGCTCGCAATATTCGTTGATGACGCCGTCGGTGCTCCAGGTGAGATTGTAGTTCAGCGCGTTGGACGGGTATTGCGGCAGCGCGCCGACGCGCATGCGTACGCTTTCCAGCGTGTCGAAGCGGCTGGCGAGATCGTTGGCGACGATCGAGATGAAGCCTGGCGCCAGGCCGCATTGGGGAATGAAGGCGCTCTTGCCCGAGCGCGCCAGCTCCTTGACGCGGCGGGTCGAGACGACGTCCTCGGTCAGGTCGAGATAGTGCACGCCGGCACTGGCCGCCGCTTCGGCGATCCGCGTGGTGAGATGGAAGGGTGCCGCGCTCAGCACCGCGAACTTGCCGGCGAGCGCGGCTTCGAGCGTGCCTACTGCGGCGATGTCGAGTTCGAGCGTCTCGACGCCATCGGGCACTTCGGCCGCGGCGAGCTGCGCCGCCGACCGGTCGACGAGGGTGACGTGGTAGTCGCCCGTAGCGGCAAGCATCTCGGCAATTGTCGAGCCGATCTTGCCGGCGCCGACGACGATGATTTTCTTCATGACTGATCCCTCGAACCAAAACTGATTGTGAGAACAGGATCGCAGCTTGCCTGTCGAAAGGAAGCGTGGAATCTGGCAGAGTGAAACCTATCTTTAGCTGAATTGCCGAAGGGATTCGTCGAAATGCTCAGTGAAGCCGAACAGGCCCTGCTTTCCCTGCTGCGCGCCAACGCACGCTCCTCGACAGCCGAACTGGCGCGCCGGCTCGGCGTGTCGCGCACCACGGTGCAGAGCCGGATCGAGCGGCTGGAGCAGCGCGGCATCATCGCCGGCTACGGCGTCAAGCTCTCCGCCGACTACGAGCAGGGACTGGTCAAGGCGCATGTGCTGCTCACCGTGACGCCGAAGCTCGCCGACAAGGTGGTGCGGGCCCTGCAGGCACTGCCGCCGGTCAGGACGCTGCATTCGGTGAGCGGCAATTTCGACATGATCGTCATCGTCGACGCGCCGTCGATCCGCGACCTCGACGCGCTGCTCGACCAGATCGGCGCCATGGACGGCGTCGAGCGGACCTCGTCGTCGATCATCCTGTCGACACGGATAGAGCGGTGAGGGCGATACAGCCGATCTCCCCCTTGCGGGGGAGATGGCCGGCAGGCCAGAGGGGGGTGTGAAGGAACGCCGGCCTCGCCCGGTTTGTTGTAGGCGTGAGCCTACCGATTGGTCGCCAGACATCGACAGGTTGGCGGGACAGCACCCCCCTCTGCCTTGCCAGGCATCTCCCCCGCAAGGGGGGAGATCGGCTGTATCTCCGGCCTTCGCCAGAAGTTAGTCTGTCACCAAAGGAAAGCTCACCGCCACCGCCAGCCCAGGCTCGCAATCCTCCAATGCAATCGATGCGCCGTGCAGGTCGGCGATGGCCCTGACGAGGCTGAGGCCGAGGCCGCTGCCCGGCGTCGAGCGGCTGTGGTCCAGTCGATAGAGCCGCTGGAACACTTTTTCACGCTCCTCGGCCGGAATGCCTGGTCCATTGTCGGCGACGCTGCCGACGACATGTCCGCCGTGGCGCGCGACCGACAGCTTGATCGTCGTGCCCGGCGGGCAATGGCGCAGCGCGTTTTCGACCAGGTTGGCGAACATCTGCGTCAGCAGCTCGCGATCGCCATGGATGCGGTCCGTCGCCTCCCGCGGCTGCACCAATGACAGCGACTTGCCGTCATCGTCGGCGACGTCGGCATAGATCTCGGCGATGGTTTCCAGGATCTCGCCGAGATCGACATCGGTGAAGCGCGCCTTGCGCGCGCCGGCCTCGATCTGCGCGATGCGCAGCAGCGCATCGAAGGTTTCGTTGATCTGATGGCCCTCGGCGCGCGCATCCGCCAGATCGCCGGAAACGTCCTGGTCCGGCCCGGCTTTGTCGGCGGCGCTCTCCAGGATCATCTGCAGCCGGTTGAGCGGCGTCTTCAAATCGTGCGCGATGTTGGCGCTGACCTGCTTCATACCCTCGACCAGGCCCGACAGCCGGTCGAGCGCGGCATTGACCTGGATGGAGACGAGATCGATGTCGTCGCCCTTGCCGGTCAGCGGAATGCGGGTGTCCAGCCGGCCATGCGAAACATCGACCATGGTGGCGGCAATGCCATCGAGACGGCGCTGGACGCGCGAGGCGAGCAGGGCGCCGCCGGCCACCGCCAGGCCGGTGATGATCAGGGTGGCCCAGCCGAAGCTCATCAGCATGATCGTCTCCAGTTCCTCCGTCTCGGAAAGGCTGAAGGCGACCGTCAGGGTGTTGCCGCCGACCGCGCCGGAAAAAGCGCGATATTCGGTGTCCGGCGGTACGCCGGGCAATACGGCGTCGAAGGCCGAGAACCCGTCGGGAAGTCCCGCCGCGGTGAAGTTGCCGGCCAGTCGGTCGCCGGCCGCGTCGGTCAGCGAAAACAGCTGTTCCTTCTTCAGGCTGCGCGCGGAGTGGCTTTCGACGGTCTCCACCAGCTCCTTGAGATCCTTGTCGCCATAGGTCGCGGCGATGACCGAATAGGTCTCCCGGATGGTGTCGTCGAGCTGCTCGGCGAGATCGGCGCTCATCATCTGGTAGACGATGGCGCCCGACAGCACGAAGGCCAGCATGAACAGGAAGGCGAATGTCAGCGCGAGCCGGAACGGCGTGCTGCGCAGCAGGCGGGCCCAGGCATCGGTCATGATGCAAGCGATGCGTGCAGGCTGTAGCCGGTGTTGCGGACGGTGTGGATGAGCTGGGTCTCGAACGGCTTGTCGATCTTGGCTCGCAGCCGGCTGATATGGGTCTCGACGACGCTGGTCCTGGGGTCGAAATGGAAATCCCAGACGCGCTCCAGAAGCATGGTGCGGGTGATGACGCGGCCCTCGCCGCGCATCAGCACTTCGAGCAGGCTGAATTCGCGCGGCTGCAGGTCGATCGGCTGGCCCTGCCTGACGACGCGCCGCATGATCAGGTCCATCTCGAGGTCGGCGACCCGCAGAACCGTCTTCTGTTCCTGAGCCGCCGGACGGCGTCCGAGCGCGTTGATGCGGGCGAGCAGCTCGGAAAAGGCGAAGGGCTTGACCAGATAGTCGTCGCCGCCGGCCTCCAGACCTTCGACGCGGTCGTCGATGCCGCCGATCGAGGTGAGGAAGATCGCCGGCGTGCGTACCCCCGCCGCGCGGATCGCCTTGACCAGGGACAAGCCGTCGAGACCGGGGATCATCCGGTCGGCCACGATCACGTCGTAGGTGCCGCTGGTCGCCGCGAACAGCGCGTCGTGGCCGTTGCGCAGCAGGTCGCAGACATGCCCGGCCTCGGTTAGCCCCCTGACGATGTAGTCGGCCGTCCTGTGGTCGTCCTCGACAAGCAGAAGTCGCATGGCTGGTCCGGTTGATTGCCGATATCGGGGAGAGGCTATCACCGGCATGGGTCCGTTCCTAGGTTGGTCCCGCGTTCGAAATGCCTCGGCAGCAAGACCACCGGCGGCGGTGCCGAGCGAGAGGGCAAAACGAAGTCGGGGGACCCTGTTGTGGTCCGTGCTGAGGGGCGGAGCATGGCCGAAATCCCGAGGTCGACGATTGCCGGCCGGAAGCGATCCGGCATTCGACAATGGGCAATCGAGTTCACGCCAGCCTGTCCGCCGGTATACAATTTCGTAAGAATGGGTGCCGGTCAGCCAAAGGGCCTTTACGAAAGCCGCGTGGTGCGCTGATAGAAGGCACTGCCTTGTATCCGCCATCAATGGCGTGCCCCAATGCCTGATCGCAATAGGCGCCCCAGGAAAAAACACGAATGAGCTACGCTTCCCTCAAGCCGGTCACGGAGGCCTTCGTCCAGCGCAAGCGGCTGATCTTCGTGCGGGCGGCGGCGGTACTGGCGGTGCTGCTTCTGTTCCTTACCAAGCCGGCGCTGAGCGAAGGCTCGAACGGCCACGAAACGCTCGAATTCCTCGGCTTCTGCCTGGTGCTCGCCTGCGTCGCCGGCCGGCTCTGGAGCATCCTCTATGTCGGCGGCAAGAAGAACGAGGAACTGGTTTCGACCGGACCGTTCTCGATAAGCCAGAACCCACTCTATTTCTTCTCGACGATCGGCGCGATCGGCATCGGGCTGCTCTACGGCTCGCTGGTGGCGGCCGTCGCGCTTGGCGTGGTCAGCTTCCTCATCTTCCGCGTCACGGCGCGCAAGGAGGCCGAATACCTCCTGGGCAAGTTCGGCCCGGCCTATGCCGCCTATATCAAGGCCACTCCCCGGTTCTGGCCAAATCCGCTGCTCTACCGCGACGACGACCAGCTGCAGTTCTCGCCCCGGGCGCTCAAGCGCACATTCTTCGACGGGCTCTACTTCCTCGCCATCTTCCCGGCCATCGAGCTGATCGAGTATTTCAGGCACACCGGCCTGCTGTTCCCGGCTTTCATCACGCTCTACTGATCACGGTGCCGCGGCCTGTCTCCAGGGCGGCTTCAGAGCGGACGCAATTCCGGACGGAAAACCGTTTCACACTTTTCCTGGAATTGCTTCAGCCGCCCAGCGGATAGGGCATGTAGCCGACGAAGCCCGCGATCTTCCAGCTGCCGTCGACCTTCCTGCAGAAATACAGCGTCTGCCATTTCAGCCGGTCGACGCTGCCATCCGCCTTGGAGACGGTGCCGTCGAACTTCTTGTGCAGCACCGCGCGGTCGCCGTCGACATCGATGTCGCGCAGATTGGTGACGCGAAACAGCGCCTCGCGCAGCGGCTCGGCGAATTCCGTCGCCGCCGTCTCGCTGGCCTGGCGCAGCCACTCGTCGCGATAGATTTCCAGCCTGGGGAATTGCAGCCGCCAGGCGTCGGCGTTGGGCAGGAAATGCGCATGCATGCCGAAGAAGCTCTCGGCGACGAAATCATGTTCGACCATCGACCAGTCCTGGCCGATGAAGGCGTCGATGTCGCGCCGCACCAGCATCTCCCACAGCGCGTGGCGGTCGGCATCGCCTGGCGGAAACGGGTTCTTGTCGAAGGTCATTGTCGGTTTCTCCAGTCGGGAAGGCACGGATCCCTGGCGGTTTCGCGAGCCGCCCGGCGCGCGCACGATGCAAGCGCTCGTGTAATAAAGCAACGTGGATTTCGAAGAATGTTGCTTTCCAACAAGGCCTCTATCCGGATCGTTCCGATCGGGGTAAATCTCGGCCAAGGCGGCCGCGCCAGGGCGCGGTGTCGCGTCATTACAGGAGGTCACCCTTGCCCAAGCAGACTTTTGGAACGTCGCATGTGCCGCTGTCGCCCGCCGTGCGGGCCGGCGACTTCGTCTATGTCTCGGGCCAGGTTCCGGTCGGCAGCGACGGCATCGTGGTCAAGGGCGGCATTACGGAACAGACCGAGCAGGTGCTTGCCAACGTCAAGGCCGCGCTGGCATTGGCCGGCTGCACCATGGACGATGTGGTGAAGACCACGGTCTGGCTCGAGGACGCGCGCGACTTCGGCGCCTTCAACGCCGTCTACGGCAGGCACTTCCCGAAGAACCCGCCGGCCCGCACCACGGTCGAGTCGCGGCTGATGATCGACATCAAGATCGAAGTCGAGGCCGTCGCCTACAGACCTCTTTGAGCGAAGCCTAACGAAGCGGAGGCTACTTCAATGCAATTCGACCTCCTGCTGAAGGGCGGACGGCTGATCGATCCAGCGGCTGGCCTCGACGCGCCGCGCGATGTCGCCATCGCCAATGGCCGCGTCGCCGCGGTCGATGCCAATATCCCAGCGGACAGCGCCGCGCGGGTGGTCGATGCGACGGGCTGCATCGTCGCGCCCGGACTGGTCGACCTGCACAGCCACGTCTATTGGGGCGGCACCTCGCTTGGCGTCGATGCCGACCGGCTGGCGGCCAAGAGCGGCACCACCACTTTCATCGACGCGGGCAGTGCCGGCGCCGGCAATTTCCTCGGCTTCCGCCGCCACGTCATGGAGCGCTCGAAGGTGCGCATCCTGGCCTATGTCAACATTTCCTTTGCCGGCATCTTCGGCTTCTCGCAGACGGTGTCGGTCGGCGAATGCGGCGATCTCAGGCTCTGCGAGCCACGCGAGGTGGTTGCCGCCGCGCGCGAGCACGCCGATGTCGTTGTCGGCGTCAAAGTCCGCTCCGGCAAGCATGCCGGCGGCACCAGCGGTATCGCGCCTGTCGATCTCGCGCTGGAGGCCGCCGACAAAGCGGGCCTGCCGCTGATGGCGCATATTGACGAGCCGCCGCCCGGCCGCTCCGAAGTGCTGCCGCGCCTGCGCCGGGGCGATATCCTCACGCATTGCTTCCGGCCGTTTCCCAACGCGCCGGTCTTCGCCTCCGGCGCGGTGCGGCCCGACATGCGGCTGGCGCGGGAGCGCGGCGTCGTCTTCGACCTCGGCCATGGCATGGGCTCGTTCGATTTCGACGTTGCCCGGGCAATGCTCGCCGAAGGACTGGCGCCGGATGTGATCTCGAGCGACGTGCATCTCTACTGCGTCGACGGGCCGGCCTTCGACATTCTGGTCTGCATGTCGAAGCTGATGGCGCTCGGCATGCCGCTGGTCGAGGTCCTGCGCGCGGCGACGCAAGGGCCGGCGCGGGCTATCGCACGGCCGGACCTCGGCACGCTGGCTGTGGGCACGGTCGGCGATGTCGCCGTGCTCCGGCAGCGGCCGGGCCGCTTCACCTTCGTCGACGCGGTCGGCGCCTCATTGGTCGCCGACCAGCGGCTGGTGTCGGAAGGCATCGTCATCGGCGGCACATGGTGGCCGAACGAGACGCCTGATCATGACGAGACCGAGCATTTCGAGGCGCATGCCGCGCATACGCATGTCGAGGTGGCGGCCCGGCATTTCGGGCATCGGCACGATTGATCCGCCCGCGAAGGCCACGCTGAGTGCAGCGGCTGATTGACCGCCGATACCATTACGCCGGGTCGTAATTACGCGATGCCCGGCGCATTCAAGAAACGCTCGACACCCATCGCCGTCAACAGCTCGACGCGTTCGCGGATCAGATCGTCACTCCAGTTCCACCACTGTAAGGATAGCAGGCGCTCGATGATCTCAGGCGCGAAACGATATCGGAATACACGAGCCGGATTGCCGACCGCGATGGCATAGGGCGCAATGTCCCTGGTGACGATGCTGCCCGCGCCGATCACCGCGCCATTGCCGATCGTCACGCCGGCAAGAATAATGCTGCGGGCGCCGATCCAAACGTCGTGACCGACCGTGATTGGCCCCTTGCCGGTTGTGCCGGGCGCATTGTGGATCTTCCCGTCCACAAACTGGATCGGATAGGTGGTCGCGGTGTCGAGGCGGTGACCGGCCGCGCAGATGAAGAGAACGCCTGGGCCGACTGAACAGAACGAGCCTATTCGCACCGGCACGTTGCGATGCGGGACGAAGAACGATTCCTTCGTGAGACCGTAGGTGTGGCGACCGATCTCGACACCTGGAAGGGGTGGCAACGGATCCTTCTTCAGGCCCAACCTTATGCGTAACCCTCTTAACCACCCCATCCGCGTTCCTCCCCCGAGTTACGGCCATTGTAGCGGAAAATCCTCCTCGCATCTCAGACTTTGCGAGAGAATTCGATCCAGGGTGCTGGTCCAGGGCGCCGGCTCGATTCAGGTCCGACGCGAAGCATTGCTCGGCTTCCCATAAACCGGGGTTGCGATACCCTCCATCCGGGCCTTGATCTGCAGCGCCACGTATTTCGAATAGAAGCGCGACAACGCCAGATTGCCGCCGTGGAACCAGAGCGCTTCCTGCGCCGTCGGCTTCCACATGTTGCGCAGCTCGCCTTGCCAGGGGCCGGGGTCGCCCTTGACGCCCGAGCCGAGGCCCCAGCACGGGCCGACCTTGTCGGCGACCTCGCGCGAGACGAGCGCGGCGACATTCTCGTTCATCGACTGGTAGCCGGTGCAGGCGACGATGGCGTCGGCCTCGAGTTCGCTTCCGTCCTCGAACAGGATGCCATTCGGCGTCAGCGACTTGATGGCGACGCCGCTGCGGATGCCGATCTTGCCGTCGATGATCAGGTCCGAAGCGCCGACATCGATGTAGTAGCCGGAGCCGGTGCGATAGGCCTTCATCAGCAGGCCGGTCTCGTCGTCGCCGAAATCGATGGCGAAGCCGGCGGCGCGCAGGCGGTCGTAGAAGGCGGCGTCGCGCGCCTTGATCACCTCATAGAGCGCGCGCTGGCCCTTGGGCACCAGCGCGAACGGCGTCGAGGCGACGATCATGTCGGCCTTCTCGGTGGTGATGCCGCGCGCCAGCGCGGTTTCCGAGAAGATCTCGAAGCCGACTTCCATCAGCGTGTCCGATTTGACCACGGTGGTCGGCGAGCGCTGGATCATGGTGACGTCTGCACCGCTTTCCCAGAGATCGACGCAGACATCATGCCCCGAACTTGCCGCGCCGATGACCGCAACCTTTTTGCCGCGGAATTTCTCGCCGCTGGCGTACTGGCTGGAATGCAGCAATTCGCCCTTGAACCGGTCGGCACCGGCGAGGTCGATCTTTCGGGGCGGGCCATAGGCGCCGGTGGCGAAGACGATGTGCTTCGGCTTCAGCGTGATCTGCCGGCCGACACGGTCGACCACCACGGTCCAGACCTTTTGCGCCTCGTCATAGGAAGCGCCGAGGCATTTGGTGGCGACCCAGTAGTTGAGCTCCATGACGCGCGTGTACATTTCCAGCCAGTCGCCCATCTTGTCCTTGGGCGTGAAGACAGGCCAGTTTTCCGGGAACGGAATATAGGGCAGATGGTCGTACCAGACCGGGTCGTGCAGCACGAGGGTGCGGTAGCGGTTGCGCCAGGAATCGCCCGGCCTGGCATTCTTCTCGATGACGATCGAGGGTACGCCGAGCTGCCTCAGCCGCGCGCCGAGCATGATGCCGCCCTGGCCGCCGCCGATGACCAGGCAATAGGGCTGCTCGGAAGCGCCGAGCTCGCGCGTCTCGCGCGCCCGCGCCTCCGACCAGGTCTCGCGTTCGGGGTCGGCCTTGTGGCGCACGCCGAGCGGCCGTTCCGCGCCCTTGCGCTCCTCGAATCCCTTGAGGTCGGTCATCGCCGTGAACAAGGTCCGGCAACGGCCGTCGCGCAGGCGCATGATGCCCTGTCCCCAGGCCACCGCGGTCTCGAACGTGAACCAGGCCTCGATCGTGCCTTCGTCCGTGGTCGCTTCGCCGGTGAGCTGCCATGCCGTCGGCCTGGTCGTCGCCAGTGTTGACTTGAGCATGTCGGCGATCGCCTCGCGGCCTTCCATGGTGGTGACGTTCCAGGTGAAGGTCAGCAGATCGCGCCAATAGCAATCGTCGACGAACAGGTTGCTCGCCGCGGCAACGTCACCGGCCGCGAGCGCGCGTGCCAGGGATTCGAGCCATGCGGCTGCCTGTTTCGATGGTGCTATTTCGAGCATGTCTTTTCCTCTTTCTGCATGTTGGCGGGGCCGGTCTTCCCTTCTCCCCTTGTGGGAGAAGGTGGCCTCGCGAAGCGAGGTCGGATGAGGGGTGTTCCAGCTTGGCGCCGACGGCACTCCGTCACCCACCCCTCAACCGTCTCGGCGCTGCGCGCCGATCCACCTTCTCCCACAAGGGGAGAAGGAAGAACGCGCCACTAATCTCCCAGCGGCTCCATCTCCTTGCCGGTGCGGTGGATCTGGGCGTTGTATTTGATGCGGCGGACCGTCTCGCGGGCCGAGGCGTCGAGCTTGTAGGCCGAGGCCACGGCCAAAAGGTCGATCATGGCCAGGAAGGCATAGCGCGAGGCCGTCGGCTTCAGCGTATCGGGATATTCCGGCACCGCCACGGCCAGCCTGACGTCGCAGGCGCGCGCGAGCTCGGTGTCGGGCGCGGTCACGCCGATGGCGTTGGCGCGGTAATGCTTGGCGAGTTCGACGGCCTCGATCACCTCGCGCGTGCGCCCGGTCGCCGAGATCGCGATCACCAGGTCGCCGGGCTTCAAGGTCGAGGCGGTCATGCGCATCAGATAGGGGTCGCACTGGGCATTGACCGTGATGCCGTAGCGAAACAGCCGGTACTGGGTTTCCTGCGCCAGCGCCGAAGAGCTGCCGCCCAGCCCGAACACCGTGACCTGGCGCGCCTTGGCGATCAGCTCGGCGGCCTTCTCCAGCTCAACCGGATCGAGCTGCCGCTCGGCCTCCTGCAGCGCCCGGCGCGCCTCGCCGAACACGGCATTCCAGAATGGCATGCCGTTGCCGCTGCCCGGTGCCGGCGACTTGGCCAGATAGAGCGCGCCGACGACGAGGCTCTGCGCCAGCTTGAGCTTGAAATCGCGCACGCCTTCGCAGCCGATGGCGCGGCAGAACCGCGTCACCGTCGGTTCGCTGACCCCGGCGCGCTGGGCAAGGGCAGCGTTGGAAGCGTCGACCGCGTATTTGACATCGTCGAGCACGACATCGGCGACGCGGCGCTCCGCCCGGCGCAACTCGCTGTAGGAATCCTTGACCAGCGAGATGATGTCGGGAATGCGCCTGACAGGCTCGCGCCCATCCTGGTCATGGCCTGGAACAGGCTCTTCGTGGCTCGCAGCTTCGGTCATGAAGTGGGTCTTCCTCCGCCCCTTTGGACCTGACCTCTTATCATGTTTGCACGCTGTCGTTCCATGCGCCCGGCTGCGGTGCAACCGTTGCGTGCCGCAGGGCATGTCCGCGCTCTTTCCGGCAAGTATGTAGGAAAGCAACACGAATTTCAAGATGTAGAAAATGTCGTAAAAACAATGCACTAGCATCACAGTGGAATTTTGATGATACGGTTACCACCGCCGGCGCTTGACAGCAAAGTAGGATAGTTACAGACTGATTTTTGGCAGTCCGATGACCATTGGATCATCACGCAATCTCCGAGGGGCGGATGAACGCGGGCGAGATAACAACGCCGAAGCTTGGCGTGCAGGTAGCGACCAAGATCTATCACACGGCGTCCGGCGACCTGCTGGCGCTGGACCGCTGCAGCCTCGATGTCCGCGCCAATGAAATCGTCTCGATCGTCGGCCCGTCCGGCTGCGGCAAGACCACGCTTTTGTGGTCGATGTCGGGCCTGCATGGCCTGACCAGCGGCGAAATCCGGCTCGATGGCAAAGCGATCACCGGGCCGCATCCCGACATCGGCATCGTCTTCCAGGAAGCAAACCTCCTGCCGTGGCGCAATCTCGACGCCAACATCCGCTTTCCCTTCGAGATCAAGGGCGAGAAGCCGGATCGCGCCTGGATCGCGCATCTGCTCAACCGGGTCGGGCTCGACGGCTTCGGCGGCAAGTTCCCGCGCGAGCTTTCGGGCGGCATGCAGCAGCGCGCCGCGATCGTGCGGGCGCTGGCGCTGAAGCCCTCGGTGCTTTTAATGGACGAACCGTTCGGCGCGCTCGACTCCTTTACCCGCGAGGAGATGAACCGGCTGGTCGAGGAGATCTGGCTCGACACCAAGACCACCATCGTCTTCATCACCCACAGCATCGAGGAAGCGATTTTTCTCTCGGACCGGGTGGTGGTGCTGAGCGCGCGGCCGGGACGTGTCGCTAGGGAATATCGCGTGCCGTTCGCGCGGCCACGCTCGCTGGAGATCATGGCGACGAAGGAGGTGTTCGACCTCACCAACCGGATCAAGATGGACATCGTCGGCGAGCGCGCGAGGCCGAAGCCGCCGGAACAGGAGCGCACCAGCGCCGAGATCGTGAGGATCAGGCCGTGAGCGACGCCATCCCGGAATTCTCCAAGTCCAAGTCGGGCGCCAAGTCGGGTGACGGCCACGACGTCAGCCTGACCAATTTGTCGGCCTTCGCCAGCGGTCCCGGCATCAAGTCGGGCAAGGAAGTGGCGGCCATCGTCGCCGTCGCCGTCGTCATCATCGGCGGCATCGAACTGGCGCTGCGGCTGTTCCATGTGCCGCTCTACATCATGCCGCCGCCAAGCTCGATCGCCTATGCGCTGTTCGACGAGTTCCCGCTGATCGCGCCGCATCTCGGCTACACGCTGGTCGAGCTGGTGTCCGGTTTTGCCATCGGCGCCGTCGTCGGGCTGGTGCTGGCCGCCGTCATCACCCAGTTCCCGTTCGCCGAGAAAATCGTCGCGCCTTACATTTTGCTGCTGGTCACCACGCCGATGCTGGCACTGGTGCCGCTGCTCATCCTGCGCTTCGGCTTCGGCTACACGCCGCGCATCATCGCAGTGGCGCTGGCCGCCGGGCCGATGGTGATGATCAACGCCGCCACCGGCTTTCGCCGCGTCGACAGCGCCAAGATCGCGCTGGCGCGTTCCTATGGCGCCAGCACCTTGCAGATCTTCTGGAAGATCCGCGCGCCGATGGCGCTGCCGATGATCCTGGTCGGCCTGATGATCGGCGCCATCTTCGGCCTGCTCACCGCCGTCGGCGCCGAGATGGTGGGCGGCGGCTTCGGCCTCGGCAACCGGCTGACCACCTATTCGTCGATGATCCAGATGCCGCAGTTCTTCGCCGTGGTGCTGATCCTGTCGACGCTCGGCATCCTGATCTACGTGCTGTTCTTCCTGATCGGCAAGAAGTGGGCGAGCTGGGAGGCATGAAGATCTGAAGCAAGACGCCCGGGAGGCGGGTGGCAGACTGACGTCAAACAAAAAGGGGAATGCCATGACCAGAGACAATTTCATCCGCCAGGCGGGAATGAGCCGCCGCACTTTCCTGCAGGTGACCGGCGCCGGCCTGGTGACCGCGACGGCGCTCGGCGCCACCGGCTTCAAGGCGAAGGCCGAGGCCTATGGAAAATTCACCTGGATATCGCCGCGCGGCACGCTCGAAGTGCTCGACGACTATCCCTACTGGGCGGCCAAGAAGGCCGGCTATTTCGACGGGCTGGAGACCGACATGCAGCCGGGGCCGTCGGATGGCACCGCGACGGTGAAGTTCGTCGATGTCGGCCAGGCCGACATGGGCTTCCCGTCACCCGGCGTGTTCTCCTTCGCCATTCAGAACGGCATGAAGCTGAAGTCGGTGTTCCACATGGGTGCGCGCGACACGTTCAGCATCGCCTTCCGCAAGGGCGAGGGGTCGAACGACCTCAAGAAGCTCGAAGGCAAGACCATCCTGCTCGGTTCCGCGGCCTGGCAGTCGATCACCGATCCGCTGCTCGCCGCGCAGGGCGTCGACATCAAGAAGGTCAAATATGTCGAGGCCGGCTGGCCGACCTGGGGCACCGCGCTTGCCGGCGGCCAGGGCGACGCTGCCCTGTCATGGGAGGGGCTGCGCGCCGAATGGATCGCCAAGGGCCTCGACTTCGAATACTGGCTCGGCGTCAAGAACTCCAAGCTGCCGGCCAACACGTTCGTGGTGCGCGCCGCCGACCTCGAGGATCCCGACAAGAAGGCATTCCTGGAGAAATACCTTCGCGGCTGGGCGATGGGCCTGGAGTTTGGCTATCAAAATCCACGCGCGGCCGTCGAAGCGGTGTTCGAGCAGTTCCCGACGCTGGCCAAGAATCTCGGGCCGGAGCTCGGCACCACCTCGATCCTGCAGCAGATCAACGTCTTCCGTGGCGACATGGACAAGCGCGGCGGCTGGGGCTCGCACGACATGGCGAGCTGGCAGGGCTTCTTCGACGAGATCCACAAGATCGGCCAGATCACCAATCCGGTGAAGGCCGAGGAGGTCTGCACCAACGACCTCATTCCCGCTGCCAACGACTTCGACAAGGCCAAGGTCAAGGCCGATGCCGACGGGGTCAAGCTGTCGGAAGGTTTTGCCGCGCTCGATGTCGAGAAGATCAAGGCGCATCTGTTCGATTCAGCGGTGAAGTGAGGGTCAGCACCGAGGTGAGCGCCGCCCTTGGCCCGCTTTGGCTCCTTTCCTCTCCCTCCGGAGGGGGGAGAGGTGGCGCCGCGCAGCGGCGACGGAGTGGGGGAAGGCGTTCGCCAAACGCGCAGTCGTCGCAAGATAGGCACGATCTGGCGAGCAAGTAACCCTCAGGTGGGCGCGAAGGTCGACCCCCACTCCGTCGAGCTTCGCTCGACACCTCTCCCCCGATCGACGGGGGAGAGGAAAGGAGCCAAGCGGGCCAAGGGCGGCGGCGCTGACCTGAGGTGATTGTCCCGGATAGACATACGAGCGGCTGCCGATCGCCGCGCATATTCAATGAAGAATTCAGGAGGGCTGAAATGGCCGACAAGGTAAAAGTGCTGGTGGTGGGTCTCGGCAATATGGGCGCCTCGCACGCCAGCGCCTATCACCGGTCGGGCGGTTTTCAGATCGTCGGCATCATGAGCCGCTCGATCAAGAGCAACACGAAGATACCGGCGGAATTAGCCGGCTATCCGCTCTACGAGGATTTCGATCTGGCGCTGAAGGAAACCAGGCCGGACGCCGTGTCGATCAACAGCTGGCCGAACACGCATGCCGAATATGCGCTGAAGGCAATCGCGGCCAATTGCCATGTGTTCATGGAAAAGCCGCTCGCCACCAACATCGAGGACGCCGAGAAGGTCGTGGCCGCCGCACGGGCGAAGAACCGCAAGCTGGTGCTCGGCTATATCCTGCGCGTCCATCCCTCGTGGATCAAGTTCATCGAGGTCGGCAAGACGCTGGGCAAGCCGTTGGTGATGCGCCTCAACCTCAACCAGCAGAGCAGCGGCACCGCCTGGCACTGGCACAAGAACCTGATCGATTCGCTGATCCCGATCGTCGATTGCGGCGTGCACTATGTCGACGTCATGTGCCAGCTCACCGGCGCCAAGCCAGTGCGCGTGCACGGCATCGGCGCCAAGCTCTGGGCCGAGGCCGACAAGCAGAATTACGGCCATCTGCACGTCACCTTCGATGACGGTTCGGTCGGCTGGTACGAGGCCGGCTGGGGGCCGATGATGAGCGAGACAGCCTATTTCGTGAAGGACGTGGTCGGGCCCAAGGGCGCGGTGTCGATCGTCGCCGGCCAGGCCGCGAGCAATGACAAGGACGCCGAGGTCTCCAATTCGGCCGACATCGACCGCCACACCAAGACCGATGCGCTGAAGATCCACTATGCCTCCGTCGACGGCGACAAGAACTTCTCCAAACCGGACGAGATCGTCAGCATGGAGGACGAGCCCGGGCATCAGGAACTGTGCGATCGCGAGCAGGCATTCTTCCTGCGCGCCATCCGCGAGGATCTCGACCTGACCGAGCAGATGGACGCCGCGGTGAACAGCCTGCGCATCGTGCTTGCCGCCGAACAGAGCATCGCGCTGGGGCGCACCGTCGAGCTGGCCTGACGCAAACCGGTGGCTGGCGCTGGAGGAGGAACCAGCCCCACCACAGCATGATCCAACCGCGACGGCTGGGCTCGCCCTTGGCGATGCGGGAACATGCAAGGGAGAGAGAGATGGTCACCAACAGTCTGCTGAAAACCTATGCCGAGTCCGATGCGCTCGATCTGGCGGGACTGGTGCGCGGCGGCCAGGTCTCGCCGGCGGAGCTGTTCGAGGCGGCGATCACGCTGGTCGAGCGGCTCAACCCGGCGCTGAACGCGGTCATCCACCGTCTCTACGACATGGCCCGCGCGCAGGCGCAAACGGTCGACAGGTCGGCGCCTTTCGCCGGGGTACCGTTCCTGCTCAAGGAACTCGCCTCGTCCTGGGCTGGCGCGCCGAACACCAATTCCTGCTTCTACCTGAAAGACATCGTCGCCGACTTCGACACCGAGGTCGTGCGCCGCATGAAGGCGGCGGGGCTGGTGCTGGTCGGCAAGTCGAACGCACCCGAAAATGGCTGGTCGATCACCACGGAACCGAAACTCTACGGCATGACGAAGAACCCGTGGAAGGAAGGCATCACGCCGGGCGGCTCGAGCGGTGGCGCGGCGGCGGCCATCGCCGCGCGCATGGTGCCGATCGCCGAGGCCAGCGACGGTGCCGGTTCGATCCGCGTTCCGGCCTCCTGCTGCGGCATCGTCGGCTTGAAACCGTCGCGCGGCCGCGTCAGCCTCGCGCCATTCGGCGACTACTGGTATGGAGGCGCCTATTTTCTGTGCTGCTCGCGCAGCGTGCGCGACACCGCGGCCTATCTCGATGCGGTGTCCGGCGCGCTGCCGGGCGACCCCTATACGCCGCCGGTCCCGGCCGGCTCCTGGCTCAACCTGTCGGCGCGGGCCCCAAAGAAGCTGCGCATCGGCTTTTCCGTGGCGCCGCCCAACGGCACGGCGATCGACCCGGAGGTGAAGGCGGCGGTGCTGGCGACCGTCGCGACGCTTGAAGGGCTGGGTCACGACGTCGAGGAGCACGACATGCCGCTCGACGCCAATGCCGTCTGGGCGACCTACACCAACATGACCTGCGTGCAGACGGCGGCGACCTTCGCTTACCATGAAACGGTGATCGGCCGGCCGGTAACGCCAGATGACGTCGAGCCGGTGACCTGGGCGATCATCGAGCGCGGCCGTGCGACCAGCGGCATCAGGCACATCAGCGATGTCGAGCAGCTCCGGCAGGTCGGCCGCGACATTGTCGCCGATCTCAGCGCCTACGATCTCTTCATCACGCCGACGCTGACGCAGCTGCCACGGCCGTTCGGCTATTACGATATGTCGGAGACCGATATCGACCGCTACAACGCCAAATGGACGGATGCAGTGTTTGCCTTCCCCTTCAACATTTCCGGCCAGCCGGCGATCTCATTGCCGCTCGGCTGGTCGAAAGGCGGCGTGCCGATCGGCGTGCAACTGGTCGGCCGCTATGGCGACGAGGCGACGGTGCTGGCCGCGTCGGCGCAGTTGGAGCAGGCGATGCCGTGGAGGGAGAGGCGGCCGCCGGTGAGTGGTTAGTTGGCTAGGCAATCAACGTCGAGTTCCGTGGCGCCCCCCCTCTGCCCGGCAGGGCAGAGGGGGGGCGCCGTAGAGTGCCGGCCTACCCAATCCCCTCCAGCCGCCTCGGCAGCCGGTTCATCGGCCGGGGTCCATCCGGCGTGATCAGAAACTGGTCTTCCAGATTGAAGCTGGCGAGGCCGTCTATGTAGAGCGGGATCTCGAAGGCCAGCACCATGCCGGCCTCGATCTCGACATCGCTGTCGGCGGCGATGAACGGCCATTGTTCGGAGAAGACCGATTGCCCCACGCTGTGACCGAAATGGCCGCGGCGGTAGGAGCGCAGCCCTTGCCGTGCCAGGCTTTCGGTGGTCACCCGGTGCACATGGGCAAGCGTGTTTCCCGGCACGAGCGCGGCCAGCCCATCCTCGAAGGCGCGCTCGGCGATGGCGTGCAGTTCCGCCTGGTCGGCGGAAGGCGGCCCGAAGGTGAAATTGCGCGACATGTCCGAGGCATAGAACCCGACCGTGCAGACCATGTCGCACTTCAAGGGATCGCCGGCCGTGGCTTTGGCGTCGGCGCCCTTGGCCCGGGGGCCCAGCGTCACATATTCCGCCGTCGCCACCGCATGGGACAGCCCGGCCGCCGCGTCGGCGACGCCTTGCCGGTAGAGCGCGACGAGATCGGCCTGGCGCATGCCGGCCATCGCATCCACCTGCAGCCGCTCCAGCCCGGCTTCCGAGAGAAAAATGCCTTGCTGCAGGAGATCGATCTCGCGCTGCGATTTGATGGCCCGCAGCCTATCCAGCACCGGCGAGCCGTCGACCATCGGGCAATCCGGCAGCAGCGCCTGGATGGCGGCGAAATCGGCGGCGGGGATAAAGTCGAGGTCGACGCCGAGCGTCGCGCGCGCCAGCCCGAATTCGGCGAGCAGGGACTGCAATTGGCGCACCGAACCGGAGAGGTCGAACGTGGCGGGACGGGAGAAATCCGGCGCGCGGCCGAGCGAGGCGAGGCCCGCCTCGATGCGCCCGGCCAGGGGAAGGCCGTGAGATACTGTCTCGACCGGTGCGGATTCGATCCAGATCGGGTGCGAGCGCACGACCGCCTCGGGCGCGGCGGTCCGCAGCTGCGCCGCGTTGAAGTCCGCGACCACGACGCCGATCGGCAGGTCCTGCCGGGCCGGGATGACGACGAAGCCGCCTCCGGCGCGCCGGAACAGTCCCGCCGGGCCGATCCAGGCGCCGGTCGCATAGTGGAACGCCTCGGGCGCTGAGAGCACCAGCGCCGCGATGCCGGCCCGTTGCATCAAATGCGCGGCGCGCTGGCGGTCGACAAAGCCGGTCATATTCATTCTCCGCATGCTTGAAGCGGCAACGGAGCATTGCGGGTGCGGACAATCAAGCCGGTTGCCCGAACTTCATCATCCCTTGGCGAAGCAGCCGCATGGCGGCGTCGCGGAAAGCTCGACCGAGACAAGAATGGCATTCCATGTCAAAACTTGCGCAGGGGGGAGATTTCATGAGGATCGACAAAGCCGGTGCCCTGAAAAGGACAGCCATGGGCGTGTTGGGACTGGTCGTCGCCATGGCGGCGGGGTGCGGTTCAATCGACTATCAGAAACTCACCACGGGCCAGCTGTCGGGAAGCCTTTTCGTCATGTGGGTCGGTGAGGGCAACAGTTCGGGCGACGGAAATTTCCTGTTCGTGCCCGACCCACGAGATCCATTGATCTTCCATCGATCGGATCCGTCTGCTCCGGGCAGCACGATCCAGCCGGGTCTCATGTACACGGATGGCGGTTCGATCCCGAAAATCGCGCAGGTCTTCAAGGGACTGTCGCCTTGGGGTTACGCGCCGGCCTACATGATCCATGATTGGGTCTTTATCGCCCACCATTGCATAGTGGACGGCAGCAGCGAGAAGCGGTTCGACCAGGTTCGTGGAATAGAATTCGATGATTCCGCCGCAATTCTCGGCGAAGCGATCAAGGCGCTGATCAAGGCTCGACAAGTGGCCCCCAACGACGTGGCGCCAAACGCCATAACGGCTGCCGTCGGAAGCGTGATTGCCAGGAACCTTTGGGATGAGAAAGGCGCTTGCAAGTCCCTGCAGGTCAACGCGAAGGACATCGCCGCCGCGGAGGCAGCCATACCAGGATCGACCAGCAAGGCACGGAATTTGAGGGCCTTCCAGGTTCCAGAGACGATCGCGCCCGCAATTCCCCAGGCAAAGCCGGCGAAGATCGTGGCTCGCGTGACATTCTGAGCTGATCCGTGCAAATGCCGGCCGCTGCTGGTCACCCAAGCTTTGGCCCGCCCAAAGGCTTCGCTTTTCCGGTTTCCGCCCCGATAAACGAAAAGGCCGGACAACAGCCCGGCCTTTTTTCGTAGATGCTTGATTCCCTTCGAGGAAATTGGAGCGGGTGAAGCGATTCGAACGCTCGACCCCAACCTTGGCAAGGTTGTGCTCTACCCCTGAGCTACACCCGCTCACACGGCGTCTTGGCCGCAAGCCGGGCCTATATGGCTGAAGAGCGCTGCGATTGCAACAGGGAATCGCGAGCCTTTTTACAAGCTCCGGGGTGATGCCGGCAAACCGCCCGTGCCGGGCGGATTTCACCGTCGCCTTGCGCGATGGTCTTGTGCCGGCCGCCTCATTGGCCGTAAACGGCAAGGCAAGCAAACGGACGAAGAAGAAGATCGATGCCGAAAACCGAAGCCGAACTTTTTGCATTCCTGGCCGAACTCGGGATCGCTGTTTCAACGATACGCCACCCGCCGCTCTACACGGTCGCCGATTCGCAGGCGCTGCGCGGCGAAATCGCCGGCGGGCACACCAAAAACCTGTTCCTGAAGGACAAGAAGGACAATTTCTTCCTGGTCACCGTCGGCGAGGACGCCGTCGTCGATCTCAAGCAGATCCACCAGCTGATCGGCGCCGCCGGCCGGGTTTCGTTCGGCAAACCGGAGATGCTGATGGAGCTTCTCGGCGTCGCGCCGGGCGCGGTTACCGTCTTTGGCGTCATCAACGACAGGCAAAACCGGGTCAAGCTGGTGCTCGACAAGGATTTGATGGAGCATGCCGTCATCAACGCGCATCCGCTGACCAATGAAGCGACGACATCGATCGCGGCGGCCGACCTGATCAGATTCGTCGAGGCAACCGGGCATGATGCTGCTATCTTGAAAGTCTCGGCGTGATCGCCACATGGATGGCGAAACCGACTTCCAATGAAGACTTTGCGCCGACCCGCGGGCCGGCGGCGCAACCGAAAGGGTGACGAGATGAGCGACAACAATCCGTTTGGCGGGTCATTCGGCAGCAATGGCGGCCAGTATTCGACCTCGGTCCAGTATGGCGGAACCGAGCCCGCGCGCGCGAAAGTCACGCTTGGCGAAGCGCCCGCCGGACCTGTTGCCGCCGGTCCCGCTGCTGCTGGAGATGTCATCAAGGACACCACGACCGCCGCCTTCGCCGCCGACGTCATCCAGGAATCGCGCCGCCAGCCGGTGCTGGTCGATTTCTGGGCGCCGTGGTGCGGGCCTTGCAAGCAGCTCACCCCGCAGCTGGAAAAAGCGGTCAGGGCCGCCGGCGGCAAGGTCAAGCTGGTCAAGATGAACATCGACGATCATCCCTCGATCGCTGGCCAGCTCGGCATCCAGTCCATTCCGGCGGTCATCGCCTTCAAGGATGGCCAGCCGGTCGACGGTTTCATGGGCGCCATCCCGGAGAGCCAGATCGCCGAATTCATCACCAAGGTCGGCGGCAAGGGCAATGGCGCGCCGGCCGTGGCCGAGGCGCTGGCGGCGGCGACCGAGGCGCGTGACGCCGGCGACATGCAGACCGCCGCCGACATCTATGACGCCGTGCTGGCGCAGGCGCCGGATACGATCGAGGCGATCGCCGGGCTTGGCGAGTTGCTGTTCGAGGCCGGCGACACGGACGGCGCCGAAGCGTTGCTGGCGACGGCACCGGAGGCCAAGAGGGATGCGCCGGCGCTTGCCGCCGTGCGCGCCAAGATCGCGCTGGCGGCGCAAGCCGCTTCGCTTGGCAATCCGGCCGAGTTCGAGCGCCGGCTGGCCGACAATCCCAACGACCATCAGGCGCGTTTCGATCTGGCCATGATCCAGAACGCAAGGGGCGAGCGCACGGCGGCGGCCGACAATCTGCTCGCCATCATCAAGGCCGACCGCGCGTGGAACGAAGACGGCGCCAAGACGCAATTGCTGCAGTTCTTCGAGGCCTGGGGCATGACCGACGAGGCGACGCTGGCGGCGCGGCGCAAATTGTCGTCGCTGCTGTTTTCCTGAGCCGGTTATCGGTTGTTTTGTCGCACAGGCTTGCGAGATCAGGCCAAAGCGCCAGATAGGAAAAACCAGGCAGAGTTGACGCGCTTCCTTGTGGAAGCGATCGGAGGAATGAGGTGCAAGCGGGAAACGCGCATTACCGGCTCGCCAAGGATTTGCCGTCAGCGATCCCGATCTTTCCGCTCGAGGGGGCGCTTCTGCTGCCAGGCGGCCGCATGCCGCTCAACATCTTCGAGCCGCGCTACCTGCAGATGGTGGACGAGGCGGTTGCCGGGTCGCGGCTCATCGGCGTCATCCAGCCTCGCCTCGACGGCGCGCTGCGCGACGATGGCGAGCCGGAGCTCTGCAATGTCGGCTGCGCCGGGCGCATCATCGCCTTTTCCGAAACCGGCGACGGTCGCTACCTGATTTCGCTGCAGGGCGTGTGCCGGTTCCGCATCACCCACGAACTGACGGTCAAGACGCCGTTTCGCCAGGCCAAGCCGGCGCCTTTCCTCGCCGACCTTGATGAGGACCAGGCGGCGGACGAGATCGACCGGCCCGCGCTCCTGAGAGCATTTCGCGCCTATCTGCAGGCCAACGACCTGGAGGCCGACTGGGAAAGCGTCAGCCGCGCCGAGAACGCCATGCTGGTCAACGCGCTTTCGATGATGGCGCCCTACGGGCCGGCCGAAAAGCAGGCGCTGCTCGAAGCGGCGGACCTGAAGACGCGCGCCGAAACGCTGATCGCCATCACGGAGATGGCGCTGGCGCGCGAGAATGAAGATTTTGGCTCGAGCTTGCAGTAAGATGGGTCGATATCCGGGTGATGCCGGCCGCAAATGGCGGCTTGCTGCGCTTCCGGTGCTCACGTACGAAAGTACGCTCCGCTCCGGTTCTCGCAAGCCTCCATTTTCGACTCGGCCTGACCCGGATATCAACACATCTTCGGCGCGAAGCTGGAGGAGGGCACGATGGCGGATGGGCGTGACGGAAGGAAGAGCACTGTCGACCCCAAGCTGCTGGAACTCCTGGCCTGCCCGCTGACCAAGGGGCCGCTCGCCTGGGATCCGGAGCGGGGCGAGCTGATCTCTCGGGTCGCCAAGCTCGCCTATCCGGTTCGCGACGGCATCCCGATCATGCTGCCATCGGAGGCGCGGACGATTTCGGCGGAGGATGTGCTGTCGCCGCCGAAATTGGGTGGGACATCGTAGGTTCGAACATATGCGACGAGAAGATTGCCAGAGGCTGGCGGGACAGCACCCCCCTCTGGCCTACCGGCCATCTCCCCCGCAAGGAGGGAGATTATGCGCTCAGCGGCTTTCGCCAATCTCCAGCGTTGCAGGAGCTGCCGATCTCCCCCTGTTCGCCAACCTTGGCACCCTTCCTCTCCCTCCGGAGGGGGGAGAGGTGGCGCTGCGCAGCAGCGACGGAGTGGGGGAAGGCATTCGCCAAACGCGCGGTCGCCGCAAGGCAGGAACACCCTGGCGAGCAAGGCAAGCAGCGATCAGTCGGAAACATTGCTTCAACGAAAGGTCGACCCCCACTCCGTCGAGCTTCGCTCGACACCGCCCCCCCCCCCCCCCCCCCCCGCCCGCGCCCCCCCCCCCCCACCTCTCCCCCGATCGACGGGGGAGAGGAAAGGCGCAAACTCGCCAACCCTTGTGCCCTGCCCAAGTGGGGGAGAGGTGCGCGGGGGGGCGCGGCGCTTTTCGGATGGCCGGCACTGTGGAGCCGCTACTGAAAATTGCGCCCCTTGGGCATGACCTGTTCCGCTTCTCCGGATAACGCCGCGAGATCCTGTTTGATCGGCGCGTTGCGCAGCGCGGGGCGGCCATCGCGATCCGCACCATCCCTGGAGACGTGCCGCTGAGAAGCAGCGTCCGGCCCTCCCGCCTCGCTGACCTTCTCCAGCAGCACGGTCAGCCAGGGTGTCAGGTCCTCGATCTTCTCGGCGACGATGTGGACGACACCGGATTCCGACTGCAATTTGCCGCTGACCTTCACGAACCGCGCGCCCATGACGATGGGGCGGAAGCGGGTAAAGGTTCTCTCCCAGAAGATGACGTTGGCGACGGCCTTGTCGTCCTCCAGCGTCAGGAAGATCGCGTTGCCCTTGCCGGGGCGCTGGCGCACCAGCACGAGGCCGGCGACGGAGACCCGCCTGCCGTCGCGCACCGAAGAAAGGTTGGCATTGGGCGTGATGCCGGCGCGGTCGAGCCGTTCGCGCAGGAAGGCCACCGGATGCGCCTTGAGCGACAGGCCGAGCGAGCGGTAGTCGTGGATGACATGCTCGCCGAGCGGCATTTTCGGCAGCTTGGTCTCCGGCTCCAGTTCGCGCAGGCGCAGGGCCGGCTGGTCGAACAGCGGCAGCTTCTCGGCGGCACTCTTGCCGTCCAGCGCGCGCACCGCCCACAAGGCTTCACGACGGTCGAGGCCGAGCGAGCGGAAGGCATCGGCCTGCGCCAGCCGCTCGATCTCGTGGACATCGAGGCCGGAGCGCAGCCAGACGTCGCGGACGGACAAGTAGCCGGAGCTGCGTCGCGCGACGAACTGCTCCATGCGTTCCTTGGACAGTCCCTTGATCTGCCGGAAGCCAAGCCGCACGGCGTGGGCCGTCTCGATGACACCGCGCATTTCGGCATGGCGCGGCAGGATGCGGGCCGGGTCGAACGGCGTTTCCTCAAGGGTGCAGTCCCAGACGGAGAAATTGACGTCGACCTCGCGGATATCGACGCCATGGTCGCGTGCGTCGCGGACAAGCTGGGCCGGCTGGTAGAACCCCATCGGCTGCGAATTCAGGATCGCGGCGCAGAACACGTCGGGATAGAAGGTCTTGAACCAGCAAGAGGCATAGACGAGCAAGGCGAAGGAGGCGGCGTGGCTTTCAGGAAAGCCATATTCGCCAAAGCCCTCGATCTGTTTGAAGCAGCGCTCGGCGAAGTCTTTCGTGTAGCCCTTGCCCATCATGCCGTCGATCATGCGCTGGCGGTAATTGCCGATGGTGCCGGTGCGCTTGAAGGTGGCCATGGCGCGGCGCAATTCGTCGGCCTCGCCCGGCCTGAAGCCGCCGGCGACGATGGCAATCTTCATCGCCTGTTCCTGGAACAAGGGAACACCCAGCGTCTTGCCGAGGATCTCTTTCAGCTCCGGCTTGGGATACTCGGCCTCCTCCTTGCCTTGGCGGCGGCGCAGATAGGGGTGGACCATATCGCCCTGGATCGGGCCGGGCCGCACGATCGCCACCTCGATGACGAGGTCGTAGAAATTCTGTGGCCTGAGCCTGGGCAGCATCGACATCTGCGCGCGCGATTCGATCTGGAAGACGCCGATCGTGTCGGCGCGGCAGATCATTTTGTAGACCTGCCTGTCCTCCGGCGGCAGCGTGGCCAGCACATAGGGCTGCCCATACGGATCCCGCGCCTTCGGATAGTGCTCCGTAAGCAAGGTGAAGGCGCGCTGCAGGCAGGTCAGCATGCCGAGCGCCAGGATGTCCACCTTGAGGATCTTCACCGCATCGAGATCGTCCTTGTCCCATTCGACCATCTTGCGCTCGTCCATCGCCGTCTTGACGATCGGCACGATCTCATCGAGCTGGTCCCGGGTGATGACGAAACCGCCGACATGCTGGGAGAGGTGACGGGGAAAGCCCATGATCTCGTTGGCGCGTTCCATCACGTGCCTCGATATGGGGTCGGTCTGGTCAAGGCCGCCGGCGCGGGCTTCCTTCTCGCCAAGCTCGGAGGTCGACCAGCCCCAGATCGAGCCGGACAGAGACGCCCTGACATCCTCGGACAGGCCCATCGCCTTCGACACTTCGCGCAGCGCCGAGCGGCCGCGATAGCTGATGACGGCTGCGGCCAGCGCGGTGCGCTTGGAGCTGTATTTCTCGTAGATGTACTGGATGACGGTCTCGCGCTTTTCATGCTCGAAATCGACGTCGATGTCGGGCGGCTCGTTCCTCTCCTCGGAAATGAAGCGCTCGAAGAGCGTATCGATCTTGTCCGGCCCGACTTCGGTGATGCCGATGCAGAAGCAGACGATCGAATTGGCGGCCGAACCACGGCCCTGGCACAGTATGTCCTGGCTGCGGGCGTATTTGACGATGTCATGGACGGTGAGGAAATAGCGGGCGTAGTTGAGGCGCTCGATGAGAGCGAGTTCTTCCCCGATACGCTTGATCACGGAGGCAGGCACTCCCGCCGGGTAGCGCCTGGCGGCTCCCTCCCGCGCCAGTCTCTCAAGCTCCGCCTGTGGGCCGAGACCCGATTCCGTCGGCTCGTCGGGGTAGTTGTACTGGAGATCGCTCAGCGAGAAGGTCAGCTCTTCCGCGAACCGCAAGGTCTCGGCCAGCGCCTGCGGATGCCGGCGGAACAAGCGGGCCATCTCCATCGGCGGCTTCAGATGGCGCTCGGCATTGGCGGTGAGCTGCAGCCCAACCTCGGCGATGGGCGTGTTGAGGCGGATCGCGGTCAGCACGTCCTGCAGCGGACGCCGCTCGGCGGTGTGGTAGAGAACGTCGTTGGTCGCCATCAGCGGGATGCCGGCACTCTCTGCAAGCGCGGCTGCCTGCTCGATGCGGAAACGGTCATTGCCGGCATAATCGGGCGAGACGCCCAGCCGCAGAGCTCTGCCGAAACGATCCTTGAGCTGGCGAAGCAAAGCGAGACTGTCTTGCACGTCCGCCACCGGATCGGGCAGCACCGCCAGCGACATCAGGTCTCCCCATTCCAAGAGATCGCTGCGCTGAAGCAACGTTGCGCCCTTTTCGGTTTCGTCACGCAGGTTGGCTTGCGTCAGCATGCGGCACAGATGCCCCCAGCCCTTGCGGTTCCTGGGATAGGCAAGGATGTCCGGCGTGCCGTCGCAAAAGACCAGCCGGCAGCCGGGATGGTAGGAAAGCTTTTCGACCTTGGCCTGTTGCCAGGCGCGCACCACGCCGGCCACCGTGTTTCGGTCGGCAAGCCCGATCGCGGAGAAGCCCAGCAGCTTGGCCGCGACCACCAGCTCCTCCGGCTTGGAAGCGCCGCGCAGGAAAGAGAAATTCGACTGGATGCCGAACTCGGCATAGGGAATGACCGTCAGCGCGTTCATGCGAAGACCCCGTGCAGGAACCAGCGCGGCGGGATCTGCGAGGCGCCGCCGTAAAGCCCTTGCCGGTAGAGCCAGTAGCGGCGGCCGTCGGCATCCTCGATGCGGAAATAGTCGCGTGTCGATGCCGCGGCATCGTCCGACGCCTCGCGCCACCATTCGGCGGCGATGCGCTCGGGCCCCTCGGCACGCGTCACCCGGTAGAGCGCGCGCCGCCAGCGGAAATTCAGCGGCGGTCCCTCGGGCATTTCGGTGGCCGGCACCTCGATCGGCTCGGGCGCGCGGAACAGCCGGATCGGCCGTTCCGGCGGGAAGATGGTCATCGGCGCCTGCAACCTGTCCGGCTTCCTTGGCGGCGTGGTCCGGCGCGGGGCCTCGGTGAAGGGGATGGTCGCGACAGCGCGTTCCGGCAGATGGCTTTCGACGACGACAGGCTGCAGGACGGCGCCCTCGCCGAGCCGGGCGCGGATGCGGTCGGCGAACAGCGCGATATCGGCGCCGTCGTCGCTCACCTCGCCGGTCAGATCGGCCTGTTGCATGTCGAAGGCGGCGGCCGCCAGCACGGAAAGCCGCACCAGATCGAAACCATAGCCGGCATCGATGTCCTGCTCGAGCGCGGCCAGCCTTTCATGGAAGAGTTTCTGGATCAGCCGGGGATCGCGCATCGGCCGCGAGGTGCCGAGCGCAATGCGGCTGACGGCGCCGTCGACGCGAAAGAGCAGCAGCGCCAGCGTCCGGGCGCCCTCGCCGCGGCGCTCGAGATCGGCCTTCAAGGTCGTCGCCAGCATGCCCACCAGCCGCTCGATGTCCTCGGTCACGCTGACGGGCTCGGCGAGATGGCGTTCGACCGAAAGCGGTGCGACGGGAAGGCGCGGCGAGATCGCTTCGTCGAGGCGGCCAAGCGCCTGGTCGAGGCGCAGAAGCAGAGAGCCGCCGAAGCGGCGGGCAAGCGGCGCGCGCGGTGCCGCCATGACGGCGCCCGCCGTGCGCAGGCCGACGCTTTCCAGGCTGGTACGGGTTTCCGGCGCTATGCGCAGTGCCGCCAGCGGCAAGGGCGCGAGCAGGGCCTCCTCCTCGCCTGACACGACGATGCGGTCGCCGCAAAAGCGCGCCGCCGCCCAGGCCGCGCCCGGTGTCGCGGCAAGCCCGGCACGGACGGCAAAACCCTGATGAAGGAAGCGCGACAGGATGTCGTCCAGCATGGCGCGTTCGCCGCCGAACAGATGGGTGCAGCCGGTGACGTCGAGAAACAGCCCCTCGGTGCCGTCGATCGCCACCAGCGGGGTGTAGCGGTCGCACCAGTCGGCAAGGCCTTCGAGCAGGCGCCGGTCAGCCTCGGGATCGGCCTCGACGATGTCGATCGACGGGTACATGGCGCGCGCGTCGGCAATGCCCATGTCGCGTTTCAGGTGCAGCGCCTCAGCCCGCTCGTCGAGGGCCGAGATACGCTGTGCGTTCCCTTGGCGGTGGCTGATCACCAGCGGTGGGTGAGATGGCGTCAGGTGATCCGAAGGCCGGGAACGCCAGGACCGCCCCAGACGCTGGCGCAGGATCCTTTCCACCGCCAGATAGGGGAACCACAGGGACAGGATCCTTTGCCCGGTCTCTTTCGCGCCTTCTTTCGTCGCCCGCTCTTTCATCGAATCCGCGTTCATCGGGGTTCCACTCCAGTGTGAATTGTCCAGGCAGGGCCGTGCGGCTCTTGCCGATGGTGATGGTGAAGGCCGGACGGCCGATCGAACCGGCGAGCGGCCCGGCGACCGTGGCGCGCGGCACCGCCGGCGCCGACGCGACGATAAGGCGGACGGGCGCCGCCGTCGGCTCGGGCCCGGCCGCCTGCCGCAGCAGGAACACCGGCCGGCCGGCACTCATCGCCCGCGCATGCAGCCGGCGCGTCGCGGTCAGGTCCAGCCGCTGCGGATTGCCGCGGATTTCCAGGATGACAGCAGCGAGCGCCGTCATCCTGGCGGCCTCCTCGGCGACCCACAGCGCATCGACAAGCCTGGGCGCCTCGGAAAACAGCAATTGCTCCGGCTCGATGCCGAACGAGGCATGCAACCCCTTGGCATAGGGAAAGCCGGCCTCGCGGAAGATTTCCGTGGTGCCGATCCATAAGATTGGCAATCCCCGCGCCTGCTTGAGGATCAGGCTGATGAGCGACAGGGCGAAACCGGCGACGGCCCCGGCATCGCGGGTTTCCAGGCCATGGATTTCGCTGAGCGCGGCTTTCGGCAGGCCGCCGCTCAGGGCCGCATCGAGGCGGCCGACGCCGATCGGCAGGAAGGCATCCGGTGCCGCCGCGGCAAGGCCGCGGCGGACGATGGTGAGATCAAGACTGGGCGTAAGATCAAGACTGGGCGTGAGATCAAGGCTGGAGGTGAGATCGGCGGGCGTGAGATCAAGGTTGGAGACGGGATCGGGGCTGGCGCCAGCACCAAGGGGCGCGGCGGCCGGCGCCTGCAGGCGCTCGGGCAGGGTTCCCTCGATCTTCGCAATCTGGCGGCGCAGGGCAAAAACAGTCTCCCGCGCCACGGCGGTCATCGCCATGACGGTCAGCTTCCACTCACAATTGTTCCTGTTATGTTCTAATAGATTCCAGAGGCGGTCCGAAGAGTCAAGCAGAGTCACAAGGAATTTATTCCTGGCTATCCGCAAGCGCGGGGCGCACCGGCCGCATCGTTTGCCGATTCCGGTGCGAAAGCCTATATGCCGGGATCAAAGGACAAAGCATGGCTCGTATCTACAAAACCCGCACCTGGCACGGCGAACTTGCACCCTCGATGGAGGAGTTGGAGTTCCTGGCGCTGGAGGCCTACGCCCATCTGCCGGAGGAGTTTCGCAAGCTGACCGGCGAGATCGTCATCCAGATCGCCGAATTCCCGACCGACGAGATAATGGACGATTTGTCGTTGGAAACACCGTTCGACCTGCTCGGCCTGTTCGAGGGACGCGGCATCGCCGAACGCTGGAACCCGCAGACCGGCGAAGGCCCGAACCGCATCACGCTCTATCGCCGCGCCATGCTCGACTACTGGGCCGAAAACGAGGAAACGCTGGGCGACATCATCACCCATGTGCTGATCCACGAGATCGGCCACCATTTCGGCCTGTCGGACGATGATATGGAGCGGATCGAAGAGGCTGCCGAGTAGGCTGTGCCGATATTCAGGTGAGGCCGGCCTGCAAATGGTGATCCCCTGCGCTTCCGGTGCTCACGTACCCAAAAGTACGCTCCGCTCCGGTTCTCGGGCACCACCATTTTCGACTCGGCCTGACCTGAATCTCAATACAGCCTGCGTCGGAGCAGGCCGAGAGCCGATCACGTGCGCCATCGCCTTGTTAAATTATACAAGTTTTGATATAAGATTCGCATGCCGGTGAAGCGACTAGATTTCTTGGAGATTCCCTTGCGCAGCTCCGGGATTTTCCAGAAGCGGCGCGCAAGGAAACGGGTGTCCAGTTGCATAAGGTTCAGCTCGGGTTTGAGCCAAGCGACTGGAAGCCGATGACGACAGTAGGTCCCGGCGTGCGGGAGATCCGCGTCCGTGACGGTGCCGGCGCGTTCCGGGTGCTTTATGTCGCGAGCATAGGTGACGCTATCTATGTGCTGCACGCCTTCCAGAAGAAGACGCAACAAACGGCGAAACGAGATCTGGATCTTGCCGTATCGCGGTTCAAGCAAATCTAGTGGAGGTATGACGATGGAACGTCAGAGTTTCGAGAACGTGTGGGACGCGCTGGAAAATACTCCAGCCGAGGCCGCCAACATGACTATGCGCTCCAATTTGCTGATCGCGATTGAACAGCGGGTGCGCAGTTGGGACGTTACCCAGGCTGAAGCGGCCAACCGGCTCGGGATTACCCAGCCGCGCCTCAACGACCTCCTGCGGGGCAGGATCGCCAATTTCAGTCTGGACACCTTGATCAACCTTGCCGCGCTGGCCGGGCTTACCGTGCGTCTTGAAATCGCCGAGGCTGCCTGATGCTGTCTTTGATCGAGCCTACCAGTCGCTGAGCTTGGTATCCGGCCCATATTCCTGGCCCTCGACGTCCTTCACCACGGCCTGGCCGCAGCGCATCGTCTTGGCTTTCTTGTCATAGGCGTAGGTCGGCGAGCCGAACAGATGCCAGCCCTTGTTCAACGCTGCCGTCACCTTGTGGCAGAAGCTGGCGTCGTCCGGAGCGGACAGAAAGCGGTAGAGCTTCATTTTTCAAGTCCTGTCGTGAATATTCATAGCCCGCGAGCATAGGGCCGATATCATGCGCCGATGGCGGCGGCCTTCGCCAGCAGTTTTTCAGCCTGCGTCAGGTGCAGCCGCTCGACCATCCTGCCGTTCAGCGCGATCACGGCCTTGCCGGCATTTTCGGCGAGCGAGAATGCGTCCTTCACCGCGCGCGCCTCGGCCACCGCTTGCGCTGTTGGCACGAAGGCGCGGTTGGCGGCTTCGATCTGGGCCGGATGGATGAGGGTCTTGCCGTCGAACCCCATGGCGGCGGATTCCCTGCATTCGCGGGCGAAAGCGTCGAGGTCGCGAAAGTCATTGGCGACGCCGTCGAGCATGTCGAGGCCGCCGGCACGGGCGGCCAGCACCATCTGCATCAGCCAGGGCACGAGGTAGCGGCGATCGGGTGTCGCCAGCACGCCGGTGTCCTTGACCAGATCATTCGTTCCGGCAACGAAACAATCAAGGCGCGAGGCCGGATCGCGGCCAAGTTCGGCGATCGCGCCGATGTTGAGCAGCGCCTTGGGCGTCTCGATCATCGCCCACAGTTTCACGCTATCGGGGACAAAATTGTCGTCGAGCACATCGCCGGCCTCGAGCAGGTCGCGCGGCGTATCGACCTTGGGCAACAGGATGCCGTCGGGTTCGCAGCTTGCGGCGGCCAGCAGATCGTCGGCGCCCCATTCGCTGGACAGTGCATTGATGCGCACCACCATCTCGCAACGGCGATCTGCATCGGCGAAGATCTTCGCCAACTTCCCGCGCGCGGCGATCTTGTCGGCCGGGGCCGAGGCATCCTCCAGGTCGATGATAACGGCATCGCAGGAAAGCTGCGCGATCTTGGCCAACGCCTTGTCGTTGGAGGCCGGGACATAGAGCACCGAGCGGCGCGGGCGATAGATTTCGGTCATGCCCCGATCTATGCCGCGTGTGGTTGGTCGAGGCAAGCGGAAGGCCGGTACCTGATACGAGCCAACCGCGAAAGCTTGTGCTGCCCCTTGCCTGCCCGTCCTCCGCAGCAGTTGCGGAAGGGGGCCCTTCCTCTCCCCCGTCGATCGGGGGAGAGGTGTCGAGCGAAGCTCGAC
>NZ_JAIUIU010000032.1:0-54844 GCF_020165775.1 Mesorhizobium sp. B263B2A
CCCTGCCTGTCACCAAGGCACCACCGCAATCTCCGGCCAACATTCCCTCGCCCGCGCCCCCTTCGCATCATGCGTGCGCTGGTTGTCCATCACCCGGTTCGGTGTGATGCGAAACGAAAAGATATCGTCGACCCCGAACGGCGCCACCAACTCCAATTGCCCGTCACCCCCGTATCGCACCCCGACCGCATGGGTCTTCGAGGCAAAATGCCCAACCGAGTCGCTGGAACTCGTATAGCGCGGGCAGGGCTGTCCGAACTTCTGCGGGTACCACAGATGCACCCGCGCCTGGTTGCGCACCTCGACCGGCAATGCCAGCCCTTCGAAATGCTGTGCCGCCCGGCGAATGATGGCGTCCTCGGCTTCGTAGGATAAATCCGCATCATCGAAATAGAACAAGTCGACATCCTTGATGCCGTAGCTCGAAGGCTTGCCGGTCAGATGGTTCCAGACGCTGTTGTAGAGCGCACCGGAAACCACCAGCCAGTCCGGCAGGTCGAGCGAGTGCGCCCGCACCAGCGCGTCCTGGACCAGCGGGTCCGCCGAGACGATATCGAGAAACACCGCTCGTTGTGCTTCGAACGGCAGCCCGGAATAGCGCAGATGGTCCATCGCCCTTTTTGAGGGCGATTCGCCATCGCTCCGCAAGTTCTAGCCGCGCAGAACACCACCGGTCTGCTTGCCGACATTCTCGACGATGCGTTTGGCGAGCGCCTCGAAATCCTCGTCGGTCAGCGTCTTTTCGACCGGCTGGATCGACACTTCGATGGCGATCGATTTCTTGTCGGCGCCGAGCGATGCACCCTCGAAGATGTCGAAGACCGAGACACCAGTGATCAGCTTCTTGTCGGCGGCAAGGGCGGCGCGCACCAGCGTGCCGGCCTCGACGGATCTATCGACGACGAAGGCGAAGTCGCGCTTCACCGCCTGGAAGGCGGAAAGCTCCAGCTTCGGCTTGGTCTTCGTCGGCTTGGCCTTCGGCTCGGGCACGGCGTCGACGAACACTTCGAAGCCGCACAGCGGTCCGGAGACGTCGAGCCCTTCCAGCGTCTTCGGGTGGAACTCGCCGAAGGTGCCCAGCACCGTTTTCGGCCCGAGCTTGATCGTGCCGGAGCGGCCGGGATGGTACCAGGCCGGACCGCCGGGCTCGATCTGCAGCCGGTCGACCGGCGCGCCGCAGGCTTCGAGCGCCGCGATCGCATCGGCCTTGGCGTCGAACACGCCAACCGCGCCGGAATTGCCGGCCCAGTTGCGGCCTGAGCCGTCGAGCTTGGCGGTGCCGCGGCGCACGCCGGCGGCGACGCGGCGCTGCTGGTCGGCGCCGTCGCCCTCATAGGTGCCCGAGACTTCGAACAGTGCCACGTCGCCGATGCCCTTGTCGGCATTGCGCTGGGCAGCGGCGATCAGCCCCGGAAGCAGCGAGGGCCGCATGTCGGACATGTCGGCGGCGATCGGGTTGGCGAGCTTGAGCGCTGTCTGGCCGCCGCCGAACAATTCGGCATGCCTGGCCGGGATGAACGACCATGTGACGGCCTCCATCATGCCGCGCACTGCCAATGCGCGCTTGGCCGTGCGGGTGCGCACCTGCAGCGTGGTGAGGATCTTTGCATTGACCGCGTCATGCGCGCCGAGCGGCTGCGGCGCGATGTTGTCGACGCCGTGGATGCGCATCACCTCCTCGACCAGGTCGGCCTTGCCGTCGACATCGGGGCGCCACGAGGGCACCGTGACGTTGACGACATCGCCCGATCCGTCCGCCGTGAAACCGAGGCGCGAGAGAATGTCCAGGCTTTCCGCTCTCGGCACCTCGATCCCGGTCAGGCGCCTAATGTCCGACAGCGGGAAGGAGACCATCTTGGGCTGGTGGCCGCCATAGCCGGCCACTTCGATCTCCGTCGGCGTGCCGCCGCAGAAATCGAGCACCAGTTTCGTCGCCAGTTCCACGCCTGGCACCATGAATTCGGGATCGACGCCGCGTTCGAAGCGGTAGCGCGCATCGGTGATGATGCCGAGCGTGCGGCCGGTGCGGGCGGTGGTGATCGGGTCCCAAAGCGCGGATTCGACCAGCACGTCGGTGGTGTTCTCGTCGCAGCCGGAATGCTCGCCGCCCATGATGCCGGCGATCGACTCGACGCCATCGTCGTCAGCGATGACGCACATCTCCGGCGTCAGCGTGTATTCGCGGCCGTCGAGCGCCAGCACCTTCTCGCCATTGCGCGCGCGGCGCACGACGAGGTTGCCGGCGACCTTCCTGGCATCGAACACATGCAGCGGCCGGCCACGATCGAAGGTGACGTAATTGGTGATGTCGACCAGCGCGCTGATCGGCCGAAGGCCAATGGCGATCAGCCGCTGCTGCAGCCATTTCGGCGACGGGCCGTTCTTCACGCCCTTGACCAGCCTGAGCGCGAAGCCGGGACAGAGCTCCGGCGCCACGATCTTCACCTTGACGGGGCACATGCCGCTGCCGGCATGGGGCATGATCGCGCCACCGACGAGGCGGCCAAGTCCGCTCGCCGCCAGGTCCCTGGCGATGCCGTAGACGCTGGTCGCATCAGGCCGGTTCGGCGTCAGATTGATCTCGATGACCGGATCGTCGAGATGCGCATAGGTCGCGAAGCTGGTGCCGACCGGCGCATCCTCGGGCAGGTCGATGATGCCATTATGCTCGTCGGAAAGCTCCAGTTCGCGCTCGGAGCACATCATGCCATGGCTTTCGACACCCCTGATCTTGCCGACCGTCAGCGTCACGTCGATGCCGGGCACATAGGTGCCGGGCGCGGCAAAGGCGCCGATCAGGCCCGCGCGGGCGTTCGGCGCTCCACACACCACTTGCACCGGCGGCTTGCCGTCGCCAGTGTCGACCGTCAGCACGCGCAGCCGGTCGGCATCGGGATGCTGCACCGCCGTCAGCACTTTGGCGATAACGAAGGGTTTCAGGCTCGATTTGTCGTCGACATGCTCGACTTCGAGGCCGATCGAGGTCAGCCGCTCGACGATTTCGGCGAGCGAGGCGTCGGTCTCGAGATGGTCCTTGAGCCAGGAGAGGGTGAATTTCATTGGATTGTTCCGTCTGGTCTTTTGACGCTTGTTTTCAAATGTCTCGGCAAGTCGTCGGACATATGCAGGAAAGGAAGCTGCTCGCTCACATAGGCATGCTGCGTCGGCTGGAAATCGGCCGGCCTGTCCATGGCGCCGAGCACGAAGTAGATGTCGTCTTCGAGCCGGTCATCGACATAGGCGATCGGCGAGCCGCAGATGCCGCAGAACGAACGCGTCACCGGTCCGTTCTCGTACATCTTCAACGCCTTGCCCGTAAACGCCACCTTGTCGACCGGGAAGCCGACAAAGGCCGATACGGGCGCGCCGCTGGCCCGTCGGCAATCGCCGCAGTGGCAATAGCTGACGTGATGCGGTTCGACGGAGACCTCGAACCGCACGGCACCGCAGCGGCAGCCGCCGGTGTGGGCGGCTGTCACGCGCTCAGGCCCCCGAACAGGGTCGGCATGTCGAGCGGCCGGAAGCCGTAATGCGACAGCCAGCGGACATCGGCATCGAAGAAGGCGCGCAGGTCCGGCATGCCGTATTTCAGCATGGCGATGCGGTCGATGCCCATGCCCCAGGCAAAGCCCTGGTATTCGTCGGGATCAAGCCCGCCGGCACGCAGCACGTTGGGGTGCACCATGCCGCAGCCGAGGATCTCCATCCAGTCGGAGCCTTCGCCGAAGCGCACTTCGCCTGGCCGCGAGCGGTCGCACTGGATGTCGACCTCGAGGCTTGGCTCGGTGAACGGGAAGAAGGACGGCCGGAAGCGCATCTTGACCGAGGGCACCTCGAAGAAGGCCTTGCAGAACTCCTCCAGCACCCACTTCATGTTGGCGACATTGGCCGACTTGTCGATCACCAGTCCTTCGACCTGATGGAACATCGGCGAGTGGGTGGCGTCGGAATCCTGGCGGTAGGTCTTGCCCGGAATGACGATGCGGATCGGCGGCTTCTGCTTCTCCATGGTGCGGATCTGCACCGGGGAGGTGTGCGTGCGCAAAAGCTTGCGCTCGCCCTTCTCGTCCGGCTGGAAGAAGAAAGTGTCGTGCATCTCGCGCGCCGGGTGGCCTTCCGGGAAATTCAGCGCGGTGAAATTGTAATAGTCGGTCTCGATATCCGGCCCTTCGGCGATCGCGAAGCCGAGGTCACCGAAGATCGCCGCGATCTCGTCGATGACCTGGCTGATCGGATGGATGCGGCCGCGCTCGGCCGGCGATTGCCGCACCGGCAGCGTCACGTCGACTTTTTCGGCGGCCAACCGCGCGGCGATCGCCACGTCCTTCAACTCGGCCTTGCGGGCGGTCAGCGCCTCGGTGACACGGTTCTTGAGGCCATTGATAGCAGGGCCTTTGACCTGGCGCTCCTCGGGGGTCATGGCGCCCAGCGTTTTCAGCATCTCGGACACGGTGCCCTTCTTACCGAAGGCCGCGATGCGCACGGCTTCGATCGCCGGCTCATCGGCGGCCGATGCGATGTCGGACAGAAGCGAATCTTCCAGGGCTTCAAGATTTCCAGCGGTGGCGTTCACGGCGAAACTCTCTTGATCGGGCGACCGACACCATTTTGGTTTCGTTGTCACCATTTTGGTTACATCAGGGTCAAAAAAGAACCCGCGCCGGCCGAGCCAGCGCGGGTTCCCCAAATCAGAATTGCGAATGCTTGGGAAGCGCTGGTCTTAGGCGACAGCGCTTTCAAAAGCGTTCGGCGTGGTGTTCTTCAGATATTCGAGCGCGACCTTGGCCTTGGCGACCAGCGCGGCGAAAGCCTGCGGCTCATGAATGGCCATGTCGGACAGGATCTTGCGATCGATCTCGATGCCGGCCTTGTTGAGGCCGTCGATGAAGCGGCCATAGGTCAGGCCGTGCTCGTGCGTCGCGGCGTTGATGCGCTGGATCCACAGTGCGCGGAACGAGCGCTTGCGGTTCTTGCGGTCGCGGTAAGCGTACTGCAGCGACTTTTCCACCGCCTGCTTGGCGATGCGGATGGTGTTCTTGCGGCGGCCGTAGAAGCCTTTGGCGGCTTTCAGGACCTTCTTGTGCTTGGCGTGCGAGGTGACGCCTCTCTTTACGCGTGCCATGTCATGATCTCCTTAAAAGCAATTCCAGGAAAAGTGTGTTGCGGTTTTCCGTTCGGAATTGCGTAAAACAAACGCTGTCCAGACCGAACGCCTTAGAGGCCGTTCGGCAGAAAATTCTTGATGACCTTCTTGCCATCCGGTTCAGCCAGAACCATCGTGCCGCGGGCATTTCGAATGAACTTGTTGGAACGCTTGATCATGCCGTGACGCTTGCCGGCCGCAGCCGACAGGACTTTACCCGTACCTGTGATCTTGAACCGCTTCTTGGCGGCCGACTTGGTCTTCATCTTGGGCATTTTGCTACTCCGTCTCGTTGGCGCACTATCGCGCTTCTTGTTCGCTTCGGGCCGACCAAAGCCCGAAAAGCAAATGAAACCGCCACGGCATGCCCTGCCGGGCGGTTTTCTTGAACGGCGGTGCTATACGTCAAAGCGGGCCTGTGTGCAACACCCACCGCGCTGCGCCTTTGCGGTCTCGGTCAGGGCAGCGTGAACCACACCGGCAGCATGCCCGACTGCTGGGCGCCGTCGATCAGTTCGAAGGCCGGCAGCGCAACGAGGAACACCAGGCCATCGAGCAGCGTGGTCAACAGCAGGCGCGGCTTGAAGCTTCCGGTATCGCCTTCCTGGTAGAGGGAAAGGTTCGGGAAGAAGCGCGGCACCCGCGCCAGATAGGCGGCATAGGGTGCGCCGAGCGCTTCCTTGAGGAATTTCTCCTCGCGCAGGATAACGATATGGAACGCACCCGCGCACAACAGCGCGAACAGGATGATGCCGGAGAACGAACCGATCTGCGCGCCGACGCCGGCCGCGGCCAGTGTCGAGAACACATAGAGCGGGTTGCGGGTGATCGAGTAGGGTCCGCCCGTCACTACTTCGGACGATTTGCGCCCGCCTATATAGAGCGTCGCCCAGAGGCGGCCGACGATGCCGAGGAAGATCAGCAGCACGCCGAACATCTCGATCGTCTCATGCACCGGCGTGTCGGGTGGGAAGGTCGACTGACCAAACAGCAGTGCCAGAAACAGCACCACCACGAGCACGGCAAGCACGAGCCGGCGCATCTGCTGGTAATTGCCCAGCCCGTATTTGAGTTCGTTGTCCAAGGGGTGTCCGATCGTCGAGGAGCTTAGCCGGCGATCGCGGCTTTAGCCGAGAAACAGGCGTCCCGCCGATCGCCGGGACGCTCTGCAAGACAATTCAGGCGGATTTGGAGCGCTGGCCACGCCTGACTTTATCGTGATCTCAGATGTTCCGCACGCCTTAGCGCGGCGCCAGCACCATCATCATCTGGCGGCCTTCGAGCTTCGGCTCGGCCTCGACCTTGGCGATGGTAGCCACTTCTTCGCGCACCTTGTTCAGAAGCTGCATGCCGAGCTCCATATGCGCCATCTCGCGGCCACGGAAGCGCAGCGTCAGCTTGACCTTGTCGCCTTCCTCGAAAAAGCGGCGAACCGCCTTCATCTTGGTCTCGTAGTCGTGGCTGTCGATGTTCGGGCGCATCTTGATCTCCTTGATCTCGATGACCTTCTGATTCTTGCGCGCCTCGGCCGCCTTCTTCTGGTTGGCGTATTTCAACTTGCCGAGGTCGAGGATTTTTACGACGGGAGGAACCGCGTTGGGCGATATTTCGACGAGATCGAGCCCAGCCTCTTCGGCGAGCAGCAATGCGTCGTTGATGGAAACATCACCGCGGTTCTGGCCTTCTGCGTCGATAAGCTGGACCCGGGGAACCCGGATATCACGGTTGGAGCGCGGCCCATCCTTGGTCGGCGCCGCTGCTTTGAAAGGTCTGCGAATGGTCGTGGTCTCCTTGGCCGTTTCGTTCCGGGTTTTGTCGGTCTGATGTGTGGACGCGTCAATGTGGTGAGCGCGCGGGCGGAGTCAATAGCACAGCATTGACAGAAAATCACCCTGATCGCGGGCCTGCACCAAACAAAGAGCATCGTGAGCACTTTTCGCCACGCCTGTGGCTGTGTCACAAGAACCCCGCGCCGAAAAAGGGCCGAGGAATAAGTCATGACCGCCACGCCGCCAATCTTTCTGGATGTCGATGGATCGCGCATCGCGGTGCGCCATTCGACGGGTTCCACGCCGGGCATTGTCTGGCTCGGCGGCTACAAGTCGGACATGCTGGGCACCAAGGCTGAGACGCTGTCGGACTGGGCCGCGACCGAAGGCCGGGCTTTCCTGCGCCATGACTATTCGGGCCATGGCGAATCCGGCGGCGCCTTTGCCGACGGCACGATTTCGACATGGCTGTCGCAGAGCCTTGCCGTGTTCCGCCATTTCACAAGGGGCAATCAGATCCTGGTCGGCTCCTCGATGGGCGCCTGGATCGCGCTGCGCATGGTGCAGGAATTGCGCAAGGCGGGCGACGTAAGCGTCGTCGGCCTGGTGCTGCTGGCGCCGGCGCCGGATTTTACCGCCGAATTGGTCGAACCGGTGCTGACCAAGGCGCAGAAACGCGACCTCGCAAAAAAGGGGTTCTTCGCCGAGTCGTCCGACTATTCCGCCGAGCCCTACATCTACACGCGCGCCTTGATCGAGGACGGGCGTCACAACCGTGTGATGACCGGCCCGATCGACACCCATTGCCCGGTTCACATCCTGCAGGGCCTGGCCGATGCGGACGTGCCGTCGAGCCACGCGCTGAAGCTGGTCAGCCTGCTGCCGGCCGACGATGTCACATTGTCGCTCATTCCTGACGGCGACCACCGCCTGTCGCGGCCGCAGGATCTCGACATGCTGGTGCGGTCGGTCGGTGACATGGCCAAGCGGGGCTGATGAGCATGCGCCTTTCCATCCCGATCTCAGCCTTTGTCGCGGCCATTGTCGGCTTTGGCGGCACACTGGCCATCGTCATTGCCGCCGCCCACGCGGTCGGCGCGACGCAAATCCAGACGGCGAGCTGGGTGACGACCATTTGCCTTGCCATGGCCATCGAGAGCCTGTGGCTGTCCTGGCGCACGAAAATGCCCGTCATCACCGCCTGGTCGACGCCGGGCCTGGCGCTGATGGCGGCGTCGAGCGGTTTTTCGATCGGCGAGGCCGTCGCCGCCTTCATCGTCACCGCCATCCTGTTGATCGCCACCGGCCTGTTCAAGCCGTTGACGCAGCTGATCTCCAGGATACCGCCCTCGGTTGCTTCCGGCATGCTGGCCGGCATCGTCGTCACCTTCGCTCTCAACGCGGTCAAGACCGTTCCCGTCGACCCCTGGCTGATCCTGCCGCTGATCGCGGCCTTCTTCATCATCCGCCTGTTCAACCCGGCGCTGTCGGTGCTGGCGGTGCTGATCGGGGGCGGTCTCGCCGCCTTCTTGACCGGCCGTGTCGGCGGCCTGCCGACACCGGAACTGTCGACGCTGACGCTGATCGCGCCCGATTTCACCGCCAAGGCGATGATCGGCCTGGCGCTGCCGCTCTATCTCGTCACCATGGCCTCGCAGAACCTGTCGGGCCTCGCCGTGCTGCGCGCCGCCGGCTACCACCCGGAGCCCGGCCCGCTGATTGGCGTCACCGGTCTCTTCTCGCTGCTGTCGGCGCCGTTTGGCGGCTCGACCACCAATCTGGCGGCGATCTCGGCGGCGATCTGCACCGGGCCGGACGTCCATCCTGATCCGGCCGAGCGCTGGAAGACCGGGCCGTTCTATGCGCTCGCCTATCTCATCTTCGCGATTTTCGGCGCCTCGCTGGTGGCGATCTTCGCCGTCCTGCCGCAGAGCCTGATCGTGCTGGTGGCAGGGCTCGCCCTGATGGCATCGCTCGCCAACGCGTTGGCCATAGCGTTGAAGGACGAAGGGCAGCGCATGGCCGCCACGGTCACTTTTGTCGTCACCGCCTCGGGGCTTACGCTGTTCGGCGTCGGCGCCGCATTCTGGGGGCTGATTGCCGGCCTGGTCGTGCTTTTCCTCGATACGCTCAAAAAGCGATAATCATTTCAGGCCTTTGTCCGGTTTTGGCGGACATTGTCTTGAATCGCCGTTTTTGCCTTCCCATTTCGATTCCACACAGCCGGTCCTGGCTGTCTCCAACCGAAGGAATGGGAGAAAATGAACACATCTGCATTGATCCGCCCGGCCTGGACGCCGGCAACCATCGCCTTGATGGTGATCGGCTTCATGGTGTTCTGGCCGCTCGGCTTCGCCATGCTCGCCTACATCATCTGGGGCGACCGGCTCGACGGCTTCAAGCGTGACGTCAACCGCGCGACCGACGGCATCTTCGCCGGCTGCCGCCGTGGTTCCGACAAGGCCGCGCGCTGGGGTCACGGCTCCGCCCGCACCGGCAACGTCGCTTTCGACGACTGGCGCGAAAAGGAACTTGAGCGCTTGAACGAAGAGCGCCGCAAGCTCGACGAGATGCTGACGCAGTTCGACGAGTATGCCCGCGAATTGCGCCGCGCCAAGGACCAGGACGAGTTCGATCGCTTCATGGCGAACCGCAACAAGTCGACTGCCCCGACGAAGACCGATCCGAGCACCGGAACGACCACCACCAAGCGTGGCAAAGGTTCGAACCTGCTCGACGACTGAAGCCTAGCGACAGGGCCAAGGTATGATGACGGCGTCGCGTGAGCGGCGCCGTTTCTTTTTTGTTCTATTCGTTTTTCTCGAATCGCGTATCGTCCCGCCATGACCATCGGATTCTTTCGCAATCTGACGAAGCCCAAGCCCACGCCCGCCGTGGAGCGGGAATATTGTGTCGCCGGCCGCACGCTGCCGCTCAAGATCGTCGAGAGCGCCAGGGCGCGGCGCCTGACGCTGCGCATCGATTCCGGCGGCCAGGGCCTGCGCATCACCGTCCCGCCGGGCCTGCGCCGAGGCGAGGTGGACAGGTTCCTCGAGCGCCATCAGGACTGGCTGGAGCAGCGGCTGGCCAAGGTGCCGACCCGGCCGCAGGTGCGGCCCGGCATCAGGATCCCGATACGCGGCGTGCCGCACCGCATCGTCCATGAGCCGTCGAAGCGCGGCACCGTCACGGTGTCGCGCGACGAGCGCGGCCCGCTGCTGATCGTGCATGGCGACCGGATCCACCTGCCGCGCCGCATCGCCGATTTCTTGAAGCGCGAGGCCAAGAAGGAGATCGAGAAGCTGGTGGTCAAGCACACCGGGGCGCTCGGCAAGCGCGCCAAGGCGATCCGCTACAAGGACACCTCCAGCCGCTGGGGGTCATGCACCTCGGAGGGCAACCTGTCCTTCTCGTGGCGCATCATGATGGCACCGCAGCCTGTGATAAACTATCTCGTCGCCCATGAGGTGGCGCATCTCAAGGAGATGAACCACGGTCCGAAATTCTGGAAATTGTGCGAGAAACTCTGCCCCGACACCGACCGTTGCAAGGATTGGCTGAAGCGCAATGGCGGGGCCCTGCAGGCGATCATGTTCGAGTAGGCTGCTCGGCTACGCGGACCTCGCCAATCACGCCGAATGCGCGAGCGGTATGTCCTGCCGGATAGGGTCCAGGCCGAAATGTGAGCGAAGGGTCGTTCCTTCGTAATCCTCGCGGAACAGTCCACGTTTGCGCAGGATCGGCACCACCTCCGTCGCGAACAGCTCGAATTGCTTATGCACGATCGGCGGCATGACGTTGAAGCCGTCGGCCGCGCCGGAGTGGAACCAGTCCGCAACGATGTCGGCGACTTGCTCGGGCGTTCCCGTCGCCGTGAAATGTCCACGCGCCCCAGCCAGCTTCTGCAGCAATTGGCGGAGGGTCAGCCCCTCCTTGAGCGCGACGTCGATGTACCCGGTCGCCCGGCTTCTGGACGCCTCCACCTGGGAAGGGTCGGGAAAATCCCCGCGGGTCAGCGGCCGGTCAAGCGGAATACCGGAGAAATCATGGCCGCCGAACCGCGCCGAAAGGCGGACCAGCCCGATTTGCGGGCTTGTCAGCGCGTCGAGTTCTTCCCAGACCTGTTTCGCCTCGTGGGTCGTCGATCCGATTGCAGCGCTTATGCCGGGCAGAACCACGATATCCTGCGGGCGACGGCCGAAAGCGGCGGCTCGACCCTTCACGTCCGCGTAGAACGATTGCGCGGTTTCCTTGGCAAGGTGCGCCGTGAAAATGGCCTCCGCCCATCGCGCCGCAAAGGCCCGCCCGGTTTCCGATTGTCCCGCCTGCACATATACCGGTCGCCCTTGCGGGCTGCTTGGCACGTTGAGCGGTCCGTGCGTGCGGAAATGGCTGCCCCGATAGTTTGCCGGCTGTATCAGCCTGGGATCGAGATACTGCCCGGCGTCCCGGTCATCCACGATGGCCTCTGCGGGAAAGCTACGCCACAGGGCATCGACCGCCTCCACGAATTCGTCCGCAAGCGCGTAGCGGTCGCCATGGGCGACATCCTGCTCCAGGCCGTAGTTGGCGCCCGCCTGGGGCGCCCAGGAGGTGACGATGTTCCAGCCTGCGCGTCCCCCGGACAGATGGTCGAGGGAAGCGAACTGGCGCGCATGCGTGAAAGGCAGGCTGTAGGTGGTGGATGCCGTGCCGATGAGGCCGATCTGGCTGGTGCGGGCCGCCAGGGCTGAAAGCAGCGTGATAGGCTCAAGAGCGCCCGTCGCCACCAGGCCACCATTGTTGGGCGCGACAAGAACGTCCGCGAGGAATACGGCGTCGAATTTCGCGGCTTCTGCGATCCGGGCGGCCTCGACATAGAGCTCCAGGTCGGTAAGGGCGCGTCGCGTTGAATCCGGATGACGCCAGGCGCCCTCATGATGTCCGCGCGGCATGAGGAAGAGGTTGAAATGCATTTTACGCGCCATGGAGCTTTCCCTCACATTAGATTGGTTTCAACGCCGAGACTGCGCAGCAGGGTCTGCCGAAGGTCGACAAACGTCTGGTCGCCTGGGCTTCGCGGGTGCGGCAGGGCGACTTGATGGTCTTCGGCGATCCGGCCGTCTTTCAGAACAAGGATCCGATCGGACAGGAGCAGGGCTTCGTCGACGTCATGCGTAACGAGGACGACCGTCGGCTTGTGTTGTTCGACCAGACGGAACAACAGGCCATGCATGCGCATGCGGGTCAGGGCATCGAGCGCGCCGAACGGCTCGTCGGCGAGCAGCAGTTCCGGCTGGCGAAGCAGGGAACGGGCCAGCGCCGCCCGCTGCTTCTGGCCGCCGGACAGCGTGGCCGGCCAGACATCCGCCTTGTCGCCGAGCCCCACGGAATCCAGCATGGCGGATGCCGCGGCCCTTGCATTGGATCTTCTCAGGCCGAGCGTCAGGTTGTCGATGACGTTCATCCAGGGCAGAAGCCTTGCATCCTGAAACAGAACGGAAGTGTTTCGGGGCGTGCGGAAGTCGCCTTGCGTCACGGCATCGTCGTCGAGACCGGCAAGCGCACGCAAAAGGGTCGTTTTTCCGGAGCCGGATTCGCCGAGTAGCGCAACGAACTGGCCCCTTGGTATTTCGAGCGTTATGTCGTTCAGGATCGTCTTTTGTCCGAAACCTCTGGACAAGTTGCGCAACAACACCGGCCCGAACGAGGCAGTGTGAACGTTCATGTTCCCAGAGCCCTCCGGTAGGCGAGCGTCCGCGCTTCGATCAGCCGAACCAGGGCGTCGGAGACGAGGCCAAGAATTGCGTAGATGAATATCCCGACCACGATCACGTCGGTCTGGCCCCAGTCGCGGGCGCGGTTCATCAGGTAACCGATGCCGGTCTGGGTGTTGATCAGCTCAAGAACGACCAGCGTCGTCCAGCAGATCGTGACGGCAAGACGCAACGACACGAATAGGCCGGGCAGAGCGCCGGGAAGTGCGACCTTGCGTATGAATTCGGAGCGCGTCAGGCCAAGGGTTCGCGCCAGTTCGACATGGCCGATGTCGATGCCTCTGATGGCCGCATGGGTGTTGATGTAGACAGGCACGAGAACGGCCGTGAAGATCAGGAATATCTTCATGGCCTCGCCGATCCCCAGCCAGATGATGACGAGAGGGATCAGTGCCAGCGTCGGGACGGCGCGTTTTATCTGCACAACCCCGTCGATAAGCGCCTCGCCGCTCCGGGTCAGGCCGGAAAGAAGCGCCAGGATGACGCCGACCGTGACGCCGAGGAAAAGCCCTGCATAGGCACGACCGGCCGAGGCCAGCAGATGCGGCAGCAAGCTGCCGTCCGCCAACAGTTCGTAACCCGTCACGACGGCCGTGGACGGTGCTGTCAGCGTATAGGGGGAAAGAATGCCCATGCGGGACGCGGCCTCCCAAACCAGGACCACGAGAGCGGGACCAAGCAATCTCGCACCCGGAGGAAGCCGAGACGGCGCGAGGCGTATGCTTCCCGAGGTTCTGGCTTCGCGGCCGCCGCCTGCCGACGCCTTGCGAACATGTGTTGGAAAGGGACGGTCCGAAATGAACTCTGTCACGGTTCCTCCTGTCTATCTTCCGATGCGTCTCAGCGTTCGGCCGACACGATCGAATCGTAGGTGTCGACGAAAAAGCTCTTCGCGCCGAAGCGCTCCTTGAGCAGTCCGGCCTGGTAGAGGATGTCGATCAGCTTCTGGTGATGGGGAATTGCCTCTGCCGCGGTCTGCAGCACGAGCGGAGATTCGCCCGCAACGACAGCGGCGGTGTCGTCCGGGGTGAGCCGCTGGAAGTCGGTATAATAATGTTTCGCCCAAGCTTGCTTGTTCGCATTGGCCCATTTGGCCGCGCGTGCGAAGGCGCCAAGGAAGCTCCCGATGGCCGCCGCTTTCTGGGGATCGGTCAGAACTTCGGGCCGGGCATAGAAATAGCTGGTGCTGGGCAGGATCTGACGTTCCAGAGGGTCGAGGACTGGGGAAGCCCCGACCTGTTTGACAAGACGCGTCACATGGGGCTCCGTAAGCACGGCGACATCAACTGCCCCGGATCGAACAGCATCCGGCAGATCCGCAACGCGAAGGTTTACGAGCTCGACATCCTTCAGCGAGACGCCCGCGCGGTTCAGCGCCTCGATCAGGAAGACCTGGCGTCCGGAGCCTTCGACATAGCTCAGCTTCTTGCCCTTCAGCTCCGCCAACTTGTGGATGACCAGTCCCGGACGGCTGATGAGGTGGTATTGCGCGACCTGACGCGTAAACGTGCCGACGATGGGCAGCAGCGTACCGGCCGCTCGCGCCTGGATCGGCGGCGTATCGCCGACATAGGCGATATCCAGAGCGCCGGCGCGGATCGCTTCGAGAATGGCCGGCCCGCCTGCAAAGTTTGGAAAACTTCCCTTGAAGCCGAGCTTCGGCGCCTCGCCGCTGGCCTCGAGGAGGTTCCGCACGAATTCGCTCTGGTCAGCGACGGCAAGCGTTGTGTCCGGATCGACTGTCAACGCGGCCCTTGCCGGGGGCCCAAAGGCGAGCCCGAGCGAGAATGTGGAGGCAAAGGAGAGAAACCTGCGTCTGTCCATGATGATGCGATCCCGGCTTGCGTCATGCGGCGCTTGAACGCCCGCCGGGTTAAAGTGCATAAAAAATATAGATTTAATAAGGAATCAAATTTTGTGTATCCGGCGAAACTGAGTTTTCTGTTCCGGGGAGAACGCCTCCGGGCAGGATCGGACTACCTTTCGCAACGATCGGAGCTATCCGGCGTCAAGGTCCTTCACTATCGGATGTCACGGCATTCGCCTGCCATTCAATCGTCGTTCGCCGCATTGAGCTCATCCGGCCGCAGCCCCTCGTCGGCATGATGCGGCCAGGGCAGGAAGTTGCGGTCGAAGGCGTCGCTGCCGAAATAATCCAGCGCCCGGTGCGCCTCGGCGCCGTTGAAGGCGGCCTTGTCCATCAGGTGGGCGATGACCTCGCGCGCCTGCACGATCTTCTGCCTCAATTCGGCAACGGTTCTGTCGGCCATGATTGTGCTCCCGCCTGGCATTCACTCCACCCATAGGTAGCGCCTTTGGCGTTGCCGGCAAACAGCACGCTTTTTCTCGACTCTTGGCGCGTTTCATGCCAATTCCCGCGTCATGGCGCTCGACATCAAGATCTGCGGCTTGAAGACCGACCAGGCAATGGCCGCGGCCCTTGCCGGCGGCGCCAGCCATGTCGGCTTCATTTTCTTTGCCAAGAGCCCGCGCTATCTCGAACCGGCCGAGGCCGGGCGTCTGCGCGAAGCCGCGCGCGGCAAGGCCTTGGCCGTCGCGGTGACGGTTGACGCCGGCGACGCCTTCTTGGACGAGATCGTCGCCAAAATGCAGCCCGACATGCTGCAGCTGCACGGTTCGGAAACGCCCGAGAGGGTGGCCGAGGTCAAGGCCCGCCATAGCCTGCCGGTGATGAAGGCGCTGCCGCTCAGCGAGGCCGCCGATCTCGACCGGATAAGGCCGTTCATCGGCGTCGCCGACCGGTTCCTGTTCGACGCCAAGCGGCCGAAGGGTTCCGAGCTGCCGGGCGGCAACGGCGTCACCTTCGACTGGCGCATTCTCGCCGGCCTTGACGCCGGCGTCGATTACATGCTTTCCGGTGGGCTCAACGCCGCCAATATCGGTGATGCCCTTCGCCTTGCCAATCCGCCCGCAATCGACATTTCCTCGGGCGTGGAAAGTGCGCCGGGCGTCAAGGATCCGGGGCTGATCGAACAGTTTTTCCGGGCCGTCAGGGCAGCACGCGACGATCGCGCCGCCTGAACAACTCTTTCAAACCAGGAGATCGGCGATGAACAAGCCGGCGACACCCAATTCCTTCCGCACCGGACCCGACGAACAGGGCATGTTCGGCATCTTCGGCGGTCGTTTCGTTGCCGAAACGTTGATGCCATTGATCCTCGACCTCGAACGGCACTGGAACGAGGTCAAGGACGATCCGGAGTTCAGGGCTGAACTGACGGATCTTTCGACCCACTATGCCGGCCGGCCCTCGAAACTCTATTTCGCCGAAGGCCTGACCAGGCATCTTCGCGAGGTTTCCGCGGCGAAGGGCCTGGGCGGCGGCGCAAAGGTCTATTTCAAGCGCGAGGATCTGAACCACACCGGTTCGCACAAGATCAACAACTGCCTCGGCCAGATCCTGCTTGCCAAGCGCATGGGCAAGAAGCGCATCATCGCCGAGACCGGCGCCGGCCAGCACGGCGTGGCGTCCGCCACCGTCGCCGCCCGCTTCGGCTTTCCCTGCGTCGTCTATATGGGCGCCACCGACGTCGCCCGCCAAAGCCCCAACGTCTTCCGCATGAAGCTGCTCGGGGCCGAAGTGCGGCCGGTGACAGCCGGCCACGGCACCTTGAAGGACGCCATGAACGAGGCCCTTCGCGATTGGGTGACCAATGTCGAGGATACCTATTACCTGATCGGCACCGCCGCCGGCCCGCATCCCTATCCGGAGCTGGTGCGCGACTTCCAGTCGGTCATCGGCACCGAGGCGCGCGCGCAGATCCTCGAGCAGGAAGGCCGGTTGCCGGATACCATCATCGCGGCTGTCGGCGGCGGCTCCAATGCCATCGGCCTGTTCCATCCCTTCCTTGACGACAAGGAGGTCCGCATCATCGGCATCGAAGCCGGCGGGCGCGGCCTCGACGGCATCGAGCATTGCGCCTCGATGAACGCCGGCGCGCCGGGCGTGCTGCACGGCAACCGCACCTACCTCCTGCAGAATGCCGACGGCCAGATCATGGACGGCCATTCGATCTCGGCCGGTCTCGACTATCCCGGCGTCGGCCCCGAGCACTCCTGGCTGCGCGACTCCGGCCGCGTCGACTATGTGCCGATCCTCGACGACGAGGCGCTGGAGGCCTTCAAGCTGACGACCCGCGTCGAAGGCATTATCCCGGCGCTGGAATCCGCCCACGCCATTGCCCACGCGGTGAAGATCGTGCCCGCCATGGACAAGGACCAGATCGTCATCGTCAACCTCTCCGGCCGTGGCGACAAGGACGTGCATACGGTTGCCTCGATGCTGGGCATGGAGATCTGATCATGGTGACCCGCATCGACCGCCGCATGGCAAAACTGAAAGCCGAAGGCCGCCCGGCACTCGTCACCTATTTCATGGGCGGCGACCCCGACTACGACACCTCCCTGTCGATCATGAAGGCGCTGCCCAAGGCCGGCGCCGACGTCATCGAGCTCGGCATGCCGTTTTCCGATCCGATGGCCGACGGCCCGGCGATCCAGGCGGCAGGCTTGCGCGCGCTGAAAGGCGGCCAGACGCTGGTCAAGACGCTGAAGATGGCGGCCGACTTCCGCTCCGGTGACAATGAAACGCCGATCGTGCTGATGGGCTATTACAACCCGATCTACATCTACGGCGTCGATCGCTTCCTCAAGGACGCCATCGCCAGCGGTATCGATGGGCTGATCGTCGTCGACTTGCCGCCGGAAATGGACGAGGAACTCTGCATTCCGGCACTGAAAGCCGGCATCAACTTCATCCGCCTGGCGACGCCGACGACCGACGACAAGCGCCTGCTCAAGGTGCTGCAGAACACGTCGGGTTTCGTCTACTACGTGTCGATGACCGGCATCACCGGCTCGGCGCTCGCCGATACCGGCAAGGTGGCGGCGGCGGTCCAGCGCATCAAGGGCCACACCGACCTGCCGGTCTGCGTCGGCTTCGGCGTCAAGACCGCCGAGCAAGCGCGCGTGATCGGCGCCAACGCCGATGGCGTTGTCGTCGGCACGGCGATCGTCAATGCGGTCGCCAATGTGCTGGGGCCGAAGGGCGAGAAGACCGCCGACCCGGCCGAGGCTGTCGCCACACTGGTCAGCGGGCTGGCGCAAGGCGTGCGCTCGGCTCGCCTTGCTGCTGCCGAATAGTTTCCCTACCTCTGGTCTTGTGCATGTCGTTCTCCCGCGTGGCCTGCACTAACTCTTCGTCAGGACAGGAGCCGAAGCGATGAACTGGATCACCAATTACGTTCGCCCGAAGATCAATTCGATGCTCGGCCGTCGCACCGACATGCCCGAGAATCTCTGGATCAAGGATCCCGAGACCGGCGAGATGGTGTTCCACAAGGACCTGGAATCCAACCAGTTCGTCATCCCGTCTTCCGGCCACCACATGAAGATCTCGGCCAAGGAGCGGCTGAAATACTTCCTCGACGACGGCAAGTACGAGCAGCTCGAGAACCCCAAGGTGGTGCAGGATCCGCTGAAGTTTCGCGACGAGAAGCGCTACACCGACCGGTTGAAGGACGCCAAGGCCAAGACCGGCCTGGAGGATGCGATCGTCAACGCGCTGGGCACCGTCGAAGGGCTGCCGGTGGTGGTGACGGTGCAGGACTTCGCCTTCATGGGCGGCTCGCTCGGCATGGCTGCGGGCGACGCCATCGTGCATGCTTTCGAAGTCGCCTTGCAGCGCAAGCGGCCGCTGATCCTGTTCGCCGCCTCCGGCGGCGCCCGCATGCAGGAAGGCATTTTGTCCCTCATGCAATTGCCGCGCACCACGGTCGGTGTCGACCGGCTGAAGGAAGCCGGCCTTCCCTACATCGTCGTGCTAACCAATCCGACCACCGGTGGCGTCACCGCTTCCTACGCCATGCTGGGCGACGTCCACATCGCCGAACCCGGCGCGCTGATCGGCTTTGCCGGGCCGCGCGTCATCGAACAGACCATCCGCGAGAAACTGCCGGACGGCTTCCAGCGCTCCGAATATCTGATGGAGCATGGCATGGTCGATATGGTGGTGTCGCGGCTGGAACTGCGCCAGACCATCTCACGGCTGTTGAAGATGCTGCTCAAGATGCCGGAAGAGCAAAAGCCGCTACAGCCGGAAATCTTGCCGCCGGCGGTGGTCTCCGCCGAGGCACGGCCGCAGGCCTGACGCGACACGACACGCCGCGACCGTGATTGCACGAGGGCAGTCGCGCGCTGTAGCCTCTTGATTGCCATGGCCATTCCGGGATCGATTCTGGTTCTCGGGCCATGCTCAGGGAATCTGTCATGACGACGCTCGCCGCCGACCGCGAAATCGAAGCCCTGATGGCGCTTCACCCGAAAGGCTTCGACCTTTCGCTCGACCGCATCACGCGGCTCTTGGAGCGGCTTGGCAATCCGCAGGATCTGCTACCGCCGGTCATCCATATCGCCGGTACCAACGGCAAGGGCTCCTGCGCCGCCTTCTCGCGGGCGTTGCTTGAGGCTTCCGGCCGCCTCGTGCATGTCCACACCTCGCCGCATCTGGTCAGCTGGCACGAGCGCTACCGGCTTGCCGCCGAAGGGGGCGGCAGGCTGGTCGACGACGATGTCTTCGCCGAGGCCATCGCCCGTGTCGCCAAGGCCAATGACGGCCAGAAGATCACCGTCTTCGAGATACTCACCGCCGTCACCTTCATCCTGTTTTCCGAACACCCGGCCGAAGCCGCCATCATCGAGGTCGGCCTCGGCGGCCGCTTCGACGCCACCAATGTCGTGGAGAGGCCCGCCGTGTCGGTGATCATGCCGGTGTCGATGGACCATGAGGCCTATCTCGGCGACCGGGTCGAGCTGATCGCCGCCGAAAAGGCCGGCATCATGAAGCGCGGTTGCCCGGTGGTGATCGGCGCTCAGGAAAGCGAGACAGCGCTGCAGGTGCTGATCGAAACCGCCGAGCGGCTGGAATGCCCGACCTTCGTCTACGGCCAGGATTTCCTCGCCTTCGAGGAAAACGGCCGCATGGTCTACCAGGACGAGGACGGGTTGATGGACCTGCCGCTGCCGCGCCTGCCCGGGCGCCACCAGGTCGCCAACGCGGCTGCGGCGATCGCCGCGGTCAAGGCAGCCGGCTTCGAGATCAGCCACCGCGCCGCCGAAAAGGCGGTGACCAATGTCGCCTGGCCCGGCCGTATGCAGAAACTGGCGCCGGGCCGGCTGGCGGACCTGGCGCCAAGGGGCGCCGATATCTGGCTCGACGGCGGTCACAATCCGGGCGCCGGCGTGGTCGTTGCCGAGGCACTGGCCGAACAGGAAGAAAAGAACCCGCGTCCGCTGTTTCTCATCTCGGGCATGATCAACACCAAGGACCAGAGCGGCTATTTCCGTGCCTTCAAGGGCCTCGTCCGGCATGTCTACACCGTGCCGGTGAATACGAGCGATGCCGGCGTGCCGAATGACGAACTGGCGATCCGCGCCACGGAGGCCGGGTTGACGGCCGAGCCGATGAGTTCCGTCGCCAACGCCCTGATGCTACTTCGCGACACCTGGGACGGCCCGCCGCCGCGTATCCTGATCGGCGGCTCGCTCTACCTGGCCGGCGCGGTGTTGGACGAGAACGGCACGCCACCGACCTGAGGCCATTCACTGCAAGGAGCCGGTCATGATCAAGGTCAAGCAGCTCGCCCATGTCTGCATCTTCGCGCATGACCTGGAAGCGACGCGAGCCTTTTATCGCGATGTGCTCGGCCTCGACACGCAGTTCAATTTCGTGCGCGACGGCAAGGTGTTCGGCTTCTATCTCAATTGCGGCGGCCGCAGCCATGTCGAGGTGTTCCAGAAGGATGGCACTGCATATAGCGAGCAGAACCAGATCAACCACTTCTGCCTTGAGGTGGAAAACATCGATGCGGCGATTGCCCATATCAAGTCAAAGGGCATCGAGGTTACGGCCAAGAAACACGCCTGCGACAGCACCTACCATGCCTGGATCCGCGATCCCAACGGGGTGAAGATCGAGCTGTTCGAATACACCGACGAAAGCGCGCAATTCGTCGGTGGCGACCGCATCGCCGACTGGTGATCGCTCAGCGGTGCGACCGGCTTATTTCAGCTCGACCTCGATAAACGCGTATTCGCCCTCATTGGCGTTGATGACGTCGTGTTCGACACCCTCCTTGCGGAAATAGGGCGAGCCCTTCTTCATTTCGGCGAAGGATTCGCCATCCTTGGTCACCAGTTTCACCTTGCCGTCCATCAGCGGCACCACGACATAGTCGTGGCCATGGCGGTGCCAGCCGGTATTGTCGCCCGGCTGGAAGCGGTATTCGGTGACGATGACGCGCTCATTGTCGATGAAGACGGTGGCCTTGGCGGATCCGGTCATGACGTTCTCCCTCTATCTGCTGCCAACAGAAGACATGGAGTGCCCGGACGTGAGGGCCAGAGAAGCCCAGCGATGACGCCAACAAAAAGCCCGGCGCGAGGCCGGGCTTTTCAATCCGAATTTTTCCGGGGGTCAGGCGAGGCTGCCATTGATCCAGTGCGAGAGCGCGGTCTTGGGCGCGGCACCAACCTTCATGTCGGCCACTTCGCCGCCCTTGAAGATCATCAACGTCGGGATCGAACGCACGCCGAACTGTGCGGCGAGTTCGGGGTTCTCGTCGATGTTCAGCTTGGCGATCTTCACCTTCGCGCCAAGTTCGGTGGCGATGTCTTCAAGCGCCGGGGCGATCATCTTGCAGGGACCGCACCATTCCGCCCAGAAATCGACGACGACCGGTACGTTGGCGTTAAGCACATCGGCCTGGAAATTGCTCTTGTCGACCTTGACCGTGGTCATGCGGAAAATCCTTTCGAAAGTTTTCGTCGCACCAAATGTGGTGGTTCTCGCGCCCTTCTTCAAGCAGGTCTTGTGTCACGCTCCCGTGAGTCGGGCAAGGGCGTCATCCATGGCCCCGGCCGGCAGTTCGATCAGCCGTGGCGCTTCGGTGAACAGCAGGGCCGCCTTGACCTCGCGCCCTGGATAAAGCGGCTGCAAGAGGGCGCGATAGAGCGCCAACTGCAGCAGATAGGCCGGCGGGACCTCCGCCAGGGAGGCAGGCGCCGGCCGGTTGGTCTTGTAGTCGACGATCGAGACCGCGTCCGCTGTCACCGCCAGCCGGTCGATCTTGCCGGAAATCGAGCGGTTTTTACCCCTTACCTCCAGGCTGCCCATGATCGCGACCTCGGCGCGCGAGGATGGCGCAAACAGCTGGCCGAGATGGGGGTCGGAAAGGATGGCGGTGACCGAGGCCAGGGCTTTTTCGCGCTCTGCCGGCGGCCATTCCGCACCCGTTCGCGCGAGGTAGCGTGCCGCCGCGCCCTCCCGTTGGTCCTCGGCAATGCCGGGCAGCATTTGCAGCAATTTATGCAGCGCGAGCCCGCGCAGCACGGCAAAGCCTGGCTCGCCATCGGCATCGAGCACCGGCGAAGCTTTGTCGACCACCGTTTCCTTGCCTTCTTCGATCAGCGCCGAGGCGCCGGATGGCGAGAGCGGCCGCGGCAGATCCTCGAAGGGCGGCAAGGGTCGAAACAGGTTCGTCGGCAACGGGCCGAAAGCGTCCGTTTGCCTCGCTTGCTCTGCCGTGGCGAGCGCCACTGGCGGCAGCTCGGTGACATGGAAACGGTATACCGGCTCGCCGCCGGCAGGATGCGCACGCTGTTCGCTCTCCGGCGCCCCGATCAGCGCACGGCTGACGATCGAATGCCAGGTGCCGGTGTTCGGCGCCCGCTTGCCGTGATAGCCGCAGACGATCAGCCGGTCCTCGGCGCGAGTCATGCCGACATAGAGCAGCCGGCGGTATTCGTCGTCGGCGAGTTCGCGTGCCCGCGCCGCCGCCGCCTTGGAGAAGCCGTTCGCGACATCGCTGGCCGAACGCCAGAGATAACCCTTGCCGACCCAGCCCGAGCCGTCGAATGGCATCAGGCGTGGCAAATGCTGGTCGCTGAACGGGGCGGAGCCGCCATCGACCAGGAACACGACAGGCGCTTCCAGGCCCTTGGCGGCATGCACGGTCATGACGCGGACCTCGTCGCGGGTCTGGTCCATCTCGCGCTTGATCTCGGGCCCGGCGTTTTCCAGCGTCGACAGGAAGGCTTCCAGCCCGGGCAGGCCGGTTCGTTCCTCGGCAAGGCAGAAACTCAGGAACTCATCGAGAATGTCGCCGGCTTCCGGGCCGAGCCGCGCGATCATCTTGCGGCGCACGCCATCACGTGCCAGGAGGCCGGCATAGAATTCGAACACCGGCTTGAAGGCGGCCTCATCGGTCCAGATGTCGAGTTGGGCGACGACTAGCGCCAGCGCTTCGCTTTCGCCGGCATGCTGGCGCAGCGACGCGGCCAGCGACAGGCCGGGCGCTCGTTGCGCGGCGAGCGCAAAAAGCGTCTCCTCCGGCAGGTCGAAGATCGGGCTGCGCAGCACGGCTGCAAGCGACAGATCGTCCTGCGGCTGGATGAGGAGGCGGCCAAGCGCGATCAGGTCCTTGACCGCGATGTGGCCGGGCAGGCTCAGCCGGTCGGCGCCGGCGACCGGAATATCACGGCGCTTGAGCGCCCGCGTCAGCGCGTGGACGAAGCTGTCGCGCTTGCGCACCAGCACCAGCACATCACCGGGCCGCAACCGCTTGCCACGGCCCTCGATGATCTCGCCGTTGCCGATCCAGCCGGCAATCGTGGCCGCGACATTCTCGGCAACCCGCACCGCCGGCGCGTGGGCGTGGTCGATCGCCTGCGTCCAGTCGTCGGGCTCGTCGACGATATCGGCACCGATCGACGGCCACACCTCGACATAGCCCGGCGCGTCGGTGCGGATCGCCTTATGGCTCAGCGGGTCGGGATCGTGGCTGATGCCGCGCCGCACGACAGGATCGGCAAAGACGCGGTCGACGGCGGAAAGCACATCGTCGGTCGAGCGGAACGACCAGGTCAGCTTGAGGTCGGCGAAAGACGCCTCGGCGTCGCGCACCCGCCTGGCGAACAACAGCCGGCTGTCGGCGAAGGAATCCGGGGCCGCACCCTGGAAGGAATAGATCGACTGCTTCTCGTCGCCGACGGCGAACACCGTGCGGTGGACACGGTCGCGGGCGCCGAAGCCGGCGAAAAATTCTTCCGCCAGCCGCTTCACCACCTCCCATTGATCCGGGCTGGTGTCCTGCGCCTCGTCGAGCAGGATGTGGTCGATGCCCTGGTCGAGCTTGTATTGCACCCACGGGCCGGCATCGGGCCGCGCCAGCAGGTTGACCGTGCGGGTGATCAAATCGTTGAAGTCGAGAAAGCCGCGGCCGCGCTTCAGCACCTCGTAGCGGGCGATCAGGCAGTCGGCGATGGTCAGCGCGGCAGCCGTGCCTTCCAGCATCCGGAACAGCGCCAGCCGGTCGACGGTCTCGATGATGGCGCTGGATGCCGACAGGTAACGCTCGGCCAGATCCGGCAGCCGGTCGGTCAGCGCTTTCTTGAAGGCCTTTGCCGGATCGTAGGGATCGCCATCGGTCTTGAGGAAGGCCCTTGCAAGCTGCTGCAGGCGGCGAACGGGATCGCTCTCGGCGAAGGCCCGGCGCGCATAGGGCAGGATGTTGTTGAGCACCGACCTGGCGTCGGTCGATTCGGCGGTCCGGGCAAAACCGGCGAAATAGTCCGGCAGGAAGCCGGGCAGCGGCCAGGCCGAGGCCGCTATGCCCTCGGCGGTCTGGCCAGGACGGAAACGGAATTCATCGAACAAGGGCTGGAAGCCGTCACGCCCGACCGCATCGAGGAAATGACGCAAGCCGTCGCGCTTGCGCACGATCTCGCCCAGCAAGGCATCGAGCCCGGCTTCGCCGCCGCGTTCCAGCACGGTGGCGAAGGCCTCGGTCAAATCCGCATCACTGGCGGCCGAAATCATCTCCCGGCGCGCGGCGGCAAAGAGCGACGCTTCCATCTGGCTGTCCAGCATCTCGAAATGGGCCGGGATGTTGGCTTCCAGCGGGAACTGGTGGAGCACGGATTCGCAGAAGGCGTGGATGGTCTGGATCTTCAGCCCGCCCGGCGTCTCCAGCGCCTCGGCGAACAGCCGGCGTGCACGGCGCATGGTGTCGCGGTCGGGCCGGCGGCCTTCCAGCGCCTCGATCCTGGCGGCGAGATCCGCGTCGCCAAGGGACGTCCATTCCGACAGCGTCGAGAACACCCGGTTCGACATGTTGGCGGCCGCGGCGCGCGTATAGGTCAGGCACAGGATCTTCGACGGATCGGTGCCGTTGAGCAGCAGCCGAATGACGCGCTGGGCAAGCACATGGGTCTTGCCGGAGCCGGCATTGGCCGACACCCAGGCGGAGTTCTGGGGATCGGCTGCACGGGCCTGGCTGGTCGCGGTGTCGCTCGGGATGGGATAGGCCTTCTTCATGCCTCCCCTCCCTCGTCACCGGCATCGCCGCCGGCCGACCATTCGAGCACGCGGGCGAGGTGGTCGTAGTCGCCATCGGTCTCGCCTTCGCGAAACGGCAGCGCCCGCGACAGATAGCCGGTCTTCGGGTCGGCATAATGGATCAGCAGCTTTTCCAGCCGTGCCCAGGCTTCTTCGGCCAGATCGGAAGCGGTTCGCGGCTGGCGATTGTGCTCGAGAATGGACTCTTCGAACACCTCGCCGTTCGGCTTCAGCCTGATGAAGGCCAGTTGCGAGGGCTCGCATGCGCCCAGATCCTTGAAGGCCCCGCGCCTGAGCAGTGCGCCTTCGAGCGCCAGCTGCGGCGCCAGCAGCGTGTGTGCCTGTGCCTTGGAGGGCGAGGAGCCGGTCTTGTAGTCCAGTATGTCGGCCATGCCGCCGGCCAGCAGGTCGACGCGGTCGGCATAGCCGGACAGCGTCACGCCGGACTGGCCGACGACGGTTTTTCCGGCGCGCTCCTCGGCATGCCGCCGTATCACCGCGTCGGCGCGGGTGCGCTCCCATTCGACGATGTTGGCGGCGAGTTTTTCGAAGCGCGGCCACCACACCGCCTCGACATCGGGCGGCAGGGCGGCCTCGGCAAAACAGGCGCGCCCGGCAGCGATAAGGCCGGCAAGCGCGTCCGGCGCGCGCGGGTCGGCCACGCTGGAGGAGAACAGGTGGAGAATGGCATGGAACAGCGTGCCGCGCTCGGCCGCACCGGGATCGCGGATGAGCGGCTCGAGCGGCATCAGGCCGAGGATCCGCCTGGCATAGACGGCGTAGGGGTCGCGGCGCAGGGTCTCGATCTCGGTGACCGAGAAATGTGTTGGGCGCACAGACAATGGTGGCTTGGGCTGCGGCCGTGGTGCGAAATCCTGCTTCGGGCCGGTATCCAGCGCGCGCGCCCAGGCGAGCAGCTCGTCGCCTCGCCGGCGAAGAGTTGCCGCCTGGTCGTTGCCGATGAAGGTCAGCAGCCGCTGCAGCCAGCGTGACGGGACCGCCGGTGCATCGCCGGAACGCGCCGAGCGCGCCAACAGCACCTTCCTCGCACCCATCGCCATCTGGAAATCGTGCGCGGCAAGGCCGATGCGCCGTTCGGGCGGCTCGAGGCCGATGCCGGTCTTCATCAGCCGCGACATGAAACGGTCGCTCTCGGGTTTGCGCGGCCACACGCCTTCGTTGAGCCCGCCGATGACCAGCGTGTCGACATCCTGCAGCCGCGCTTCCAGCGCACCCCAGATGGCGATGTTCCGGTCGGTGCCCTGTGCCGGCTTGACCGTTTCGGGTGCGATCAGCGCGCCCATCACGTCGGGCCACTCGTTCGCCGCGAACGACAGCGACGCTGGAGCCGCGACCAGCCCGCGCAGCAATTCGGCGAGTTTTTCGCCGGCATCGCCGGCGTAGAGTTCGCCAAGCCCGCCATCGGCGGTGCGGCCGAGATGCTCCAGCGCCACCACGCTGGCTTCGACCAGCGCGGCAAGGTCGGCGGTCGCCTGGCCGCGAAACGCTGCAAGCGGTGCCAGCGCTCGGTTAAGACGTTCGAGCAAATCCCGCGCGCTTTCAATGGCGCGCACGGTCAGCCGCGCAACCCAGAAGGGCGGCCGGCTGCCTTCGTCGAGGTTGGTGAGGCGGGCCTCGAACAAGTCCGGCAGCGAAGCGATGTCGGGGCGGCCGGTGCCGCCGCGCAGCGCCACCAGTTCGACCAGTTCCGCCGCATGGCGCACGTCGGCTCTCCCCAGACCCAGACAGAGCAGGGGATGCTTGAGCAGGGACAAGAGACCGACCGGATCGCCTGGCCGGAACACCGCTTCGAGCGCCAGCCTGAGCAGGCTTGCCGCCGGGCTGTTGGCGAGCGGCGTGCCGCCGGAATCATCGGCGACGACGCCGAAGCGCTTGAGTTCGACCGAGACGCGTCGCGCCAGCGCACGGTCGCCGGTGACGAGAGCAGCCCTTTGGCCCGGTTCTTCGACCGCTCGCTTGAGCGCGACGGCGATGGCGACGGCCTCGTCGCGCTCGCTGGCGGCTTCGAGCAGCGTCACGTCGGCGAAGGCAGCGGCAATGTCCGGCGCGGAAAATGCGTTACGCGTCTCGGCCCACAATTCGGTGGTTTCGGCCGGCCGCAGCGCCTCGCCGACAAGGGCCGCGCGGAGCGCCAGCCGGGGTTCGGCCACGCCGATCTCCTCGACATCGCCGCGCAGCACGCCGATCTTGCCGATCAGCCTGGCCAGGCCGTATTGCGGATGGCCGAGCACGGCCGGCCGCGCGCCGGGTGCGACAAGCGCCTGGAAGGACGCTTCGTCCAGCGTCCGGTCGAGTCCGGGCAGCACGATGGCGCCGCCGGGCAAGCGGGCAATCGCGGCAAGCAGTTCAGCCGTCGCGGGGATCGAACCGGTCGAGCCGGCGGCGATCACCGGCCCGGCGGGCGGATTGCGCCGCAGCCGCGCGGCTTCAGCCCTAATCAGCGCGCTGCGATGCGCGGCCGGATTGGACCGGTCTTGCTCTTCGAGGAATTTCGGCCAGGCATCGGTGACGATGCCGAGGAACTCAAGCGTCACCTGCCACCATCCGGCAAGATTGCCGGTCACCAGGCCTTCAAGCTTCGCCCAGTCCGTGCCTTCCGTCTCGATCTCGTCCATCAGCCCCGCGAGATCGCGCGCCAGCCAGATCGCGTCGGCGGTCGAGGCCGGGATGACGATCTCCTCGGCGAAGAGTTTGGCCACATGGGCCGGCAGCCGGCGTTTCCAGGCGCGCACCAGCGGCGTCAGCAGCAACAGGCGTTCGGTCGCCCCGATCGGTGGCGCAAGATCGATTGCCGCCGACGGCTCTGCCTCGAAAGCGGCTTCGTCCTCGTCGAATTCCCCGAGCGGCCGGATGACGGGCAGGATCGCCGAACCGCCGCCGCCACGCGCCTTCAGGCTGTCGACGAAGACGCCGCGCAAGGCCCGCGCCGCGCGGCGCGTCGGCACATAGATGGTGACGTCGGCCAAAGCGAGCGGATCGCCGTCGAAGCGAAAGCCTGGAACCAGTCGGCCGGCAAGCAGCGCCTCGGCCAGCGTCGGCAGAAACGGCGCTCCGGAGGGAATGGAGAAAACGCGGCTTGGGCCGCTCATTGCGACTCGTATAGCGCGCCGGCGACTGCCGCTTCGGCGAGCGGGATGGCATCGGGCGTGCCGACGGTGATCCAGTGGCCGTGCATCGGCATGCCGTACAGGCGGCCGGCTGCAATGGCTTTGTCGAAATAGGCGTTGAGCGAATGCGGTTCGGCGGATGCGTCCGCGAACAGGCGCGGATGGATGATCGCCGCGCCGGCATAGATCAGGCCCGCCGGGTCTCCATTCGAACGCCGCAAGGCGCCGTCCGGCGCCACCAGGAAATCGGTGGAGCCGCAATGTCCGGTCGCCTGATGGAGATCCGCCAGCATCAGCAGAATATCCATTTTCGCTGCGTTCCATGCAAGGGCGAGGCGGCCGAGATTGAGCGGACCATGGTCGATCCAGAACGTGTCGGCGTTGAGGATGTAGAAGGGTTGCGCACCCAGTTCCGGCAGCGCCTTGACGATTCCGCCCGCGGAATCGAGCAGTCGCTCGCTTTCATCGGAAATGATGACGCGCGGCACATGGCGCTGGGCGACATGGGAGACGATCTGTTCGGGGAGATAGTGGACGTTGACCACGGCCTTGCCGACACCGGCGGCGGCCAAGCTGTCGAGACCCCAGTCGAGCAAGGTCTTGCCGGCGACCCGGACCAGCGGCTTGGGGATGGTGTCGGTGATCGGCCGCATGCGCTTGCCGAGCCCGGCGGCGAGTACAATGGCTGTGTCTGGTCTCGCTGTCACAGCGCACGTTCCTCCAGCAGCCCGTGCGCATCGTAGAACTCCCGCAGGCTGCCGAGCGCGGGGTGGGACAGCGCCCGGCGCAGATAGTCGCGGATGCGCGGCAGGTGCTTCAGATAATAGGGTTTGCCGTCGCGCTTTTCGAGCCGCACGAAAATGCCGAGGATCTTGGAATTGCGCTGCGCGGCCATGATTGCATAGGATTCCAGGAAACTCGCCTCGTCGAAGGCGCCCGCCTTATGGCGCGCCGCGATATAGGCATCGAGTGTCCGTCTCTCGATCCCGGGCGATATGGTGACGCGGGCATCCATGGCAAGCGACGCCAGATCATAGGCTGAAGGCCCGATCAGCGCATCCTGGAAATCGACGATGCCCAGCCGGTCATGGCCGGAGCGGTCGCCGCGCCAGATGATGTTGGGCGAATGGAAGTCGCGCAGCATCAGCGTGTATTCACTGGCCCGCAGCCGGTCGAAAAGCGCGTTCCACTCCCTGGTATAGCCGGCGCGCAAATCGTCGCTTGGCGGACCGCCCGATATCGCCGGCACGTACCAGTCGACCAGCAGGTCGGCCTCGATCATCATCGCGGCGCGGTCGAATGGCGGTACGGTATGGAACCTGCCCGGCCCGGCTTCGAGGCGACGCGGCCAGGTCTTGCCATGCATCATGGCCAGCAGTTCGGCGGCCGCCGCGTAGCGCTCCGCCAGCGGCTCGCCATCCCCGCCGAGAAACCCTTCCGAGCCGAGATGTTCGATGAGCAGGAATCCCTGCTCCTGGTCCTCGGCATGGATATCGGGAACGCTGACGCCGCCGGCCTTCAAGGCATGGTCGATGGCGACGAAGGCCGACACCGACTGGGCGGTGTGGGCAATCACCGCATAGGGCTTGCCGTCGCGCACCGGCGGGCCGAGCACCAATCGTGGCGAGTTCATCAGCACCCGCGGCTCCCGGCCGGCAAGCGACACGACCTCATAGGAGCGGGCAGAGGCATCGCCGATGAAATGGCGACGTTGTGCCTCGCCCCAGCCGACGCTTTCCAGAAAATCGCGCATGGCCAGCGACCGTGCGGCGCGGTCGAAGGTTGCCCCTTGCCCCGACAATCGTGCCTGCCGCCCTTCGCCATGCTGCACAAGCTCGATCAACAGCGATGCCTTCGGCAGATAACCCTCGGCCCGTTCAGGCCATTCGACCAGGGCCGCTCCTTGCGTCAGCGCTTCGTCGAAACCGAGTTCGTCGAGTTCGGCCGCCGAGGACAGGCGGTAGAGATCGAAATGATGGACCGGAATGCGCGTGTCGTAGCTTTGCACCAGGGTGAAGGTCGGGCTCGGCACGTCGAGACCGGCATCGTCCGCCAGCGTCCGGATCAGGGCCCGCGCCAGCGTCGACTTGCCGGCGCCGAGTTCGCCCTTGAGCGCCAGCACGTCACCCGCGCGCAGCGCCAGCGCCAGGTCCTCGCCCAACCGCGCCGTCTCTGTCTCGTCAGCGAGCAAACGCTCCAGCACCAGGGCCGTCATCGAAGCGCGCTACTCGGCCGCGGCGCGGATGCCGGGCATGTCGGGGAAAGTGCAGATGACGGTCGTGCCCTTGTCCTTGCCGGTTTCGATGCGGACGCCGCCGCCATGCAGCTCGACGAAGCTCTTGACGATCGACAGGCCGAGGCCGGCGCCACGCCGGCGGCCGCCATTGGCGCGCGGCTCGAAGCGGCGGAACACCGAATCGAGCACATCGGGCGGCATGCCGGGCCCATCGTCATGAACCGAGAATTCCACGCCGTCCGCCAGATGGCGGCAGGCGAGCCGGATGGTGCTGGCTTCCGGCGCGTAGTTGGCGGCGTTGCTGAGCAGATTGTAGAGGATCTGGCGGATGCGGGTCTCGTCGCCGTGGAACGTCTTGGGCGCAGCCTTGGCATCGACCTCGAGCCGGATCGAATGTTCCTGCAACCGGTCGGCAACCAGTTCGGCGGCCGCCGCGATGGTGCGGTCGACATGCACCTCGGAAATGTCGAGCTGCATGATGCCGGCATCCACCGTCGCGAGGTCCAGTATGTCGTTGACGATGGTCAGCAGCACCGAGGACGAAGAACCGACATGCTCGACATATTCGCGCTGCTTCTGCGTCAAGGGCCCGGTCGTCGGTAGCGAGAGCAATTCGGTGAAGCCGATGATATTGGTCAGCGGCGAACGCAGCTCGTAGGATACGTGCTGGACGAAGTCGTTCTTGAGCTGGTCGGACTTTTCCAGCGCCTCGTTCTTGTCCTTCAGCGCGCGTTCGACACGGACGCCGTCGGTGACGTCGACGAAAGTCATCATCACCTGCCCGTTGGGCAACGGGATCATGGCGTAGCGCAGCACGGTGCCGTTGTTGAGTTCGGTCTGGCCGTGGCGGTCGCGGCGTTCGTCGTCGAAGCCGGTGATGGCGGCGACGAAGCTGGGCCAGGGGCTGTCCACCGCTTGCCGGTCGCAAAGGTCACGTATGGTGGAGACGTGCACATTCGGCTTGGTCGCTTCGGCATCCAGCCCCCACAGCGTTGCGAAGGCCGGATTCGACAGCCGAAGCTTGCCATCGGGACCGAACACGGCCACGCCCTCGGCGAGATTGTCGAGCGTTTCGCCCTGGACACGCACGGCTGTCCGGTAGCGACTTTCGAGATCCATTTTCTCGGTCAGGTTCTCGAACACCCAGGTGACGCCGCCCTTGGGTTGCGGGTTGGCGACGACGCGGATGGTCTTGCCATCCGGCAGGTGCCACCAGTGCTCCTGCGATTCGACCGCGCGGTAGGCGCCCAGCAGGCCTTCCTTCCAGCGGCGCCATTCGGGCTGCTCGGCGATCTTGCCTTCGCTGCGCAGCCGGTCGAGCAAAAGAGCGTTGTCGGGCGCGCTGTGCAGGAAGCCACTGTCCAGCCCCCACAGTTTCTGGAAGGCCTGGTTGAAGAAGCGCAGTTTCTCGTCGGTGTCGAAGATGGCGACCGCGGTGTTGAGCTGGTCGAGCGTGTCGGCGTGGCTTCGCACGGTGCGTTCATACTCGCCGCGAATGGACTCGATGGCGCTGGTGTCGCAGGCAAGGCCGGCCGAACCGTCGGCGCTGGCGAAGTCGGTCACCGCGAACACCCGGCGGTCGCCTTCGATCACCGTGGAGAGCGACTGCTCGAAAACCGGATGCAGTTTGTGCTGGGCCTCGATCGCCTCGCGCGCCTGGCCGCCGAGGAATTCCTTGGCGTCGCGCACGGCGGCTTCCGCACTCTCGGCTTCGACCGCGTCGGCATAGGCGCGGTTGACCCATTTCAGGCGCCCATGCTCGTCGCGCAGCCACGCCGGCATTTTCAACGCTTCGAGCAGGCCGATCATCGTGTCGTGGTCGGCGGCCAGCCGGTGGTTCTCGATCTTCAGCCGCGCCTGGCTGCGCTGTGTTTCGGAAAGCGACACAAACCGCACCAGCACATGCGCTGCGCTCTTGCGGCCATGCACTTCGAGCGGGGCACCCGCCTGCGATTCGATGACGAGGTCGAAGGGCCTGGCCTTTTCGCGCAACGCGGCAATGGCATGTTCGAGCGCCGCCGCCGAGCGCGGCATCAGCCAGCGGCCGAAGGCGAGGAACGCCGCCCGTTCCTCCGGTGCGCCGCTTTCGACCGGCAATATGCCGACGAGCTCAGGTTTCTTGTTTTCCGAGGCCCAGACGATGACGCGCTGGTCGCGCAGATTGAGCAGCGCCTCCGAACGGCGCAGCGCCGCGTTGACGTCGGCGACGCGGCTTCTCAGTTCGACATTCTCCGCCGAGGTGCGGGCGCGTTCGCGGATCAGGACGATGGCCGACAGAAATGCCGTGCCCGTCACGCCGACGAACACGGCAAGCTGCATGACCTCGATCGTGCTGATCGAAAGACCGGCCGTCGATACACCGGCAGCTTGGGCACGCGCCGCCGCGCCAAACAGCGGGCCGGCAAGCATGGAGCCGGCAAGCAGCAGCCCCGCGCGGCCACGCCATGAAAGACGCTCGCGCCGGGTTGCGGAGCCAGTGGTCCCCGAATCGTCATGGCCGCCGGAAACGGCCTGTCCCGCTCCGTGCGGGTATTGCCCCGGCATGTCTTGGTCCTCTCCGCCGACTGAATGCAAGACCGCCCTGATACGCGCCTCTCTTGATCCCCTCTCGGGCCGGAAGCGTCGCGAATCACCTGACAATAAACCCTCGCCGAATCGCCGTGAAGGCTGATCGCGCGCAAAAATAAAGCCGGGCGAAAGTCAATCGCCCGGCGTCAATATCTGGTAGTAAATTTCGCTTTGGTTAATAGCGGTAGTGTTCCGGCTTGAAAGGACCCTGCGGCGTGACGCCGATATAGGCGGCCTGTTCGCCCGACAGTTCGGTCAGGCGGGCGCCGAGCTTGTCGAGATGCAGGCGCGCGACCTTCTCGTCGAGGTGCTTGGGCAGGACATAGACCTGGTTCTGGTACTGCTCGCCCTTGGTGAACAGCTCGATCTGCGCCAGCACCTGGTTGGTGAAGGACGCCGACATGACGAAGCTCGGATGGCCGGTCGCGTTGCCGAGATTGAGCAGGCGGCCTTCCGACAAAAGGATCATCCGCTTGCCGTCCGGGAAGGTGATCATGTCGACCTGCGGCTTGACGTTGGTCCACTTCAGGTTGCGCAGCGACGCCACCTGGATCTCATTGTCGAAGTGGCCGATGTTGCCGACGATCACCATGTCCTTCATCGAGCGCATGTGGTCGAGGGTGACGACATCCTTGTTGCCGGTGGTGGTGATGACGATGTCGGCGGTTGGAGCCGCGTCTTCGAGCGTGACGACTTCAAAGCCGTCCATCGCCGCCTGCAGGGCGCAGATCGGATCGACCTCGGTGACCTTGACGCGGGCGCCGGCGCCCTTGAGCGAGGCCGACGAGCCCTTGCCGACGTCGCCATAGCCGCAGACGACCGCCACCTTGCCGGCCATCATCGTGTCGGTGCCGCGGCGGATACCGTCGACCAGCGATTCCTTGCAGCCATACTTGTTGTCGAACTTCGACTTGGTGACCGAGTCGTTGACGTTGATGGCCGGGAAGGGCAGCAGGCCCTTCTTCTGCAACTGGTAGAGCCTGTTGACGCCGGTGGTCGTCTCTTCGGTGACGCCGCGGATCGCCGCCTTCTGCTTGGTGAAGAAGCCGGGCGAGGCCTTCAGGCGCTTCTTGATCTGCGCGTAGAAATATTCCTCTTCCTCGCTCTGCGGATTGGACAGCACGTCCTCGCCGGCTTCGGCGCGGGCGCCGATCAGGATGTACATGGTGGCGTCGCCGCCATCATCGAGGATCATGTTGGAGAGGCCGCCATCGGTCCACTGGAAGATCCGGTCGGTGTAGTCCCAGTACTGCTCCAGGCTCTCGCCCTTGACGGCGAACACCGGAATGCCGGTTTCGGCGATGGCCGCGGCCGCGTGGTCCTGGGTCGAGAAGATGTTGCAGGACGCCCAGCGGATATCGGCGCCGAGCGCCTTCAGCGTCTCGATCAGCACCGCGGTCTGGATGGTCATGTGCAGCGAGCCGGTGATGCGCGCGCCCGTGAGCGGCTTCTTTGCGCCGAATTCCTCGCGGCAGGCCATCAGGCCCGGCATTTCGGTTTCGGCGATATCCAGTTCCTTGCGGCCCCAGCCGGCAAGCGAGATGTCGGCGACCACATAGTCCTTGCTACCCGTCATGGCAGTGCTCCGTGCGAAGTGTTGTGCGTGCGAATTGGTTGCGGATGCGCCCGCGTTGGTTGGCGCGTGGAAGGGCGCGAATTGCCGGCCTGACTAGCAGATCGGCGCCAAGACGACAATGGGATATAAAGAAATCTTTATCCCTGCATGTCCCTAGAGGCTGCTTAGGCTGGGCCTTCGGGTCAGCTTTCCTCGCCGAAGCGGGAGGCGACGAGCTGCTCCAGCGCGTCCATGACCTCAAGCGCTTCCGGGCCGCTGGCGGTGACGCGGATCGAGTATCCAGGACTGGCCGCAAGCATCATCAGGCCCATGATCGACGTGCCGCCGACCTTGACGCCGTCCTTCTCGACATGGACGGAGGCGTCGAAACCGCTGGCGAGCTGGACGAACTTCGCCGAGGCGCGCGCATGCAGGCCGCGCTGGTTGACGATCGGAAACTCCCGGACAATCTGGTCTTTTTCCGGGGATAGTGCGTTCATTTGCTGCTCAGAAGCTGGCTGGCGACGTTGATGTATTTGCGGCCGGCGGCCTGCGCCTCGTCGAGCGCTGCGGCCATGTTGTCGCCCTTGCGGATCGATGACAGCTTGATCAGCATCGGCAGGTTCATGCCGGCGATCACTTCGGTGCGGCCGGACTCCATCACCGAGATGGCAAGGTTCGACGGCGTGCCGCCGAACATGTCGGTCAGCACGATCACGCCCGCCCCCGTGTCGACGCGGGCCACGGCGTCGATGATGTCGCGGCGACGCTGCTCCATATCGTCGTCGGCACCGATCGCCACGGTTTCGAAATTGTCTTGTGGCCCGACGACATGTTCGACGGCATGTCTGAACTCGGTGGCCAGTTGACCGTGCGTTACAAGCACGAGTCCGATCATTCTTTGGTGGCTCCCGTCATCGCCGCTTCACAGGCGCATTTTATGCTCGCCAGCCATTCCAGGCGGCGGGAGCGCTATCTTGTCGACGCGAGGCCCGTTGACAAGCCCAAAATTGCGCCGGCCCATGCCATTTTGACGCATTGCAGCAAAAAACCGGGGGTGGATCATAGAAAAGGCATGATCGACAGCCGCGCCATCACGGCCGGCAAGGCAGCCTGGACATTGCGCTCGGCAAGATCGATCCGCGGTACCGCGCAGCCGGCGATGTCGTCGCTGGCGTCCTCCTGGAAGCGGGCGATTTCCCCAGCCGGCAGCAGGCGCACATGCAGGTCGACGACGCAGGCAGGTTCGAACGCCAGCGGCCGCGGCCCAAGTCCCGGCACCTCGGCGAGACCTTCTATGGTGGCGGGCGCGCGGCACACCAGCCGCCCCGCATGCGCCTCGGCGAAAAGCTGATCGTCGCCGATGAGCCGTGAGAACAGGCCGCGCTGGCGGCAATGGTCGATCAGCGCCAGCGCCAGCGTCGTCTTGCCCGAACCCGAAGCCCCGCTGACGAGAATGCCGCGCTCGCCGATCAGCAAGCCCGTAGCGTGAATGTTTTCAGGCCGCACGACTGGACCAGCAATCACGCATCGGCCGGCAGCGTCACGACGAAGCGCGCGCCCTTGATCTCGCCGGGCTTGGTGCCGGGGATGTTTTCGGCGGTCAGCGTGCCGCCATGGGCCTCGACGATCTGCCTGGAGATCGACAGGCCAAGGCCCGAATTCTGGCCAAACGCCTCGCCGGCCGGCCGGTCGGTGTAGAAGCGTTCGAAGATGCGGTCGATGTTGTCGGCGCGGATGCCGGGACCGTTGTCGTCGATGGTGAGGATGTTGAACTTGCCGGCACGCGCCAGCGACAGGCTGATATGGCCATGGTCCTCGGGAACGAAGGAGCGGGCGTTTTCGATCAGATTGGTGATGACCTGGCCGATGCGCAGATCGTGGCCGACGACGAAATAGCCTTTGACGCCTTGCGGCAGCTTGGCGACCTTGAACTCGATCTCGACGGCCTTCTTGTTGCGCGTTGCCTCGCGCGACACGGCGACGAGGTCGGTGATGAATTTCTTCAGGTCCACCGTTCCGGCGTCTTCGCGCGCGAGCTCGGCGTCGAGACGCGAGGCGTCGGAAATGTCGGTGATGAGCCGGTCCAGCCGCCTGACGTCATGCTGGATGATCTCCATCAGCCGGCTGCGCGAATTGTCGTTCTTGGCCAGCGGCAAGGTTTCCACCGCGCTGCGCAGCGAGGTCAGCGGGTTCTTCAATTCATGTGAAACATCGGCGGCGAAGCTCTCGATCGCCTCGATGCGCGCATAGAGCGCGTTGGTCATGTCGCGCACGGCGATCGACAGATTGCCGATCTCGTCCTGGCGGTCGGAGAAATCCGGGATCTCCTCGCGGCTCTTGACGCCGCGCCTGACCCGCACCGCCGCGGCAGACAGCCGGCGTAGCGGGTTGGCGATGGTGGAAGCCAAAAGCATCGACAGGATGGCGGTGACCAGAGCCGCGATGCCGAACACGCGCAGGATCGCCTTGCGCTCCGCGGCGACGATCTTGTCGATGTCGCCGCCTTCGGTCGACAGCATCAGCACGCCTAGGACGGCGCGGAAGCGCTGGATCGGCACCGCCACCGAAACGATCTGCTCACCCTGTTCCGAGACGCGCACGATGGTCGACGGGCTGCCGGTCAGCGCCTTGACCACTTCCGGGAAGGCAGCGCCATTGCCGCCCGGCTGCTCGCGATAGACCGGCAGGTCGGTGTTGCGGAAGAAGTCGAAGATGAACTTCTGGATGCGCTCGACAAGGTCGGGCTCCTCCTCCTCGACCGGCGGCAGGTCGTAGCGCAGGATCTGGCCGCGCGAATAGAGATGGCGCGAATCGAGCAGCAAATTGGCGTCGCGGTCATAGATGCGGGCCCGCGTCCGCGTCGGCGAGATCAGCCGCCGCAGCACCGGCGCGACACGCTCCGGATTGATCGGAAAGTCCAGATTGTCGAGCTGGTCCGAACCAGGCCCGAGGCTCTCGCCGGCCTGCAGCTCAAGCAGCTTTTCCGGGTCGATGCTGATCGAATCGGTCTCGACCGTCGCCGACGCCGCGATCGCGCCGGCGATGATCTCGCCCTGCGTCATCAGGCTTTCGACGCGGGCGTCGATCAGCCCGTCGCGGAAAGTGTTGAGGTAGAGGATGCCGGTGACCAGAACAGCCAGTCCGGCAAGGTTGAGGAACAGGATGCGTCGCGTCAGGCTGGAAAAGATGTGGTGGCCGAGGAAGCGGCGCATCGGCACCGTGATCTTCGAAACGAAGGACGGCATGATGCGCGACGGCCGCCTGGCGGCGCCCGTCGGCCTGCTTCGCTGTGCTTCCACTGCCATCGAATAGCAGCTCCCGCCTAATTAGTGAGTAGTGAGCAGGCAGTAGGGAATAGAGAAGTGGTTGAGATCGTGGCCATGTGTGAGTGGCCGCTCGCACCATTCAAAAACGGACTACTGACTATTCCCTACTGCCTACTGCCTACTGCCTATTCACGCCTCGCGGAACCGGTATCCGACTCCGTAAAGGGTTTCGATCATCTCGAAGTCGTCGTCGACAGCCTTGAACTTCTTGCGCAGCCGCTTGATGTGGCTGTCGATCGTACGGTCATCGACATAGACCTGTTCATCATAGGCCGAATCCATCAGCGCATCACGGCTTTTTACCACACCGGGGCGCTGCGCCAGCGAATGCAGGATCAGGAATTCGGTGACGGTGAGCGTCACCGGCTCGCCCTTCCAGGTGCAGGTGTGGCGTTCCTGGTCCATGACGAGTTGGCCGCGCTCGAGCGAACGGGCCTGCTGGCTGGGCGCTTTTGCCGCGGCCTCGCGGGCGCTGGCTCGGCGCAGGACGGCCCGTACCCGCTCGACCAGCAGGCGCTGCGAGAACGGTTTGCGGATGAAGTCGTCGGCGCCCATCTTGAGGCCGAACAATTCGTCGATCTCGTCGTCCTTGGAGGTCAGGAAGATCACCGGCAGGTCGGACTTCTGGCGCATTCGGCGCAGAAGCTCCATGCCGTCCATGCGCGGCATCTTGATGTCGAGGATGGCAAGATTCGGCGGGCGCGCCGCCAGGCCTTCCAGCGCGGACGCACCATCCGTATAGGTCTCGACGCGATATCCCTCGGATTCGAGGGCGATCGACACCGACGTCAGAATGTTGCGGTCGTCATCGACAAGCGCGATTGTTGCCATTTCAAGCGGCTCCCTCATGAGCTGTCCCTTCTTTAGTAGAGAAGGGGCTTTTGCAGGACAAATTAGGTACAAAATGTGGCATAGGCCTTGTCCGCTGTCACGCGCGGGGTGCCGCCGGCCACAATCCAACCTCGACATGGATTGGACGAACGAACATCGCCAATCCTTTGGGCAACCGTGAAACTTTTCGCATATATAAACGATTTAAACAACTTTCAAAATATTTAAATCGATTAATGATTTGATATCATTTGGCTTTTCTGGTTCTGACCATATTAGCCTGCGTAGTGGGCATGCCGGAAATGCGCCGGCAAAGATGCGGAAAATCTAAGAAGGGACACCCATGTCGGAAGTCGGCACACGCAATCCTGCTTGCGCGATCGATCGTATCGGCCTGAAAACCTCTGGCGTGGTGCGCTACAATTTCGGTGCGGCTGCCCTTTATGAGGAATCGATCCGGCGCAATGAGGCCCGGCTGACCGCGCATGGCGCGCTGGTCGCCGAGACCGGCCAGCACACAGGCCGTTCTCCCAAGGACAAGTTCGTGGTCCGCGACGCTGCCACCGAGCCGCATGTTTGGTGGGACAACAACAGGGCGATCTCGCCAGCCCAGTTCGAAACGCTGCTCGCCGATTTCCGCGCCCACGCCGCGGACAAGGATCTTTATGTACAGGACCTGGTCGGCGGCGCCGATGCCGAGCTGAAGCTGCCCACCAGGGTGATCACCGAATTCGCCTGGCACTCGCTGTTCATCCGCAATCTTCTGATCCGTCCGGGCAAGGCGGAACTCGAGCAGTTCCTGCCCGAGATGACGATTATCGACCTGCCGTCCTTCCGCGCCGATCCCGCCCGCCACGGCAGCCGCACCGAAACGGTGATCGCCGTCGACCTGACCCGCAAGATCGTGCTGATCGGCGGCACCTCCTATGCCGGCGAGATGAAGAAGTCGGTGTTCACCATGCTCAACTATCTGTTGCCGGAAAAAGGCGTGATGCCGATGCACTGCTCGGCCAATGAAGGTGCCGGCGGCGACGCCGCCATCTTCTTCGGCCTGTCGGGCACCGGCAAGACCACGTTGTCGGCCGATCCGTCGCGCACGCTGATCGGCGACGACGAGCATGGCTGGGGGCCGCACGGCATCTTCAATTTCGAAGGCGGCTGCTACGCCAAGACGATCAAGCTGTCGGCCGAAGCCGAGCCGGAGATCTTCGCCACCACGCAGCGCTTCGGCACCGTGCTGGAAAATGTCATCCTCGACGCCGATGGCGCGCCGGATTTCAACGACGGCCGGCTGACCGAGAACACGCGCTGCGCCTACCCGCTCGACTTCATACCCAATGCCTCGAAGACCGGGCGCGCCAGCCATCCCAAGAACATCATCATGCTGACCGCCGACGCTTTCGGCGTGATGCCGCCGATCGCGCGGCTGACGCCGGCGCAGGCGATGTATCACTTCCTGTCCGGCTACACCGCCAAGGTGGCCGGAACCGAAAAGGGCGTCACCGAGCCCGAGGCGACGTTCTCGACCTGCTTCGGTGCGCCGTTCATGCCGCGCCATCCCTCGGAATACGGCAATCTGCTGCGCGAGCTCATCGCCCTTCACGGCGCCGATTGCTGGCTGGTCAACACCGGCTGGACCGGTGGCGCCTACGGCACCGGCAAGCGCATGCCGATCAAGGCGACGCGCGCGCTGCTTGCCGCCGCTCTCGATGGCTCGTTGAAGGCAACCGAATTCCGCACCGACGCCAATTTCGGCTTCGAGGTGCCGGTGACCGTGCCTGGCGTCGACAGCGCCATTCTCGATCCGCGCTCGACGTGGGCCGACAAGGCTGGCTATGACCGGCAGGCAGCAAGGCTGGTCGGCATGTTCGCCGTCAACTTCGAGAAATTCGAAAGCCATGTCGATGCCGTCGTACTGGGTGCGGCACCCCGTATGCAGGAAGCGGCGGAATAATGGTCCAATCGCTTGGCATCCAAGCCGTTGGCACATTGCCAGCACCATTGAAGGTCCGGTTTCGATCGCCAGCCCTTAACTGAAATGTGGACGTCATTTTGAGGCTTTCGCTGAACCCCATAAGTCGCAAGGCTTTATGGGGTTTTCTCTTACTGGAAAAATCTGAAACAGGCGAAAATCCAACTCTATCCAGTCGCTGCGGATTGACGTCCGCGGCTTCCTCGATAATTATACGGGGTATAATTATCGAGGTGTGGGATGATCAAAGGTCATGTATTCATTGCAACCAGCCTTGACGGATTCATCGCCAGGGACGACGGCGAAATCGAATGGCTGCTCGAACGCGACGATCCGTCTGAAAACCACGGCATGGATGATTTCATTGAAAAGGTCGACGCAGTCATCATGGGGCGCGGCACTTTCGAAGCCGTCCGAGACGTGAGACCCTGGTTTTATAGGCGTCCGGTTCTTGTTCTCTCAGCCACGCTCGCGGATCAGCCGGTTCCTGACGAGCTTGAAGGCAGAGTCCGTTTTTCTGGAAAGTCCCCTGAGCAGGCAATGACGATGCTGGAGGCCGAGGGATGCCGCCACGTCTATGTAGACGGTGGGCTGGTTATCCAGTCCTTCCTGCAACTAGGTTTGATCAACGACATGACAATCACGCGGGTGCCGATCCTGCTCGGTAGCGGCCGCTCCTTGTTCGGTCCGACAGCATCGGACATTTGCCTGATCCACGAAGAGACCCGATCGTTTCCTTCTGGGCTCGTTCAATCGCGTTATCGGTTGGCAGCGTGACCGCACGGCAGCGCGGACGACCACCCCGTGATCAGGTAGGCGTCACCCCCGGGGCGATGCTTTCCACGGCACTTGAGATTCTGGACGGTGAAGGTGCCGAAGCGCTGACCATGCGTGCCCTGGCCAAGAGGTCGGGGATCAATCCGATGACCATCTACCACCACTTTGGCGATCGAGACGGGCTGATCAGGGCGCTGTCGGAAAGGGTCTATGCGGGTGTCGCCGCTCCACAGAAAGGAAGTGCTCGAACGCGGCTGGAGGAGCTCTTGCAGTCCTATCAATCGCAGGTGGTGCAACACCCCGGCCTGACGCTCACTATTTTCAGCAGACCATCCGTCTTTCCCGATCAAGCGAAGCGCATCACCGACGACCTGAGGACACTGCTACGCGAACTTGGCCTACCGCCGTCGCGATCACAGCTATGGGTGAGCATTCTCGTCGACTTCACGCATGGCGCAGCGCTCGCCACCGCTATGAGTCGGCGATCCGAAAATGAGGACGGCCAAAAAACGAGTATCGGGGACAAGGAATATGCGAGCGCCTTGGCTGAACTGTTGGATAGTCTCGACAGATCAAACTGATCAGGCCCGGCTTGCCTGCTCCACGACGCTCCCCAACATCTCAAGCAATCGTCGCAAAGTGGACGCATGTCCCAGCTTTGCGACCACATTTTGGTTAGGGGGCTGGGTTTCGATCGGGCCTTTTCTTTTTCGGCCCGCCGCGCCATGACTGCGGCATGCCGATCGACGACGACATCATCATATCCGGCGAAGCCGTGATCCATCCGGGCGACCTGCACGAGGATTTCATCCGCTCGTCGGGTCCCGGCGGCCAGAACGTCAACAAGGTGGCCACGGCGGTGCAGCTGCGCTTCGATGCGCAAAACGCCGCGGGCCTGTCGGAACGCGTGCGGGCCCGCACCATCAAGCTTGCCGGCCAGCGCGCCACCAAGGACGGCGTCATCGTCATCGAGGCCGGACGCTTCCGCACCCAGGAACAGAACCGCGCCGATGCGCGCGCAAGGCTGACCGCACTGGTCGCCAAGGCCGCCGAGCCGCCACCGCCGCCACGCAAGAAGACGCGGCCCTCGAAAGGCGCGGTGGAACGGCGGCTGAAGAGCAAGGCCGGTCGCGGCACGATCAAGAAGCTGCGCGGCCGGGTAGAGAACGATTAAGCACCGCGAAAGCTGCAGGGCGCGGGCGGCTTCCAATTCTGGGTTGCAGGTGGCAAGCTGCGGTCACCCACCACAGCAACGGAGACCAACGATGGGCATGTTCGATTTCGTCAAGAGCGTCGGCAAGAAACTGGGCATCGGCGGCGACGACGAAGCCGCACCCACGGCCGACACGCTCAAAAAGGAACTCGATTCGCACAAGCTCGGCACCGATGGCGTGCAAGTCGTCGTTCAAGGCGATACGGCGGTGCTGAAGGGCGTCGTCAAGGACCAGTCGATCTTCGAAAAGGCGGTCATCGCCGTCGGCAACACGCTGGGCGTCTCCAAGGTGCAGGCCGACGAGCTGCAGGTCGCACCGGACGCCGGCAAGTCGGCCGCCCCCGCCAAGGAGCCGACCTTCTACACCGTGCAGAAGGGCGACAACCTCTGGAAGATCGCCGAGAAAAGCTACGGCAAGGGCCAGGGCGCCAAGAACACCGTCATCTTCGAGGCCAACAAGCCGATGCTGACCCATCCCGACAAGATCTACCCGGGCCAGGTCCTGCGCATCCCCTGACGCGACCACCAGGTCGCGCAGTTTCGAGACGGCGAAATCAAGCGCCGCGTATCTCAAAGGATGCGCGGCGTTTTCGATTCTACCAGCGGCGCTTCAGCGAAGCCGTGATGTTGCGGCCCTGGCCCATGTAGCAATAGCCGCTGTTGCACACCGTCGCGCGGTCATCGGCGATGTTGCGGACGGCGAAGGCGGCGCTGACACCTTCATACTTCTTGTCGATGGCGCCGAAATCATAGGACGCCGAGGCATCGAAATAGACCGCGGCATCATTCTTGGTGGTATTGGTGGTGTCGGTATAGGTGGCGCTGAGCAACCGCACGCCGGCTCCGACCGAAAGCCCCGGAACCGCACTGCCCTCGCCGAACTTGTAGTTGGCCCAGAGGCTCGCGACATGCTCGGGCGTGACGGCCGGAACCTTGCCGATCTCCGTCGAGTCGGGATCACCGCCCGTGATCTCGGCATGGTTGTAGTTATAGGCCGCGATGACATCCAGGCCGTCCATGATGGCCGCGCGCGCCTCCAGCTCAAAACCATTGCTGGTGACTTCGCCCAGCGCCCGGTAGGTGCCCAGGTTGGCGTCGACGACGACCGGCTTGTTCTTCTCGACGAGATGATAGGCGACCGCCGACAGCAGGATGTCGGTTCCCGGCGGCTGGTATTTGATCCCCAGTTCGAATTGCTCGCCCTTCGTCGGCTGGAGAATGCCGGGGCCGTCCGCTGAACGGTTCGTGACCGGCTCGAACGAGGTCGCATAACTCGCGAAGGGTGCGACGCCATTGTCGAACAGATAGAGCGCGCCGGCCTGCATGCTGAAGGCGTTCTTGTTGACCACTTCGGAATCGCCGGTTGCGTAGTCGCGTGTCTGCTCGACCCATGTCTGGCGCCCGCCAAGCGTGAAGCGCCATCTGTCCAGCTCGACCTGATCCAGCGCATAGACGCCGGTCTGGCGCAGATCCGCATCGGAAGCCGAGAACGCGGTGCCCGGCGTCGGCCCGGACACACCGTAGGTTGGATTGGCGACATCGAAATCGTAGGCGGGATCGGCCGCATCGAACCCGTAACCGAAGGACGAGGTCAGGTTCGTATAGTCGAGGCCGAGTAGCACCGTATGGGCGAGTGCTCCTGTGTCGAACTTGGCTTCGACCTGGTTGTCGGCCTGGAACACGTTCATTTCGTCACGGATCGAAGTCGCATAACGATGCGCGACCGTGCCTGTCCAACTGGAGATCGCGAGATAGCGCGACCTCAGGTCGAGGTGGGAGTAGCGAAGGTTCTGGCGGAACGTGATGCCGCTGCCGAAATCGTGCTCGAACTTGTAGCCGACCTGCTGCTGCCGGATCTTCTGATAGTCATAGTCCGGATCGCTCTCGCGTAAGGCATGGACCTTTCCAGACGGGTCGGTGATCGCGCCGACATTAGAATCGGTCTCGTCGGCCTGCACCAGCCCGTAGATGGTGAAGGATGTCGCCGCATCGGGGTTCCAGGTCAGCGACGGCTGCAGCAAATAGCGGTCGTCGGCGATGTCGAAATTGGTGTCGCCGTTTCGCGCCAGGCCGACGATCCGGTAGAGGAAGTCGTCGCTGCCTTCCGTGACAGGGTCGCCGAAATCGAAGGCGGCCTGCGCCCTGTCCTTCGTGCCATAAAGCAGTTCGACTTCCCGGATCCTGTCCTCGGTGGGCAGCTTGGGCACCTTGTTGACGATGCCGGCCGGCGTCCCCGCCCCGTAAAGCACCGACACCGGTCCCTTGATGACCTCGACGCGTTCCAGCGAATACGGGTCGGTGCGAAACGTGCCGTAATTGATGTAGGGCTGGCGCAGGCCGTCCTTGTAATCGCCGAGCGTCGTGGCGTCGTAGCCGCGGATATAGATCTGGTCGAAGCGCGGATCGAAGCCATAGGCGCCGGTGCTGACGCCCGCCGAATAGCGCACCGCTTCGATGATGTCCTGCGCGCCGCGCTCCTCGATCTCCTTGCGCGTCACCACCGAGACGGAGCGCGGCGTTTCGATGAGCGGCATATCCGTCTTGGTCGCACCGGAGCTGCGCTTGGCGGCCACCGTCTTGTCGTCATCCCGGGAAGCGACCCGGCCGCCCTTGCCGCTGACCGTGATCGGCTCGAGCACTGCCGTGCCGTCGCCTGCCTCGGCGCCTGCTTGCTGGGCGGCTGCATGACCGGCGGCAAGCAGCGCCGACAGGCACGTCGTGGCGACAAGCCCGCCGTGATACCAGGCCCGGTCGCGAGAACCCCCCTTAAATCCCTGATGAAACGCCACTTTGATATGCCTCATTCCACTGTTCGCAGCAGGCGGTCACTTCCGCCGCCCGCATTCGAATTGTTGTCTGAAATACTCAAGTTAAAATGTTGACTATTGGAGTCATGTTTCCCAGTCAACCGTCGCCGCTACAAATCGGCAGATGAATTCGTCGCCAGTTTCCCAGGCGTGGGGCCTGCCGGCGATCGACGGCTTTCGGGTCGCCGTTTGTGTTCGATAGTGGCATGTTGGGGCGACGAACCATCGCCATGCGAGGCAATCCAATGCTCGTCCTACCCAAGGGCGTCCGCCATATGCCGGCCTATCTGCCGCGCGCCGCCCAGGAGGCGCTGGTCGAGGATGTGAGAAGCATCGTCCAGCAGGCTCCGCTGTTCGTGCCGGCGATGCCGCGCACCGGCAAGGAGATGAGCGTGCGGATGACCAATTGCGGCCCGCTTGGCTGGGTCACCGACAAGGAACGAGGCTATCGCTACCAGCCGACGCATCCGGTGACCGGGATGCCGTGGCCACCTATTCCGGACCGTCTGCTCGACCTGTGGCGACAGGTCTCCGGTTATCGGCATCCGCCGGAAGCCTGCCTGGTCAATTTCTACACGGCCGAAGCGAAGATGGGCCTGCACCAGGACCGCGACGAGGTGGATTTCTCGGCGCCGGTCGTCTCCGTTTCGCTGGGCGACGATTGCCTGTTCAGGGTCGGCCAGACGACGCGTGACGGCGGCACCAAATCCTTCAAGTTGAAGAGCGGCGATGTTGTCGTGCTCGGCGGCGAGGGCCGTCTCGCCTTCCACGGCGTCGACCGCATCTACCCGTCGACCTCGGCACTGCTGAAAAACGGTGGGCGGATCAATTTGACATTGCGGCGGGTGACCAAGCCGGACGAGGGTGCCGCATGAGCCATACTGGAGGAGGCTTCTGCCGCCGGGCATCCTCGTCACCATGGAGCCAGGTGACGGCGCGGCGTTTTTGTCAGCGCAGCGGCGAAAATGTCGCCGAGATCAGTTGGAACGGCAGCGCGCCATAGGTGGCGACGGTCTCCGCATCGTCCCACCGGCGGAATTGCCGGGAGGGTCGCGCCTCCAGCGTCATGGCCTGCCGTTCGCCGTCAAGCGTCACCTTGCCGCGAAAACGCAGAACCCTTTCTCCACCGGATCGGCTGATGGCCATGGCGCGCAGGCGCGCGACATGGTCGTCATCGGCATTGATCTCCATCTCGATGCGGCGCCGGACCGGTGGCACACTGATCCTGACGGTGATGTCCAGCATCATGTCCCCCGCCGTTCGCGGACAGGGTATGGCCTGGGAGAACGCCGGTGGCGACGATGCATTCAGCGGTTCGGGGCGGGCCGGCTTGCTCCGCCAGGCCTTGGCGGGCGGTTCCTGCCGCAGCCGGCCGCTCTTGCGCCGAAGCCGCAATTGCTTGGCAAGGCCGCGCGACAGCCAGACCAGCCTGCCGAAATCGGTTCGTGGCTTGGCCTGCAGCACGCCGGACCAGCGCGAGGGGCCGGCGCTGTCGGCCATCTCCAGCACATGGGCCAGCACCCTGTCCGGCGCCGCCACGCCAATTTCAAGCGCGAGGTAGGAGAGCGCCACCGCCGCGGCAACGGCAAGGCCGCGCCTGGCCACGACATCGAGGAACACGTCCCAGTCGACATCGCCGCCGCGAATGGCCACGGTGCAATCGACCAGCCAGTCGCTGTGCGTGTGGGCGTCGAGCCCGCCATGCGCGATGGCAAGCGCGATCCGGTCGGCGGGCGACGGTACCAGCACGCCGACGCCGCTGAAAATGGCGGTATCCGCCCGCCGCCAGATGGCGAGGTCGTCTTCATCGCTCTGCTGCGAACCGTCATAGGCAAGCTGGTGCAGGTCGATGTCGCCAAAATTGCCCTTGAAGAAGTTCATCGAGCGCAGCGAGGCCAGTCTTGTCCTCAGATATTGCGGGCTGACGCCGGTGGCGATCTGCCACTCGCGGTCGCGCAGCACATCGAAGGCCGTTTGCATGTCCTGCGGCCGCACCAGTATGTCGATGTCGTGCGCCACCCGGCCGCGCTGCGCCGCCGCGTCGAGGGCAATTCGGCTGGCGCCCTTGATGAGCATCACCATGCATCCGGCATCCGCCATCGCCTTCAGTGCCGGTTCGGCTTCGCGCATCGCCATCCGCGACTTGGTCCACAGCATCTTCTGCAGGCCCACGAGCCGTGGGAAGGCGGCATGGCCAGCCAATTTCCTGCCGAATCGGTCCGAAATGGCGGCCAGCAGCCGGTGTTCGCGGAAGGAGACGAGATCGATGTCGTTCGCGGCCAACCAGTGCATCGCGCATTGGCTTGCCGCTTCCTCGTCATCGAGCAGTGCCGCCTTGAGCAACTGGTCGAGACCCCCGGTCGGCCAGGACCAGCCATAGTCGGGAAACCGGCGGGTGATGCGGCGGACAGCCTTGGCCATCAGCCGCCACCCGCTCTGCCTTGCGCGCGCCTTTTCATGGCCAGCCTTGCGACTTCGAGATAGCCGCGATCGCGCGCCGGGTCGCGTCCATAGGAGAGGCTGCCGGGCCTGATGCGGCGCAAGGCCAGCACGTCGTCGAGCATGGCAAGGACAAAGCCTGCCTCGCGAACCCGGGCGATCCAGTCGATCATCTCGCCGCGGCCGCCTTGTGGGTCGACAATGGGGCCGACGGCCGTCACCACCTCCTGGCGGATCACCATCGTCGTGCGCGACCAGCCTGCCACGCTGGCCGTCTCGGGCAAATCGGGCCTGTCGCCGCGAAATGTCCGCCAGTGCGCAAAGACGCCCGCTGTTCCGGGATCACGGTCGAGGCAGGCCAGCTGTTTTTCGATCTTGTCCGGCAGCCACAGATCGTCGGCGTCGAGCGTCGCGACGAATGGGGTCGAGAGCGCGTCAAAACCCCTGGTGGTGGCGCTTCCGGGGCCTGCATTCTCTTGCCGCAGCACCGTCACCGGCAGGTTCATCGCCTCGATCACGGCAACCGTATCGTCGGTCGAACCGTCATCGACCACGATGATGGCTTCCGCCTTGTTCGTCTGGGTCAGAACGGAGTTCAGGGCCGCGCCGATGGTTGCGGCCGCGTTGAAAGCCGGAATGACGACGCCGTAGCCCGCCATTACAGGAACCGCCACTGCGCGAGATCCTTGAAGTCGAAGATACCCTCGAGCCGGCGCAAGCTCGGGTCGGCCTTGCGGCGCTTCATCGACTTGTGAATGGCGCGCACGAACTCGCGAAAGGGCACATCGGCTTCCTTGGTCATGTTGCCGGGATGACGCCTGTAATAGAGAGCTATCGTATCGGGCATGATGTATTTTGCCTGGCTCTCGAAGATGCGCAACAGATAGTCAGTGTCCTCCGCCTGCTTGAAGTCCTCGTCGAAGCCGCCGGTGCGCTCGATGAGGTCACGTGCAAAGATCCCGGCTGACAGGTGGATCCCCCGCACGGTGATGGCGTGGCTGTCGGCGGCCGGCTCCAGCGTCTCGTCATCGATCTTGTCGACCAGCGTCATGCGCGAATAGGTCAGGTCGAGGCCAGGGTCCTCTTCGAAGCAGGCGATATCCGCGAAGCGCCCTTTCGGGGAGATGTCGTCGGAATCGAGAAACGACACCAGGCGCGTCTGCGGCAGCAATTGTTTCAGCCCGGCATTGCGTGCCTTGGTGACCCCGCCATTGGCCTGCTGGAAAAGACGAATGCATGGGGCCTGGTCGATCAACGACCGCACGACGGCTGCCGAGCCGTCGGTCGACCCGTCGTCGATGACGATAATGTCGAGATCGACATTTTCGCGTTGCCTGAGTAGCGAGCGCAGCGCGAGGCCAACGAACTGTTCGCGATTGTAGACCGGCATGATCACGCTCAGCTTCATATGTCGCTCCGGATCAGAAGTGTGGTCATGGACACCTGATCTGCTGCGGCTGAATGCCTGGTGAAGATTGATTTCGCCATTCGACATATCACATGAATCGCCAGTCGGCGTAGTCGTCCCCTTGCCTGAGCAGCGATCGTAAGGCGGAAACGAACATGGCGCACGCGATTGCGGACAACCTTGGCGACAGGCAATCTCACGCGCTGCTCCGCATGATGAAATCCGAAATCGTGCCGGCGATTTCCTGTGGGCGCGTCCCCAGCGAGAGCTGGTAGCATGGCAGCCGCCGGGTGAGGTCGCTGAAAAAGCGAAAGCCGCTCTCGCGCTCGCCAGGCATTTGCGAGATGCCGGACGGCGCCAGTGCAATCATTGCGTCCTTGCGCGACACGGGCATGATCGAGCTTGCCTCGCCCCCGCTGATATGAGGCACCATCAACGCGACGATGTCCAGCCGCGCGGGTATTGGCCGTGCCGCGATGTCATCGATGCGGAACTGGTGCTTGCCTTGCCAGTTGAGCGGACCATAGGATTTCAGCCGATGTTTCAAGCCCAGCCGCTCGAAACCCGCGGGATCCTGTTTGAGCGTGGCAAACAACGGGTGCGCGGTCGGCCCGCCGGCAAGGTCGATCAGCACATAGTCGTCACCGACGCTGTCGAGCCCGTTGAGCAGGCCGGCGACAACCGTTCCCGATTTGCCGGCGCCGCCTGCTCCGGCGAGGAGAATGCCCTTGCCGCCGACACCCAGCGTGCCCGCATGGGCCAGCCGCATGCCGCGCGCCGCATATTCCCAATGCAGGAAGGGGCGGAGCGGCGCCCCCGGCTCCCAAGGCGGGAACCTGTCATCGGCCGTCATCAGTTGCACGCCCAGACGGCGATCAGGGTCGTAGAACTGCCAGAAATCCAGGTCGTGGAAATGGTTGCCGCGCAGTCCGGCTTCCGCCAGCCGGCTGGCGAAGGCATGCTCCGTGAAGGGTCCTTGGCCCCAACTGGCCGGCGCTGCGATGCCGTCCATGCCGGGATGTGCGACGAAGATACGGCAGGTGTCGGCAGCCGCTCGGGTGCCCGGAGCCGCGACAAAGCCATGAACGACGGCATCCGCCAACGCGCCGGCGCTCAGATGCGCGGTCAGCTCCAGATGCGGCAGGCCCACCGTGCGCGTCAGCGGATAATGCGCAGCGCTGCTCTCGGCCTGCGCCAGTACATGACGTGCGTAGTACGCCAGGTTCTCGAGAGTGACTTTCGGCATGGTTTGCCTGTTCCGACGCCGTCCAGCGACGAGAGTGCCTGATGCGCGTGCTCAGGGGGCCTGCTTCACCGCGGGCCAACCGAGGGGTTCCTCGACCTCGTGGATGGGGTCAACGACGATGAGATCGGCAAGGTCGTCATGGATATCGACCTTGAGGGGCTCGCTGGCACCCGCAAGCTGAGCCAGCAATTCGCTGGGAACCGGTCTTGCCGCGGCATCGGTCACGGCCGCCAGCAAGCCGAATTCGAGCAATTGTGAAACAAAGCCGTCAATCTCGGCGGCACCCAGCGCGCCGGCTGCCGTCGCGGCGCCGACCAGTTCGGAGGCAGGCACGCCGGACGACAGCGCATCCCAAAGCCTGCTGCCTGAATCCGAGAAGCCGAAATATTTGCCCGTCGTCAGGTCGAGAACGACGGCTTCGCCGTCGAAGGATTCAAAGACGATGTCCTTGCTCGCTATGGCATAGATGCCGGATTGTCGCATGTTTGCTCCCCGCCGAAGCAGGCCGCGCAGATGATCGTCGGCCCTCACGGTCAACCCTACCGTTGTAGAGGCGTCTAACCATTTGCAGGGTTTTTGGCAAGATGGCCCGCAGGCCCGGCGAGCGCAGCCGCAGGCCTTGCCTGCCGGTTACCCCTCGATTTCCAGTGCCGACAGCGGCTTGGAGCAACAGGCTAGGATGAAGCCGTCGTCGATCTCATGATCGAGGATGCCGCCATTGTGGCTCATCTCGACATCGCCGGAGACCTTCTTCACCTTGCAGGTTCCGCACAGGCCGAATTCGCAGGCGGCGGGAATCCGCACGCCCGAAGCGCGCGCCGTCTGCAGCACCGTCTGGCCGGCGACGCATTCGGCGTCGACCTCCGAAAGCGAGAAGCGGATTGGCGTTGCCGCTTCGACCGGAACAACCGTGCCGCCTTCCGCGGGCGCCGCGAACGGCGCCGGGACCTCCTCCACGGCAGGGGCTGCAAAGCTCTCCTGATGGTATTGCGTCATGTCGAAGCCGGCGGCTTCAAGCATGCCGCGCACGGCGCGCATGAAGGGATCGGGGCCGCAGCAGAAGATTTCGCGCTCGCGGAAATCCGGCGCCAGCAATGGCAGCCGGATCGCGTCGATGCGGCCCATATGGCCGTACCAGCCCTCGCGGCTCGACCGCTCCTCGATCATGAAGCCGAGCGACAGGCCGGGCATATGGCCGCCGAGCAGTTCGAGCTCCTTGCGGAAGATGATCTCTTCCGCGCGCCGCGCGCAATTGACGAAGCCGACATCGGTCCAGGGCGCGCAGTCGTTCAGCCAGCGCAGCATCGACATCATCGGTGTCACGCCCGAACCGGCCGAGATGAACAGATATTTGGCCGCCGGATGGCTGTGCAGCGAGAAATCGCCTGCCGGCCCGTAGGCCTTGACGTGCGAGCCGGGCACCAGATGGTCGAACATCCAGCGCGTGCCAATGCTGCCGGCCTGCGCCTTTATCGTCACCGCGATCGAGAATGGCCGCGACGGTGACGACGACAGTGTGTAGGTGCGCATCAGCGGCCCGTCCGAAGTCGGCAGCTCCAGCGTCACGAACTGGCCCGGCTTGTAGCGGAACCAGGTCTGGTTGTCGGACCGGAAGGTGAAGGTCTTCACGTCGGGCGCCTCGTCGCTGACGCCGATCACTTCCAGCACCTGGAGCCGGTCGTTCCACGGCGCCATCTGGTCGAGATGGCGATAGAGGCCAAGATCGGTCATCGCATTCATCCTCTGGTCCTTCTTGCCCTGCTCATGTCGCGTTGGGCGACATGAGCTCACGCGACGCTGCGCAGCGCCGGCTTGCCGTCTTCGGCAAGGCGCGGACCGATGAAGCGGGCGTACCAGTCGACGAACTGGATGACGCCTCCCTCGTGCAACTCCGAATAAGGGCCGGGCTCATAGGCTGGTGACAGGATGCCGAAGGCGTTCTCTTCGACGATGCGGCGGTCCTGGTCGTTGGTCTCGGTCCACACATGGGTGAGTTCGGCGAGATCGTAGTCGACGCCCTCGACCGCATCCTTGTGGACCAGCCATTTGGTCGTCACGGCGGTTTCCGTGGCGCTGATCGGCAGCACGCGGAAGGTCACGGCATGGTCGATGAGGATATGGTTCCATGTCGTCGGGTAGTGATAGTGCATCAAGGTGCCGATGCGGTCGGCCGAGACGCTGTCGGAGAGGTTCTTCCTCACCGCCCGCTTGCCGTTCATCGTGTAGCTGACGGCATCGCGCAGCAGCGGCGCGCGGGTGGCGCGATACTGTCCGGCCGGATCGATGCGGAACTTGCTCGGCAGGCCGGCCGCCTCGCATTTCGCCCAGTGCGCCAGCATCTCCGGATCGCTGTCGGCGCCCTGCACGCCGGTCACGGTCGGTGCTTCCGGGAATGTCTTGCACAATTCCGGGTGATTGCCCGCGCAATGATAGCACTCGCGGTTGTTTTCCCAGACGAGCTTCCAGTTGCCCTTCTCGATGATCGTGCTCTCGAGGGCGATCTTCGCCTCGCCGAGCCGGTGCGGCTTGAGGTAGGGTTCGATCATCGCCCGCATCGGCGCGAAGTCGGCCGGCTCCTTCGCCAGGCAGATGAAGATATAGCCGGCGACGCTTTCGCAGGCGACCGGCTTCAGCCCGAACTGGCTCTTGTCGAAACCCTCGGCCATCTGACGGGCGAACAGCAGGCGGCCATCCAGCTCATAGGTCCACTGGTGGTAGGGGCAGACCAGTTTGGCGGCCATGCCCTTGTCGGTATTGCAGACGCGGCTGCCGCGATGGCGGCAGGAATTGTGGAAGGCGTTGATCTTGCCCTGCTGATCGCGCACCAGCACGACCGGATAGTCGCCGATCTGCGCGGTGATGAAGCTGCCTGGCTTGGGCAACTCGCAATCATGGCCGATGAACAGCCAGTCGCGATACCAGATCAGCTCCATGTCGAGCTTGAAGTAGTCCGGATCGGTGTAAAAGGGCTGTTCCAGCGAAAAGCCCTGTCTGCGGCTGTTCAAGAGCCTCAGCATGTCGTTGCGAACATCCATGTCCTGTCCTCATACCCAAGGACTGAACTGGTGGTGATGGAGGAAGGATCGGACGCAGGCCGGCGACAACCGGGCATGCATCATCCGCCCCTTGACCGCCCACCGCGATCAGTCGAGTTCTAGCAATCTCGGGCTGGTTTCCGGGCTCTGGAGTCGTCCTTGCGGACCATCGCGACACCTTCCCAGGCTTTCGCCCAGTGGTCTCCCGTTGCGACTTGAACTCCACCACCGTTGCGGGGGCAGCGCCGGATTCTGACCGGCTTCCCAATTCTCCACTCCGTCGTCACGAAGCGGCACCTGAGATGGCGTGATCTAATCACGGCACGCATCGCGGCGTCGGCATGAAAACGACATCGCATCCATGCGGCGCGACACGCATGCAAGTCGTCTGGACAAGGATCGCGACTTTGAAACCGGCTCGTCGCCAGCACGCCAACGTTGTTTTTCGATCCTTGGCCGGAGCCAAAAAAGGTTAACAGTTTCGAAAAGTGACTATTAGCGGAGTCTAAAATCGAACCGAACGGTTCGTTTCTGTTGACGGTGCGTGCAGGATGTTGTGAACGCTGGGCTCCGACACAGTTGGTGATGGCTCCCTTGGTCTTATCTAATCGATTGATATCAAAAAGAAAAAAATTGATGTGGAAGCCGGTGGTACAATTTCAAGTGGTGGATTCATGGTCCACGCGGAACAACTTCGTGATTGGAAACGACCATCTGGCTTTCCCACATCGGGGCTGTCCGAACGACGCGATTTCATCCCAAGACACGCCGCTAGACGGACGGAAAAATACTGGAGTACCCAAAATGAAAAAGATCATTCTCACTGCCGCCGCCCTTCTGGCCATTTCCGGCAGCGCCTTCGCTGGTAGCGACCATTATAGTTCGGACCATTACGGTTCGAATGCGACCCCTGCAGCCACTGCCGTCGACAGCTCGTACACCGCTTCGGTCAAGAAGTCGGAACCGGCTGCTCAGACGCCTGTCCAGGGTGCCGACCACAACCTCTTCGGTAACCACTAACGGCTGATCGCCAGTTGACGGCGGCTTGCCCGCCGTCCTGGCGAACTCAAAAATTCATCAAAATTCAGGAGACTTGAAATGAAGAAGATCATCCTTGCTGCCGCCGCCGTCCTGGCCGTTTCCGGCGGCGCTTTCGCCGGCAGCGACAACTATGGCTCCAATGGCGCCAACCAGCCTGCCGTGACTTCGACCGACAA